>DATLXK010000017.1:0-24590 GCA_035575925.1 Sphingobacteriaceae bacterium
TTAAGCGGAACTTCAGCAGCAAAAAACGCAAGAGGTACTTCTACTATAGGAATTGATTATAAAGTAAACCCGGGTTATTCTTATGCTCCGGCACAGGATTACGGTATGGTGATTACTTACACTATAAGCAACCTTTAAAAAAATATTTTTAGAACTTGGGTTATTCAGAAGCCGGCTTTTAGCCGGTTTTTTTTATGCCGAAAATTTTAAGTCTTGGTGAATATTAATCTAATAGCTGCCACTGGTTAATAACGTTATAGAAACACAAGTAAATATTTTCACGAGATTATTTCCAGGGTTATATATTTGCAAAAACCATCAGCAGATGTTAGATAATATTATTCAAACGTTTAAGGAAAAATTCCAGTCAGAACCTTCAGTTTTCAGATCACCGGGGAGAGTAAACCTAATTGGAGAGCATACAGATTATAATGATGGATTTGTTTTACCCGCAGCTATTGATAAAGCACTGTACTTCGCAATAGCACCTAATAAACTAGATAAATGCCGTATCTATTCGTATGACCTCGACGAATATGCTGAATTTTCACTTTTAGAAGTGGAACCATGCGAAAAAGATTGGTTAAATTATCTCCTCGGAGTTGTTTCGCAATTTCAGAAGGCATCGCTGTCGTTAACACCTTTTGATATAGTTTATGGTGGAAATATCCCAATAGGTGCCGGAGTTTCTTCTTCAGCAGCTGTAGAATGTGGTTTAGCTTACGGCTTAAATGAAATCTTCACCCATGGATTAAGCAAGTTAATGCTTGCGAAAATGGCACAGAAAGCAGAACATGAATATGCGCATGTTATGTGTGGCATTATGGATCAGTTTGCAAATCTTTTTGGCAAACGGAACCATGTGGTTCGCCTTGATTGCCGGTCATTGGAATATGAATATTATAACTTCGATGTGAGGGATTATCAGGTACTATTATGTGATACCGGGGTAAAGCATTCGCTGGCTTCATCCGAATATAATACCCGCAGGAAAGAATGTGAAGAAGGGGTTCGCATATTACAAAAATTTGATAATAGTATAAAAAGTTTACGCGACGTGAATATTAGTCTTCTGAAAAGCCATAAAGAAGATTTTTCCGCATCAGTATTTAAACGCTGTTGCTATGTTGTGAATGAAATCAGGCGGGTACAAGAAGCATGTAATGATCTGCAACAAGGCAATTTGGAGGCGTTCGGACAGAAAATGTTTGAAACTCATCATGGCCTGCAGCATGATTACGAGGTAAGCTGCGCAGAACTTGATTTTCTGATCGATGAAGCAAAGAAAAACCCGGCAGTTATAGGTGCCCGAATGATGGGTGGCGGTTTTGGAGGATGTACGATTAACCTGGTTAAACAAAAAGACCTGGATTCTTTTATAAACGAAACGGGATTAGCTTATAAAAATCAGTTTAATATTGAACTGAAAACTTATATAACAGAAATTGTGGATGGTACCGGACCTGTAAATTAACGGCTTCTAAACTGCAGGCCTAGCGTCTCATTATCAAGAACTGGTCCCCATTGTTTGATAAGTTCTTTATACGCCTCACCCACAGGGCGAATTTTACGTTCAAGATCATATAACCCTAATTCATTTACTACATAATCATCATTTCTCAGGGCTGAATCCCAATCCATCTGATCTGTAAGGCTATACCAGGTAAAACCAACTATTGGAACACCATCATGTTTAAGCTTGCGAACATTTGCCCACTGTCTTTTTAACCAGTTAAGATCCCGGCTCCTTCATATTCGCTTCAGTGTGCATAACCGGCAGTTTATAACGCTGGTAATATTGATGAGTGATTACATATTGAATATGCTGCGTTATAAACTTTGGTGAAATGAATAAGTTTTAATGAATTCTTACGGGTTAAGAACAATCTGCTTTTACCAACTAATTTCCGTTATTTACCGAGAAGTTATAATATGCTGCCTGAAAATTATTTCATTCTTTTTATCAGGTTGTATATTTGATTAAAATTAAACTCATGCAGAATTTCAGGAAATCAGAAAACACATCGGGAAAGGTGATCGCAGGCTTTATCCTATTGGCTATAGGTGGCATTATGCTGCTTAAAAACTTCGGGTTCTTCTTTCCGGGATGGATATTCAGCTGGCCCATGATCCTTATTGTCATAGGATTGTATACCGGGTCGAAAAATAATTTCAGCAATACAGGCTCGTATATTCTATTATTGATAGGCGGCGTTTTTCTAATACAGCGGTTTTTTGATGACATCGAAATAAAAGCTTTCTTTCTTCCTGCTCTGTTTATTTTCGTTGGATTTTGGATCATTTTTGGTAAAAAGAAGCACGTTAATAAAAATTGGGATTGGGATAAGCGAACAGATATTGATCCGCATGTTCCAATCAATGAAGGCCAATCCACCAACTCTGCCTTTGGTGATGACTGGGTCGATTCTGTTTCAGTATTTGGGGGTATAAAAAAAACTGTTATGTCAAAAAATTTTAAGGGCGGTGAGGTAGTGAATATTTTTGGGGGCGCCGAAATAAATCTTATGCAGGCAGATTTTAGTCAGCCCGCCGTATTTGAAGTGACTCAGATATTTGGAGGAACAAAGATTATACTGCCCCCCCATTGGATTGTACAATCTGAAATGGCTGCAATTTTTGGCGGAATCGAAGATAAACGGCCTCAACAAATGGCATCAGAGGTATCAGAGAAAATTATAATAATTAAAGGAACATCAATTTTTGGCGGAATTAGCATTGTAAGTTTTTAAGTTAAGCTAATTACCGCAATATGGCAACGTCATTATTATCGACAAACCGTTTTCGTTTTTTATTTGCGCTCACGGCTATTATCTGGGCCCTGATGCAGGCCGGAATAGTTTATTGGTTTGGTTATGACTTAACTATTAGTGCCGTAGATGGAGGTGTTTCTGCAGCATTGCTGGCACTTGCCTGTATACTTACCAGTAACATTTTTCGCTTCTACCAGCCAAAAGAAAGCCGCTATTTATACATTGCAGCTCCGGGAATTATTTTAGCCGCTATTTTTACATGGGCAGGAAATTATGCCCTTAAAAATATTTTTTCTGATGATGCAGGCTATGCAGTTTTTTTAAATGGCTCCATTCCTATTCGATTTTGTTTTGCTTTTCTTGTGTTTGCATGGATGGCACTACTTAGTGTCCTTTGGTATACCCAACAGGAACAACAGGAAAACGAGCAACGGAAATCGGATGCAGAGAAACTGGCCAAAGAGGCAGAACTTTACAATCTTCGTCAGCAATTACAACCTCATTTTTTGTTTAACAGTTTAAATTCTATAACTGCCTTAATAGGCAGCCGCCCTGAAGAAGCCCGGAAAATGATACACCAGTTATCTGACTTTCTTCGTGGCACAATTAATAAAGACCAGCAGCCGGTAAGTCTTGCTGATGAATTAGATCATCTGCAATTATATCTTGATATTGAAAAAGTTCGTTTTGGACATAGGCTGGAAACCCGGGTAGAAGCAAATGATACTTGCCGGAGCCTGATGCTTCCACCCATGTTGCTGCAGCCTATTGTTGAAAATGCTATTAAATTTGGGCTCTATGATACTACGGGTGCTGTTATTATTCTTGTTACTGCTGAATGTATCGACAATGAGCTTTGTATCCATATACAAAACCCTTTCGATTCTGAAACCACACGACCAAAACACGGTACAGGTTTCGGCTTAAGCGGAGTTAAGCGCAGGCTGTATTTATTATTTGCACGTACAGACTTATTGCAAACTGCTGCAGATAACCATATATTTACTACCACGGTGAAAATTCCGCAAACCTGATGCGAGCAGTACTAATTGATGATGAACCACTGGCCCGTTCTGTAGTACGGGAGTACCTTTTACCATGGGTTGACATTGAAGTGGTTGCAGAATGTAACGATGGATTTGAGGGTGTTAAAGCTATTATGCAACATCAGCCAGATCTAATTATCCTGGACATTCAAATGCCTAAGATAAATGGTTTTGAGATGCTGGAGCTGCTGGATCAGAAACCGGATGTTATTTTTGCTACCGCTTTTGATGAATATGCTCTGAAAGCTTTTGAAGCCCACGCTATAGATTACCTGCTTAAACCATTTACACGAGACCGGTTTGACAAGGCTATTAAGAAATGGATGGATCAGCAGCATTCTTCAATAACAAAACAAAATACCAAAAAGCTCATTGATGATGTGTTACAAACCTCTCAAAATGATCGGGTAGTAGTAAAAACCGGTACCAAAATAACGATCATTCCGGTTGAGGATATTTTATATTTAAAGGCAGATGATGATTATGTAAGCATCTATACTAAAGATGCATCATATTTAAAGAATAAAACAATGGCGTTCTTTGAGCAAACACTCAGAGCTGATCAGTTTGTAAGAGTACACAGATCATACATCCTACGTATTCAGGAAATAACCCGTATAGACCCGTATGAGAAAGATTCACACCTTGCCATACTGAAGTCGGGCGCAAAAATACCGGTTAGTAAAACAGGGTATTCAAAATTAAGACAGGTTTTAGGATTATAGCTAAGACAACAAAAGCAATCTCCAGGCATAATTCACCTCACCGTTGTCTAAAAATGCTTTGGCCATCTCATGCAGTCGGGTTGCCCGTGTAGCCGCATCACCAATAGTTGCATCCAGAAGCAATTTAATATCCGGCTGCTGTTTTAGGGTTTCTATTTCTTCGTCAGAAGGCAGTAATTCTACATTACCCAACTGACCAAGATTATTGCCTGAAAGAATATTAGAGTTTCTAATGGCAGATGGCAGGGCATCAACCCCAATTCCAAGTGTACTTAAAGGCTTAGCTACCTTAAATAGATTGTCATTGGTTACCCTGCAATACCAATCACCTCCCAGCCTGGCAACAAGGTCTGTTTTTGCCTGATCGATCATACCTGTTTCATCAAGAATATTTTCGTTGATATGAATAAGTTTGACTTCGGCCAGAACAAGGTTTCCAGCACCCGGAGAGTCACCCAAACTGATCATATCTCTAATGGTACATTCCAGTTGAACAGGTGCCTCTGCCACACGTGACGGCCTGACCAATTCAGATTTTAATTCCGTGAAACCCGCTTTAATAAACTCATTAGTTCCTTTCGGATATTCTGTACTGGCTAATGACGTTTGATAAACCATATCGTAATTAACCATATTAATTACGCACTCAGGGATCTCCAGGATGTTTTGAAGCGTGTGTTTTATTGTATTATCCCTCACACGCCTGGAAGGTGAAAATACACAGACAGGCGGATTAGTGCTCATCATATTAAAAAAACTGAACGGACTGAGATTTGCATTTCCCTCTTTATCGATAGTTGATGCAAAACAAATGGGACGGGGTGCAATTATATGCTGCAGATAATTCTGGAGTACAGGGGTTGAAAGCTCTACAGGATTTAAAGTAAGCATATTGTTAAATTATTGCCATTGAAAGAAATCCTTCCGGAGATGAATGACGTTATTAATTTTTTTTAAGTTTTAAGATAGAAAAATCCGTCTCTGCCTTTCTTAAGGTATTACTTAACCTGCCCAGACCTGTAACCTCCATTTCCACTACATCACCAGGTTGCAACCACTGAGGTTTATAATTAGCGTCATTTAATAATCCGGTGCCGTTGAGTTCAAGAAAACATCCTGTACCCACCGTTCCTGAACCAATAACATCTCCCGGCAAAATATCCACACCATAAGCGCATCGCTCAAGTATTTCGGCAAATGTCCAGTCCATATCACCCATAGAGCCGGATGAGACCTCCACCCCATTTACCCAGCATTTCATTTTCAAATCATAACAATTGCCAACATGGCCATTTTTTGCAGATACTTTATACGGTTCCAGTTCATCGGGAGTAACCAGCCACGGACCTATTACTGTTGAAAAATCTTTCCCTTTTGCAGGACCTAAATTTAATAACATCTCTTCCATCTGGAGAGTTCTGGCACTTATGTCGTTCATGATCATATAGCCTGCTATATATTCATCGGCCTTTGCAGCACGAATATTCCTGCCTTTTTTCCCAACAACTATAGCTGTTTCGAGTTCAAAATCAAGTTTTTCAAAATGGTCAGGCATGCATTCAATATCTCCTGAGCCCTGTATGGCATTGTGGTTGGTAAAATAGAAAATAGGATACTGATCAAATTCAGCAATCATATCTGCCTTACGGTTTTTCCTGGCAGCTGCAACATGCTGCCGAAACGCATAACCATCACGGCATGATGTTGGATGAGGAACCGGCGCAAGCAGCTCATAAAAAACTTCTTGTTTGGCCCTACATTTACCTGCAATTATTTCATCGTTAACTTTCTTAGCCCTTTCCATTAATTCCTCTCCTCCGCTTAAGAATTCAATCATATTATCTGGAATCAGTTTATCACATGAATTCAAATTATGAATATGCCCTTTAATAAAAATGCCCAAATGCTCGCAGTCTTCGGTTTTGTAAGAAACTAGCTTCATAGAATTATAATTTGAGGTACTAAAATTAAATAAAATACGCTTTGCCTCCGGCAGTTTATGTCGTCATTTATATCAACAATAAACTTTAACATAGTTTTGATACTAAATATATTCAATATAAATTACGGTATAAAATTCTGCACCAGGTTGCTATAAATTTTCGTTAAGTCTGATATCTCATGATTTTCATCCGGTATTCGAACTAATATTCATCCCGGCTGTTATTAAAAATATTACAACTATTCATTCCTGATAATGTAATTGTTATTATGCCAATATATCATACATTAGGCACTATTCCCAATAAAAGGCATACTGTTTTCCGCAAACCTGACGGGGATCTCTACGCGGAAGAATTAGTTTCTACAGAAGGTTTTTCAAGCCTTTATTCGCTGGTGTATCATACATATCCTCCTACAATAGTTAAGGAACTGGGCAAACCATATTCAATTGAACCTAAAATAGCCCGTGAAAAGCATTTGCGGCACACCAGTTTACAAGGCTTTAAAATAAAGCCCGAAGATGATTACCTAAAGAGCCGTAAACCGGTACTGGTAAATGCAGACCTGCATATATCTTTAGCAGCGCCACGTAAATCAATGACTGATTATTTTTTTAAAAACAGTCAGGCTGATGAAGTACTATTCGTACACGTAGGTTCCGGAACTCTAAAAACGGGATTTGGTGAGATCCGGTTTGAATATGGTGATTATCTCGTTATACCCAGGGGAACTATCCATCAGTTGGAATTTGATACAGAAGAAAACAGGCTCTTCATTATAGAGAGCTTCAGTCCTATACGCACTCCTAAGCGTTACCGCAATCAATATGGCCAGTTAATGGAGCATTCTCCGTTCTGTGAGCGGGATATAAAACGTCCTTCAAATCTTAAAACCCATGATGAGAAAGGAGATTTTTCAGTTCTGATAAAAAAACAGGGTATTATGTATCCTTATATTTATGGCACCCACCCCTTCGATTTTATTGGCTGGGATGGGTTCCATTATCCATGGGCTTTTTCTATCCATAATTTTGAGCCTATAACCGGCCGTGTTCATCAGCCACCTCCTGTACATCAAACATTTGAAGGTCACAATTTTGTAATCTGTTCATTTTGCCCCCGAAAATATGATTATCACCCGCTTGCTATTCCGGCACCTTATAATCATAGCAATGTAGATAGTGACGAAGTGTTGTATTATGTTGATGGGGATTTTATGAGCCGAAAAAGCGTAGAGAAAGGCCAGATCACATTACATCCAGGTGGCATACCTCACGGCCCGCATCCCGGAACTGTAGAAAAATCAATTGGTAAAGAATTCACTGAAGAATTAGCTGTTATGATAGATCCTTTTCGTCCGTTGATGCTTACTGAGGACGCTATAAATATTGAAGATGAAGGATATCACAAAAGCTGGCAGGAAAATGTAGAATAAGTCGGACGATTGTCAGACTTTACTTTGAGGTTGGCTAATAATTAAACTTATCGCTTAAGCTTTAAAAACACACCGATAACCATGGCACTATCCACTAATCAAAATCATTCCGAAGACTTTCTGCCCCTGAATGGAACAGATTATATAGAGCTTTATGTAGGTAATGCAAAACAGTCAGCATTTTTTTATAAAACTGCTTTTGGCTTTCAAAGCCTGGCCTACGCCGGGCCTGAAACCGGGGTAAAAGACCGTGCATCATATGTGCTTGCTCAAAATAAAATTCGACTGGTACTTACTACACCTTTGAAACCGGGTGATAAGCTCACAGATCATATTACAAAACACGGTGATGCTGTAAAGATTATAGCATTATGGGTGGATGATGCTTATGATGCTTTTGAGCAAACCACCAAACGGGGTGCGAAGCCTTACTTACATCCTGAAACCATTTCTGATGATTTTGGAGAAATTAAACGCAGCGGCATCTATACTTATGGCGAGACCGTACACTTATTTATTGAACGCAAAAATTACAATGGGCCCTTTATGCCTGGCTACGATAAATGGGAAAGTCATTACAACCCGCAACCTACAGGTTTATTGTATATAGACCATTGCGTGGGAAACGTAGGCTGGAACCAAATGAACAAGTGGGTAAAATTTTATGAGGACGTAATGGGTTTTCGTAATATCCTCACCTTTGATGACAAACAGATATCAACAGAATATTCTGCATTAATGAGTAAGGTAATGAGTAATGGTAACGGGTATGTTAAATTCCCTATAAATGAGCCCGCGGAAGGCAAGAATAAATCACAGATTGAGGAGTACCTGGATTTTTATGGTGACGAAGGTGTGCAGCACATAGCTATCGCCACCCATGATATTGTAAACACTGTAACTGAACTTCAAAACCGTGGCATAGAATTTCTGCAAGTGCCGGTAACTTATTATGATGGTCTTGAAAAACGCGTAGGGGAGATAGATGAGGATGTGGAACCTCTTAAAAATCTGGGCATTTTGGTTGATCGGGATGAAGAGGGTTATTTGTTACAGATATTCACAAAGCCAGTTGAGGACCGTCCTACACTATTTTTTGAAATCATCCAACGTAAGGGGGCCAAATCTTTTGGTGCCGGAAATTTTAAAGCGCTATTCGAAGCCCTTGAGCGAGAACAGGCTGCCAGAGGGAATCTATAACTAACATTCTGGATAGCCTGGGATAAAAAAACGTTTTGAATCGCGCATATGTTTATTACTTTTAATGTGTTTATCTTAACCAGGTTTTTATAGTTTGCAGAAAAAGTTTAAAAAAATAGCTTTTGCCTACTGAAAGCATGAAAAAAATATACTTTCTAATCGTCTTCACATTAAGTTTTTTGCGGTTATCTGCCCAGCAGAATTTACAATATGCAAAGGATTCAAATTCACTACTTTGGGAAATAAGTGGTAAAAATTTGAAAGATACTTCGTATCTGTTTGGAACCTATCATTTTGTAGGACAAACTTTCATTGATACCTTACCGGCCATATATAAAGTATTTAAGCAAGCCAAAATAATTGTTGGTGAGATGAAAATGGAAAATGAAGTGCTTATGGCAGCACAGCTCATGCCACAAATGATAATGTCCGGGCACAAACTGGACGAGATACTTTCACCGTCGGAATACCAGATTGTAAATAATTATTTAATAAAAGTGTCGGGTGGTTTGCATCTTAATATGCTTAACACGCTAAAACCTTCTGCAGTACTGGTTACTATTATGGGCTTTATATCCCCTGTTAAAACCGCTCCAGGTGAAAAATTAATTGATATTTATTTTCAGCAAGAGGGCGAAAAACTTAAAAAGAAAGTAATTGGGCTTGAAACAATTTCAGAGCAGGCTCGATTTTTATTTGGATTACCTATTAAACGCCAGAAAGAGATTTTATTGAAAACCATTAAGCATGCGGATAAGCAGGAGCAACATGCCAAAGAAGTTTTTAAGTTTTACAAAACCCAGGATCTTGAAAATTTAAGAAAAGCCTTTGGTAATTACAATCACTACACCAATAAGGAATTAAACGTTCTGATGAAAAATCGAAATGAGATTTGGATGAAGAAAATTCCTGCAGTTATGGAGGCTGGCAGCAGTTTTATAGCGGTTGGGGGCGGCCATCTGATAGGGAAAAACGGTTTGATAAATCTTCTGCAAAAAGCCGGATATAACATACGCCCTATTAATGCCCGCATTTAATCCATGTTTTAATTTCTCCTGCTATACAAACTTTATTTATTCGCTTCATTTAATACAACAAACACAATATTAAGCCATAATGTATAAGATTATCAGGATTTATTAAATTTAATGCTGAAATCCTATTATTAAGGTTTTTAAAACGTCAAAACTTCTGTAAAATAATATCTTTGAATATATCAGCATAATTCTCACGTGAAAAAACGCATAGCTATTTTTGCTTCCGGTTCCGGTTCAAATGCCCAAAAGATCATGGAGCATTTTAAAAAGCATGATGATGCTGAAGTTTCCATTGTATTAACTAATAATCCGGAGGCATACGTTCTTCAGCGTGCTGATAATTTTGAAATTCCGACCCATATTTTTGAAAGGCATGAATTTTACCACACAAATGAGGTAGTTGATATTCTTAAAAACCTGCAAACAGACATTATTGTGCTTGCTGGTTTTTTATGGCTTATTCCTGATAACCTTTTAAAAACATTTCCGAACAAAATTATTAATATCCATCCTGCTTTACTTCCTAAATATGGTGGCAAGGGTATGTATGGTGATGCCGTTCACAAAAGTATTCTCTCAAACAAAGAAGAAGAATCGGGAATAACCATTCACTTCGTCAATGAAAAGTTTGATGATGGGGAAGTTATTCACCAGTCACGTTTCAGAATAGAAAAAGGGGATGATCTGGAAATGATAAAATTCAAAGGCCAACAACTCGAGCATCTGCATTACCCACGTGTTGTTGAACAATTACTTAGAAAAATGAGGAGTATATAACTGGTTTAATTCAGTCAATTTCTCGATTTTATGAATTTAACCTAAAACATTTAAAATAGCCTCATAAACTATATCTTTGCGGCTTCAAACATATTATTGATGTCTCAGCCTGTAAAAATCAAGAGTGCCTTATTATCAGTATATTACAAAGATAACTTAGAGCCGTTAATACGTCAGCTTCATGAATTTGGGGTAACCTTTTACTCCACGGGCGGAACTGAAAAATTTATCCGCGACATGGGCATTGATGTAATAGCTGTTGAAGACCTGACGGGATATCCTTCTATTTTAGGGGGCCGGGTTAAAACACTTCATCCTAAAGTATTTGGAGGCATTCTTTCCCGCCGGAATTTGCAGGAAGATAATGTTCAGATAGAAGAATATGAAATTCCGGAGATTGATTTGGTGATCGTTGATCTTTACCCGTTTGAAGAAACTGTTAAATCTGATGCGTCAGAAGCTGAAATTATTGAAAAAATTGATATTGGCGGTATTTCCCTTATCCGTGCAGCAGCAAAAAACTATACCGACGTAGTGGTTATTGCCTCTAAAACTGATTACACTCTGCTGGATGATATTTTAAATGAAAATGCCGGATATACTACACTTAGCCATCGAAAAGAATTTGCACGCCGTGCGTTTAACACGTCATCACATTACGACACAGCAATATTTAATTATTTAAACCGCGAAAATCCGTTATCTGTTTTTAAACACAGCGAGCAGCAAGCACAAACCCTTCGCTATGGTGAAAATCCGCATCAAAAAGGCGTGTTTTACGGCGATTTAAATGCCATGTTCGAAAAACTAAACGGCAAAGAACTTTCTTATAATAACCTGGTAGATATAGACGCAGCGGTAGCTCTTATTGACGAATTTACTGATCCTGCATTTGCCATTTTAAAACATACCAATGCCTGCGGTGTTGCATGCAGAGAGAACATTACCGATGCGTGGAAAGATGCATTAGCCTGCGATCCTGTTTCCGCTTTTGGCGGTGTTCTGATATGCAACCGGACAGTTGATGAAGAAACTGCAGAAGAAGTGAGCAAGTTGTTTTTCGAGGTACTTATTGCCCCTGACTTTACATCAAAAGCAGTGAGCATATTATCCGGAAAAAAAAATCGTATCCTTTTAAAGCGCAATCCCGTTGAACTACCAACCAAACAGTTTAAAACATTACTTAATGGAGTTATTGAGCAGGATAAGGATCACATTATAGAAACCGCCGAACAAATGATCCCGGTAACTGAACGCAAGCCAAGTGAACTGGAAATCAATGACCTCATATTCGCTAATAAAATCGTGAAGCATACCAAATCTAATACCATTGTACTTGTAAAAAACGGCCAATTGCTTGCCAGTGGTGTTGGTCAGACTTCGCGGGTTGATGCACTTAGGCAAGCTATTTTAAAGGCTAAGAATTTTGGGTTTGATCTGGTGGGTTCGGTTATGGCTTCGGATGCTTTTTTTCCTTTCCCGGATTGTGTGGAAATAGCTGCACATGCCGGTGTCAGAATGATTTTACAACCGGGAGGATCAATTAAAGATCAGGATTCTATTGACATGGCGGAAAGTAATGGTATAGGAATGGTTACAACAGGTGTACGTCATTTTAAACATTAATTAATAAATGGGAAAATTTTCTTAAAAAAGAATTAATAAAGCAATAATTTTACGTACATTTTAAAAAAATATATACGCAATGGGTTTATTTAACTGGTTTACACAAGAGATAGCAATAGATTTGGGCACTGCTAATACACTGATCATTCATAATGATAAAGTTGTGGTAGATGAGCCTTCAATAGTTGCTTTTGATCGAGTTACAAATAAAGTTATTGCAATAGGCCGTCAGGCCATGCAAATGGAAGGTAAAACCCACGATAATATAAGAACAGTTCGTCCGCTTAAAGATGGTGTAATTGCAGACTTTAATGCTGCTGAACACATGATCAGGGGGATGATTAAAATGATAAATAATGGGAAGGGATGGTTTTTTCCTTCCTTGCGTATGGTAATATGCATCCCGTCGGGAATTACAGAAGTAGAAAAGCGTGCAGTGCGTGATTCTGCCGAGATTGCCGGTGCAAAAGAAGTCTATCTTATTCATGAGCCTATGGCTGCTGCAGTAGGTATAGGTATTGATGTGGAAGAGCCTATGGGGAATATGATTATTGATATTGGTGGCGGGACTACTGAAATTGCAGTTATTGCCCTATCTGGAATTGTATGCGATCAGTCAATTCGCGTTGCAGGAGACAATTTCGATAGCGATATAGTTCAGTACATACGCCGACAGCATAATATAATGATCGGTGAACGTACCGCAGAAAAGATAAAAATAGAAGTTGGATCTGCATTGCCCGAACTTAGCGAACCACCAACAGACTTTGCTGTTCAGGGTCGTGACCTGATGACCGGTGTTCCGAAACAAATTACAGTTTCTTACACAGAAATCGCGCATTGCCTGGATAAGTCTATATCCAAGATAGAAGAAGCTATTTTAAAAGCTTTAGAAATTACTCCGCCGGAGCTTTCTGCGGATATTTATCAAACAGGTATTTACCTGACTGGCGGCGGCGCTTTGCTGCGTGGTTTAGACAAACGTATTGCAGCCAAAACCAAGCTTCCAGTACATGTAGCCGAAGATCCTCTTCGTGCAGTAGTACGGGGTACAGGAATAGCATTGAAAAATATTGGTAGTTTTAAATTCTTAATGCAGTAAAAAGTGTGAGGATAAGATATGATGTGAGTATGCGATTTATCCGATCAGCTCCCTGTCTCAATTTCCAACTATAATATCTAAATCAGATGCGTAACCTCTGGATCTTCCTCAGTAAGTATAACGCATTTTTCTTTTTTATCATTTTTTTTACCATCTCCATAGTGTTGCTCTTAACTTACAATTCATATCAAAATGCAAGCACCTGGAATTCCTCTAACAAAATAATTGGACAAGCTTTTCAGCAGTCAGATCAATTTAAAAGTTATTTAAAATTAGGTGCAACCAATGATAGTTTGTCTAAAGAAAATGCCTGGCTTAGAAACCAGTTAAAATCCTCTACATTTAATGATTCTGTAGAGCGTGGATCAGTAAATGACACAATTCATCATCAACAATACAGATATATTGTAGCCAAGGTAGTAAACAACTCAATCAACAGGCAAAATAACTTCGTCACTATTAACAGAGGCTTACGGCACGGGATTAAACGTGGCATGGGAGTTATAGGCCCGACAGGAATAGTTGGTATAATACGCGATGTTTCAGATAATTTTGCACGAATACAATCCTTGCTTCATAGTCAATCCCGTTTTAGTGCATCGGTAAATGGTAATATAGGTTCATTGGTTTGGGGAGACGGGAACTACGATCCAAGAATAGCCATGCTTAAAGATATACCCAGCCATGTGATATTAAAACGCGGAAACAAAGTAGTTACATCAGGTTTTTCGTTATTCCCTGCAGGTTTAGATATTGGCACTGTCGCCACAACAAATCCGGATGGCGGTAATAGCTTTCTGAATGTAAAAGTTAAATTATCCACAGATTTTTCGGCTCTTCAATATATTTATGTGGTTACTGACCTGTATGCCGAAGAACAGCAGGCCTTGGAGGCAAAAGAAGAAAACAAAGCATTACAATAATGGGGATCAGCATTTTTATCCATTTATTAAGGTTCGTGCTTTTAGTACTGATACAAGTTTTCTTACTTAAAAATACCGGTTATTATAATTTAGCGACTCCGCATCTTTATATTCTTTTTATACTCTTACTTCCTTTTGAAACTCCAAATTTTGTTCTTTTTATTCTTGCATTTATTTTGGGGTTAACCATTGATGTTTTTTATGATACTCTTGGGCTAAATGCTGCCGCATGCACCGTATTAGCGCTTGTACGTATCCTTTTTATATCGGTAACGGTACAAAAACAGGGTTTTGATAATGAACCCGAACCCCGCATGGGATTGATGGGATTTCGGTGGTTTATGTTTTATGCTACCATTCTAACATTTTTTCACCATTTGGTATTGATATCATTCGAAGTTTTTCGTTTTTCAGGCCTACCCTACATACTATTACGAGTTTTTTTAAGTTCTGCTTTTACAATATTTTTAATGCTGGTGGCTGAATTTATGTTTTTCCGAAAGAAGATACGCTGATGAATAGTTTTTTTGCCAGGAAGTTTGTTGTTCAGGCAATTTTTATTGTTGTTACCCTGATATTACTTATCCGGCTGTTTTATATTCAGGTACTTAACGATAAGTATTATTTATCAGCAGAAAATAACGTGTTGCGGAAAATAATTGTTTATCCCGCCCGGGGATTAATTCTTGACCGCCATAATAAGATCATGGTTCAAAATGAACCGGTTTATGATCTGATGGTAATTCCTCGTGAAGTTAAACCTTTTGATACACTTGAGCTTTGCAGGCTTTTAAATATTGAAAAAACGGCTTTTGATAAAAAATTCACAAAAGCAAGGGTTTATTCCCCTTACCGGGCAAGTGTTTTTGACAAGCAGCTCTCCGCAACAACTTATGCAAGGCTGCAGGAAAGGCTTTATGATCTTCCTGGCTTCTTTGTGCAAAACAGAACAGTAAGGCAATACCCTGACAGTGTTGCCGCTCAATTCCTGGGTTATATCGGCGAAGTAAATGACAAAATTATTGAAAAATCAAATGGCTTTTACAATCCCGGCGATTACATTGGTATATCCGGTGTGGAGAAAGCGTATGAAGAGCTTTTAAGAGGTCAGCGCGGCGTTCAAAATGTAATGGTAGATGCTTTTAATAGGCCAAAGGGGCATTTTGCAGACGGAGCGTATGATACTGTGGCTATTTCAGGAGAAAGAATGATCTCATCCCTAGATCTCCGAATCCAGAAACTGGGCGAGCAGCTTATGAAAAATAAGGTAGGAAGTATAGTTGCTATTGAACCTTCAACCGGGGAAATATTATGTTTTGTAAGTGCTCCATCCTATAACCCTAATTTACTGGTAGGGAAACAACGGGGAAATAATGTAGCTGCACTTTACCAGGATCCTTACAAGCCTTTTTTAATTCGCCCTATACAGGCTCGTTACTCTCCGGGATCGGCATTTAAACCTCTGAGTGCTTTATTAGCTCTCCAGCAGGGCCTTATTGATCCAAAAACTACATTTTATTGTCCTGGTGGATATAGGGCCGGTAATCATTGGGTGCGATGCGAACACATAGACGGCACTACCGACCTTAGAAAGGCAATTAAAATGTCTTGCAATACCTATTTTTGTTATATTTTCGACAAGCTGGTTAATAAGAACGGCTCAAGAAACATTCGAAATGCCTTTAACGACTGGCGCGATCAGGTTGCAAAATTTGGCCTGGGGCCACCTTTAAACTTGGACATGCCTAATGAATATAAAGGAAATATACCAACAGCTGAACATTATGATAAGGTTTTTGGCAAAAACCGATGGAGAAGCAGTAGTATAATTTCTTTATCAATTGGACAAGGTGAGCTTTTGGCTACACCTTTGCAAATGGCCAATATGGAATGCATTATCGCCAATCGCGGCTTTTATTACACTCCGCATCTTATTAAGGCTATTGGTAATAAAAAAATAGTTAAACCTGAATATACAGTGAAACATTATGTCGGCATTGATGCAAAACACTTCGAGCCGGTTATAGACGGTATGCAACAGGTAGTTGAACTAGGAACTGCTTATAATGCACGTATCCCAAATATTACTTTAGTTGGTAAAACTGGCACGGTTCAAAACCCGCATGGTAAAAACCACTCCGTTTTTGTTGCCTTCGCCCCTAGGGTAAACCCGAAAATTGCTATTGCTGTTATTGTAGAAAATGCAGGTTACGGATCATCGTGGGCTGCCCCGATAGCCAGTTATATTGTTGAAAAATATCTTACTGATTCAATAAGCAGATCTAAAGCCGAGGTTGACTATATTATAAATTCAAACCTGCTTCCAAATTTCGTAAAGCCAAAGAAAGTATTGCCTGCTGATAAAAAGAAAATTGATAGTGCTGCAAAACCGCAACCCAAAACTCCGGTGAAATTAACATATAACTCAAAAGTTAACCGCAGTTATGAATAATCAACGCGGACTTCTTTTTAATGTTGATATGATTACAGTGGGTATCTATCTGTCATTATGCATAATTGGCTGGTTCAATATTCATGCGGCAGTTTTCGATCCAGAAAATCCAAATATCTATGATCTTAGCACCAACTATGGAAAACAGTTTATATTTATAATATCTGCTGTTATTTTAGGCGTGGTAATATTATTATTGGACAGTAAATTTTTTACTTCGTTGTCTCCTGTTTTCTATGGTATTACCATCTTATTATTAATTGCCGTTTTAATTGTAGGGAGAAATGTGGGTGGAAACCAAGCATGGATACCTATCGGAAGTTTTCGGTTGCAACCCTCGGAATTCGCAAAATTTTCTACCTGCCTTTTGCTTGCCAGATATCTGAGCTCATCAAATGCTAAGGTTCAGGATGTTATGTCGTTGTTTATTTGCGGAATAATTCTGTTAATTCCTTTAGCATTAATTATGCTTCAGCCTGATACCGGTTCAGCTTTAACCTTTTTCTCATTGGTTTTTGTACTTTACAGGGAAGGGTTATCTGGGTATGTGCTCGTAGTGGGCGTGCTGTGTATTACGCTTTTTGTACTTACCTTATTATTGAGTAAGCTTTACCTGGTCAGCATTTTAATTTTAGTTGCTGGTTTATTAATCTATTACTCCCGTAAAAGCACCACTTTTGTAACCACCGTTATTGTTGGCTTTATCGTTTCAATCATATTTATTTTTTCAGTCGATTTTGCTTATAATAATATCCTGCAGAAACATCAACGAAACCGGATTGATGTATTGCTGGGAAAGATAAATGACCCCCGGGGCGAGGGTTACAATGTAAATCAATCCAAAATAGCCATCGGCTCTGGCCGGCTTTGGGGAAAAGGATATCTAGAGGGAACACAAACCAAATATAACTTCGTCCCAGAACAGAGTACTGATTTTATTTTTTGTACTATAGGTGAGGAATGGGGCTTTGCAGGCAGCTCTGTAGTTATTCTCCTTTATCTGTTTTTATTATTGCGGGTTGTAAATATAGCCGAGCGACAGCGATCGCCATTTTCACGCATATACGGGTATGGGGTAGCCTCTATACTGTTCTTCCATTTTTTCATTAATATTGGAATGACCATGGGTTTAGTCCCGGTTATCGGCATACCTCTCCCATTTGTAAGCTATGGTGGCTCATCGTTGTGGAGTTTTACTATTTTGTTATTTATCCTGCTAAAGTTTGATTCAAACCGGATGGGTATTATTTAGCAAACCGCCTGTTCAGAATTTCATAAAATTTATCCGCAGTTAATTGTTTATCATTCCAATTATTTTTGGATGCGTAATTAGTCTTCAAAAAGTTATCTGCAGCCTCCAGGCTGTCAAACCTGTTCACCAGTTCAATTGCTTCACTATAAGCCAGGCTGTATCCGTTAAACAGATCCCTGATAAATAAAAGCTTGTCATTCAGGCTGATTATTGTTTTAAGATCTCCAACCGGTTTAAATTGCTTTGTCACTGCAGAGGGATTAAGTCGGGCTGAGATCAGGTCGTTTATTGTAGGTACTGAAACAGGCTCTTTTGATTCCACCGGTGCATCTACGCTTATGGTTTTTCCCGGTATTACAATCTCCTTTACAACTTCCTCTTCCGGGTAACTTTCAGCAAGTTTTTCCCAACTTTCTATTTGCGTCTCCTGCTCTGTTATTTGGTTATCTAAGTCGTCCTCATTTTCCAACATAGTGGTTGCTGGTATCTCTATGGCTGGAATATGTTCATCATCTGTATTATCTGCGGGTGCAGAAACACTCGTAAGACTTTGAGGCTGCTCTGGTGATATTTGCACACTACCGGTGCTACCCTGACCCGGTATATGTGCATGTTCCTTATTATTTAAATCCGAATATATTGCTTCACGGGATTGACCGGACACATTATTAAGCTTTCTTAATATTTCTATATGATCTGTAAGAAAATTTGAATTGGCTACAAATAGTTCTAGCTCCAAATCATTTAAATTCTCCGGGTTCTCAGATAAATATGTATACTGGTCATTTAATTCTGTCATTATCATCCCTACCTTTTTGAATATTTCTTTCTTGTTCATTGATCAATGCTTAATATTAATATTTATATATATCCAATTTCAACAAAGATAAAGACTATACCATCTCCTCTAAGGTTATTCATGCAATTATTAATCAGAAATACTGATATTTGCTTTTTAGATTGATGGGTTATTAAAGATGTTGTTCAGCGAACGGAATTTAAAAAGAAGAAATAATTTTGGCGGCAGTATTGAAGTAATTTGCGGATCTATGTTTTCCGGCAAAACCGAAGAACTCATTAGGAGGCTAAAAAGGGCGCAGATCGCCAAAATGAATGTTGAAATTTTTAAGCCTAAAACAGATACCCGCTATCATGAAAGCGCGGTGGTTTCTCATGACCTTAACTCAATCCAATCAACCCCCGTGGAAAATTCTTCATCAATTTTATTGCTTGGGTCTAATACAGAAGTGGTAGGGATTGATGAGGCACAATTTTTTGATACTGAATTACCTAATGTTTGCAATAAACTTGCTGCCAGAGGTATCAGGGTAATTATTGCCGGACTCGACATGGATTTTCAGGGCGAGCCCTTCGGACCGATGCCTGCATTAATGGCAATTGCAGAAGAAGTTACTAAGGTGCAGGCTATATGTGCCCAATGCGGTTCGCCGGCAACCTACTCCTATCGCACTATAAACAATGAAACAAAAGTGCTGCTGGGTGAAAAAGAAAGTTATGAGCCCAGATGCAGGGTTTGTTATAAAGGAATTCAATAATTACTTTTCGACAAGCACCTTAACAGCACGCTCCTGATTGCCAAGTCGTAGCTTACAAATATATACACCTTCCGGTAAGTCAGACAAATCTGTTTCAATAGTATAATATCCCTGACTAATATTCTGATTCATCATATTTTTTACACGCTGACCTAACGTATTATAAAGAGATAGTTCGACCTTTCCATCAACGGGTATATTATATTCAATAGTTGTAAAGCTGGTAACAGGGTTAGGATAATTTTGCTTTAGAATGAGTTGATCAGAAATTGCAGGCAACGGCGCTCTGGCATTCAGGCTTTCATATTTATTTTGTGCAGCTACTGCTGATCCGGTCAAATCGTTCAGATTATCGCCGCCTAAAAATGCAAAGGCAACTTTTATAGACCTGCCTGCTTTAACAGTATATGGCCCTGAGCCAATTACAAACATTACATCATATCCGTTAGCACTACTCTCTCCAAGCCCCAATGATTTAATGCCGCTTGATAATGTTTCGAATTTTTCTGCAATAGTAAAACCTCCTGATTGCAAAGGATTACCTTGTACCTGGTAAGAAAGCGGGTAATATGCAGGCTGTGAAGCATTGCTAAGGAGTTTAACTCCAGCATAAAGTTTACTTCCTGTTTTGGCATAAACATAGCCCAACCGGTTTGCGGCATCATATTTTGTGACATCTCTACCATCACCATTTATATCCCAGTCAGCAAACATACCTATGTATAGGTTAGAAAAATCTGTAGTATTTGAATTTTTTATTTCATACTCTGCAATCACATATTTATCGTCAGGTGCAGACGAATATGCCAATACCCGATGATTTACATGTATATTAAAAGGTTCCGGACTTGCAGAGTCATCAAACTCTGCACGCCCATCAAACGCTGCCGATGTTCCTTGAACCCGAGTAGCCCGCATTTTCTTGATAAAGTGTTCATCCCAATTTCCTGATGTTCCCCGGGCGTTATTAGAAACCCTTGAAGGTGAGTTTCCGATCATTAAAGATGCTTCATATAATAAAGATTCACCCTTATAAATAAACCCTTGTCCATCAGTTGATTCAGGCTTACTGTAACCTATCCTTCCCACACTGGTCATCGTTGTAGCAATTTGGTTAACATTTACATCCAGATAATCCCGTGCAGCAACAATTATAAACTTTTCAAAATCCCGATATGAATTTCCATTAGCAGCATAGTCTATACGAAACTCAACAGGTGTATTATCAGGTATCGATTTATCTATAATCACCCTAAATGGTCCCACCAAAAATTTGGTTTCATTAGTTCCAATTACCCCTGCACTTACGGATGGAGTAAGAATCCGAACGAACGGGCTTAAGCTACTTAAAGAAATCATCGCCCCTGAGGCAGGGGAAAGAAAGTTTTTAACATCAAAGGAAATTTTAATAGTATCTCCTGCAGGAATTGAACCATTTGTTTTATCGACAATAGTGAGTTTCTGATTTCTGAGCGATGGAGATACCACAGTAATAGCTCTGAAAACATTTAATCTACCTTTACCAAGTTTCGCTTCAAATCCAGGATTTTTATCATCAATAAAATCTGCTGTTACACGTATTTGCTCTCCAACCTGCTGCATGTTAAACGAAGGAAAACGGCTCTTAACTAATGCTGCTGTGCTGGAAA
This sequence comes from Sphingobacteriaceae bacterium, assembly GCA_035575925.1. Lineage (GTDB taxonomy): Bacteria > Bacteroidota > Bacteroidia > Sphingobacteriales > Sphingobacteriaceae > DASWTL01. Next base: position 21,495 of record DATLXK010000017.1, read on the forward strand.
CCATAGGAGCAGACATGGAAGTGCCGGAAAACGAAGTATACCGATTATTGTTGACTGTACTTAATATAGCATTTCCGGGAGCAGTTATATCTACATAATAACCGTAATTGGAACTTCCGCTCCGTACATCAGTGCTGGTAACATTAGCAACTGCCATAACCCCCGGATATGCAGCAGGGTATTCAGGAGCGTCGGTGTTGTCATTACCGGCTGCGGCAACAACCAGACAACCTTTACTCAGGGCGTAATTAATAATATCTGCTCCATATGAGCCACCACCAGAACCTCCCCAAGAGCAATTGATTATTAAAGCCCCTTTATCAACTGCGTATTTAATCCCTTCATACCCCCGAAAGATGGACGTACCATCATCATCCGCACCAGCTTTTACAATTAGAAGTTTAGCATTAAATGATATACTTGAAACTCCCACGCTATTATCAGTAACTGCTGATGCAATTCCGCTTACATGTACCCCATGATCTGAAAGGTCGCTGGCAACATCAGGGTTATTATCTTCAACGATACTTGAGGAACTTTTACCCACAAAATCCCAACCTCTGTAATTATCAACATATCCATCTCTATCATCATCTAACCCATTAACCGGGTCGGCGGTATTCAAAAAGATATTTGCAGCAAGATCCTGATGCTCCAGATCTGATCCAGAATCCACAATACCAATAAGCACGCTTGATGAATTGCGAACAAAATCCCATGCTTGTGGTGCCTTGATTTGATTAAGGTAGTTTTGATCTGAAATAAATGGATCGTTAGGTAAATACGATGTATGGAAGATATACCGGGGCTCGGCATATTCAATAGTTGCATCCAATAATAATTCGTTAATAACTTGCTCAACCGCTGCATTGCCCGAATAAGTAACCTCATATATGCGGTTAAGGCCGATATCGGTGCGCTCAACACCTGATGAATGAGCGATATCCGGTGCGGAGACGTCCTTAAACAGTTTTTTAAATGTAACCAATGACGCTGATTTCAGTGTGGGCAATGATTCACGTATGGCCTGGGTTTTAGCAGAATTAGAAATTCCTTGTTTAAATTTTATGATTACTGTATTTACCAAATAATCCTTGGAAGATATTGAAGGGGATAGTTGAAATTTTTCTTTATGTAGTGGTCTTTTTAGAATATCCTGACCATAGGCGAACTTTGTAATAGCTAATAAAAATAATAGTAAAAATTTTCCCATATAATCTTGCCGGTCACTATCAACATCGTAAAAAAGACTTACAAGATACGTACTTTTAATGGATATATGGGCATGATTAGTTTAAAGTGCTAATAAATCTTCACTTCAAACAGTTTCCCTGATGTGCCTGTAGCTCTCTTACGACGCCTTTCCTCTTTCCTTGCTTCCCGGACATTTTTTCTGGCTTGTTTTTCACTTATAACCGGTACCGGCACCTCTTTCTTAACTGATATATGTTTTGCAACTTTTACAGGGGGCACAGTGTCACTATTCTTAATCTGGTTGTTGCTAATAGTATCAGCATGTAACGTGCGTGTAGCATTAGCTGTTGTAGTGTTGTCTTTTTTATCAGAAAGAATAGCATACCCTGAAAATGCTGACAGCGTTACAAGCATAATTAACAGTGCTAAAAAAGCCGCTTTAGGAAGACGAACCTTATTATGATGGATGTGAGCGCCAAGTCCGGTTTTTAAACCTTCTATCTCTGCATCTCTGGATAAGATAGATTCTTTAATGGAAGACAATTGCCGCTCTTTATCATTAATATTTTGCTGATACTGCATGACCAGTGTATGCAACCGCACGTTCTCATGTTGCAAAGAACTTGCACTATTAATTGGCCCATCATCACCTTTCATGGCTAATATACCGTTCATTATAATGGCCTTATGCAAATCCATGCCATTCTTGTACCTGTTCTCAGGCCGCTTCTCCAAACATTTTGAGATAACACTAAGCAACCACTTGGGTACCTGCATTTCCTGGGCCTTTTTCTCATCAGACCAACCAACCGGAAGATTCTCTTTTCGTAATGAAATGAGATCGGGAACCGGAGTTTCCATATGTGATATCATTATTGTATTACGGGCAGTTTCACCGCTACTCACTAATGGAAACGGTACTCGACCTGCCAATAATTCATAAAGTATTATTCCAAAACTATAAACATCCGTTTCAAACAACATTGCACCTTCACTTTGTTCAGGTGCCATAAATTCTATAGCTCCGGCATGGCGCAGACTAGTGCGACGCTGCTCATCAGACATGATAGACAAACCAAAGTCTAAAAGAATGTAGTTACATGAATGAATATTAAACTTTACATTATTGCTTTTGACATCTCCATGCTTTACACCCACCTTATGGCAATGCGCCAAAGCGTTAGACAATTGATCTGCCAGCTTTTTAATTTCTTTAACTGTAAATACCGAATCAAATGGTTCTTTTATTAAATCCTCCAGGTCGTGGCCTTCAATATATTCCATTTCTATAAAAGGAAATCCACCACTGTCCGTTAGTCCGGAGTTAATAATCTTTACCACATGAGGGTTGGGTTGTTCATTAACTTTGCTCAGTTTGGTTACTTCGTTCTGAAAATCCCTGAAATTTTTATCCTCGTCACTTTCGGTATGTATTGGGGTGGGTAGCAATTTCACTGCTGAAAAGATCTCCCCCATACGCCGGCCTCTATAAACAGAACCCTGGCCACCCGTGCGCAAAGCACCCATGTTTTCCAAGCCTTCTGTTATTGTAAATACTTTCCCCATATGTTATAAATAGCAAGTACTGTGCCTAATTTATGCGGCACTAACTTAGTATTAAACGCAGTGTTTATAAAATAATTATTAAAATTATGGAGAGAAAAATTAATGCAACCTGATATAATGAAGAAGCGTTGTATGACTTCGATTTATATCACAAGCTCACCTATAAATAATTATTTTTTGCCTTTCAAATTAAGCTTTTGAATTAGGCACTTTTTTAATATTATAATTATGCTTAAATTGCTAAGAAAATGAGCATTTGTATGGAGAAAAGATTTAAAAGTTTATCCTTATTCGAGTTTCAGGCCCGATTTCCAAACGATGATAAATGTAAAGAAT
>DATLXK010000018.1:0-59452 GCA_035575925.1 Sphingobacteriaceae bacterium
GCCTTCACGATCGCCTTCCTGAAGGAGAGCCAGACGATCTTCAGGACTGAAGGATCTTCTTTCTTTTTTCATAATTCCCTAATTTAATGGTTCTAAATTGTTTTTATAATTTAGTCCAGCCTTTTAGGGGGTTAATACACATCAACCATGTTAATATCAGACCGCTGATATTTAATGCCAGTAAAATACTGCTGCTTATAGTAAGGTTTGAATTCAGCTTTTGCAGGATGTAAAAAGTGATTAATGCCCAGCATGTGATCAGGAAATATTTTAAATAATCAGGATAAACATTATCCTGACCCTTGACTGAATATCCCACCCGATCTGTTAACTCCACATCCAATAATACACCTTCCCATACTTTGATAAACTCTGCTTCGGCGAACCACTTCCTTTCACCTTTTTCAGTGGTCACTTTAAAACTTCCGGCCTTGATCTCATCAAGGATACAGAATAAGCCCTGGTCTATTTTCAGATAAATCAGTATGGGTGCTTCAAAATTTTCTTTAAGCGTTTCGAGGTCAATCTTATATGCTTGGTTAGGAACATGCATTGTTGTTAATACTTCGCTGATACTAAGCAAACTTGGGAAGTACGGATGCTCACTGAGTTTTTGGTGCAGTAGATTCAAATTAGTTTTCACCCCGTGCTTTTTAAGGAAACGCTTTACAATAAAGGCTATCGGCTGATGGGTATACACCGGGTTGAGGTAGGGAAGGGTGGCAGTTAAATTCATAATCTGTTAGTTACCCTAAATTACTATTGTAAAAAGTTAATCATTAGAACTTATAGTTCTAAATCAGAACTTAAAGTTCTATTTTTGAAAAAGAGCATAATGCTGGGCATATTAGGCTAAGGCTATTATATATCAGAGTAGTCTCTGCTTGCCAGGTAATTGAAAAGCTTCGGTGATATTATTACCAAAGCTTTAACGGAAACTATTTGGATATAGTAATTTCTTAACAGTATGCAGCTAAAGGATTGCTTGGGATAGAGGTTTGTAAATAGTCGGCCCTTAACAAGTATATAACAGTTTGATTATCAATAAATTATTAATAACTATCAACGAATTAATTTGCAAGATTTAGTTAATTTAGCATTAAAAACTTGCAGATAATTATCCTTACTAAACCAGTTAATACATCTCAATTAAGTTTTTTACAGCCAGGACTGAAAAAACAATTTTAGCTGATCAGATTAACTGGCAGTTGTTTGAAGAAAGCTTTAAAAAGCATTACCGAGAAGATTTTGGACGCCAAGCAAAGCCCATCCGGTTGATGGTTGCCTTAATCATGCTAAAGTATATTCGTAACCTGAGTGATGAAAGTGTGGTTGAACAATGGTCAGAGAATAGTTACTATCAATATTTTAGTGGGGAGCAGACATTTAGTCCCGCTGCGCCCTGTGAAGCGAGTGAACTGGTCCATTTTCGCAATCGCATTGGAACAGAAGGAATAGAGCTGATTCTCAAGGAAAGTATCCGGATTAATGGTAAAGACGGCAAAGAAGATTCTGGCAGTATCGACACAACGGTGCAGGAGAAGAATATCATTTATACTACCGACAGCAGGCTTCATCGGAAGATTATTAAAAAATGTCATACAATTGCTGACAAGGAAGGGCTGGAGCTTCGTCAGAGCTACAGGCGTACGTTGAAACGGCTAAGCCTGGATCAACGTTTCAGGAATCATCCTAAGAATGGTAGGAAAGCCCGCCGTGCAGATCGTAAAGTAAAAACAATTGCAGGAAGATTGGTGCGGGAACTTGTGCGCAAACTTGCACCAGATCAGTATGCCGTTGAGCTTGCACTATTCCAGCGGGTACTTGATCAGCAGCGTCAGGACAAGAATAAAATCTACAGTCTGCACGGACCTGATGTAAAATGCATTAGCAAAGGCAAGGAACATAAGAAATATGAGTTTGGCTCTAAAGTATCGATAGTGGTGACCCGAAACAGCGGAGTAATTATCGGGGCATTAAACATTCCCGGCAATGACTACGATGGACATACTCTGCAGGCAGCTATTGAACAACAACAGCGTACCTATAACTAAGAATGGCATATCGATTGTAACTCAATGCGGCATATTGATTCAGCATCTACCAGGTTTTTAAACCATTCTCCATCTTTTTAATAGTTTCTGATATTCCATCATTTACTCCTCCTGAAAGATTAACAGCTTCTTGAAGATTCTTTATCGCATCTTCCTTATTGCCAGATTTATACAATAAATTGGCATAAGTAAATAAAAAACTTATATTTTTTGGAGCTACCAATAAAGTTTTTTTCGACCAGTCTAATGCTGAATTTACGAAGTTCAGATCTTCGCTATTTGTTAAAATAGTCCGGGCATAAGAGTTTAATTTAACACTACTTATTCTACTTTCATATTTTGAAACATATGCTGAAACAGACTCTCTGAAAGCCGGCCAATTTTTTAGCCAGCTATAATACACCGGTTTAGCTGACATTATAATTTCTTCGGATAACTGAGGATATTTTATATCTACTTTCTGTTTTATCTCTGCCCAATTGATATTTTCATTTAGTGAACCTGAATAAACCACCATGGGACCATGAATAGTTTTTATTCCCCCATCTCTAAGGTATGGAAGAACAATTTCGTCAAAGACTATATCATTAATCATATCAGTGCTCTTCCCTCTTTCTCCAATTGAATCTACTTTTGCAGCATAATCTCGCAGAATAGGAAAGCCCGGGTCGGTACTTTTTGTTGTTGAAAGGAGGAGAAACTTTATATTTTCTTCCGTTAACAAATCCTGTTGAATAGCTAAATATTCATTAATCACTACAGGAATAAACTTGTTATCGTTTGCTAACTGAGCAGTGTTTATTAATAACAAAAGAAAATCAGGGTCTTTTTTACCGGCTTCATATTGGCGTTTCAGTGTGTAATGTTGTTTATCAGGACTTAAAGCAACTTTTGCTTTCGAAATAAAATCTGCAGCAGTAGCAGAAGCTCCTAATATTGTATGTACAAGCTCACCCTTTGGGTTGAAAAAAAGATAGGTGGGATAACTACTAACTTTATAGGTTTCTTGTAAGATTTCAGCATCTTTATACCAGCTTTTAATCTCCGCATTATCATTTTTTGTTTTATCAAATTGAACGGCCACATTGATGAAGTTTCTATTGAAAAATTTCCCAACGCTGGCTTGCGGAAAAATCTCTTTTGCCATCATTTTACATGGTCCGCACCAGGTAGTATAGCCATCCAGAAAAATATACTTATTTTCTATTCTCGCCTTTTCTTTAATCTGAGCCCAGGTAAGTCCTTGCTCGAATTTAATACCTCTCTCTTCCTGCGCTTTTACAAAAGAGCTGATCAGGATCAAAGCTATAATAAGTAATTTTTCCATAGTTATAAATTTTTTAAATACTATTCGGTATATTCTCTTCGGAGAGCAGCTCGTATATTGGAATGCCAAGGATAGAAGCTATCTGGTATAACCTTTTAACAGTAAGCTCGGTTTTATTGAGCTCTATTTTTGAATACGCTTCCTGACAGATATTTAATTGAGAAGCCATATATTCCTGGGAAAATTCTTTTTGAATGCGGTATTTTCTAATCAGAGTTCCGTGCATACGCTTAAGTTAATTGACTTTATAAGTTTAGAGTACATAAAGCTAAATACTATAAAGCAAAAAAAATATCCCCTAAAAGGGGGATATTTCATGTTTAAACATATAATATAAGTGTCTTGTTTTCAGCATGTTAAGAAAAAACATGTTTTTTAGCGCAGATATAAAAAAGTAGATTTTACCTGGGGCCTTATAAAGTAGACTATAATCTATTTCAATTTAATCCGGCAGAATTATTTATCAGTGGAAGCCTGGTCGGCGGTTGCCTTAAATTAAGACCTATCAGGTTTTTCGGACCTTTATATCTTCTCAAAAGCCAACCAGCAAGATCATTGAAGAACAAGCGGATAAATGGGCTTTTATGTTTTATAATATGGGATTACGTTACATGGATAATTAAACCCACCCAAATTTCTATAAAATTTCAACCGGTAAGTTTTTGATTCAGTGCAATGGTTTAAATATCCATTCTCTGTATCCGGACTGCATTTAAAATGGCTAATAACGCCACGCCAACATCAGCAATAACCGCTTCCCAAAGACTTGCAATACCTCCGGCTCCCAGAGTTAAAACTATTATTTTAACACTCATAGCCAGGAAAATATTTTGCCATACAATGTTTCTGGTAATTTTTCCAATTTTAATAGCGGCTACAATTTTAGAAGGCTGATCATTTTGAATGACAATATCAGCAGTTTCTATCGTTGCATCGCTGCCTAAACCGCCCATGGCAATCCCGGCATCAGCCAGAGCTACAACCGGAGCATCGTTTACACCATCGCCGATAAAAGCAATGCGAAATCCCTGGTCTTTGTATCCTTGCACTTTCTCCACTTTCCCTTCTGGTAATAAATCGCCAAAGGCATCATCAATCCCAATTTGCCTGGCCACATTATCTACTACGGATTGCTTATCACCGGATAACATGACTGTTTTTAACTTCAGCGCATGCATTTGTTTAATCGTTTCTGCAGCATCTTCTTTAATTTCATCGGCAATAGTGATATAACCTGCGTATTTATTATCTACAGCAACTACCACAATCGTATCAACAACCTGTTCGATTTCGGAAGGAAACGCAATGTTGAATTTCTTCATCAGCTTAACATTTCCGGCAAGAATTTCTTTTCCGTCAACGGTTCCTTTCAAGCCATGACCTGAGATTTCCTCTACGTTTGTAACTGAGGGTGTTTCGACAGAATCTCCCGCGTACTCAACCACTGCTTTTCCCACTGGATGAGTGGAGCTTTTTTCGAGAACAGCGGTAAGCCTCACAAGCTCTTTCTCTTCAATACCTTGCACCACCACTTTTTGAACCTTGAAAACTCCTTTGGTAAGTGTACCGGTTTTGTCCATTATAACGGCATTTATCTTGGTCATCACATCCAAAAAATTGCCTCCTTTAAATAAAATACCATTTTTTGATGCCAAACCAATTCCTCCAAAATAGCCAAGCGGAATAGAAACCACTAATGCACACGGACAACTGATTACAAGGAATACTAAACCACGATACAGCCAATCGTTAAACACATAATTTTCGACAAAGAAATATGGAATTAACACCACCGCCAGGGCCAGGAAAAAAACAATCGGCGTATAAACATTAGCAAAGCGTGAAATAAATAACTGTGTTTGAGATTTTCTCGCTGTAGCGTCCTGCACCATTTCCAGAATCTTACTCAGCTTACTATCTTTAAACAAAGCCGTAACTTTTACTTCCGAGACTGTATTCAGGTTAATCATCCCTGCAAGGATTTGCTCACCTTTACGCTTAGTATCAGGCTTACTTTCCCCGGTAAGAGCAGCAGTGTTGAATGACGCATTTTCCGAAATCAGTTCCCCATCTAATGCCACTTTTTCGCCTGATTTTATTTGTATAGTTTCTCCTATTTGAATTTCAGAAGGACTGCTAACAGAAGTTTTTCCATGCCTGATAACCGTAACAGAATCCGGCCGAATATCCAGCAAAGCTTTAATACTGGCTTTGGCTCGGCGAACCGCAGAATCCTGAAACCATTCGCCAATGGAATAGAAAACCATTACCGCAACACCTTCCGAGTATTCACCAATAAAAAATGCACCCAACGTGGCCACACTCATCAGAACGAATTCGTTAAAAATATCTCCGCGTTTGGTTTTGCGAAAAGCCATTGCTAAAACACCCCATCCAGCTAATAAATAGGCAACCAGATTGACTATCAGCGTAAGCGGATTTTGAAGTTTTATATCAAAGGCGTATTCCAATACTAATAACGTAATGAGAATAAATAACGCCAGTAGTAATCCCCCATGCATTATCCACCAGGGCTGATCAGTTATTTCTGCCCCATGATTATGATCCTCCTCAATTCCACTTTCTTCATGGTTATGAAGATCATTTTGGCCATGGGTTTCAGGCTCTGATTTATTTGATCTTTGGATAGACTTCAGTGAAGTCACACTTTCCTTACCGCAGCATTCTTCGCTCATTAATCAACTATAGCCTCAATTTTAATCCACCATTAATTACAAAACCATCTAGTGGAGCATAAATATCCCGAAATACGGGATTAGAAACAGAACCTTGATAAATGGTATCGAACCGGGTTTGACGCGTGTCTGTAAAATTTTCAAAGTTGATGTAAAGTGAAAATTTCTCCCATAGCTTTTCTGCCATAAAACCGTAGATCCAGTAAGATTTACCCGAGGTGCCATCGTTTAACTTTTGCTTACTGTAATAATACGCCTCTGCACCCAGCTTCCATTTATCTTCAACCTCATACATTAATACATTGTTTAAACGGTGCTTAGCCGTTAATGGATTTTCGGTCAGTATGCCGCCCGTGTGAATTTTTGTATCGGTTAAACTGTAACCAATAAAAAGCTTAAAATCATCATAAGATAACTTCACATTGGTTTCCATACCCTTACTATCTATATGCCCGGAAAGGTTATTAAATCGAAATTGATTTCCGTTTACCCGTTGCATGGTTAATGGATGATTAAGGAATGTATAGAAAAATAAATGATTGATACTAAACGAAACCTGATCGTTTAGTATGGGTGTGCGGTAGTTAATATCCCAATTTACACCATAACTTTTTTCCAATTTATTAACGGAGGAAGAAATCGGTAGAACATTCTGGTACTGAATCCGCTCACTTTCTTCGGTGAATATAGTTGGAGCCTTATAGCCCAAACCTCCACCCAACCTGGAGTTGAGCTTGTTGTTTACTTTAAATAAAGCCGAAATTCGCGGAAGCAATACAAACCCATAATCAAATACATAATCGCCTCTTAAGCCGGTTTCCAGTTCCAGCCATTCAGCGGCGTGAATGTTATTTTGTACAAAAGCTCCGGCAGTGGTTTGATTGTAATCCCTTAATTGTACGTTGGTTAACTGGTTCTCTTTAAACTGATCGGTCCATAAATTAAGACCGACAACCCATTCGGTATATTCGTTCTGAGTGGCAAAGTTAACCTCACTAAAAGTGCCGTACTGTGTTCCATCGAAGATATAACCAGGAACCGTTATAATTCGGTTAAAATAGCTTACACTGTTTCGAAAATTGAGTTCCGCTTGATCACCAAACTTATTTTTTAAGGTAAACTGACCGGATAAGCGGTCTGAATTATTGCGTTCAAAGAAGCTGTGCGTATTGTCGCCATTTCCGTTTATATAATGCAGATCGCCACCTGTTCTGCTCTCAAAACTACTGTTGATGCCCACGTTTAACGAAGTTTTATCATTAATGTTCAGGTACAGTTTTGGATTGAAGGTATAACGTTCAAATTCCGGAATAGCTGTAAATTCAATGGAACCAGGTGCGTAAGCCTTGTTGCTGTTTCGTGAAGCGAATACTGTAATACCCGCTTTGCCAAATTGCTGGCCGTAAAAACCATTTAGATCCAAGCCCCCTGCAGAAGTACCGTTCAAATGAAAGTTAATCTCTCTTTCGGCGCGGGGAGTTTTACTTATCAGGTTCACCAATCCGGCAATGGCCCCGCCGCCGTAAAGTGTAGAGGCTGATCCTTTGATAACTTCCACCTGCTTTAAATCCAGGGGTGGAGTTTGTAATAATCCCAATCCGCTGGCAGCACCTGAGAACAAAGGGAATCCATCTTTCAGTATCTGCGTATAGCGGCCATCCAATCCCTGAATTCGAATGGAAGCATTGGCACTTGTTGCTGACGTTTGCTGCGTTTGAATGCCCGTACTTTCGTTCAGAACCATACGGATATCACCTGGTTTCATATTGCCTTTTTCATCCAATTCTTCACCCGCAATTACCTCTATTCTGGTAGGAATATTGGCAATGGTTCTGCTGCTGCGGGTAGTTGATATCACTACCTCATCGAGCTCTTCTTCTTCAGCTTCTTCCAACAAAAAGGTTATAGGAGCACTTGCTGTTAGCGGGAATATAATGGATTCACGTTTAGTTTGATAACCCAGATATCGTACTTCTACCAGTTGTTTCCCATTAGGGATATCTGAAATACTTACCTCCCCCCCGGAATTGGACACAGCTGTTAATTTTAAATCTGTAAACTCTACAGTGGCACCGATCAACGGTTTGGATGTTTTGGAATCCTTTATCAAGGCGGTGAATTTATTTTGCGCAAACACACTGCATGAAACTGTCCACACAGCAAAAAGTATCAATAGTCTTTTCATTGAATAGATTGGTAGATAAGTAATAAATATTTTACGCTTTAGTAATTATTAAGGCTAATGTCAGTCGTCAGATAAATTTTGCTAAAAGTAAGATTAAATACAAGGCGTTTTCAGCTGATAATTTAAACTTCAACGTATAATTTTGGGCAATTGCTGAGGTGAAAGTTCTAGCTCACACTAGTATAGCAAAGCGTTATTTGATTATAATTTTGATGAGTGCATAACCCTAATTGATATCGCGATGTTTGCTAGAATAATTATTATAATTAAGTATTCTTAACCTAAAACATATGATGCCAATTACCTGGGAGCATACCCGGCCGGACTATTTTGCGATGCAGCATTAGCAGAAAAAGCATCAACGGGCTTACCAATGCTTTTATAGCTGCCTGTTCCATCAAGCACGGATGCCAGCATACTTTTATCCCCTATAACGATCAATGCCTTTGCCATATCTTCATCATGCCTAAAATTACTTTCCAGGCGCCCTTTATCAAAATAATATTTTGATATGATTTCTGCTTCCAGTATTCGTTGAATTTCACCTTTAAATTGTGTGAGGTCGTTTTTCTTATTAAATGAAATCTTTGATTTTAGCCCCTCGAATTCTGATTTTATCTCAGGCAGCTTTTGTTCTTTTTCAGCCTCAGCTTTAAGATCATTCAAAAGTTTTTCAGTCCGAGTAAAATAATTGTAATCCTTATCAGATAAATAATTAACAAAATCGGCATACTCAGCATCCGTCAGTTTAAACTCTTTTAAATTTATAGCTGGTTTACTATTACGATAGCGGGTTGCATAATCAAAAATGAAAAACTTGTTTGCCAGAACCTGTGTTATCTGATTATATTTTAAAGGCTTAACAAAAAAGTCTGGGTAAATACCACTGCCATTATAAACAGAGCGTCCTCCACGGGTTTTATATTCTGAAATTACTGAATCAGCAATTTTTTCCACATTCCCTTCCGGGGTTCGGTGTGTGTAATCCATCGCTTGTATACATCTTCCAGATGATGTGTAATATTTTGCAACAGTAACTTTAACAAGACTATTGTATGGCAAATTAAACGTTTGCTGAACCAATCCTTTTCCAAAACTTCGCTGCCCTATTATTACCGCACGATCCAGGTCCTGCAATGAGCCTGCTACAATTTCTGACGCAGAAGCAGAACGGTTGTTAATTAATACCACCAATGGCAGAGATGGTTCAAGAGGTAAATTTGATGTTTTATAATTTATAGTTTTTTCCCGGTTTCTGCCTTTTTGAACAACCACCAGGATGTCTTTTTCAACAAAAAGATTAACTATTTTAACCGCTTCCTGCAAAATGCCGCCGCCATTATTACGCAGGTCTAAAACCAAACCGTTCAAATTATTTTTACGTAGTTCAGTGAGCGCATCCCGAACTTTCTGACCTGAATTTTCAAGAAATTTATCGAGCTTAATGTAGCCTACATTGTTCGCAAGCATTCCGTAATAAGATACATTAGGCTGCTTAATGTCTTCTCTTAAGATGTTCTTCTCCAGGGGCTTGTTATTGCCGTTCCGTAGTAACAATAGCTTTACCGGAGTTCCTTTAGGACCCTTTAATAGCTGGCTGACTTGTTCGTTATTTTTCTGTTTAACTTTTATTCCATTAATTTCCACTATTTCATCACCCGCGCGTACATCAGCTTTTTGTGCAGGGAACCCTTCATAAGGGTCAGTGATAATAACTTTATTATTCCGATTTAGTACTGTTGCCCCAATACCTCCATATTGAGTGCTTACATATTTCATCCTGTAATCTTCAATATCAGATTCCTGAACATATTCGGTGTAAGGATCAAGATCATTAAGCATGGCATCAATGCCGGTTTTAATTAACCTAGACGAATTTACCTCATCTACATAATTGATATTTAATTCTTTAAATACCGAAGCAAAAATGTCGAGATTCTTGGAAACCTGGAAAAGATCTTCTGAAAAAGCGAGAGAGAGAGATCCAATCGCGACAGCACAAATTACTATACAGCGTCTGATTGAAATTTGAAAGCGATTGTTCTTAGTCATGTATTGGACATATTACAATCTAAAATACGAAAAAGTGACTGTAATGTTATACGTGCAATGAAAAAAGGTAAATAAAATTTACATTTTATTTATACCCTGTTGTTTTCCAGGTTAATTAAGCTCTTTTTAAGCGTAAAAACAACATATTCACGATTACGTCTTAACCGCTCCATTAGCCGGGCAATTAGCTCCTCCTCTTGTCCGGGTTCATACGCAAGATCTTCGTCTGTTAGATGATTGTATTTACGCTGAACTTTTATTTTCAAAAAGCTCCAATCTTCTTTACTGATAGTGATTTCTGCCATAAAATTCTTTGTTACAAAGCTACTAATTTAGCGTCTATCTTTAAACTTGTTTTATAACCACCCCAACAATACCTTTGAATATAAATTATACGTGATACACACTAAATTTTAACACTATGAAAAGAACCATTTTAATAAGCTGCCTGTTTATTGCAACTACTGCGGCATTTGGACAACTACCCTCTTTTACACTGGGAATTAAAGCCGGATTGAATGTGGCCAAATTAAAATCTGATTTTGCAACAGAAGAAAATACCACTGGATATCTGGTTGGTGCCTGGGCCCGCTTTGGCGGATTAGGCCTGTACGTTCAACCAGAAGCCTATCTTGGAAGTAAAGGGAACAAATTTTCAAGAATAACGCAAGACAATGGAACAGAAGTTCAGGCAGATGGTGAAGTGAAGTTCACCACGTTGGACATCCCTGTGCTTTTGGGAACAAAGATAGGCCCGCCAAGCTTAAATGTGCGTTTTATGGCAGGGCCTGTGTTGTCTTTTATTATTGATGAAGAAACCAACTTCAATTCAGCTTACAACCAGGCAACAGGTTTTAGAGATTATAAGAAACAAACCTGGGCTGCTCAAGCAGGGGCCGGCGTAGATCTGGGCAAGCTGTCTGTTGATGCACGTTATGAAGCTGGTCTGTCTAACATAAGCCGCAGTGAGCGTTATGACCAAAAACAAAATCTATGGCACTTAAGTCTTGGATATAAGATTTTTTAAATTCTCACATAAAAACAGTCCCGGGTATGTCTTTAAACATATTGGGGACTTTTTTTATGCTGATTTGAATTCACCTAATACGGTGACTCCTCCGGTAACCACATCACCAATATTAACCTTTACTTCAGTTCCCAGCGGTAAAAAGACATCTACACGTGAACCGAATTTAATAAATCCAAATTCTTCACCTTGCATAACTTCATCATTCTCTTTTACATACCAAACGATACGGCGGGCTAATGCACCTGCAATTTGCCTGAAAAGTACGGGTATACCCTGATTATTTTCTACAACTACCGTAGTACGCTCATTATCTGTAGAAGATTTTGGGTTCCATGCCACCAAATATTTACCCGGATTATATTTAAAGTATTTAACTATCCCTGAAATAGGATTCCTGTTAACATGCACATTAACGGGCGACATAAAAATAGAGACTTGTAATCGTCTGTCTTTTAAATATTCAGTTTCATCTGTCTCTTCAATAACCACTACTTTTCCATCAGCAGGACATAAAATAACCCTTTCATTTACGGTTATATTTCTTTTCGGACTCCTGAAGAATTGCAGAATAATAATAAACAGCACAAAAGAGATGATATATACTAACCATAGCACTAATTCATTTCCAGGGAAATAAAACTGCACGACTGAATTAATAATAAAAATAAAAAGGATGGTGAGTGCTAAACTGGTATATCCTTCTTTATGTATGGTCATGATTATTAAAATATGAAGTTAACTGGATACAAAAGTGCTAAAATCCCGCTTATGTTTCTGATGGAATATGTACTGCTCTGAAAATATCTTTCAAATTCCGGCCTAACCCTTTGTAATCCAGGCCATAACCTACAACAAAATCATCAGGTATTTCAAACCCGGCATATTTAATATCTACTAATTCTTTTTGTATTGAATTTGGTTTAAGAAGAAGAGTGCAAACATTTATGGATGCCGGACCTTGCTTTTTAACCAATTCCAAGAGGTATTCTAAGGTTAAGCCTGTATCAACAATGTCTTCCACTATTATGATATCGCGGTCTTTAAGATCCATGGTCAGGGCAAGTTCGGGTGTTATTGTACCTGAGCTCTTATCTCCTTTATAAGACGATAATTTAACAAATGTTACCTCGGATGAAATCTCAATTTCCTTCATTAAGTCGGCGAGAAAAATAAAACTTCCGTTAAGTACGCCAATAAAAACAGGTACAAGATTTTCATAATCTACATTTAACTGTATACCTATAAACCGTATACGCTTTTTTATCTGTTCATAAGATAGCAGAAGCTCAAATTCTTTATCGTCGATCTGGATTTTCATCTAAATAAATTTAAATTATTTAAGGGCACTCCAAGTTAAATATACACCTGTTAATTACCGGCTTTTTTATTTAATTCCCGCTCCAGTTTTCTTTGTTCACGTCGGTCCCGCCGTAATTCAGCAGGGGTTTTAACAGTATCTAAAGGTGTGGTTCGTGGTTTACCAGCCGGATCTTTAGCTTTTACAGAATCGGCTTTGGGTCTTCCGAAAATTCTTTGAAGCAGGTTTTCGCTCTTTTCGACTGGCTGATCTTCCTCAATGAACAGGCTATCAGCAGATACCGAATCTATCGGAACCACATACGTTCTTAAACTCTCTTTTAAACGTACTGCATAAAATCCGTAAACATTCGAATCGGCCCGTGCGAAACCCCGGCGTTCCATTAACCTCCCGATTAATCTAAAGTATCCTCTTAAACGGGTTCTTAAGGTACCATCTGCTTCAAAAAAATACATCCCGGATTTTGGTCTTGGAACAATGCTCGCCAGGAAAATACTTTCTCCCAGATTAAGTTCTGAAGGATGCTTTCCAAAATAATAATTTGCCGCTTCTCCAATGCCATAAACATTTCTGCCCCATTCAATGAGGTTCAGGTATACTTCAAACATCCGCTGTTTATTAGATACCGCTGTATTTTCCATTATCCAGACAATAAGAATTTCTTCAACTTTTCTGGCAATGTGTTTTTTTCTGCTTAGAAACACGTTTTTAACCAATTGCATAGAAATGGTACTGCCTCCTCGTTTAAAATCCTTTTCTTTAAAATTTGTAGCTATAGATTTTCTGAATGATTCCTGTACAAAGCCTTTGTGCCGGTAAAACGAAGGGTCTTCGGCGGTTAATACAGCATTTCGCAAGTATGGCGATATTTGATTTATGGGTACATAGTTTGAGTTTTGCGGGCCTACTATAATATTACGTACAGGTTTTCCATACTCAAAAGGGGTATATACAAAAGGGCTGTTTATTTTACTAAGGTTGTTTTTTCCCCATCGTAATACCCTGAAGCCTTTCTGATTTAATTGAGAATTTAGTTTTACACTATCAGGTTTGGAGGTATCCAGGTGCATAGCAAAATCATACTGTAAATTACCGGTCACTTTAATCCCTTCCAAAGACTCGAACAAACCTTGTGGAAACGCATCAAAAAGTTGCTGAGCATTAACCTCATCCGTATGAAGCTTTAGTTCATAGATTTTTTTAGGATAAAGTGTGTATTTAATAAATGGGTGTGCTTTTATTTTTTTAAGATGGATTACAGAAGAGCTATCCACAGAAACAAAATTTTCTCCTACAGATACGTCAGCATCAATTGCTGCTTCTGGAATTATGATATTATTTGAAGCGATTTTGGGATGATTGACCAATAAGTTTCGTACTTGCCAGGAACCTTTGATTTTTAGTTTTCGTCCGCTGTGTTTTACTTCTTTAAGCTGCGTTCTAACCGTATCAAAATTCAGTTTTAAACCAAAGCGTTTTTCAAGATAAGGCAATTCAACCTTTTTGCCTTCTGCATACAGCATCAAATCAAGCTGCTGATCTCCTGCATCTACTTCACCGTCAACATGCCAAACAGATTCAGCACCGTTTACTTTTATATTGGATTTTAGCGCACCCTCATTAATAATAGCTTCCGAAGTATGTAAACTAACTTTATTGGTGTCATCCGCCAGGCTTATCTCAAAATTCCGGACATCCATGTTATCCGGTATTTTATATAATAACTGATCCATCAGGTTGCCTGCTAAAACAGAAAGATCAATACGTTTACGATTAGTAGTATCAGTGCCCTTCTTTCGGAATAGGAAATCATAGTTCCTGAGGTGATTGCGTTTGATAAGAGTAACCCTGCTATTCCTCATAGATAAGCCTGCAAGTTTAACATTGCCAAAAATAAGGGGGAACAATTTTACTTCTATTTCTAAATTCTTTAAATAGGCAAGACTATCCCGATTTTCAGGAACTACGATAATCTCATCAAAGCCTACTGAGCTTAGTCCGGTAAAGTGGGCATTTTTGATTTTTACATTTAAATTATAATCCCTTTTAGCTTTTAACACCGCTCTGTTAACAGTTTTTTCAAGCAGGGCGCCACGTTTGCTGAAAGCAATAGCACCGCCGATTAAAACAAGCATTACTAAGGAAAGAAGTACGATTCCGGCAACTTTAAAATACTTATTTGGGATACTCTTTAATCTCGAAAGCACTTTGTTCATCACTGGTTTTTATGGAAATTCAACGTTTGCAGTACTGGTTTAGTGCCATGCAAATATCTATATAACCTGAATAGAAACGAAGTTATGGGCACGGTTTCGTAATTTTGTGTTTAACAATACGATTGGAGAACAGTTTCAATGATATCAAAAGAACAAGTATTAGCTGCTTTAAGCCATGTTGAAGAGCCCGATTTAAAAAAAGATCTGGTAACATTAAACATGATTGAAGATATCCGGATCGAAGGGAACAGCGTGCGGTTTTCGGTGATTTTGACCACACCAGCCTGCCCCCTGAAAGCCCTTATAGAAAATGCCTGCAGAAATGCTATAAAACATTTTATCAGTTCCGACGCCCAAGTGGAGATTTTAATGACTTCGAGAGTTACAACCAGGCAAAATCAACAATTTCCAAATATTAAAAATATTATTGCAGTTGCTTCAGGTAAAGGAGGGGTAGGAAAATCTACTGTAGCCGTTAACCTGGCTATTGGCCTTGCAATGAACGGTGCTAAAACTGGGCTTATTGATGCAGATATTTACGGACCATCCATCCCTATTATGTTTGGTTTGGAAGGTGCTAAGCCGAAAGCCAGCCAGACTCCCGAAGGGAAAACTAAAATTGAGCCCATTGAAAAGTATGGTATAAAATTACTGTCCATAGGTTTTTTTACTGATCCTGACCAGCCCGTTCCGTGGAGGGGCCCGATGGTATCAAATGCGGTAAAACAACTATTTAATGATGCAGATTGGGGTGACCTGGATTACCTGGTAATCGATCTTCCTCCCGGAACCGGCGATATTCATATTACTTTAACGCAGGGTTTTCCAATTAGCGGGGCAGTGATTGTTACTACGCCGCAAAATGTAGCATTGGCGGATGCCAGAAAGGGCATAGGAATGTTTTTAATGGATTCCATCAATGTTCCGTTATTGGGTATAGTAGAGAATATGGCTTATTTTACTCCGGCAGAATTACCTGACAGTAAATATTACATATTTGGAGAAAATGGTGGTAAAAAACTTGCTCAGCAGTTTAATGTGCCATTTTTAGGAGAAATACCGTTGGTAAAAAGCATCAGCGACGCGGGTGATGCCGGCGAGCCGGTGATCCTGCAAAAGAACAATCCTATGTCAGACGCTTTTATGAGTATGGCAAAGCGTGTGGCCCAACAAGTTGCAATACAAAATTCTTTACCATGACCTGCTTCAGCAATAAGTTAACAGATTAATAGTAACTTTATATAAATATTTAACATGGATTTAATTAACCGGGTAGAAAAAGCGCTGGATACTATTCGTCCTTACCTGGAAGCAGATGGAGGCAATGTATCTGTATTAGAGATCACATCTGACAATATTGTTCGTTTAAAGATGTTAGGTGCTTGTGGCTCATGCCCTATGAGTATTATGACATTAAAGGCCGGTATTGAACAGGCTATAATGAAAGCAGTTCCTGAAATTGTATCTGTTGAAGCAGTAAATCTGACCGATATAGATGACCCGAAGGCGGTAATGCCCGAACGCATCGGGTAGCTGCAAAATATTGGCACGGACTTAGCGTTTAGTACCATAGTTTTAACAATATTTAACTACGTGCTGCACGATTTTTGATTAGCTTTGAATATGATGCGCTTCGGCTTCTTACTTTTAATTCTTTTATCTGCCTTTCAGGGTTTCTCACAAAAACCCATGGGTAAGCTGGTACAGTTTTCAGGAGTAATTTACAATACGGATTCTAATTCGGTTGTTCCCTACGTAACTATAACCAACAATACGGTAAATAATCAGACATTTTCAGCCAATTATAAAGGTTATTTTTCATTTGTTGCACATGAGGGTGATGCGATGACTTTTAGTGCGGTGGGTTATAAAAGACAGATTATTACTATTCCATCTGGTTTATCAGAACCTAAATACACGGTTATTATTAGTCTTAAACCCGATGTTATACATCTTCCGGTAGTACGCGTTTATCCCTGGTCCAGCGTGGATGACTTTAAAAAAGAATTCCTTACCATGAAGTTTGCTGATGATGATTTGGAGATTGCAAAGAAAAATGTATCGCGTGAAGCAATACTTACCATGTCTGCCAATTTAGGGCGCGACGGGCGTGAGATGCAAAGCTATTCATTCCAGAACAACCATATTTCTCTTGTAAACAAGAACATGAATCAGCGAATGGCAAATCCATTATTAAACCCGTTTGCCTGGGGTGCGTTGCTGCAGCAAATTATGGAAGGTGATAAAAGCCGGGCCGGGAATTAATTAACGCTTTTTGCCAGTTTTCAGAGCCGGAAACTTCATTTTATATTCTACCTTAACATTTCCTTTAGAGATAGATTCTAATCGGCTTTTAAGCATCGCCCGTCTTAACGGACTCAATTTATCTGTAAAAAGCTTTCCTTCAATATGATCATATTCATGCTGAATTATACGTGCAGCAAGCCCTGAAAAAGTTTCTTCATGTTTATTCCATTTTTCATCATAGTAAGATAGGGTTACCGTATCACGGCGACTTACATCTTCCCGTATGTCAGGAATACTTAAACATCCTTCATTAAAATCCCATTTATCGCCTGTTTCTTCTATTACGCGGGCATTAATAAACACCTTTTTGAAGCTGGCTAATACTACGTCGTCGTCTGCATATGGAGTGGCGTCAACAATAAACAGCCGGATCGATTTTCCTACCTGCGGCGCTGCAAGCCCAACGCCATTGGCTCCGTACATCGTTTCAAACATATTATCTATCAGATCGCTCAGTGCCGGATGATCAGAGTCAATATCAGCAGCTTTTTTACGCAAAACAGGATCGCCGTATGCGATGACAGGTAGTCTCATAGCGCAAAAATACAATTTTTAACAGACAGGTTAATCCTGTACATCAAACAAAAGCGTGGTTAGCTGTAACGGATCAAAGATCTCGTTAGCAATTTCCAGAAGCCCAGAAGCAGAAACGCCATTTATTTTATCGAAGATCTCTTCAAGTGTATCTACTTTACCATAATCGATCAGGCTTTTGCACATAGAAATAATCAGGCCCATCCGGTTCTCTTCACCTAAAGCTATCTGGCCTATAAATTTTTGCTTGGCCTGGTGGAGCTGTAAGGTGCCTAATTCAATTTCTCTGACTTTTTTTAATTCTCTGTGAAGTATTTTTAGTGCCTTTTCCGTTTTGCCCGTATCAGTTCCAAAATAGATAGAAAAAATACCTGTATCGCTAAAAGGGGTATAGTTCGATTCGATCGTATAAGCTATCCCATACTTCTCCCTTAACTGCAGGTTCAGCCGTGAGCTCATTCCATTACCTCCAAGCAAATTATTTAGAAGCAATAGACCAACTTTATTTTGATGGTCAAAATCATAGGCCCGGTTACCAATTACGCAATGAGTTTGAGATATAGGTTTCGGGATACACTTTTTTAAAGGAAAATATGAGTTAACGCCTAACCTAGGCCTTACAGACCGATTAGCCGGCAGTCCCCCAAATATTTTCTCAGTAAGCCGCGTTACTTTCTTAAAATCATAGTCGCCAATAACACCAACAATTATTTCGTCTGTGCGATAATTACCTTGTATAAAATTAAGAATATCATCGCGTGTCAACGCCATTACAGATTCCCTGGTGCCGAGAATGTTGTCTCCTAAAGGATGCCCGCCAAAAATGAGTTCTTCAAAAACATCCTGTATGGCTTCTTCAGGCTGGTCTTCATACGATGCAATTTCATCTAGGATTACACCTTTTTCTTTCTCCATTTCATCCTCAGGAAAAACGGAATGGAACAGGATATCCTCAAACAAATCTAAAGATCGTTCCAGGTGCTTGTTTAAGAACGAAGCATGTATGCAGGTGTACTCCTTAGTTGTATATGCATTTAAATCAGCTCCAACCAGTTCAAGCCGGTTAAGTATCTGGTTTGTAGATCGTCTGGCAGTACGTTTAAACAGAAGGTGCTCTATAAAATGAGCTAGACCACTTTTTCCGGGCATTTCATCGCGAGAGCCTGCATTTACAATAATACAGGCATGCGAAATTCCTGAAGAAAAAGGCTTATATAAAACTCGTATACCGTTTTCTAAGGTATAAACCTGGTAGTCCATTACCGGCAAAAGTAATGATTACCGCCTATTGTTTTTTAAATTTCAATTTACAGGTTCTTTTAAATGCCTGGAACCTGGGGAGTGACACATTTTTTACGTAAGAACTCGACGGATTATATAATACATAATTTTGATGTTCATCTTCTGCCCGGTAAAAAGCAGTGAGTTTACCTAATTGAGTTACAATAGGGTTTTTATTAGATTTACTAAACTTTCGAACAGCATTTTTTGCACTTTCTAATTCCTTATCGTTGTTATAAAAAATTGCGGAGCGGTAAGAAGTACCTACATCAGGTCCCTGGCGGTTTAATGTAGTTGGATCATGTGAAGTGAAGAAAACCTCCAATAGATTATCGTAGCTAATTATTTTAGGATTATAATAAACCAGTACCGCTTCAGCATGACCGGTGTTTTCCCTGCAAACTTCTTCGTAGGTCGGATTTTTGGTTTTTCCTCCAGTATAACCAGATACAGCGCTGTCTACCCCGGCAAGGTCTTCAAAAATGTGTTCAGAGCACCAAAAGCATCCTTCAGCAAATACAGCTATGGCCTTGCCGACAGGAGGGGTTAATTTTATTGCAGTATTTTTATTTTTTGATGATTGAGCATTGCACGAAAAGAAAACAAAAAGCACAAAAACCGATAATATATATTTCAAATAATCTTTCACACTGATAACTACGGTATTCTTCGCTGATTAGTTTAATTGCGTGTAATACAATTGTAAATCTTTAAAGCGGGATTGCAATTATAATTACCTGGCGTAAGTATGCATGGCAAGAAGAACAGAGGGAACTTGTGCATAGATAAATGATCTAAGAATTGAAAGTCCGTTAGATAAACTGGATATCTGATTGCGGTTTTTATATTGACTTTGATTTTGGTTAATTTGTTTAACAATTTAAAACGAAACTATAACATGTTGTCTATCAGTAAGTTATTTATATTTACTCGTATTTGTAAATAAATAGCAGTTGCGTATATTTACGTGTTAGGCACAAGTTCTAAAAACCGATGAAGAATATTTATGGACAAAAAATTGCTTGATAAAATAAATGCTGCTGTTGACAAAGCTTTGGAAGATTTTCAATCTAACCCAGATTTTATTTTTGAAAACGAACTTGAACGTCTGAAATATCAATATAGCGAGCCTAAAGAATTAAAAAACTGGAAAAAGAATCAGAAATGTATAGTCATTCGTTGTGAGAAGAAAAGTATCGAGAAGTCCCATACAATACAAAAGTCAGGTTCGATTAAAGAACTTGCAGAAAATAATCATATTTTGACTCCGAATTTCAATGGCAAGACAGGAGAAATGGAAATGCTTTCAGTAGGTGTTAACGAAGCTTCAACCTTTCCAGGATATTGCTTAGAACACGAAAGCCTTTTCAGCGAATTTGAAAATCAAAAAGATTATAAGACTGGCGAGCATATGGGTTTACAACTTTATAGGACAGTTTGCCGAGAAATTGTAATCAACGAATATCAAAAAAAATCTTTAGAAAATATTCAAAAGAGGTATATCGAATTTCGCGACAAAATGATGACCGATGCTATAATCGCAAATCTTGACGAAGAAACTTTAAACACTCCAACATTAGAATTAAAAAATTTCAAAGTAAAAAGTAATGACAGAAGATTAAAATATACAAAACGACAGGTTAAATTAATTGATAGTAATTTGAAAGATTTTTTATATCCTTATCGTGATGCTGTATTGAACGATTTAAAGAAAAGGAAATTTCAGAAAATTGCTTATGTCGCAATGACCTTTAATCAACAAATTCCGGTTGCATTAGCAGGAAAAGCTAACTTTTATTATAAGAAAAATGTAGATATTATAATGAATATACTCCCGCGAACTGACAATACTTACTTATTTTTTTCTACGCTCGAAAAGCATACTAACGCACTCAAGCTATTTATGCGACAGTTTGAAAATCCACTTCTAATGATGAATGCAATTGAAAACTGTATGATTCACGGTTCTGACCATTGGTTTATAAAACCAAGTGTCTGGAATAAGATTGATCAGGATTCGCGGCAAAGAATACTTGATTCCATTAATGATGACAAATATAATATAGCTAATAAATTTGGAATGACAATTCTTAATGACTTGAAACAAAAATATTTTGATTTGGCAGACAAAGCAGTATCAATCCCAAATGATGTTGCAGAACTTATTATAGCAGAAAAAGAAAAATCAACATTGAAATAACCTGCACATAACAGCGGGTTCAAGTTATGCCGGCTGACGTGCTATTCGACCTGTTCTGCTTTTTAACTACTTTAGTACTATACGACAACGGAAGTGCTATTAATTCCGGCACACCTTTAACCCGCAAAACGATGTACAAAATTCGCTTCGCTCTTTTGTACATCGGGCTCCCTACGCGGTATGATGCACTCATTCGCTCAGGCGAACTTCGCGGGAGCCCGATATAGGGCATTTCACGAAATCCTATACCCATGATAATTTGACGCCAAAAAAATCGTAACTTCGAAATAGTAAATATATGCGACATGATAATTGAAAGGACTAGTAAAGAGGTTATTATCAGGCTTCCTTCCTATGTGGACACCACCGGACTCCAAAATTTGGTTGACTATTTGACATACAAGGAAGCGACTGCAAAATCCAAAGCAAAACAATCTGACGTTGATGCTTTATCTAATGAAGCCAAGGAAGGTTGGTGGAAAAAAAACAAAAGCCGCCTTGTTAAATGAAGGTTGTCGTTGACACCAACATTATTTTTAGTGCACTTCTAAATTCAAATGGTACCATTGGCGACCTTTTGTTCAATTCAGATAAGCAATTCCAGTTCTACAGTTGTAACTACATGCGACATGAAATACAAACTCATTGGGAGCGCCTGAAGAAAATCTCCAGACTGTCAGAAGAACAATTACAGATATCCCACACCCAAGTCCTTTTGAAACTAAAATTTATTAACGAAGAAATAATCCCGATAGAAACTTGGTTAGCTTCAGAACAGATTACAAAGGGAATTGATATCGATGATACCGACTTCGTAGCTCTGACTAAATTCTTAAATGTATTAACCCCCTAAAAGGCTGGACTAAGGAAACTCAGTTTTAAAAAGGTTTTAAATACCACAGAACTTTTCGCTGTCCGAACTTCAAAAGTTACAAAATAAACATCCTATAACAGCAGGTTTAAGTTATGCCGGCTGAAGGTACACGTGGTTCTTGAAAGTTTCTATGCAAAAGAGGTTAAATATTCTTGTGTTATTCATTTTGCCTGTTACTAATTGTCGAAGTGGATTCTACAAGTAAGCCGCATTTAGCGTGGTCTTCCTCGCGTGATGTACCTTACCCCGCCCAACCCTCTCTATCCAGGCTTCGGTAATGTATAGCCTCTGCTAAATGTTCAATCTTGATTTCCTCACTTTCTGCAAGGTCGGCGATCGTTCGTGCAACTTTCAGGATACGGTCGTACGCCCGGGCAGATAAACCAAGCTTTTCCATTGCTTTTTTAAGCAGCATCTGTCCGGCCTCATTAATCAGGCAAATATCACGCACGGTTTTAGGGCTCATTTGCGCATTACTAAAAACGTCAGGCTTATCTGTAAACCGCTTGATTTGAATATCGCGGGCCTTAATAACACGTTCCCTTATCACGCCGCTTTTTTCTGTACTTCGTTCTGATGCCAGTTCTGAGAAATTAACCGGTGTAACTTCAACATGAAGGTCAATACGGTCAAGCAAAGGCCCTGATACCCTGCTGAGATATTTTTGAACCACACCAGGACCGCACATACACTCTTTTTCAGGATGGTTATAAAATCCGCAGGGGCATGGGTTCATGGATGCTATGAGCATAAAACTAGCGGGATAATCGACACTAAATCTTGCCCTGGAGATAGTGATCCTGCGTTCTTCCAGCGGCTGGCGCATCACTTCAAGAACGGCTCTTTTAAATTCAGGAAGCTCATCCAGAAATAACACTCCGTTATGAGCTAATGATATTTCTCCGGGCTGCGGATTTGCACCTCCGCCAACCAGGGCTACATCGCTTATCGTATGATGCGGCGAACGGAAAGGCCTGACGGTCATTAATGAATCTGACGCAGCCAGTTTACCGGCCACAGAATGGATCTTGGTGGTATCTAATGCTTCGTACAGATCTAAAGGTGGAAGAATGGTTGGCAGGCGCTTGGCCAGCATCGTTTTCCCCGAACCAGGCGGACCAATAAGAATGACGTTATGACCACCCGCAGCCGCAATCTCCAACGCTCTTTTAATATTTTCCTGCCCTTTTACATCGGAGAAGTCGCTTTCGTAATTATTGATGTTATTAAAAAATTCCTCGCGGGTGTCAACAACGGTGACTTGCGGCTTTTCTCCCTTATTGAAAAAAGCAATTACATCTTTTAGATTATCAACGCCATAAACAGCAATGCCAGTTACTATTGCAGCCTCACGTGCGTTTTGCGTGGGGATAATAACTCCTTCAAATCCTTCTTTACGGGCTTGTATAGCAATGGGTAATGCGCCTTTAACGGGCTGTAAGCCACCATCCAGAGAGACTTCGCCAAGAATTACATATTTCTCAAGCAGGGCGCTCTCTACCTGTCCGGATGCTGCCAGGATACCTATTGCGATGGCAAGGTCATAAGCTGATCCTTCTTTACGGATATCTGCCGGAGCAAGGTTGACCACAATTTTTTGCCGGGGCATCCGGTATCCCGAAGTCGTTATAGCGGCCTCAACCCTGAGCATGCTTTCCTTTACAGCATTATCCGGCAGGCCAACTATAAAGTATTTAGTTCCGCTGCTGATGTTAACTTCAATAGTAATTGTAGTGGCTTCAATACCATAAACAGCGCTGGCGTAGGTTTTAACAGGCATAGGGAGGTTACTTTGTCCTAAAGTAACAATTTCCTCTGCCAAACCTATAAGGTTTTGAAGACCTTATAGGTTTATTATTTACCGAAAGGCATTTTAGGCATCCCTTTCATCATTTTGGCAGCAGCAGCAGGGTTGCTGAACTGCTTCATTACTTTACGCATATCGTCAAACTGTTTAATGAGTTTATTTACTTCCTGAATGTTAGTTCCTGATCCTTTAGCTATCCTCATTCGCCGGTTTTGATTAATTACATCCGGATTTTCACGTTCATGCGGAGTCATTGAATGAATTATAGCCTCAATAGGTTTAAAGGCATTGTCGTCGATATCCATATCTTTAACAGCCTTCCCAACTCCCGGTATCATCCCCATCAGATCTTTCATATTACCCATTTTTTTGATCTGTTGTATCTGGCCGATAAAATCATTAAAATCAAATTTATTTTTACGGATCTTCTTTTGCAGTTCTGCGGCTTCTTTTTCGTCAAATTGCTGTTGAGCACGCTCAACTAATGATATCACATCACCCATCCCAAGGATACGGGATGCCATACGATCCGGATAAAATACGTCCAGGGCCTCCATCTTTTCGCCTGTACCAATAAATTTGATAGGCTTATTAACTACAGATTTGATGGATAAGGCTGCCCCGCCGCGGGTATCACCATCTAATTTGGTTAAAACAACACCGCTAAAGTCAAGCCTGTCATTAAATACTTTTGCAGTATTTACGGCATCCTGACCGGTCATGGCATCAACAACAAAGAGTATTTCGTTTGGATTTGTGCTTGATTTTACCCTGGAAATTTCATCCATCATGGCCTCATCAATAGACAAACGACCCGCTGTATCAATGATCACCACATTGTTTCCGTTTCTCTTAGCTTCAGCAATACCGGCCTGTGCTATTGCAATAGGATCTTTAGACTCCCGGTCGGTATAAACTGCCACACCAATCTGACCTGCCAGTATCTCAAGCTGGTCAATAGCAGCAGGACGATATACATCTCCGGCAACTAAAAGAGGTTTTTTTCCTTTCTGGGTTTTTAAATAATTGGCCAGTTTTCCAGAAAACGTGGTTTTACCGGCACCATTTAGTCCGGCTATAAGGATAACAGAAGGATTAGCGGAAATGTTAAGGTCGGCAACTTCGCCGCCCATTAACCCGGTAAGCTCATCGTTCATGATTTTGGTGAGCAGCTGCCCGGGAGAAATGCTTGTTAATACATTCTGCCCTAATGCTTTTTCTCGTACCTGATCGGTAAAAGCTTTTGCAGTTTTATAGTTAACGTCGGCATCCAGAAGTGCTTTTCGGATCTCTTTCATGGTTTCTGCCACGTTGATCTCCGTTATACTTCCCTGCCCTTTAAGAACTTTAAATGCTCTGTCTAATTTGTCCTGTAGATTTTCAAACATGTTATTAATCGTTGTGATTCAGGTAGTTAACATAGTGTCAAAGTTACATTTGCAAACTATTTGCTAACATGCTCCCGTAATTGTACAAATATATTGATTTAGGGCACCAGATTGAAATCATTAAAATTTGATTTACTTGGGAATTAAAAAAAGTAACGAAACCACCTAGCTCCGTTAAGCATTATTGCTTAATTTATTTCTAAGCTTTTTATTATGTGCTTTTCGGTGTAGTGATTATTTCAAAAAATATTTTAAGCCTGTCGAAGTACGGTCGGAATGTCCGGTTACCATTATTCCGCTCACATATGGACAGGTGGCTTTTGTAAAACTCTTCGGGATCGCTTATGAGCGTACAGAGATCTAGGCGGATTGGAGTTTTCGGGATTGTTACGTCCGGGAAATTTAAGTCCCATAATGAAGACACGATTTCGGCTATCTCTTTCGGCTTGAAATAAGGCGATATAAGCGACCTTGGTTCTATTGTGTCGTGGTTATTCATCTGAGTGATGATATCATCCTGAGACTTCTCTTTGCGGCTAATTTTGAATGTTTGGAGGTGTTTAGCTAATACCTGATTAAAAACAGCCTCGGCACGGTCTATTTTACTGGCCTGAATAATAACCTCATCATGCACGCTCAGAAACGGGATTCCAGCATTAGCCATGGCATGCCATACAGATCGCATCATTGCAGACTCAGTATTTTGTAAAAGCCATGCCAGGTTTGAATGGCGCTTGTGTTTCCCGTGAGGGTTCTGTGGGATATCTGTTTGTTTGAATTCATTGATCCAGCGTATCCATGGAGCATCTCCGAAAATATCTGCCAATTGATTGGATGCTGGTGCGAAGGCTATCTCAAAGAATTTCTTTTTTGCAGCATCCCGGCAATCCAGTCCAGCCTTACCCTGTAGCATTTCGTAAATGTCGCGGCCTTGGTCAATCCAAGTGCTAAACTCATTCTCTCCAAGTGCTTTGTGCAGTATCTTGGCGAGAACGGTTGGCTGTGATTGTGCGATATCTAGACTGGCAGTTGGCTGCCCGTAAAGCAATAGATTCGGTCTGTGAGTTCTGTGGAAACTGGTAACCGGACTGTGAAACCGTTTGCCAAACTTATCGACGGTCACAAACAGATCTATCCGGGCATTCTTGTGCCTAAGGAATACGTTAAAATAGTCCGTACTCTCCGCTGCCTCAAGGAGTAAAACGTTTTGCAGGTGCTTTATCATTGTTGCGGTCAAGTCATCGGTGGGGATATCTCGCTTCTCAATTAACGAGAAATCCACGGTACCGCCTTTAGTTACGCTGTAAAGACTTATAGGCTGGCCATCCCATCCCTTGCCGGTTGTGATCAACAGTTCTCCACTTTTAACCAGATTATCCAGTAATCCAGGTGCCGGATATTTTAAGAGATCCTTTGTGGTTAGGCGTGTTGGAGTAACCTCTGGAACCTCTGCTTTGAGCCTGAGCTGAAAGAACTGCTTAGTTCTTATGAATGTGAGGAGCTGGTTTGCTTGGGTAGTCATTGGAAAATTGTTTTTTTAGTTACTGGTTTACTGGTTTGAATCAGTAAAATTTATTAAATCAGTAGCTTACTGGTTTACTAGGTAGAATGCGTATATGTAATACGCATTACCGAGTAGTAGATTAGTAGCAATTAGGTGGCATTTAAACTGTATTTGGTGTGAGGTGTTTTTCCAGTCTTATCTAGTAACTTTTCATTCAAATAAAATTCAATGTAGTTTCTGACCTTAGCCTCCGAAATAGAGTAGCCATACCAACTGTTAATTTGATTTTGTAGGCTACTTAGCAGATTGTTATACTTCTTCGAAGATTCAGCCTTAAACACATTTTGCAGTATTTCGACATGGGTTTCTTTTGCAATATCAGTGCACAGTAAAATTTCTGTTTTACCCGATGCCGATTTCTTAGTAGGATGCCAGTCCTGGACTATACAAGGCAATGACCCTTTATCCCACCTTATAGCGAAATCATCAAAAGGAAGGTCACGGCTTTCCTTACAGGAAACAATACTTTGTGCACGGTCCTGATCATCAACCTCAATCATTACCTCCACCTCGCATTTTTGAGATGAAATACTTCCAACGTGAGCACGTGCATCTTTACCTCCCGATTTATTTTGGTGAAGCACTCCGGTAATATGTATATCGTATTCTGAACAAAGTCGAAGCAAGTCGCTAATTACTAACTGACCTTCCGGTGCACTCATAAAATCATCCATCACGTCTACTATTCCGTCAATTATTACCCATTTGACATTAGGAGTAGCTTCGATACCTGCTTTAATAATTGAACGTCTTTCCTGTGGCGTGAAGATTCTCAAATCACAGTAGATTAAGCTTTCGCTGGTCTTTAATCCCGCCAAGCTTAGTATCAGCTTCATTGTCCGGGCAGCGTAACTTTCGCCTTGCTCATTATCGAAAAACAAAACAGTCCCAGGCTCCACACATTCGAATCTGATAGGATCGTTGGATTGAACAGGATTAATATAAGCGGCGACCTCAATCGCTAATGCGGTTGTTTTCTTTGATTTTTGTCTGCCTTGCTGAAGGCTATAGCTTTTTTTCGTTCTGTGCGGGTATCGTTCTCCGTTTTGAAAAAAGTAAAGTAATGGTGGTGGTGGCGGATAATTTTTTGTTTGATCTAAAATCGCGCTATAAAAAAGAGCAGTAGGGTCCTTCGCAATTTCCAGTTCAGGAGTTATATCTGTGAATTGAGAAATATCAAATTCCATAACCACCTCCTTCCTTTGGCTGTATGACAGCATGAGCAACCTTACGGCGGTTCAATTCCAGTACAGCACCTGTGATATTCTTAAGTTTTTTTGAATCTTTCCATACCTCAAGCTCAGCGATGAAAGTTCCGATATACTGAGAATCATGATGAACCTCCACGGACATATGGCTAAGAGTTATTTGCTTCGCGGTTAATATGATTTTATCATCCCGCATGCTGACCTCCAGTTGTTTGGAGGGAATCCGGACCAAGCAATCCTATATCAAGTATTTGTTTGATAGTACTTAGATTGTTATATTTGTCCCGGTGCCAACCAGTTAGATATTTTAATAAGGGAGGATTTTTCATTTGTGAGATCCTCCTTTTGTTTTTAGGATGTCCTCGGCGTTTTCTTCGGAGACTGGCCGGATCCCTGCCATCATCCAAGAGTCAAGATCTTTTTTTAGGAAGTAAAGAGACGTACCTCTCTTACTGCAACGGATTTGCTTTTTAAAAACAATCTGCCTGAGTGCTCCCGGACTTTTGCGAATGTAAGCAGCCGCTTCAGGCGTCGCCATATAGGTGTCGGGCCCTTGTCTTAGTAGCTCATTTAGCTGACCTACAGTAAGCTCGGAAATAGGTGTGCTTGAGTTTAGCATGTTTTCTGTGAATTAATTTTTACCAATTACCATTAGGTGTTTTTCAATATCACCAAAAGTAAAGGCACACCACACCCTATCTAAATCCGAGGTCTTCCAAGTCGGCTAAGTGGAAATGAAAATGCCCTTAGAACATCGTAAAGGCAGGTGAGAAAATTTCGGAGGAGAGGCAAGAGAGAGGAGGCCGCCCTTCTGTTATGGGCAAGCTTTAAAAGCTGAAGTGGTAATCGAGGTAACGGAGCCGAGTGGTTTCGTTACCTTTTCTAATTTATCCTCTACTATATATTAAAGAGGTTTTGATTTAAACAATAAAATTTGTAGGATTGGTAAATACCAAACTGCATATAAAATTTAGGTCTCCTATGAGTCAGAAGCGAAAGCCGTACCTTCCTAAGCCAAAATTTAATCCCGTTGTTCAAGCTAAAAAGATTCAAGAGTATAAAGTAGATCTTGAAAAATTGAAACAGACAATTGAACTCATTAATTCAACAAATGAAAAACATTACGACCTACTAGCAAATTTTGCAAGGCACGACATGAAGAATATCATTATCAATATGAATAGTATTCTGGAACTTTACAAGGAAGAAATGCCAACCGATGCAATTGAGGCAATTCAGTTCAATAACAGTGCTATGTCCACTACCCTGGATAATTTTCAAAAACTTATCCCTCACTCAGGAACTGACGTTTTCGAATTTAATAGGCTGATGTCCGCGATCAGAATACTAGTTTCACCCTTAGTAGATGTGGTTACGGAACACGGAGTGATCAGATGCGACATGAATGATGCAACCGAAATCAACTTGCCATTCCAAGCAATATTACAAATGGTTATTAATGTCGCAATGAATGCTGTAACCGCGGTTGAGAGTAATACCGGTGAAAAAAGAATAGAATTGTCCTGCCGAGTTGAAAATGGGTCACTCTTTATCGAGATTTCAGATAACGGTAGCGAAATTTCGCCTGATCATGTCGAGAAAATATACGATTTTAAATTTAGCACAACTGGCGGTTCCGGTATTGGCCTAAATCATGCAAAATATTTGTGTGAAAAATTCAAAGGAGAAATTTATCTTAGGGTAAATGAAACGGAAGTATTGAAAAAAACGTTTGTAATTAGGATACCCATAAAATCATAATGGAAAATACAATTTTAATAATTGACGATGAAAAGCTTCAAGCGGAGAGTTTAAAGAAATCGCTTTCTGAATCTTTGCCCCAGTTTAGTTTTGAAGCCTACAGCACCGCTGAATCAATAACCGATGCGATTGAAAATCGGTTTTACAATTTAGCAATTCTCGATATTAGGATGGATAAGATTGGTTTGAATGGAATTTCAATCGCTGAAAAGATTTTCGAGATAAACCCTATCGCCAAGGTAGTTATTATATCTGCTTACAGGGAGGAGTATTTTACAAAACTGAAGGGGATAATACAGACAGGGAAAGTTTTGGATGTCGTTTCAAAAGAGGACAAGTCGGCCGACACCGCGAATAAGCTTTTAGAGCCAATCAAAACATATTTAAATAAATTTTCCGAAGATATGTCTTTTCTTAATGCCAGTTTATTGCAAAACTATTCGGAGGCCAAGAATGAGAAAGATACGTACAAAAAAGGTGTGTTGTTTGAGCGTTTTATCGCATTGATTTTTGGCACTCTAGGTTACAGGGAGATAAGGAAGCGTGTGATTGACAAATCCAGGAACGAAGTCGACTTGGCAGTTAGAAATGAAATTAAGGACCCCTTTTTAAACAAGTTCGGAAAATACATATTGATTGAATGCAAAAATAAACCCGACTACAAGGTTGGAAAAAACGATTTTATTATTTTCAACGACAAACTGAAAAATACAAATAACCTGTCGGAGTTCGGAATTATCGCAACCACCGGCGCTTTTGCCAAAACTACCTATCTTGAGGCTATGAGGGCGTCTTCTACCTCTAATAAAGTTATATTTCTATCAAACATAGAATTTTTACGGCTTATCGAATCCGATAATAAACTTGAGGAGTTCAAGAAACTTATAGACGAGCAACTAAAGAATTAGCTTTTATATTCGACATAAGAAGATTCAAATCACTTTCAAAGACTCTGGAGTAGATAAATCCTCTGGTGGTCTTTTACCTTTACGTTTATGACCGGCAAAAAACTGTTTGAACATTACACCAGTAAACGCGACTATTCAGGTAGCGATGTGGATCGGTATGCCGATTTGCTGATGACGATATGGTCAAATATTTTCGATAAAACCTACGCATTGCTTGAGAAGGCCGAAGTTGAAGGTAAAAAGCTTTCAATTAAACCTCTTCCAGAATCAAAGATGATTTTGCAAGACGAACTCACCGTTAACGATATCGTCTTAGTGTAAGCCTGAGGAACTCATCCCCTTTCTTTCACCATTGTGTACGTATGGCGATTCGATGCTTTAGCAATCGCTTCCAGTTCAATTCGATCAATCCTCCATTTAGCGGATGCGTTGCCATCCTTACGCGGGGTGAGCAGCCCTTCTCTAATCCATCTGTCGACATTGCTTTGCCCGTGAAGTCGGTAGGCATCCTGTTTGCTTAAATAGGGCTTTAAGAGGCCGGATTTCGATAGCGCTATTTGCGCGCCAAGTTCAGCTGCGTCCTGAAGCATCTGAATTAGGACGAATTTGGGTAGTATTATTTCACTCATAGCTGTTAGTTTATTAAATAAATTTTGGAACTATTGTTTTTGTTTCTAAATTAGTAGTGCGAATTGTTAAATAACAGAATTTTTCACCCTTTAAACAGAGATCACTAACTCAATTTAATTATCATTCACAATATTCCTGAAGGAGCCGCTTAGACCGGTGTTTTCTCATATCTCTGAAAAAGAGTTATTTGGCAATTCGCAGCCTTCAGGATAATTTATTTTAAAAGTTATGCGAATTGCCAAAATTAAAACAAACCAGCTCCCAGAAGGTCGAGCCGAAATCACAAACAGAAATGTTATTAACAGCACAACAGAGAAAGGAGGTTTCACATGTGCCATCAAATAAAAGAACAGAATCCATTGCAAGACATTGAGTGTGCTCTGAGTCTCTCTAAGCTTCCGCCGCACAAAAAGCGTTTATTATTTGAGATCCTGGCTACCATTGACATGCCTGATATTCGGCAGCAAGCATTTGATAATCTTTTCAATCAGCACACTGAGAAGCAGGATGTAAGCCCTTTCTCAATCAAGAGCATGATGATGAATCTGACGGTTCTATTTAACAAGGAGGAGGTCCGCAAGCATATCCCGTCATGGCAAATGAAGGATTACCTGGCTAATATTCAAGCTTTGTACAATTTCTCGGACACTCTCGACGATGATGCGTTTTATCTGTTACGGAAAATCGAAGATCTTGCGAACTTCGGAGAAGCGGAAAAAACCCACGAGGACTATCATACAGTAGAATACCTCCATGATCTAATGTTTAAAAAACGATCTCTCAAATTTGCGCCAAACGAAGGTACAGAGGTCATATCCTAAAAATAGCACTCATCAATTGAAAGCTCCTTCGGGGGCTTTTTTCTTTTATAGCCAAGTGGACAAACTACCATAGCAGTACCATAAGAAACACCTGTAATTTGGTACAATGAAAGTTACATCAAATCTTGATACTAAAAAGTTTGAACAAAAGACACAGCGTTTTATTAAGCGATACTTTGAGATCAGCATCTCAGAGTATAGTCGCCTGGGCCGTGAGCGTGTGACAGACGCACGAAACAAGTCCAAGGAAATGGGCAGCTTTGATGATAAGACTGGAAACTTACGGTCCAGTATTGGTTTTATCCTGTTCTATGATAGTGTAGAAGTTGGTAAAGAATTTCCGGGCAAATTAGTATTTGGTAAACAGGCAGGCATTTCCAGTGCACATGAGGCAGTGCTTGATTACCCGAAAGGCTGGGCGATTGTGATTGTAGCAGGGATGTCCTATGCTAGTCACGTAGAGGCTAAAAACTTTGATGTGATCACCGGATCTACACTTGGAATGTCCGCGAAGTTCGCCAACGCTCAAAAGCGAATAAAAACTTTACTGCAAAAGGAATTTAGCTGATTCTTACCACTTGGAGGTATTGGACACACATCTTCTTTAAATCCTCATGCGCGCGCGAGAGATTAGCTCCAAACCAAACTAAAACAGAATGGCAGAGATAAAATATACGGTAGCTGGAGATGATAGTGACCTTCAAAGGATGTTCAAGGAAATTACCGAAAAGTCGCGTACAACAAAGACCCTGATCGAAAAGGATCTTCAACAAATCCAGCAAAAACAAGTAAAACTTGAGGTTAATTACGGCGACCGCTCCACCATTCCGGGCGGTTCCGTTGCAGGCGAACATGCTCAACGAGGTGCTGCAGCTAATGAGGCGTTTGCAAGGTCGGCAAAGTCCGCGACCATAGCCAGCACGGAGCAGGGGTTGGCTACAGTTAAAACTACCACGGCCCTGATTAGTCAGCAAAAAACGATTGATCAGCTTAGTATTCGCATGCAGGCTTATCAGAATATTGTAAGATCGAGTTCGGATCCTAAAGTAATATCTAACTACAATAAGAAAATAGAAGATACGCAAATTCAGATCACGCGGCTAGGCAATCAAGGGCGATCCGGATTCGACAAAATGGGGGCGGCGATCAAGCCTAATATTGGACTTGCCGGTAAAATGATGGGTGGATTAAAGGGCCTTACTGCCTTTCTGCCAGGGATCGGAATTGCGACTGCTATTGCCTTTGTGGCAGAACCTGTTTTGAAATTTATTGCCTCCCTGGGTTTATTTGAAAAGAAAATAGATTCGGTTTTGGAGCTGAAAAAAAGGCTTTCGGAGGCCAGTGTAAAAGGTAATCAGGATGCTCAGGGCGAAATCACACAATTAAAGCTACTATACACCAACGCAAAAAATACGAATCTACCATTAGAGAAAAGAAAAAATCTTTACAAAGAGCTGCAAAGTCAATATCCAAGCTACTTTAAAAATATTTCATTCGAACAAATTGCCACCAAGCAGGCGAGTAATGCGTACAATGGCCTATCAGCTTCGATAATAGCAACGGCTCGAGCGAGGGCTTACGGCGACAAAATAACCGAGAACACCTCTAGAAAGATCGCTAACGATGCGAAAATTAAAGACCTTGAAGCTCAGAATTTAAAAAATCAAATTGCATCGGTTAGGGCTAAAGAATTAGATCAGGCAAGTGTCGGGACAAGTACCTTTGCCATGCCTTCATTGGGCAATGTAATTACGGCAACTGGGGTGATTACGGCTTCAAAAAAAATTGCAGATACACAGCGGAGTATAAACAATTTAAAAACTGACAACAATTTATTAAACGCTCAAAATCTCAAATTCGAAGGAGCTATAACCACCGAAATAGGGGCAGGTGCTCAGGTTGGTAAGGATCGATTTAAGGACGATGAGAAAGGATTCGCTAAAGCAGAATCTGCAAGAATATCCGCATTGGCCCGGCAAACGGACATGTATCAAAAGGTTGCGGACATTCAAAACGAGTACGCCCGAAAATCACTTTCCGATGAAGAATCCGAAATAAAAGCAATTAAGGATAAATTCAAAAAGATCACTGATGAGGTTAAAGCTTTTAACGCCAACCCAAAAAATAAATTCAAGGTCGATGGATCCTCGCTCCCGGATGCGGAAAAAGCGGCAATATCTGAGTTAAAATATCGAAACGAAACCGACACTTTAAAAAAATCACTTGATAAGCAGCGCTCATTGTACGAGGATTATGAAGAATATAAAAGCAGTCGCGGCGCTGATGAAGCTAAGAAGCGATATAGCACCGAGCTAGACCTTGGTAAAACATTCCTGCAAAGGCTGCAAGAGGAACAGGCCTTGCTAATGGCTCAGGGCTCAGTTTCTGGTTACGATGGGAAGGCTCAGGAGCGGTTAACGGTTATTGGAGATCTCCTGGAGTCTGAAACTGAATTAACGAAGAAGAACATGGACCAGGCTTTTACACTGGCCATGAACCATGAACAAAAGCTAATTGCAATTAGACAGAAATATGCTGATGCGGCGAAGTTCCTGGGCATAAATATCACTGAATCTCAAAAGAAAGAGCTGATTAATCAGATGGATGATGAGATAAGTTCCGCGAATGATATCGCTTTCCAAAAGTCTGAAATTTATAAAAGACTGGCAAAGGACACGGTACTATACTCAAAGGAAACTCTAAAGGCCGAGATCAAAGCCGCCGAAAGCCTTCTTAAAGATGCAGATCTCCCGGATGCTTTGCGCGCGCAAATTGAAAGCCAACTATCAAATCTTAAATCAAAGCTAAATATTGGAGTTGATGATAGTAATATGGCCGCCCTGGAGGAACAAAAGAGGGTCATTGAGCAAGCTTTATTAAATCCGTTAATTGCAGGCACCCAGGCCGCGGAGGAGTACAAAAAGAAATTAATTGAAATACAGAGCCAAATTAACGGAATTGATGCGAAGGTATTCACGGAAATGTTTTCCGGTGACGCTGCCGATGTAGCTAAAAACATAAGCAGTACTGGTGATGCTCTGAGCGGGTCCTTTATGGAGCTAAGTTCCGCACTAGAGGGTGTGAACGATGGTTTGGCTTATACACTTGGATCAATAGGCCAATTGATAAAGGTTGGCAGTGATGCGGCCGGATCCTTTGCCTCATTCGCCTCGGGAGATATTATAGGTGGAGTCACAAAAGCCATTTCGGCGGTCGCCGGTTTGTTTACGATGGGTAAAAAAGTAAAGGAAATGAATGCAAAAGCCCGAGCTGAGGTTCAAAAATTTTACACTGAAGCGATCAATGGCGAAATCGAGTACGCTTCATTAGTCAGGTCCGGGGATCGAGAATCCGCATCTTCTCAGGCCAAAAGACTTGAGAGTCTCAAAAATGAACATAACCTCCTTAAACAACAATCCTCTGAAATAGACAAGCAGTATAAAAGTCTGCTTGCTCAAATACAAAAGGAAGAGTACGTACTTAGTCAGACTTATCAGCATGGCACCCTGTTTCGCAAAGCCAAGACAGATGCGCAAATGGGCAGCTTGTCAGGACTTAATTATGATGAGATCGAAAAACTTTATACATCTGGAAAGTTGACAGATGGCGCTAAAGCCTTATTTGAGCAACTGCGTAAACTGAAGGATGAGGGCGCTGACGTTAATAAAGCTCTTGCTGATATCGCCGATCGGGCTCAGCAAATGTTTACCGGCACAACCTCAGATGCAATAACAGATTCTTTGCTTTCAATGTTTCGAGAGGGAAAAACTGGAGCTAGTGAGCTGGCCGACTTCTTTAAACAAACAATGGATGAAGCAGCCATTAGTATCTTTAAAAATAAATTCCTTGCTTCTCAGATGGACGGGTTCTATAAGGAGTTCGCCGATAAATCTCAGAGCGATGAGGTGCTGACAGAGAACGAAATAGCCATACTCAAGGAGAAATTCAAAGGCCTTACTGATGAGGCCGGCAAAAGGTTTGAGGAGTTAAAAAAGATCACAGGATCTGATTTGAAAGGTGGTAGCTCAGCAGGGGCTAGTAGCTCCACCCTTCGAGGCGAAATCACAGCCATGACAGAAACAACCGGAACAGCTCTGGTAGGTGGCTTCAACGGGATGCGCATACAACTGGCTCAGTCGCTGGAGGTGCATAGATCCCAGCTTGCTATTAATCAGCAGTGCTTCGCAATTTCTCAGCAAACACTCAGCACAGCACTTGCTATTGAGCGAAATACAAAGATCACTGCGGATAAAGCAACTGAATATCTGCCATATCTTAGCGAGATCTCTAGGAACACGAAGGACACTTCTGCAACAGCTCTACGTGCTGCAGGTAAATATGGATATTAACACCGAGGAAATTATGACTCAAGACCAATTTGAAAATAAATTGTTAACTGAATATGCCAATATCGCAGCTGACGTATTATTGGGGATAAACCTAAAAAAGCATTTAGAAAATGTAAATGGTCGGATTTCTGAGTTTAATACATTTATAGACCATCACCAACAAGAAGGAATAGAGTGTCCTTCGTTGCAGGCTATGGGATATAATTATTATGTAATGAGAGATCACATACTTAAGGCAATAAATCCGATTGCCGATATTATCAAAGAATAACTATTTTTAGAGTTGTCAAATTATACCTATGAAAATCTTAACAGCAATACTGTTCTTCTGTCTGCCTATTTTCTGCCAGGCACAATTCAGCCTAACATCATCCGGGTTCGTTTCAGCATCCGATGCATCACAAACCTACGTTGTATTCGATGCACCTGGGACGAATCAGCAGGAGCTTTATAAAAAAGCCTTAATTTATTTGTCAGGTTTGTACACTTCACCAAAGGATGCGATATCACCTATTGACGGCGAAGCTATCACAGTTAACGGTTTTGCAAAAGATGCGGTTAAAATGAAGGTTCTGTATCTAAACCCTAGCTGGGATATCAATTACACCTTAAGTTTTCAATTTAAAGACGGTAAAATGCGAGTGATGCAACCATCTTTTAATCAGATCCGGACACGCACCGGCGATATTTACAGAACCGCATCTATCTTGCCCAATGCAGGGCAGAACAATAAAGAGATTTACAATAGGAAAGGCGAGCTAAAGGATCCCGCAGCCAAGGCAGCTCTTGAGACTTTTATAAATAATTTCATTAACGTCTCAATTCAGGCAATCAATAAGCCTTCAGATAATAACTGGTAATCTTATTGTATTTCATCCGTCGCCACCTGAGACATATAAAAATAGACAGAAAGTCACACATAAAAAAAGATATTTAAAACCGATACCAAGTAGGTTCTGCCATATCAGCAGCATAAAAAACCTCATAAAACCTCACTTTTCTTGCCGCCTGTTGACATTCCTTCCTGTTAATGAATGTTAAATCTGAGAGAGATGCGGTGCAAGGTCTTTTTGTTGACAAATGTTGACATTGGATCAGTGCGCTGTAAAGGAGTTTTTGTTGAAATGTTGAAATGTTTTGCAATCAAAAGGATGTTTTTTGTTGACAAATGTTGACATTAAATAAAGCTCTTCGAATTATCGGCGGTCATATATGCGAGCGTAAAGAGTTTTCGGAGTCCATAAAAGGAAAGCTAAAACCTGATAAAACCTGAGATCAAAACCTTACAAAACCTAACCTCCGAACTGTTCACAAAAAAGGTCAACCCGCATCCTTCACCAAAAGACCTGACTCAAAACCGTCCGCCTTCTCTTTGCTGAATTGAGCAAGATAGTCCTGAGTAGTCGCAATGTCTTTATGCCCTAACTTTTTGGAGATAAAAGCTAGTGGTGTTCCGTTGTCCATTAAAATGGTTGCGTAACTATGTCGGGCGTAGTATGTACTGATCTCCGGATTGATCTCGATCTTAGCCGCGAT
Organism: Sphingobacteriaceae bacterium; assembly: GCA_035575925.1. Classification (GTDB taxonomy): domain Bacteria; phylum Bacteroidota; class Bacteroidia; order Sphingobacteriales; family Sphingobacteriaceae; genus DASWTL01. Next base: position 38,047 of record DATLXK010000018.1, read on the forward strand.
CTTCTTTAATGTCCTGACCATCGTGCATATGGCGTTAATCTTTACCCTGCGTATTTCGGTAGGCAGCATTCCTGGTTTATAAATATTAAAAATATAATCGCTGCCTATCTTCCGGGCCCCCTGTCGTTCGATAATTGCCTTAATATCTTCGTTTAGGTTAATTAAAATTGGCTGCGGATTCTGACTGGAGTGTTTAGTCTTCTCTCGTATGAATGTAAAACTATCCTTTTGCAGGTCATTCCATTTAAGATTAAAAATATCAGCCATGTTCATTCCACCTGATAGGTAGCTGAGAATGAACATATCCCGAGCAAAGCTCTCTCCTTCAAATTCGGGAGAATAATTGTACAGCTTCATAATTTCCACAAGAGATAGAGGTCGCTTTTTATTGATAGTTTTCTTAAGAGCGTATTTCTTGTGTTTCTCCTTACCGAATGGATTGAGCCCTGGATCCAGTTCGCCTAATCCTATCGCGTCATTGAAAACCCTTTGAACCTTTGAAAGCCTAAAGTGAACAGTTGTTGCGCTCACCTTCTCTCTAGCCCACCGTTCATATTTTTGCAGCCATTCGGTATTTACCTCCCTGATGCTGACTCTTGACTTACCAGTAAATGATTTTATGCTGGCAATAGTCTGTTTGTATATTTCCGATGTCGATATTTTCCCCTGGACTTCAAACTCCTCTTGAATTTTAGTGAGCATGTGAAGCATGCAGCTCCGATCCCCTTTAGCAACAAACCGTAAAGTGAATGTCTCAAACGAGAAGACAGGCATTCCTTCAATGATGGATTTACCTTTTTCCGTTAGGATTGTCAACTTGTTTTTGATATCCCTCAGGTCATCTGACTTTTTTCCGGATCCTGATAGTTTCTGAAAGTCGGCTTCATTTAAAGCGATCTCCGTGGCGTAGAATTTAGACTTACGGTCATGGGTTACTCGAATTTTCAAAGGGAATAGGCCGGATGCCAATGCCCGTCTTGTATCAAGTATGAAGTTTATGGTTGCCATACTCAAATTTAATAATTTGCATAACAATTTGCAAACATAATAGAATTTAAGTGAAATATTGTGTGAGAATATAAAATGGTTAGGAGGGCTTTAGAGGTCTTTTTGTAATAATATTAGATATTATGTGATATGGTAAAATGTGCATTAAAATTTGTCCTGTAGATTTTCAAACATGGTTTAACAAATTGTATAAAACTCCATTAGCTTACAAATTTAAGATTTATAAATAACCGCTCCATGTAACTTTGGTTATTTATTGTGACTTTTGTAACTATTGAATAAAAATTGCGTCCTAATTAAATGCCCGGTAAGAATCAGAAACCAAAACAGAGTTTAAACGCATAACTTACTTTAATGAAGCGTCACCTTATTTTAGTCTTAATCATTCCTTTATTTTTAATAAAATACGCCTATTCTCAAACGGTTCCTAAAAATTTAAAAGCCGTACGAACCGATAAAAGTATTAAAGTGGATGGTCTTTTTGATGATGAAGGATGGAAAGCGGCTGCAATTGGAACTGATTTTATTGAGGCTAAACCGGTTCCCGGACGAAAAGAAAGGTCTGGTCAAAGTACAGAAGTACGAATTTTATATGACGATGCCGCAATTTATATAGCTGCCCGTATGAATGATGTGTATCCCGATAGTATTGCAAAACAAGTAGTACCCAGAGACCAGGGGGGAAATGCAGATTATTTTGGCATTTTTTTCGATACTTATTTGGATAAAATTAATGCGACTGGCTTTTTTGTAACCGCAGCAGGGTCTCAGTTTGATGCGAAATATTCACAAAACGGTGAAGATGAAAATTGGAACGCAGTATGGTTCAGTGCGGTAAAGATTGACAAAAGCGGGTGGAGTGCTGAGTTTAAAATTCCGTATTCAGCACTTCGATTTTCTAGTAAGGATTTACAAACATGGGGAATAAATTTTTTAAGAAGAAGACAAAAATCTAACGAGGAATTCTTTTGGAACCCTGTAGATCCCAAAGTAAGTGGTTTAATGAATCAGGCTGGCGAGCTAACAAATATTTCTTCTATTAAAGCTCCGTTACGCCTGTCTCTATCGCCCTACTTATCCAACAACATAAACAATTATCCCTATAATAAGCCAGGTATTAAAAACACAACTACTGCTTTTAATGGTGGTATGGATGTTAAATATGGAATAAATAATGCTTTTACCTTAGACCTAACCCTTGTGCCCGATTTTGGCCAGGTTCAATCGGATTACCGGATTTTAAATCTGAGCCCATTTGAGGTTAAATTTAATGAAAACAGACAGTTTTTTACTGAAGGTACAGAGCTCTTCAATAAAGGAGACCTGTTTTATTCCAGAAGAATCGGTTCCTTTCCGGCATACATTAAAAACATTAATAGCCAATTATCCGGAACTGAAAAAATTGTTAAAGGTACTTCTGAAAGCAAACTTATAAATGCTACTAAAATATCCGGGAGAACCTCAACCGGACTTGGTATTGGAGTATTTAATGCGGTAACAAATAATATGTTTTCTACTGTAAGGGATGATGCGGGATTAGAAAGGCAAATTGAAAATCAACCTTTAACCAATTATAATATTATTGTACTGGATCAATCTTTAAAAAATAATTCCTCAGCCACCTTTTTGAATACCAACGTGCTTAGAGAAGGTTCTGCTTATGATGCTAATGTGTCTGCGTTCCTGTTCCAACTAAACAACAAAGGCAATAAATATTTTGTGTCTGGAGGGGCTAAGATGAGTCATTTAACAAATTCCTCATCATTTGAAAAACCCGAAAATGGAACCAACTTTAATTTTAAAACCGGCAAGAAAAGCGGAAATTTCAGATTTGATTATGAGTTTGAAATGAGTGATGAAAAGTATAATCCCGGCGACCTGGGATTTTTCAGGAACAATAACTTTTTAGATCATGAAGTAGAATTCGGTTATAGTATTTATAAACCCGGCAAGTGGTACAACGAGATGGAAAGCTACATGGAAATATCTTATGAAGAACGATATAAAAACAGGGCGTATCAATCTTTCGGAATTTATACTGGCGGCGGAGTAGTTTTTAAAAATTTTTGGAGATTGAATATAAACGGTAGATGGGAACCTGAGGGGAATGATTTTTATGAATCCCGGAGAGATGGAAGCGTCTTCAGACAATCGTCAAATTATGGAATTAATGCGAACTTTAACACTAACAGAAGTAAAAAATACCACTTGGGTGGTTATGTAGACTTTCAAAAACAATCTATGTTTGATGCCCGGGGATTAGCTTGGGGTACCTGGCAAACATACCGGATAAATGATAAGTTCTCAGTGCGAACAGAAATGAGTGCCCAGCCTCGCTTAAATTATGCAGGCTGGGTTGATAATGATGGGGGAAATATTATATTTTCCAGATATGACAGGCAAACAGTTGAGGCAGTATTTAGCACTAAATATACTTTTACTCCCGTAATGGGAATATCTCTCCGGGCTCGTCATTATTGGTCAGAAAGAGAAAACAGGCAATTTTATTCATTAAACCCAGACGGTTCACTGTCTGATTATCCATTATATTCTAAAAACAAGAATCAAAATTACAACGTATTTAATGTCGATATGATTTATACCTGGCAATTTGCTCCGGGAAGTGAATTAAGTGTTGCTTATAAGGATGCAGGCGAAAACTCCGGAAATATACTTCAGAGTAGTTATGTCCGTAATTTTTCTTCCACTATAAATTCACCGCAAAATAATAGCTTATCGGTTAAAATATTGTATTACCTCGATTATCTGCAATTTAAAAAGAAGAAAAGCCAATAATAGCGAACGAATTTTATTTTATGGGAAATCTGTATGATAAGCCCAGAGCTAACCCCTGACTTGCCTGTATTTTCGAATCCGTATCTGCATCATATAATGCAACCCCAGAAAGAGATACAAAAATAATTTTGTTTACACGTGCAGTAAAAGTAACATCAAGCCGATGATCAATATGGCTCAGATCTTCATAATTAGCAAATAATGAGTACCTGCTTTTGAGATTAACATTTGTTAAAATGTCCTTATCTACATTAGTTACAGCTTGAAATGCCAGCTCATTCCTGAAACGTTTACCCCGATCAACACCAAAATTCTTTGGGTTAGTGCGATAAATATTTGTATCCAGTACAAAAGTTTGCCTGGCAGTTCCTGTCCCTATTCGCAGGAAAAAACTTTTTCCGGGTTTGTATTCAACCCCCAATGATTCTGTTAGATAACCCGGAGTCATGAATCTCGAAATTAGTGTTCGCTTTTCTTCTCCGGCAATGGTTTTTGAAAACGAGTAACCCCTGTCGAACTGAGATTCGAAATTTAAAGATGCAAAGAAATTCCAACTTGCCGACAGCTTTAAGCCTACTTTATTGTCATAAAAAATACGATCATTGGTTTTCCTTTCAAGCTGTCCTTTGTTCCTGAGTTTCCCATACTGCAGTATTACTTCAGACACGTAATTTTTGTCGTCTTTTGTATAGTCTAATTTTTGATTAAACTGAGTGCCTATTGCTATTGAGCTCACCCCGCCGCTATTCCAGTTGTTGCTAAAAGCAGATTGATTTAAATTTACACCAAAGTTTGTCCAGCTGCGCCAATAACTTACCTTCATATCAAGGGGAGTTACTTCAATAGTTACAGGTTTAATATTTAAAACAGGTTTTCTAACAGGAAGACTATTCTTGTTTGGGTAGTGTTTTAATTTATTTAAAGCTGCAGTATCAGCAGATGCATCGTTCTGTGCGAATGTGAAATTGCTAAATGAAATAAGTAAAATAAAAAGGAAAATACCTTTCATCTAACAAAGAAACCTAAAAATGAGGGGAGTAAAACTTTTTTTTTCTTATGATGCGAACTAGTAAGAGCGGATCCATCCAAATAGCTTTCTTTCTGACAGGTAATCCAAATTGCTTTCATGCTTAAATGCCTCCTTCTCAAAAATGATGTTGAAGTAAGCTTTATGATGGTTGCGGTACCTGACCAGATTTACCAGGTAATTTATAAAATATAGTGTATAAAACGGAACGATAAGGAGTTCCAGCTGTTGATATAAATGAATTCGTTCATGGTTCAGAAGCACTTCATGGACGGAATATTTCTTCTTTTTTACCAGAATAAACGGGAACAGAGCCATACCATGCGCCGGCAGAAAAGATAATACGATAACAGGAAATGCCATTAGTTAGCCGATTTTAAAGGTGGTAGCCGATATGCGGCAGGATTTTGAAGATACCGCTGGTGAGATAACTTTATAAATCTAACCATTTCATAATCCGAAGCTTCCATGGTAAAATTATATGATGGCCGGTATTGCTGTATAAAGTCGGTCAATTGGATTCCGTTTAAATTGGTAATACCTGATACAAAGATTCTGTTGTAGCGGTAACTGATTAAAGCTTCCCGGTAATCGCGTTCAATAACCTTTTGCAGTTGTCGGGAGTCCCGGCCAGATTTGCTAATCAAATTGTAAAGCGCATCAATGCTCAATCCCGCTCCTCCTGCACCATTACTTCCACCTGTAGAGAAAATGTCCTTTGTATTTCCGCGCTTATAAGCAACATCATATTCTTCTTTTGTTGCTTTTAACTGATCTCCCGGAGATTTTGTAGAATCGCGTACAATAACTTCTTTTAGCTGAATGCTGTTCCGTTTTAAATAAATAAGAATGGTATTTTGAGTATTAATCTTAACTGTATCTACCAGATACCCTTGTAATGCGATAACTAGAACATCTCCGGAGGCACCAGAAATTGCAAATTCGCCCTTTGTATTGTTATAAATACCTTTTTCTGTACGCGTATTATAAATGTATACACGGTTAATACGTTGTTTATTGTATGAATCAAATACAATTCCCTGCACTTGTTTATCTTGGGCAAGTAAGTGCCCTGCAAAAAGATAGAAAATACAACTAATTAATAACAGCTTTTTCAAAGTGATGTAAAACTAATGGAATAGTGTATTGCTTTTACGCATTTAACACTACTTAACATTTATTTTGAAACCAGCAATAACTGGCCCGGATTCAATTTATCTGATTCAAGGCTGTTTAAAATCTTCAGCTCTTCTTCAGTTAATCCAAAACGCTTTGAAAGGATGTTAAGTGTATCACCAGTTTTAACCTCATAAATTTTCATAGATACTGCAGGTTTGGACTCAGCACTATTTTTCTCTTCAGGAATATTGTTTACAACCTCTTCTAAAACTCTGTCTTCGCGTTTTATTTTGGCTACCTGTGTTTCTTTTCTATCATATTGCCCCAGATCATACCTGTCAATCAGACTGATAAGAAGATCGGCATATTTTGGATTCGTGGCATATCCGGCTTGTTTCAATCCTTGCGCCCACCCCCGAAAGTCATTTCTATTCAATTCAAATAGTGAAGCATATCGTTTTCTCAGTAAAAATTCCGAGTGGTCCCTGAATGATTCCTCCGGAGTATTATACACCCGAAAGCAATCATCTTTTTCATCATCGTCTTTAAGAATAGTTCTGCCTTTCCATTCTGACCCGCATTTTATACCAAAATGGTTGTTTGCCTCACGGGCAAGTGAACTGTTTCCATTGCCTGATTCTAACAGACCCTGAGCTAAAGTTATGCTTGCCGGAATACCGTATTTGTTCATTTCAAGTACAGCGATATCCTTAAAATGCTCAATATAATCCTGCGCAGCAGGATACTTTTTTAGCAGAATATTTTCCTTTATAACTTGAGGCTTTTGTATCGGCTTAATAAATGTGGTGCCGGATTTTTGTGTTTTGCATGATGCAAAGACAAACAGAGGTATAAAAATCAGGAAAATACGTTTCATTAATTAAATTTTCAACTTTTGACCGGGTTGAAGCATGCTGCCTTTTAAATTATTCTGTTCCTGTATATTTCTAATCGTGGTATTGAACTTTTTCGCAATTGCACCCAATGTATCCCCTTTTCGTACATTATATACAGTATCCGTCCTAATGTTTTCCTGAGGAGCTAATAATATGGCCGGAATACCCGTATTGGCAGTTAATTCGGCTTTTTTGCTATTCTGATTATCCAGTTCATATAGCTTAAATTTCTTAATAGTAGCCAGTACTCTTACGCCCCATGTCGGACTTTCTGCATAACCACCTTTTTCTATAGCTAGTACCCATGTACGATAATCATAAGGTGTTGGGTGTTCAAATAAAAAGTCAAAGCGGCTTCTTTTTTGAAGTATCCGAATGAAATCCGCATAACAATCTTCTACAGATCCATACCCTTTATAGGCAGACTTAATATCTTTACTTTTGTTTCGCCCTTTTATGCCAAAATGATTATTTAGATAGCGGGCAATTTTACTGTTTCCATTCCCGGATTCATGCATAGCAATTCCAAGAATAATGCTCGCAGGCACTCCATGAGCCTGCATGGCTTTAATAGCTGCATCTTTGTATCGGTCAACATACGATTTGCTTGATTGTGCAATAGCTGCAGTAGAAACACTTAATAAAAGCACGAGTATTAGTTTTTTCATGGTTTTAATTTTTGCGGATGACAAATATTCCATCGCGTACCGGAAGAATTAACTTTTCTACACGCGGGTCATTGGCAACCTTGTTATTAAATTGATGAATTACATTGGTGTCTTTATCTTTTATATCATTTAATACTTTACCGCTCCACAATACATTATCAACAAGTATTAATCCCCCAGACCTTACGTTATTGATGATAATATCATAATAGGCTTCATTATTTGCTTTATCAGCATCTATAAATACCAGATCCCAAACTTCATTTAAATCAGGAATAATTTTAAGAGCTTCTCCCAAATGAAATTTTACTTTAGGATAAAGGTCTGACTGTTGTACGTTATGTTTTATAATTTGTTCCAATTCAGGATTTACATCAATCGTATGAATCTCCCCGTGGGGAGATAATCCTTCTGCAAGGCATAAAGTGGCATATCCTGTATATGTTCCTACTTCTAATATACGTTTAGGAGAAAGTAATTTGCTTAGCATACTCAGCAGACGGCCCTGATAGTGGCCTGAAAGCATCCTGGGTTTTAATACCTTCAGGTGAGTTTCCCGATTAACTTTTTTTAGCAGTTCCGGCTCTGGTTCACAGTTGCGTTCCAAGTAGTCGATTAGTTCTTCACTAAGTAACTCCATGACGCAAAGATACTAAAATATTTTTTTCGAATTAGAATGCTTAAAATGAGGGCATTAACAATACTTGTGCATTAAAATCCCATTGATTTCTTTTCAAGGTAGGATTGCAGAATTATAGTTGCTGATATGGTATCTAAACGTGACTTATCTTTCCGGTCGGATTTTTTAAAACCACTTTGTGCAACGGTAAATGATGCCATTTTTGAGGTAAAACGTTCGTCCATACTTTCAACGGGAATTTGCGGAAATGTTCTTTTCAATAAAGTAATAAAACCTTTAACATGCTGTGCTGATTGGGATGGCGTACCGTCCATTTGCCTGGGTTCTCCAACTACAAATCGCTCAACCACTTCCGTGTGAAAATAACCCGTTAAATAATTAATCACATCTTTAGGATGGATGGTATCAAGCCCCGTAGCAATAATCTGTAAAGGATCAGTAACTGCAATGCCTACGCGTTTAGTTCCATAATCAAAAGCCATTATACGGGGCATGTTAATTTATTTTGGTGAGGTAAAATAACCATTTATAATTTACACTGATGTTATTTTGGTCATAGAGATTACAGTAAACATAGCTAAACCTGTTTCATCAATTAATTTTATCTTTGCCCATGATTAAATCTATGACAGGTTTTGGCTTGGCCACTAACGACTACGCGCAAGCTAAGTATACTGTTGAAATAAAATCATTAAACAGTAAGTTCCTGGAGCTATCCTTAAAACTTCCCAAATCTTTTTCTGATAAGGAATTACTGCTCCGCAATGAATGCAGCAAACTGATAGAACGGGGGAAGGTGCATGTTAATATTAATGCTGAGTACCTGAATGCAAATGCTAAGACTGCAACAATAAGCCAGGAGCTTCTAAAAATATATTATACCCAACTGGAAGCAGCAGCAAATGAATTAGGTGCCGTTAAAGATAACCTGTTCCAGTTAGCACTCAATTTTCCGGATGTTGTACAATATCCGGAAGAGGATGTGACTGAGGAAGAATGGAAACTCATTCATTTAACTTTTGAACAGGCATTAGTTAACTTTCAAACATTTCGCAGGGATGAAGGGGCGGTTCTGCAACAGGATCTGGAATTGCGAATTCATAATATTGTAAATGCACAAAAACAGGTAGAGCTGCAGGAGCCAAATAGAATTCCGCTTATTCGCGAACGTCTTAATAATTACCTAGCTGAAGCAATTGGAAAAGAAAACATAGATAAGAACAGGTTTGAACAGGAACTAATTTTTTACATTGATAAACTGGATATTACAGAAGAAAAAATCAGGTTAAAAAGTCACTGCGATTATTTTCTGGCTAGTTTGAAGAATACCGATGCCAACGGTAAAAAACTTGCTTTTATTTCTCAGGAGATCGGACGGGAGATAAATACGATGGGCTCAAAAGCTAATGATGCCGGTATCCAACAAATTGTTATTGGCATGAAAGAGGAATTAGAAAAAATAAAAGAACAACTATTAAATGTACTGTAACCATGTTAAAGTTAAATATTACGTTTTAACTTTCGTGTACGGCAAAATTAACAAATGAAAGAAGGCAAGCTCATCATAGTTTCGGCACCGTCTGGAGCAGGTAAAACAACCATAGTTCATCATCTTTTAAGTAAGGTGCCCCAGCTCTCGTTCTCGATTTCTGCAACTACGCGTCCGCCCCGGGCTGACGAAGTTGATGGTAAAGATTATTATTTCATAAGCAAAGAAAATTTCTTGCACATGGTTGCCAAGCATGAATTTGTTGAGTTTGAAGAAGTTTATTCAGGCACATTTTATGGTACGCTGCGATCTGAGATACAACGCATCTGGGATGCAGAGAAACATGTAATTTTTGATATTGATGTTGAAGGCGGACTTCGTCTTAAAAAGAAGTATGGCGATAACGCATTATCTGTTTTTGTTCAGCCACCATCATATGATGTGCTTGTTGAACGGTTGACAGGGCGTGGAACAGATAAGCCTGCAAAATTAAAGGAAAGAATTGAAAAAGCCCGCAAGGAGCTAACCTATGCTGATAAGTTTAATATTATTTTAAAAAATCACGAATTGGATACAGCCTGCAGGGAAGCTGAAAAAATCGTGCACGATTTTTTTGCCAGGAATACTGGCAGTCAGTCTGCGGCACTTGAAACATGAAGTAAGACATTTAACGAAAGAGAGGTTCGGGAGTCGCAACCTGATCGTTTTATTTACTAAGTTATAAATATTCCCATGAAAATTGGTCTTTTTTTTGGCTCATTTAATCCGATACATACCGGCCACCTGATCATTGCCAATTACATGGCTAATCATACCAGTATTGATGAAGTCTGGCTCATGATTTCGCCACACAACCCTCTGAAAAATAAGAATGCCCTGGTTAATATGTACGATCGGCTCGAAATGGCTAACCTGGCAACGGAAAAAAGTGAGAATATCCGGGTAAAAGACATTGAATTTAAGCTTCCACAACCTTCATATACCATTGATACATTAACGCACCTTAAAGAAAGATATCCAGAGCATATTTTCTCACTCATCATGGGCTCCGATAACCTGGTGTCATTTAAAAAGTGGAAAAATTATGAATTAATTCTGAGAGATTATCATTTACTCGTTTACCCCAGGCCGGAATTTCAAAATCATGAATTTGCTCAACATTCATCCGTAACTATTACAAATACCCCTTTGATGGAAATTTCCGCTACGTTTATAAGAAAGAGCATAGCCGGTAAAAAAAACGTGCGGTTCTTTGTGCCGGATAAAGTGCTGGAATTTATTGAAAGCAAAAGTATGTATCTCCACAGTCAGGAATAACGGTGAGTGCTGAAAAAACCATACTTAAGCTAAAGCTACCAACAGACCCGTTGTGGGTAAAGAATGTAGTAGAAAGCAATATTGAAGAGATTCTTACAGACCATGCTTACTGCGAGCAAAAGGCTGCCAGTAACGCTATCACGTTAATTATACAAAATCCCAATATTAGCGAGCTGGTTCAGGAAATGGCTGAGCTGGCCAAAGAGGAAATGGATCACTTTAAGCGGGTTCATGATATTATTCTGCAAAGAGGATATACTTTAGGAAAGGAACGTAAAGACAATTATGTAAATGAGCTGATAAAATTTGCCACAAAGGGTGGAGGCGAAGGTCAGCGTATAGAAAATATGGTTGATCGCTTGTTGCTTGCAGCCATGATAGAGGCGAGGAGCTGTGAACGCTTCAAGGTGTTATCTGAGCATGTGGATGACAAAGAACTTGCTGGATTTTATCATGAGCTTATGATTTCCGAAGCTGGCCATTATACGCTTTTCATTGGCCTTGCCAGAAAATACGGCGTGGGTATAGATGTAGAGAAACGATGGTTAGAATGGTTAAGTTATGAGGGAGAAATGATTAAGAACTACGGGAAAAGCGAGACCATACATGGCTGATCATAAACCTGACGAAATCAAATCACTTATTTAACCCTTATACAATAAAAATATCGCTGGTTTTTTATGAAGATCCGGGATCTGCTTTTTCCATTCCAGGATAGTTTTGGTTTTAACAAACTCCTCTTCAGCAGTAAGATTACAGGCAATACATAAACGGGTTTGCGGTTTACATGATCGCAAGATCTCTTCTATGATCGGGTTATTTCTGAAAGGTGTTTCGATAAAGATCTGCGTTTGATCAAATCGTTCAGCTGCAGCTTCAAGCTCTTTTAATCTTTTTGCACGGTCAATCTTATCTATTGGAAGATAACCATGAAAAGTAAAACTCTGGCCATTGAAGCCTGATGCCATTAATGCCAGCAATATTGAGCTGGGGCCAACCAGCGGAACAACTCTAATACCCCTGATGTGAGCCATTGCTACTATTTCAGCACCCGGATCTGCAATACCCGGACATCCGGCTTCGCTCATTAAACCAACATCATTTCCCTGGGTTAAACTATTAAAAAAGGAATTAGTAATTGATTTATCGCGGCTATGCTTACCATAATCATGAATGATCAATTCGCTTTGCGGAATAGTTAAACCGGCTTCCTTTAGAAATCGCCTTGACGTTTTTTCGTTCTCAACAATATATTCTTTGATGTTATTTATCGTTTGTATAAGAAACGGAGTAAAAGTTTTGGCCGAAGCGTTCTCTGCAAGTGGTACAGGAATTAAAAAAAGCGTTCCGTAAGGCATTTGCAAAAATGGCTATTTTTTGGTAAATTAAGTTTTAAAATTTAAATGTTATGAACTCACTTAGCGTAAACTGGTTTATAGAGGGCACTGTTGATTTTGAACATAAAAAGTACGTTCTGCTGGCCTACCTTCAACAGATTAACAAGCATTTTCATTCTACACGTTTATATCCTGATCTCAATGATCTGGTTTTTCATTATAATAATTTAGTACAGTTTAAGGAGAATAAAAACAGTCTTCATAAAGCTTTTCCTGAACGGTTAACTAAGGCAGATATTGATGCCGTAAAATTGACCTATGAAAAAATGATCCAGGACGATTCCATGATACAGGAAATTGAACACATCATTCATTATGCGCTGGGAATGTTTAATCCGGCCTTAAAAGAAGGTAAAGAAATTTATGATTTTGTTGAAAGCCGTTTAAATATAGAACCTGTTGGTGTAGTTCCGCTGTATCCTTATCATGGCTATTTTTTACTTCGCAATGGCGATGAAAGATCTACCCGGGTGTATGAATACCAGGTAACTCTATTCGAAGGTGCGGATGAAAAATACCGAGGCATAAATACTTCTTTTATAGCTAATTACGCACAAAATTTTATTTATACGCCTGAAGGTATCCGGAAAGATCTTATTCATACCAGGAAAGAAATGCCAAACCCCGCGGTATATCATATTGAAACAGATATCACCTTTCCGTTGGAGCAAACATTGTTGCCTTTAGCCAAGCGCAGCCTGGTGAAATATATTTCTAAAGCAGCCTGAGGAATCGCGCAACAGAGTACATGGTTTTGATTTCAATACAGACTCAGCTATGAGCCTTGTTACAGAATAGATGGCTCCACTTTCGCCCGCCTGAATGATGTATTCGGGCAGGTTTCATGACCTATTTTAAAGCTTTTAACGCTTCCCGCATTCTGGGAATCATTGCTGCAATATCTTCTGCTGAGCAAGCTCCAACCGATGCCCTGAACCAGTTCACCTCATCACCCGTACCAAATGAAGAAAATGGCACCAGTGCAACTTTTGCTACCTTAATTAAGTAAAAATTGATGTCTGTACTATTTTTAAGAACCTTGCCGTCAGGGGTAGATTTGCCGGAATAATCCAGTTTAAGCGTTAAATAAATAGCACCCATGGGCTGAATAGCATCTACCGCAAAACCTTCAGATTTTAAAGATTGAAACCCTTTATACAACTCATTTAAGCTTTTCTGTATTTTTTGTTTAAAATCGCTGAGGTAATTGGTAACCGCCGTTTTATTCTTTAAAAAGTCAGCCATTGCAACCTGCTCGGCTTTTGGAGCCCAGGCTCCCATATGGCTTATAATAGCACGCATCTTACCAATGATGCCCTCTGGACCGAAACCCCAACCTACGCGTACCCCTGTAGAGGCAAAACACTTGGACGCACCATCAATGTAAATGACGTAATCCTTTATTTGTGGCCGGAGTGAAACCGGATCGTGATGTTCATGCAAACCAAACGTGAGCATTGCATAGATCTGATCGTATAAAATGTAAAGCGGTTTTTCCCCCGAAGCACGTTTACTGTTTTCTTCTAATACCAGATCACAGATATCCTCTAAATCCTTTTTCGAAAACATGGTTCCCGTTGGATTTAAAGGTGAACATAAAGCCAGTAAAACTGCACCGCTTACATGCGGTCGCAGGTCCTGGGCTGCAGGCATAAAATTGTTATCCGCATGTGTTGGTATTGCAATCCCATTCGCACCTGTTAACAGGCAATAATGATTATTATTCCAGGATGGGGCAGGGTAAATAACCTTATCGCCCGGATCTACCAATGCCAGGTAAGTGGCATAAATAATGGGTCTGGAGCCACTCGAGATCACAATTTCACTGGTATTAAAGCTAAGGCCGGAAGCATCTTTCGTAAAATCAATCACACTTTCACGCAGCGCCGGCAAGCCATCACCCGGCGGATAATTAGTTTGATGAGCATCATAGGCTTTTTTAATCTCATCAGTAAATTCTTGTGGTATGGGATATAGAGATGAATCAAAATCGCCGATAGTAAGGTTCACAATGTTTTCACCCTGACGCTTTAATTCGTTGACTTCTGCTGCTATTTTAATTATTTCAGACCCTTGTAAGGTTTGTGCTAAACGTGATATCGGCATGTTATAGAAATTTAAAAGAACTATGGAGTTAACAATTTGTCAATTGCCAGTTGTACTTTATCAAAATTAAATGACGCTATGGTATTTTCAAAAGATGCACGTATTTCTTTGTTGCAAAGATTTCCAATACTTCCTTCGTGGGTATGCTGAACCTTTTCAGGCGCTTTAAATTCTCCTTTTTCTATTTCAAGCCCAACCTTCTTATATGCTTCTCTAAAGGGGATTCCTTTCAATACATCTTCATTAACCGCTTCTACACTAAATAAATAGAGGTATTTTTCATCCTTAAGGATATCATCTTTAACTGATATATGCTGCAGCATAAAAGCAGTCATTTCCAGGCATTCATTCAGCGATTGGATAGCAGGAAACAAATTCTCTTTCAGTAGCTGCAGATCACGGTGATAGCCTGACGGAAGGTTAGTGGTCATCATGGCAATCTCATTTGGCAACGCCTGAATTTTATTACAACGGGAGCGAATAAGCTCAAATACATCCGGGTTCTTTTTATGAGGCATTATACTCGACCCTGTGGTCAGCTCATCAGGGAAAGTGATAAAACTAAAATTTTGATTAATGTATAAGCAAATATCCATGGCCATTTTAGCCAGTGTGGCTGCTATAGAAGACATGGCTTGTGCCAGAATGCGCTCGGTTTTACCACGCCCCATTTGAGCATAAACTACGTTGTAGTTCATCGATTCAAAACCTAATAGCTCAGTGGTCATGGTTCTGTTTAACGGGAATGAGGATCCATAACCTGCAGCAGAGCCCAGCGGGTTTTTATTGCAAATTTTCCAGGCAGCAAGCATCAGTTCCATATCGTCAGTCAGGCTTTCGGCGTAAGCACCAAACCAAAGGCCAAAAGAAGACGGCATAGCGATCTGTAAATGTGTATATCCCGGGAGGAGTTTATTTTTATGCTCTTCGCTTAATGCAATTAATTGTTCAAATAATTCACTGGTGTTAACAACCAAACCTTGGATTTGACTACGGAAAAATAGTTTAAGGTCTACTAAAACCTGGTCATTGCGCGACCGTCCGCTATGGATCTTCTTACCGGCTTCCCCAATCCGTTGTGTAAGTAATAATTCTATCTGGGAATGTATATCTTCAACATCTCCATCAATTTTAAAATCACCTTCCTCAATTTGTTTGTAAATTGATTTTAGCTCTTTCTGAATAACCTGCAAATCCTCTTTAGTGAGCAGCCCAATACTTTCAAGCATTTGTGTATGCGCCAGTGAGCCCAAAACATCAAAAGCAGCCATTTCCACATCCAGCTCACGGTCTTTTCCTACTGTAAAAGTTTCTACAGATTTTGCAGTTTCTTTATTTTTTTGCCAAAGCTTCATGGGATTTACGATTTTAGAATTTCCCCTAATATCTTAATATACAGATCTATTCCTTGCTTAATTTCATCAATATAAATAAATTCATCAGCCATATGCGATCTTGCAGAATCTCCCGGACCTATTTTTAATGACGGAATGTCTAATAAGGCCTGGTCGCTGGTTGTAGGCGAGCCATAGGTTTTTCTACCTAAGGCTACTGATCCGGCCTGTACAATAGGGTGGTTCTTATCAATGGATGAAGGTTTAAGCCGTACCGACCTTGGATTTACTTCACAGCTTACATGTTCTCGAACAATTTCCAATACCTCTTCATTTCGATAAGCATCGGTGACCCGAATATCTACTGCAAATTCACATTTTGCAGGGACAACATTATGTTGAGAGCCTGCATTAATAATGGTAACAGACATTTTTACTGATCCAAAAACTTCAGAAATTTTAGGAAACTGGTATGTTCTGAACCACTCAATATCTTTTAATGCTTTATAAATAGCATTTTCCCCTTCTTCCCGTGCGGCATGACCTGCTTTACCGTGGACTATACAATCTAAGACCATCAATCCACGTTCTGCAATGGCCAGATCTAATAAGGTTGGCTCACCAACTATGGCAAAATCTAATTTACCCAGCTCCGGAATAATTAACTCAATGCCATTCACTCCGGAAATCTCTTCTTCAGCAGTGATCGCCAGACAAAGATTATAGGCCAGATCGGTAATGTTATAATAGTATAAAAAAGCAGCGATAATGGATACGAGGCATCCACCGGCATCATTACTGCCCAGTCCATATAGTTTTCCGTCGACTTCATCAGCAGAAAATGGGTCCCGCAAATATCCTGAATTTGGCTTAACTGTATCGTGATGAGAATTTAACAGGATGGTCGGTTTTGAAGCATCATAAAATTTATTGAAAGCCCATACATTGTTTAACTTTCTATACGTTTTAACCTCATGCTGCTGAAGATACGATTCAATAGCAGTGGCAGTAAGATCTTCCTCCTTACTGAAAGAAGGAATACTTATCAATTTTTTAAGTAAATCTATACTTTGCTGCTCTAAATCGTCCTGCATTATTTTTTGGTATAAAGTTCTCCCGCTTTTATGGCCGAAAATTTAATTCCTTTTATAAGAGAAGAACTAAACCCCCGGTGCTCCATTTCATTTAAGCCTGCAATAGTACAGCCTTTAGGGGAAGTCACTTTATCAATTTCATGCTCAGGGTGACTGTGATTCAGAAGGAGGAGATCCGCAGCGCCTTTAGCCGTTTGTACCGCCATTTTTAATGCCTCATCTGCATGGAAACCAATTTCAACCCCACCTTGTGAAGCAGCCCGTATCGCACGTAAAAAGAATGCTATTCCGCATGCACATAAGGCTGTGGCTGATGTCATTAACTCCTCATTTATCTCGATAACGGAGCCTACAGTTTCGAACATTTTAGTCACTTCTGTTACATTCTCATCATTTGCATTATCAGTGGCAATACAGGTCATGGACTGGCCAATGGCAATTGCAGTATTTGGCATGGCACGTATTACCTGTACATCGCTGCCCAATTTTTCGCGGATATTTTGACAGCTAACACCAGAAATTATGGAAATGATGAGATGTTTTTCAGGATCTATGGCATCTTTAATCTCTTCAAGTAAGGTGTTGAGCTGCTGTGGCAATACCGCCAGAATGATGATAGAAGATTCGGATACTGCCTGGTAGTTTTGTTCGGTAACCTGGTATCCCTGCTCACTCTCCATAGCCAGTTGCTGGATATTGCGCCTGGTAAGTGTGATTTTATGGGGCGTGGAATATTCAGATTTAACCAACCCTCTTGCCAGTGACAGGCCAATGTTTCCACTGCCTAAAATTGCGACTTTACTGCTTTTATCCATAATTAAGCGATTAATTTTGTTCCAAAGTTTCCGGTGGACTGTAATAAGTTAAGATCACCGGCATCACCAATAATCACACTATCTACACCGTTATTTATTGCATTAAATGCATTATCCAGTTTGGGAATCATTCCTTCCGTAATAGTGCCGTCCGCTTTCAAGCCATAATAACTTTCCTGGTCAATTAACGGGATTACCGAATTTTCATCCATTACATCCCGAAGTACGCCTTTTTTTTCAAAGCAATAAATAAGTGAGGTTTGATATATGCCGGAAAAAGCTACTGCCAGCGCCGAAGCAATGGTATCGGCATTTGTATTTAGCAACTGAGTTTGCCCGTCATGTGTGATGGGTGAAAATACAGGAGTAAATCCTCCCTCAATTAATTTAGATAGGCTATGAGCGGCTACAGACCCTTCATGAATGTCACCAACAAAGCCATAATCTATTTCTTTTACAGGACGTTTTTGTGCCCTGATAAAATTGCCATCTGCCCCTGACAGACCGATAGCATTACAGCCATGTGCCTGCAATTGTGCAACTATATTTTTATTAATTAAGCCGGCGTACACCATCGTTACCACCTGTAAAGTTTCAAGGTCAGTAACCCTGCGCCCGTCTACCAGCTTACTTTCAATACCAAGATCTGCCGCTAATTTAGTAGCAATTTTTCCGCCCCCGTGAACAAGAACTTTATGGCCTTCCAATGAAGAGAAGTTTTCTAAAAACAGGTATAAGTTTTTAGAGTTATCAATAACATTGCCGCCAATCTTGATTACGAATAATCTTTCCATTTAAGTAATGTTTAATCCTTTCATGTACTTCCCTATCTCATTCTCATTACTATCATCACTTTTGCTCAATGAATTGATAATATTCAGACGTTCGGTAACTGTTTTATTCTGACTGAGCTTATTTTTCGCCTGCAGCTCGGTTACATTTATTTTAAAAGCAGTGATTCCATTAAGCATCTTTAATTTATAATCCATAGAAAGATTATTCCATTGCTTAAGATATGCTTCTTCGTAATTTATAATGGTTTCTTCCAGGAGTTTTAGTTTGCCTGCATCATCTGTAATTAACATGGCATTACCATATGCATGAACGGCTATATAATTCCAGGTAGGCACGTTTTGCTCTTTTTCGTAAAACTTGGGAGAAATATAAGCATGTGGCTGCGAAAATATGGTTAAAACCGGCTTGTTTAATATAGCGTCCCCATGAGGATTTGCCTTTGCTAAATGTGATACTAAAATTACCTCTTCATTCTCTTCATATACTAAAACCGGCAAATGGGTAGCAACAGGCATATTTCCATCTGCAGAAATGACAGTTGCAAAACTATATTTCTGCATAAACTGAATGATTGCCTTTCGGTCGGTTTGAAGATAATTTTTTGGTATATACATTTTATAATGCCTCCAGCATTTTTTTGAGCACTATTTGCGCTGCCCAAACCCGGTTTGCTGCTTCTTTTACTACCAATGAATCCGGCCCGTCCAAAATTTCTGAAGAGAGTTCCAGGTCGCGCCTTACAGGTAAACAATGCATCACTTTTGCATCGCTGGTAATTTTTAATGTTTCATTACTCAACATCCATGAATGGTCATCTGTTAGCATTTTTCCATAATCGGTATATGACGACCAGTTTTTTACATATACAAAATCTGCATCTTTTAATGCTTCATACTGGTTGTTAGAAATGGTAGCTCCGGGAGTAAACTCTTCAGCAAGCTCATAACCGACCGGATGCGTTATCACAAATTCCAGCAACCCTTCAGCTTGTGCCCTGCACATCCATTCAGCAAAGGAGTTTGGTACTGCCTGGGGCAAAGGTTTTACATGAGGTGCCCACGTAAGCACCACCTTGGGACGTATATCTACTTTATATTCCTGTATGGTAATAAGGTCGGCCAGGCTTTGTAAAGGATGGCGGGTGGCACTCTCCAGGCTTACGACAGGTACTTTACAGAAGCTAACAAACTTGTTAAAGAGATCTTCGCTGTAATCTTCATCGCGATTTTGAAGTTTCGGAAAAGAGCGGATCCCCAAAATATCACAATACTGACCCATTACGGCAGCAGCTTCACGGATATGTTCAACGGTTGAACCATTCATCACCACTCCATCCTGTGTCTCCAACGCCCATCCTTCTTTATCCATATTCATCACCATCACATTCATCCCTAAATTAATGGCCGCTTTCTGCGTGCTGAGGCGGGTACGTAAGCTTGGGTTAAGGAATACAAGGCCCAGTGTTTTATTCTTACCCAAATGCTGATGTGAATACGGATCCTGCTTTAAGATCAGAGCTTCTTTAACCAGATCGTGCAGGTTCTGAACATCTTTTACTGAAGAAAATAATCTCATCCTTTTAATACTTTATCAAATGCTTCCAGAAAAATATCTGCCTCGTTCTTGCTGAGGCTTAAAGCCGGTAGTAATCTAATTACATTAGGCTTAGCCTCACCGGTAAAAATGCGGTGTTTAAAAAGAAGGTCTTTCTTAGCAGTACTTAATTCCTGCGGAAGATCAATACCGATCATTAATCCTTTGCCCCTTACTTCACTTACCTGATTAAACTTAGCCAGCTCGGTAAGCAGGTAATCACCAACTTCCGCAGCGTTTTGAATTAAATTTTCGCTCTCAATCACCTCAAGAACCGCTAAAGCAGCTACGCAGGCAAGATGATTCCCCCCAAAGGTAGTTCCAAGCATTCCATGCCATGGTTTAAATTTAGGTGCAATTGAAATACCACCTATCGGGAAGCCATTGCCCATACCTTTGGCCATGGTATAAATATCAGCATCTGCTCCGGCAAAATCGTGAAAATAAAATTTACCGCTTCTTCCGTACCCGGATTGCACACTATCAGCAATATAAACTGAATCGTATTTATCACACAGGCTGCGAATCTTTCTTAAAAAGCTATCTGACGCTAAACGTATTCCCCCAACACCCTGGATACCCTCAATAATTACTGAAGATATTTCATTGCCATGATCTGAAAAAGCCTGCTCTAATGCCGTTTCATCATTGTGGGGCAAAAAGATAACATTGTCTGTTTCATTTACCGGGGCAACAATTTTTGGATTGTCAGTTGCAGCTACTGCCAGGGAAGTTCGGCCATGAAATGCACCGGTAAAAGAAATTATCTTTTTCCTGTTGTTGTAAAACGATGCTAATTTTAAAGCATTTTCATTCGCTTCTGCCCCCGAGCTGCAAAGAAATAACTGGTAATCTTCTTTACCCGAAATTTGGCCCAATTTTTCAGCTAATTGCTCCTGCAACGGAATCTTAATATAATTTGAATAAAAACCTATATTATTAAGCTGATCTGTAATTCGTTTTACATAATGAGGATGAGTATGACCGATAGAGATCACAGCGTGCCCGCCATAAAGATCAAGGTATTCCACACCATTGTTATCCCAGACCTTACTGCCCTGAGCTTTTACAATTTGAATATCATTAATAGGGTATACGTCGAAAAGTTTCATTTTTTGAAGGTTAAAGGTGGAATGGGAAAAGTTACTTTCCACTTCGCAAAAATTTTATAAAAGGGTATGTAAAATAAACTGTGTCATTAGTCTCAAGCCCCCAGCCCTCCAAGGCTAAGGGGGCGGTGCCAGTCAATTCAAATCTAGCTTCATTCTTCCAGGAAACCAAATGGCTAGTTTTTGAGCGGTCTGTCCCCAAT
>DATLXK010000019.1:0-10710 GCA_035575925.1 Sphingobacteriaceae bacterium
AAATTGGGGACAGACCGCTCAAAAACTAGCCATTTGGTTTCCTGGAAGAATGAAGCTAGATTTGAATTGACTGGCACCGCCCCCTTAGCCTTGGAGGGCTGGGGGCTTGAGACTAATGACACAGTTTATTTTACATACCCCAAAATTATTTTTTTTAAGGCTCCAATACGAGTAATGCAGTCCGTTGTTAGCATCCTATACGCTTCTATCTTTGTCTTTCCACTGCTTGCTAAAAGATTGGTCAGCGACCTGCGGGAGATTTCTTTCTTTTCCCCATGCTTTTTTAAAAAAACTTTTAAGGAGAAAATTTTTCCATCCGCCACCCAACATATCCATCCATTTTCGCTTAATCATACCTGTTTTCCATGCAGACCATCCTAAACTTTCCGTTTTGGTTTTATATCCATCTGCTACAGCGTCGCGCCTGTTAAGCAATAACATTTTATGGATATCAATTTTAACCGGACATACTTCAGAGCACTTGCCACATAAAGTAGAGGCGTAGCTCAAATGTTTGAAATCCTTCATCCCCTGTAAATGCGGTGAAATAATAGATCCGATAGGTCCGCTGTAGGTGGTTTCGTACGTGTGCCCACCAATATTTTTATAAACCGGGCAGGCATTGAGGCAGGCTCCGCAACGAATACAATACAGACCCTGACGCTGTTCTTTTTGAGCCAGCAGATTTGTACGGCCATTGTCAAGCAAAATCACATACATTTCCTCTGGCCCGTCTGTTTCATTTTCCTGCCGGGGGCCGCCTAAAATAGTATTGTACACCGTGAGATTTTGCCCCGTACCATGTGAAGAAAGTAAAGGCCAGAAAAGATCAAGATCTGTTAAAGAGGGTATGATCTTTTCTATGCCTACTATAGCTATGTGGATCTTTGGAAATGTAGTGCTGAGCCGTGCATTTCCTTCGTTTTCTGTTAGTGCAATGCTTCCCGAGTCGGCAATAAGAAAATTTCCACCCGTAATTCCTATATCTGCTGTTAGATACTTTTCTCTTAATAATTCACGGGCTTTTAACGTTAGTTGCTCCGGAGTGCTATCCACAGGAGTGCCATGCTTTTCATGGAAAAGCTGTGCAATATCTTCCTTACTCAGGTGCATGGCAGGGGTTACAATGTGATAAGGTTTTTGCCCCAGCATTTGCACTATGTATTCTCCCAGATCACTTTCTAAGGAATCTATATCATGTGTTTTAAGGAAAGAGTTCAAGTGAATTTCTTCCGTAACCATCGATTTAGATTTGATGACCGTTTTGGCATTAACGCGCTTAATGATATTTAAAATCTCTTTATTCGCTTCTTCTGCATTGTTTGCCCATATTACCTTACCGCCTTTTTTCTGAAAGTTTGTTTCAAATTCCGGCAAAAGCTTATCCAGGTTTTCCATCACTTTCCATTTAATGGAGTGTGCTTTCCGTTTAGAGTTTTCCAGGTTATAAAAGGTTGAGATTCCCCGGTTTACCGATTGATTGTACCTCCCGATATTAAAATTAATTATTCTGCGATGATCAAGATCAAAAGCTTTGGTATATGACGTATTAATGAATTCAGAGGCAAACTTAGTCATGGAACGAAGGTAGTATTTGTATCAGATTAATCATGTGACATGTTTACCAGTTAGATAAGTATTTTTGATAAAATGTAACCTTTAAAACCATTCTATCGTCTATACATATACACTATAGTTTAGAAAAAGTTATGAGAAATTTATTCTTTGCAGGTTTGGTAATAGTTGCCGTTCTGCAGTCCTGTTCAAACGAAGTTTATAACAATGAATCTTACATCCGGACATCGAGTTTAAGAGGCAAAAAAGTAGCAATACTCCCTGTAGAAGTTGAATTCACGGGGAGGCTGCCTAAGGGATATACGCTGGAGACTAAAAGAGTAACAGAAGATAAAGAAAGCACAGAAATTCAGAACATGGTATACCGGGAATATCTTTTCCGTGCAAAAAGGGCAAATAAAAATCAGCAAAGCGTTGAGATAATCAATATCGATCAGGTAAACAGCAGATTGCGTGCCCATGGTATTAACCCTAGAAAATCATGGACTATGAATCCTGATAGTCTGGGTAAGTTAGTTGGTGCTGATATGGTAATGCGTGTCAGGGTTAAAAAAGACCGGATTATGTCAACCGCGGCTTCCATTGGAGTTGGTGTAGCTACGACTGTTTTGGAAAATATCTTAAACAGAAATGGATCCGGAAATTCAACATCAATTGGCAGTGGTGGCAGAACGTATAATATTTTCTTTGACGCTACCCTGAGCGACGTTAATTCCAGCACTGTAATCAGTAAGATCAGCAAGGATGGCGATGCCAGCTGGAGTGAAACGCCTGAAGAAGTAATTAAAGGCTCAAGTGGAAAGATGGTAAGAAGAGGTGCCGTGCACGCACAGTATTAAATTTATGTCACCCCGAACTTGATTCGGGGTTTTAATACGTGTAGAGTAGCTTACATAACCTTAAATAATAAGATGTCTGACACTTTTAAAGTGTCGGACATCTTAATTTATTGCACTTTAATTTATTCTAAATAATATTGTAGCTTGGCTAAAACTAT
The DNA here is from genome assembly GCA_035575925.1 of Sphingobacteriaceae bacterium. Taxonomy (GTDB): domain Bacteria; phylum Bacteroidota; class Bacteroidia; order Sphingobacteriales; family Sphingobacteriaceae; genus DASWTL01. The sequence goes on from DATLXK010000019.1 coordinate 2,573, forward strand.
TTTATGCCATTAAGTTAAAATAATTTAAATTATTCTCTTCATGCTATCGGATTCGTCCATTAAATGAATTGCATAGCTAAGCTATCTGGTGTACTACTATTTACCTGTCTTCAGGAAAATCATTCACTTTATCAACCTTTGGCCGTTCATCCCGGTTAGCCAATTCCCAAGCAGTATAAAAAACCAGCTGAGCTCTTTTAGTCCAGGCGTCAAAGTTGATCTTTTTTAGTTCATCGGTAACTTTATGATAGTCTTCATGAACTCCGTTGAAATAAAAAATAATCGGAATATTGTGCTTTGCGAAGTTGTAATGATCTGAACGGTAATAGAAACGGTTAGTATCCTTTGGATCATCATATTTATAATCCAGGGTTATTTTAGTGTAGTCGTTATTTGCTTTTTCATTGATCTCCTTCATGGTACTACTTAACTTATCGGAGCCAATAACATACACATAGTTTGCAGAGTCTGGTTTCCCTTTATATTCATCGCCAACACGGCCAATCATATCAATATTCAAATCGGCAATGGTGTTTGCCAGTGGAAAAACGGGGTGTAATGAGTACCATTCCGAGCCGAGCAGGCCTTTTTCTTCGCCAACAACCGGCATAAACAAAATGCTTCTGCGAGGCCCCTTGCCATCTCTCTTCGCTTTTACAAATGCTTCAGCCAGTTCAAGAACAGCCGAAGTGCCGGAGGCATCATCATCAGCCCCGTTAAACGCATCGCCTGATGCATCTACTCCCACGTGATCATAGTGTGCTGTTATGACTAACAATTCATTTTTTAATTTTGGATCAGATCCTTCCAGATACCCTAACACATTTTTAGCTTCAATGCCTTTATAATTAGTTTGGACATCAATATTCAGTGAAGAATTAAAGGTTAAAGGCATGGGTTTACCGGTTTGGGAAATTGCTTTTTGAATTTCCTCTAAAGTTTTCCCGGTTCCGGACAATAGCTGGTTTAATACAGCTGGAGAAATGGCTATACTATTAATTCCTCCCATGTCATCTCCCATAGTAAGTCTTGGATTGTCAAAAGCTGCTCTGCGGGAAGCAAATGATGAAATATTCGGATTAACTGTAATAATCAGACTTGGTTTTTTAGCCCTGATTGCGGCACTTTTGGTATTGGAGGTAGAAAACTTTGACGGTTGATCTGTTCCTGTAATAAGATACTTCCCATTTAACATAGGTTCTCCCGGTAATATGATTGCAACTTTGCCATCTAAATTAGTGTTGGAAAGGTCATCATATTGGTCTGAATTGATACCGTAACCAACAAAAACAAAATTAGTGAAAGTAGTTTTCGGCCCCGTGTAATCAGCCATTACAAAATCTTTTAAAAATTCAAGTGGTGTGCCGTTTACTGATATGTTTCTGCCGGTAAGGCTTTTTTCTTTTAAATCTACTTTTTGAAAATAGTCGCCATTTACCGGACCTCTTAATCCAAGACTTTGAAAATATTTCTTAATATATTGAGCCGCTTTTTCAGCGCCGGGTTCTCCTGTTTCCCGCCCTGCAAATTCATCTGATGCCAGAATGGAAATATGTTTGTACGCATCCTCTTTTGTAATGCTACTCCCGTACATTGCCGGGTTTTTTCTTACAGCACAGGCCTGAAGAAACAGGGCGGCCGTAAGTACACTAAATATTAATTTGCATTTCATATGATATATTATTGGAGATGAGCCAGTTTAACGGGCGGGCACATGTAAATTTAATTAACTATTACAACCTGCCAGATGTTTGCTTAACAGGAAATCTTATTTACACGATCAGCATGTCGTCCTCCTTCAAATTCGGTATGAAGAAAAGCATGTGTAATTTGCCTGGCTAAATCAACCGAAATAAATCGTGCAGGTATACATAAAATATTTGCGTTATTATGCTGGCGTGCAAGCTGTGCTAGCTCCTCTGTCCAGCAGATTGCGGCTCTGATACCTTCGTGTTTATTTGCAGTTATAGCTACACCATTTGCACTTCCGCAGACTAAAATGCCTAATTCAAATTCATTGTTCTCAATTGCTGAAGCTACAGGGTGTGCAAAGTCAGGATAATCAACAGACGCGGCACTGTGAGTGCCAAAGTCTTTCACGCGGTATTCTTTAAGAAATTCCTTCAACAGGTCTTTATATTCGAAACCGGCATGGTCGGCACCAATAGCTATGGATAATATTTGTGTTGACATAGATTCTAACTTAAAGATTATAAAGGCGAGTTAATTAAGACTTTTTTCATCGTTATAAAAATCTAAGTCTTTCTTTTTTCTCCTTTTTTCAACTGATGCTGAAATCCAGATACTGATTTCATACAGAAGAAATAATGGGAAACTTACGGTAAACATTGATATCAAATCAGGAGTAGGGGTTACTACTGCTGAAATTATGAGAATTATTATAGTCGAATACCTCCGGGAAGCCCGCATAAATGCCGGGGTCATGATACCCATTTTCGACAAAACATAGATAATTATGGGTAGTTCAAAAATTATCCCGGAACCTATGGTTAAAGTAGCAATTGTTGATAAATAAGAATCTATGGTAATATTGTTTTCTATTATACTACTGACATTATAATTCGCTAAAAAGCTGATAGACAGCGGAGACATGATAAAATATCCAAAAAGTATACCAATTATGAACAAAAAAGTGGCATAAAAAGTAAAGCCGGTAGCTGAATTACGTTCAATATCGGTAAGTCCGGGCTTAATAAACCTCCAAATCTCAAATAACAAATAAGGTACGCCTAAAATAATACCTATCATTAATGATGAGTTCAGTTGTAAAGTAAACTGTCCTGCCATATCAGTATTTATAATCTTGAAAGGAATTTTTGTAATACAAAAATCCGGTCCGAGATTATATTTTTCACCTAACCTGCACATTAAACGATAAGTCCAGAAATTCGGATCTTTAGGTCCCATAATAACTTTTTCAAAAATAAAGTCATAATAGGTCCATGCTAATGATGTAAATACAACGATGGCTATTGATGAGCGAACCAGGTGCCATCTAAGTACTTCCAGGTGGTCAAAGAAAGACATCTCAGCCTCTATGCTTTTACCTTTTTCTTTAATGGCCTGGATGAGATCCGTACTTCTTTTGCTCATAGTTAGATTAAAAAAATACCATTCTAATTAATGAATGGCTGATGAGATGCTATTTACGTAATTTTTATTCAGTGAGATCAAAGCTTTCCATAAACTTAGTTGTAAAATTTCCAGCCCTGAAATTTGGATCACGCATTAATCGCAGATGGAGTGGAATGGTGGTTTTTACACCCTCAATTACAAATTCACTTAAAGCCCGCTCCATGGTACAGATAGCTTCTTCTCTCGTTTGGGCAACACAGATCAGCTTTGCTATCATTGAGTCGTAATTAGAGGGGATTTGGTAACCTGCATACACATGAGTGTCTACCCTTACGCCGTGACCCCCGGGTGAATGAAAATGAGTTATTCGGCCCGGTGCCGGTCTGAAATTATTGAAAGGATCTTCAGCATTTATACGGCATTCAATAGCATGCGATCCCGGGGTGTAATTTTTACCGGAAATAGGTACCCCGGCTGCAACCTTAATTTGTTCTTTAATAAGGTCGTAGTTAATTACTTCTTCTGTTACCGGATGTTCGACCTGAATCCGGGTGTTCATTTCCATAAAATAGAAATTTCGATGTTTATCTACCAGAAATTCAATAGTTCCGGCACCTTCATAATTAACAGCCTGTGCGCCTTTAATTGCAGCATCACCCATTTTTCCCCTTAATTCATCGGTCATAAATGGAGACGGAGACTCTTCTACCAGCTTTTGATGCCGGCGTTGTATGGAACAATCACGTTCAGAAAGATGGCAAACCTTGCCATACTGATCACCAATTACCTGAATTTCGATATGACGCGGATCTTCAACAAATTTTTCAAGATATATTCCATCATTCCCAAAGGCCGCACTTGCTTCCTGGCGGGCTGAGTCCCAGGCAGGTTCAAATTCCTCATCCTTCCAAACGATACGCATACCGCGTCCGCCTCCGCCTGCGGTAGCTTTAAGAATAACAGGATAACCAATTTCATTTGCTACCTGAATCCCCTCTTTTACATCAGAGATTAGGCCTTCTGAGCCGGGAATAGTTGGAACACCGGCTTTTTTCATGGTTTCTTTAGCCGAAGCTTTATCTCCCATGTCATTAATCTGCTCTGGTGTAGCACCTATAAATTTAATACCATAATCACGGCAAATGGCAGAAAATTTTGAGTTTTCAGATAAAAAACCATATCCGGGATGAATAGCATCAGCATTGGTAACTTCTGCTGCAGAGATAATATTTGGAATACTTAGGTAAGAGTCTTTTGAAGCTGGGGGTCCGATACAAACAGCCTCATCGGCAAAACGAACATGTAAGCTTTCTCGATCTGCAGTGGAGTAAACAGCAACTGTTTTTATCCCCATTTCTTTACACGTACGAATTATTCGTAAAGCTATTTCACCACGATTTGCAATTAGTATTTTTTTAAACATTTTTAATCAATGTGTTAATTTTTGATCGATATTTCTAATGCCTTTTTGAAATCATAGCATATTGGATAATTAGCGCATTGGTTTATATAGGTTCTACTAAAAATAGTGGCTGATCATATTCAACAGGCTGTGCATTATCGACAAGAACTTTTACAATCCGGCCAGAAACCTCTGACTCTATTTCATTAAAAAGTTTCATTGCTTCAATTATACATACAACCTCACCCGATTCTATTTCATCACCTATGTTTGCTAATGTAGGTTTATCAGGGCTTGCAGAGCGGTAAAATGTACCGATCATCGGAGATTTTATCGTAATATATTTTGTAGTATCTTCTAAAGGAATTGCCGGAACAGAAACCGCAGGCTGATTTAATGAAGGATTGATTGGTTGAGGTGCCGCCGTTGTAGCAAGTGGTGGCGGAACAGCGGCATTTACATACGTTGGTGCCTGATTTGTTTTTATAGTGATCTTAAAATCCTTCTGTTCAATTGCAACCTCATTAACACCTGATTTAGAAACAAATTTTATCAGTTCCTGAATTTGTTTAATATCCATTTTTATACGGTTAGTTTAGTAAAAGTAAGAATAAAAATAGCAAACGAATGTTTGCTTTAACATCTAATAGGCCCATTTAAGGTACACAGATCCCCAGGTAAATCCTCCTCCAAAAGCAGCAAGAATAACATTGTCGCCCTTTTTTAATTGATTTTCCCATTCCCACAAGCAAAGAGGAATAGTTCCGTTGGTAGTATTTCCGTAGCGTTCAATGTTTATCATTACTTTTTCAGGACCCACACCCATGCGGTTTGCCGTAGCATCTATAATTCTTTTATTAGCCTGGTGAGGAACGAGCCAGGCTACATCATCAGCCGTTAGATGGTTGTTTTCCATAATTTCTGCAGCAACATCAGCCATGTTTGTTACGGCAAATTTAAATACAGACTGACCTTCCTGAAATGCGTAATGCTCTTTTGCATCTATCGTTTCATAGGTGGCCGGCTTAACAGATCCACCGGCTTTCATGTGCAGGAACGGCATGCCAGAACCATCACTTCTTAATATAGAATCCTGGACACCATAACCTTCTGTATTAGGTTCAAGCAATACGGCTGCGCAACCATCTCCAAAAATTATGCAGGTAGTTCGATCTTCATAATTCACTATCGATGACATCTTATCGCCGCCGATAACAATTACGTTTTTGTGCTTGCCTGTTTCAATAAATTGAGAACCTGTTACCAGGCCATAAATAAAACCTGAACAAGCCGCTTGCAGGTCATATCCCCATGCGTTTTTAGCGCCGATTTTATGAGCAAGAATAGTTGCTGATGCAGGAAAAGGCATGTCCGGGGTAGTTGTGCAAAATATAATAAGATCTATTTCTTCAGCGCTTATACCTCGCTTTTTTAATAAACCGTTTACAGCATGTACTGCCATATCTGAGGTTCCCAACCCTTCACCCTTTAATATTCGCCGTTCTTTTATTCCGGTCCGGGAAGTGATCCACTCATCATTAGTATCAACCAAAGTTTCTAACTCGTGGTTAGTTAACACATATTCAGGTGCGTAGCCGTTAACAGCTGTAATTGCAGCATGAATTTTTTGCATAAGCTGTATTAATTAAAAGCTTCTTTAATTTTATCGACAATCTTAGTTTCAACCATAGTTCGCGATAATAATATCATATTTTTAATAGCTTCAGAACTGGATATGCCATGCCCTATAATCACGGGGGCATTTACTCCTAAAATAGGACTTCCTCCGTATTGTTCGTAGTTAAACCGGTCAAAAAATTCATCTTTAATCCCTTTTTGTAAAATAAGCCCATAAAAGCTTTCTGCCAGTTTAAGTACTACGTTGCCTGTAAATCCGTCGCAAACAATTACATCGGCCTTATCATTGAACAAGTCTCTTCCTTCTACATTGCCTGCAAAGTTAAACAGGTTGGTGTCTCGCATCAAAGAAAAACTAGCCTGGGTTAATAAATTACCTTTTTCTTCTTCCTCACCTATATTCATAAGTGCAACCCGCGGATTTTGGATATTATAAATATGCTCAGCGAAAAGACTTCCAAGAATACCAAATTGAAGTAATGTATCCGGCTTGCAATCTGCATTTGCCCCAACATCTAATACCAGTCCAAATCCGCCTTTAAGTTTGGGAATATTACTGGCTATTGCCGGACGTATTACGCCCGGTATATTTTTAACGCTGAACATAGCACCCACCAGCATAGCACCTGTATTGCCTGCAGATGCAAACGAGTCAATTGCGCCTTCTTTCAGCAAATTAAAGCCAATACCAATACTAGACTCAGGTTTTTGTATAATAGCCTTGGTGGGATGATCACCCATACCAATGATTTCTGTGGTATGAACAAATTCAAATGTATCCTCACTAATGTTATGTTCTGATAACACGGGAATAGCTTGAGCTTTATCACCTATCAATACAAGTTTTTGGGTTGCAGAGAGGATTTTTGAGGCTTCTATAGCTCCCAGGACAGCAGCTTTGGGAGCGTGATCTCCGCCCATGATATCTAAGCCGATTTTCATACAGATACGTTGCTCTTTGGCAATAATAAATAACCTGTGGAATAAACTTCAATGTCCGGATAGCCGGCTATGCCACATGGAAATTCCATAAGAAAACTAATCTTACGCAATCGAGGTATTTTCAATTACCAATTTCCCGTTATAATACAGGTTGCCATCAACATTGTAAGCACGGTGCGGTAAATGAATAGCTCCTGTAGACTGACAGGTAGTTAAGGTTGGAGCCTCTGCTTTGTAATGAGTTCTTCTCTTATCTCTTCTCGATTTCGATATTTTTCGTTTTGGATGTGCCATTGTTCTATTATTATTTCTTTTTTATATTTTTCAATGCTTCCCATCGTGGATCCGCATTGTCTGTTTTTTCATCTTTAAAAGAGAGTTCCGATAGTTTTTGAATCATCTCCTTATCACACCATTCAGTGTTGCCTTCATTATTGCAGCGACTTATGTAAGGTACTGCAAGGTTAACATATTCATAGATCAAACCCGAAACATCAATTTCATGCTCACTCCGGTTTAATACAATGATCTCATCTGTATTGTCTTCCAGATTTTCATCATTACTAAACTTTACTATCTGACGCTCGATAATATTCACATCAGACGGGAAACCAGCTAAACATAAGTCGCAACTTAAAAAAATCTGCCCTGAAATATCAAATTGCAGGATAAGCAGTGATTCTTGTTTGTCAAGCTCAAGGTTTATTTTAAGATCCCCGTTTTTTACAAGAGAATATTCAAACTCTTTAAAAAAAGCTTCATTAACTTCAAAATCAAACTGATGCTTGCCAAACTTTAAGCCCGTAAACGGGATATGGTACTGCTGTAACGGTTTCAAAGCACGACAAATTAGCCCGCAAATTTAGATAAAAATTACTTAGCGGTGAAGATTATTTTAAAATGATTTTCAGTGTACAGGATTGTATTAACCCCCTAAAAGGCTGGACTAAATTATAAAAACAATTTAGAACCATTAAATTAGGGAATTATGAAAAAAGAAAGAAGATCCTTCAGTCCTGAAGATCGTCTGGCTCTCCTTCAGGAAGGCGATCGTGAAGGC
>DATLXK010000020.1:0-11172 GCA_035575925.1 Sphingobacteriaceae bacterium
TCGGTAAAAATAACACCACCAATGGGCGCATTAATGGCCGGGTATTTTCACGAAAGGCCGGTGGTTAAAATCCACGATGAGCTTTACGCAAAAGCCCTGGTTATTGAAAAAGATGGCGCTAAGATAGCCATTGTATCCTGCGATCTTATCGGTATATCGGCTGGCATTGTAGCTGAAGTGAGAAAGCTGGTAGAAAAATCTTTAGGCATTGATGCCGCTCATGTGATGATAGGCGCTACACATTCGCATACCGGCCCGGTAATCCCTTCGTTTCGGGAAAAATATGGTACTAAAAGCAAAAATGCAGAAATCCTTGCAGACTATATTTCAAAACTCCCTGGCCTTATTGCCCAAAGTATTCAGCTGGCTAATGCTAATTTAAAAACTGCTAAACTCTCCTTTGGATTAGGGCACGAAGAGACGATTAGTTTTAATCGCCGTTTCTTTATGAGGGATGGTACCGTTGGCTGGAACCCGGGAAAATTAAATCCTAAAATTGTGAAACCTGCAGGCCCCATCGATCCCGATGTATCGGTTTTGTATGCAGAGACTATTGAGGGGAAACCCATTTCCACCTATGTAAATCTCGCCCTTCATTTAGATAATATAAGTGGCAATGAAGTTTCTGCAGATCTCCCTTTTACACTATCTACCATTCTTGGTAAAGTAAAGGGAACTGAAATGGTTACCGCCTTTTCCCAGGGATGTTCGGGAAATATCAACCATATAAATGTAAAAATCAACACCCCACAAAGTGGGCATTTTGAAGCCGAAAGATTGGGTACGGTCCTGGCAGGTGAAGTAATTAAAACTTATACCCGCCTATCTCCTTTAGAGATTAACAAAATAACTGTAAAAAGTGAAATGATAAATCTTCCGCTGGCTCCGATCTCGAAAGACGAATTGCCATGGGCACGTGAAATTGCAGCCAAATATGGTAAACTTGATGCGGCTCCTTTCCTGGACTTTGTAAAAGCATTTAAATTATTAGAAATTGATTCAAGAAATGGTAAGCCAATAGATGCAGAGATACAGGTGTTTACTTTAGGGGAGAAATTTGCCATTGTAAGTCTCCCTGGTGAAGTATTTACTGAAATTGGGCAGTACATCAAGAGCAGGTCACCTTATCCATATACCATTATAACAGAGTTGACCAATGCTGCCCTTGGATATTTTCCTGATAGAAAAGCATATATCGAGGGAAATTATGAAGTTATTACTTCAAGAGTTGCTCCCGGGTCTGCCGAGATATTGGCTGAAAATGCGCTAAGGATGCTGAATCAATTAAAAAATAAATAGTTTGAAAAAAATATTCACCTGGTTGTTTTTGCTGGTTACAATTTCAGCAATTGCTAAAGACCACAATCCGATCCTTCCTCAGCCGCAAAAAATTTCTTATGGTATTGGGGAGTTTCTGATAAAAAATGTAACCATAGGCTTTGCATTCAAACCTGCTGCAGAGGACAGATTTGCAGCACAGGAGCTTGCACGTATTTTAGCTGATGCCGGTTCAGGAAAAGTTCTAATCAAAGAAGGCATAATCACTGCCCCCACAATTATTTTTAAAAGAACAGGTGGTGTTGATCCATTACCTGCAGTTGGAGAAAAGCCTGGTGCTTCTTCACGCGAATCTTATATAATAAAAGTAACGCCAAAAAACATTTCTATTACGGCAGTATCATCTGCCGGGTTGTATTATGCCGTTCAAACATTACGTCAGCTAATTGAAGGTTCGGGCAGTAAGTCTGTAATACCTGCAGTGGAAATTGAGGACTGGCCTTCACTTGCTTACAGAGGTTTTATGATGGATATGAGCCACATGCAATTTCCAAAGGTGGAAGAAATTAAAAACCAGATAGACTTCCTGGCTCGATGGAAGACCAATCAATATTTTTTTTATTCTGAAGCCAGCATTGAACTTGAAGGCTATCCCTTGCTAATGGCAAATGCACGGTACACGAAACAGCAGATTAAAGACATCATTGCTTATGCGAAAGCCCGCCATATAGATGTAGTGCCAAATATGGAGTTATACGGTCATTTACATGACTTATTCAAGTTAGAGCATTACTCAGATCTTTCAGTTAATCCGTATGGTGGAGAGTTTAAACCTAAAGACCCGCGTGTTAAGCCCTTATTGAACGATTGGATCACCCAGATCTCAAAACTTTTTCCCAGCCCATTCTTTCATATTGGTTTTGATGAAACCTGGGTAATTGAACTGGAAGCTAAAAAACTAAATCAAACGGCTGATGAGCTTTACCTGGAGATGCTAAATCAAACGACGGATATGGTGGAAAAGCAGGGAAAACAACCGTTGGTGTGGGCAGACATGCTGCAGAAATTTCATAGTATTATCCCAAAAATGTCGCCTAAAGTTACTGCGGTGCCTTGGCATTATTTCCCTTTAAAAGAGGCGGAATACGATACTTTGCTAAGCCCCTTTTCTAAAGCGGGCATTCCTATGATCGTACAAACTGCAAGTATAAACTGGCATTGGTTTTATCCGGCATTTGAAGTTTCTTTTCAAAATGTTGACCTGTTGATTAAGGCCGGGCGTAAATACAATGCAGTAGGTTATATTCAATCCGGATGGACAGATGATCCGCAAACCCTAATGCGGTTATCGTGGCCGGATATGGCTTATGGCTCAATAGCTTCATGGCAAAGCGAACCAATTAATCAGCCTTCTTTCTTTCAAAAATATACTAAGATTATTTACCCTGCAAGCCTGGCAAGTACAGTAGAAAAAGCTCATTTGGCTTTAATGAGATCAGAATCATTTATAAGGAAAGCGGTTGGTCAAACTGATAATGCGCTTTGGGATGATCCGTTTTCAGTGAAGTCTTTACAGATGTATGAAAGGAATAAAGAAAATTTACACCAGGGTCGTTTGGCTGCAGAAGAAGCTCAGATATATTTAAGAGATGCCTTAAAGTTTGGCATTGATACAATCTCTTTATATGCAATGCAGGTGGGGGCTAAGGAACTGGATTTGCTTTCAGCAAAATATTTGTTTGCCGGCAACATTGCGGAGATGCATAAGAAGTACACTAAGAAACGGGATCTAAAAGAGTTTGGAATGATGATGGGGGAAGTGACGGCATACTATCATTCAAAAACAGTGGATATGTTTGATGCGATTGTGGAAACGAAAGAGATGTTTCGTACAGCGTGGCTGAATGAATATACATCCTTTCGTTTAGGAGTTGCGATGGCAAAATTTGATATGGAGCTACAGTATTGGTTTAAGATTCAAAAGCGTTTGGACACCTTGAGGAATTACAAAGGCAATGAAGAATTGCCAAACTTACAATCCTTACTCCAAGGACATTAAGTTGTAAACCGGGCTTTATTACAGTTATGTAACTGGATTATACCTGTTATCAAAAGCATTTCATATATCTTCATCCTTGTATTAAACGATAGAATAAAATATCATGAAACAATTCCTCCACCGTCGTGAATTTATACGTACTGCATCTGCTGCAACTGTTGGCTTCGGCTTATTAAACAACTTCTCCAGGTCATACGCACAAACATTTATTGAAACGCAGGGAAAGGTTGGTATTATAGGTCTTGACACATCTCATAGCGTTGCCTTTACAAAAGCGCTTAACACCTCCGATCCTGCGCCTCAACTTAAAGGATACAAAGTAGTGGCCGCTTATCCAAAAGGCAGCAGTGATATAGAATCATCCACTAAAAGAATTCCCGGCTATATTGAAGAAGTAAAAAAATTGGGTGTTGAAATAGTGAGGTCAATAGAAGAATTGCTGAAAAAAGTGGACGTAGTGTTACTGGAAACAAATGATGGACGGCCACATTTAGAACAGGCTTTATTGGTAATGAAAGCAGGCAAACCAATGTTTATTGATAAACCAGTAGCTGGTTCATTAAGTGATGCAATTGCCATATACGATGCAGCAAAAAAATACAAGGTTCCCATATTCTCATCGTCATCTCTTCGCTATATGGCAAGTGTTCAGGATGTTGTAAAAGGAAAGATAGGTGCAGTGTTAGGAGCAGATACTTTCAGCCCTGCTACTTTAGAAAAGACTCATCCTGATTTGTTTTGGTACGGCATACATGGTGTTGAAATATTATTTACAGCAATGGGTACAGGTTGTAAAAGTGTTGTGCGAATCAATAATCCTGATACAGATATAGTAGTTGGTACATGGAAAGATGGAAGAGTTGGAACCTTTCGTGGCACTCGTACAGGTAAGCATGATTATGGCGGAACTGTTTATGGCGAGAGTGGAAATCTTTCGTTAGGCCCTTTTAATGGATATGAAAATTTATTGGTGCAGATCATAAACTTTTTTAAAACAGGTAAAGTACCTGTTACCCCTGAAGAGACATTAGAGATATATGCCTTTATGGAAGCTGCCGATGAGAGTAAACGCAATGGTGGCGCCTCTGTAAGTTTAGATGCCGTAATGCAAAAGGCAGGTAAAAATAGTAGAATATTAGCTCACTCATAAATAGTCATCCATGACAAATACCCGCAGAGAGTTTATAAAAAAGACAGCAACCTGCGTTGCCGGTGTTTCTTTAGGTGGCATTCTTCCCGGCTTTGGTGCCCGGAGTTATAGAAACATTATAGGTGCTAATGACAGAATCATGGTTGCCTGCATGGGAGTAAATAGCCGCGGTCTTGCAGTGGGTTCCAACTTCGCTGCACAAAAAAATTGTGAAGTGCTTTATGTATGTGACGTTGACTCAAGAGCAGCAGATAAATGTATTGATGCAGTTGAAAAAATACAGCATAAACGCCCTATGCCTTCAGCAGATTTCAGAAAAGCGCTTGAAGATAAAAATTTAGATGTTTTAATTGTTACGGCTCCCGATCACTGGCATGCTCCTGCTGCAATATTAGCTTGCGCTGCCGGTAAACATGTATATCTTGAAAAGCCATGCAGTCATAATCCTAATGAAGGCGAATTGGTTGTAAAAGCAGCAGTAAAATATAACCGCGTTTTGCAAATGGGTAATCAAAGACGTTCGTGGCCTAATGTTGCAGCAGCTATCGGAGAACTACATGCAGGCGTAATTGGACGCCCTTATTTTGCAAAAACATGGTACACTAATAACCGCCCCTCTATTGGAAAAGGCAAAGAGGTTGAAGTCCCCTTCTGGTTAAATTATGAACTCTGGCAGGGACCGGCGCCCCGCCAGCCATACCGCGATAATTTAATTCATTATAACTGGCATTGGTTCTGGCACTGGGGTACAGGAGAAGCACTAAATAATGGTACGCATATGGTTGACCTTGCAAGGTGGGGGTTAGGTGTTGAGTATCCCACTCGTGTAAGCTCAGCGGGCGGACGATACCGCTACCAGGATGATTGGCAAACACCCGATACGCAGGTAATAAACCTGGAGTTTAATAATAATTCTGTGATTACCTGGGAAGGCCGTAGTTGTAACGGACGTTCTGTTGAGGGCAGTAGTGTTGGTGTTATGTTTTATGGAGAAACGGGGTCGCTGCTAATAGAAAGCGGCAACTCTTATAAGATATATGACCTTAAAAATACTTTGGTTAAAGAAGTTAGGAACGACAGAACAATAGATGCCCGAAATGTTGCAGACCCTGCACAGGAACTGGATGCATTGCATATCCTAAACTTTTTTGATGGCATTAGAAAAGGCACTAAAGTAAACTCTGATATACTGGGTGGCCATCAAAGTACACTGCTGGTGCAATTAGGTAACATTGCTTTACGATCGGGTCGTACTTTAAATATTGATCCCGGGAATGGACATATTTTAAATGATAAAGAAGCTTTGAAATACTGGAGCCGCGAGTATGAGCCGGGTTGGGAGCCTAAAGTATAATTTCAGATAATAATTTATTCCCCCGCAAACTTTTAAAGATACTACAATCATTCATTATTCTTTTTCAATGCAGCAGCTCCACTCTAATAACAGATTTTTTCGGTAACTATTCATTAAATAACCTGCATTCATCAATGATCAAAATACTTAAATGACTTTCAATACGCTGGATTTAGTAGTTATTATTCTTTTCTTTCTAAGTATGCTTGTTATAGGCATATTGTCCTATTTCAGAAGTAAAAATTCGGAAGACTATTTTGTTGCCGGAGGAAAACTGCCTTGGTGGTTAGCAGGTATTTCTCATCATGTATCGGGGCATAGCGGAGCAGTATTTGTGGCTTATGCAGCCGTTGCTTATACACATGGCTTTACCATGTATATGTGGTGGGCTTTCCCTGTCGCTTTTGTCATAATCGCTACCGCCAAAATATTCCCTGTTTATTGGGTTCGTTTACGAAAAGAACTTCACATACAATCTCCTCTTGAATACCTGAGTATAAGATACAATGTATTAACACAACAAATCGTAGCCTGGGCAGGGGTGTTACTTAAAATATTTGATGTCGGAGCCAAATGGGCAGCCATTGGTATTTTACTCAATATTGTTGCCGGCATTCCAATGACGACAGGTATCTTGGTTTCAGGCGTTGTTACTTTAGTCTATGTCACTTTCGGAGGTTTATGGGGCGTAATTATAACCGACTTAATTCAATTTATCGTTCAGGTACTTGGCGGAGTTGTGATGTTTGTACTGGTTGTTAATCACCTTGGTGGTTTAGATTCGATTAGCGGGATTTGGAATAACCTGCCTGCAAGCCATAGTCAATTGTTTAATGATCCTTATACAGCAGGTTTTGTAGTGGTAATGTTTTTTCTTTATTTCTTAAGTTATAATGGAGGTAGCTGGAGCCTGGCTACTAGGTATATATCATCACCAAATGAAAAAGAAGCTTCAAAAGCAGCGCGGCTTTCCGGAATATTATATTTAATCTGGCCTTTGATATTATTTTTTCCTATGTGGGCCGCTCCCATTATTTTACCTGGTTTAGCAAACCCTTCTGAATCCTATGGTTTATTAATGATAAAAATATTGCCACAGGGTATGATAGGGCTTGTCATCGCCTCTTTATTTGCTGCAACTATGGGCATGACATCTTCGGATATAAATACCATTGCTGCAGTCATCACCAGGGATATACTTCCGGTTGTTTCCAATAAGTTCCGTAATGATAAATATTCACTACGCACTGCCCGCATCACTACTTTTATTTTTACACTGGCAACTATGGCTATTGCGCTTAATTATGAAAAGTTTGGTGGCGTACTTGGGCTTATTGTTAACTGGTTTGCAGCTCTGTTGGGACCTACTTCTATGCCTTTAATATTTGGTCTGCTTCCGGTGTTTAAATCCTGTGGTCCAGTAGCAGCTATTTCTTCAATTGTTGCCGGGTTGATCACCTTTATTATTACAAAAGATATGAATTTAAGTAGCCTGGCGCTTGAGGTAGGTTTGCCTACAATTGTTTCAGCAATTGTATTTATTGGAATTGGGTTGGCTACCAAAACAGTACCTGTTAAAGTAACCAATCTGATGGCTGTTCTTAAAAGGAAAACATAGAGCAAATTGCTTATGGAAACAAAAATTTATAAGGAAGATAAAGTTGTTACCTGTATCAATTGTATTACAGGAAAAACAGAAGAATTAATATTTGAGGGTAACAAGTTAATGAGTATAGCTGAAACAGAAAGTAGTGGAAATACTATTTCATTTATTGGCCCTGGCTTAATTGACTTACAGGTAAACGGAATCAACGGAATAGATTTTAATAACCCTTCCTTAACCCGGGAAGATATTGTAAAAGCAACTCATTATTTATTAAGTAAAGGGATCACTACTTTTTTGCCAACTATAATTACTAATTCAGATAAAAACATCCTGGAAATTGTTCGTACAATTTACATGGCATGCATATCAGATGCAATTGTAAATGATTGCATTTGGGGAATTCATTTGGAAGGGCCTTTCATTTCTCCTGAGGCCGGTGCTAAAGGCGCCCACGATGAAAAATATATTAAACCTCCTGATTGGAAACTCCTGAAAAAATTTCAGGAAGCAGCAGGTGGAAAAATAAAATTGATAACTATAGCGCCGGAATGGGAAGGCTCCCGCTCATTGATAGAAAAATGTAAGGACCACGGTATTCTTGTTTCTATAGGACATTCAATGGCGAATTCAGAACAGATTAGTATGGCAGTTAAAGCCGGGGCGTCTTTGTCCACTCATTTAGGCAATGGTGTTCCTTTGCTATTACCACGCCATCCCAACATCATTTGGGATCAATTGGCTACCGAAGAACTGTACGCTTGTATCATTACCGATGGAATACATATCCCAGATTCATTTATAAAGGTGGTGATAAAAAATAAAGCGAAAGCTGCCATAATAGTAAGCGATGCTACCTGTTTTGCAGGAATGCCTTCGGGAGAATATCAAAATCATATTGGGGGTACGGTAATAGTAGATGAAGAAAAAAGAGTATCCCTCAAAAGCTCCCCGGGGCTGCTTGCAGGATCAGCTAAAACATTGTTAGAAAATGTTGAATATCTTCTAAGTAAAAATCTTGCAACACTTAGCGAGGCGTGGCAGTTGGCATCTGCAAACTTAGCAAAAATGTTAGCGAAAAACGACGATGCTTTCAATTATAAAAGTGATAAGGTGATATTTCAACTAAATGGAAAAGAGATACAGGTTATGACGGTAATAAAAAATGGAGAGATTGTTTTTGACCAATAATTCTTACAACAACTTAATTTTGAATATTGAAAAGGCAGTTTGGGTTTGGCATAGTAGGAGCAGGAGTAATTTCAGACATTCATGCTATGGCTATAGATTCCATAGAGAATGCCAGGTTGGTTGGAGTATATAGTATCAACAAAAACAAATCAGAAGCATTTGCCTTAAAGAATAATTGCACTGCCTACTACACTTTAGATGCATTGGTAAATCTTCCTGAAATAGATATAGTATGTATTTGTACACCTTCGGGAATACATCTTGATCCCGCAATTAAATGTATTGAAGCCGGTAAGCATTGCCTGATTGAAAAACCATTAGAGGTAACGCTTGAAAAATGTGATAGAATAATTGAAGCGGCAAATAAAGCAGGCGTAAAAACAGGCGTTATTTTTCCCTCTCGTTTCTATGAAGCGAGTAAACAGATAAAAAAATCAATAGATGAAAAAAGGTTTGGGGATTTGGTATTGGGTGATGCTTATGTAAAATGGAACAGAAGCGCCGGTTATTATAAATCTTCTGCCTGGAGAGGTACATGGGAATATGATGGTGGCGGGGCACTTATGAATCAGGGTATTCATTCTGTAGATTTATTACAATGGTATATGGGGCCTGTGGAATCAGTTCAATCTGTTACTGCTAATATCCGGCATAAAGAAATTGAAGTGGAAGATACTGTTGTATCAACCTTAAAATTCGCTAATGGAGCATTAGGAACGATCGTATGCTCTACTGCTGTTTTTCCAGGCACTTTAAAACGTATTGAGGTAATGGGTACAACAGGAACAGCCATCCTCGAATAAAGTAAATTAATAAAATGGCAATTTGAACAGGAAACCAGCGACGATAAACTCATCATAAATGCAATGTCGGGAGGTAATGTTTCGCACGGTGGTGTTTCCAATCCTGCTGACATCAATTTTAAAGGACATCAAAGTCAGATAGAAGATATGATACATTCAATTGAAACAGGAGACAAGCCTTTAGTTGATGGCGTTGAGGGGCGTAAATCAGTGGCAATTGTACTTGCAATTTATGAAAGCGCCCGTTCCGGAAGGATGGTTAGATTGCCAGGTTCTTAGTAGTTAACTAATCAGTTTTAAATTAATATTACAAGTAGAAAAAATGATACAAGTAGCAAAATTGCCTGCCAATAAATTAAAACTTAGAATTTATGAAACCCGCGTAGAAATGGGCGCTGAAGCGGCTAAAGATGCAGCCGAAAAAATAAAAGAATTACTGTTACTAAAACAAGGATTTATAAATATCATTTTTGCCGCAGCACCTTCTCAAAATGAATTTCTTTCTTCTCTTTCGCAGGAGAAAGATATAAATTGGAGAAGGGTAAATGCATTTCACATGGATGAGTATGTTGGCTTAGATAATAAAGCTCCGCAAACTTTCGCTCATTTTTTAAAAGAAAGTATTTTTGAAAAAGTGTCTTTAAATGAAGTGCATTACATAAATGGAAATGCGGAAGACCTGCATGCTGAATGTCTTCGATATGCAAAACTGCTAGAGGAATGTCCTGCTGATATTGTATGCATGGGCATTGGTGAAAATACTCACATTGCATTCAATGATCCTCACAGTGCTGATTTTAATGATCCGCTTATGGTAAAAGTGGTTACCCTGGATGAAGTTTCCCGGCAGCAGCAGCTACATGATGGTTGCTTTACTCACTTGCAGGATGTACCCACTTCCGCAATTACACTTACCATTCCGGCCTTGCTTCAGGCAAATTCAATTTATTGCATAGTGCCTGGTAAAAAAAAGGCAATGGCAGTATTTCATACATTGAATAGTGAAGTGAATGAAAATTATCCGTCAACGTCACTCAAAAAACATAGCAATGCTACCCTTTATTTAGATATGGATAGTGCATCTGAATTGTAAAGCGTTGTTTGTTATTTAAAGAGATTAACATAGGAATACGTCAGGAAAAAATTATTTCCCTCTTTTTATTTAATAATCCTTTTTGGAATTTATTATACATTTTTTTCATAAATTGAAAATTGAAAACCCGGCCACTTTTATACCTTAAGGGTTAATATAAAAACTATCAAATGAAATCTATAGAAAGGCGTTTACCGCAAGAAATTGATAAATCATTTATAGTCTTTAACGAAGTGGCCCCTTATTTCCCTTATCCCTGGCATTATCATCCGGAGTATGAATTGGTAATGATCAGAAGAAGTACAGGTCGTCGTATGGTGGGCGATCATATTGGCCATTTTGAAGAAGGAGACCTGGTGTTTATGGGTCCACTAATTCCGCATGTATGGGTGAATGACCCGGAGTTTGTTCAGGGGAAAAAAGAATACCTGGCCGATGCAATCGTTATTCAGTTTGTTGACAATTTTTTAGGTCAGACCTTTATGCAAATTCCCGAAATGAATGAGTTCCGGCAGTTCCTGAAAATCTCTGATCGCGGCATGGTGATAAAAGGTAAAGCCCGTGAAAAAATCAATGCGTTGATGGAAGAAATGTTGCCTAACAATGGTCTTCAGCGCCTTTCTTCTTTATTTAGCATTTTT
>DATLXK010000021.1:0-15107 GCA_035575925.1 Sphingobacteriaceae bacterium
CACATCATACAACCAAGCAATCGCCCAATAACAGATACGCGGAATCTCTATCCAAAATCGCAGCATAATGAAAGAAAATCATCACAAATTATTAACTTAACAAACCGAACTTTTGGTCTCGATATTGGGGAGTGTTATAATAAAAGCCAGGTGTGTTTTCAGTTTCATAATCAAATCTTAAACTAAATACTAAATACAGGAGATGTTACAATCAGATAAGCTAATTAAATCTTTCAGTATGGATACTAACTTGCAAAAGCCTAATTCTTTACTGACGTTATATTGCGGGCATTTTTTTGTGCTTTAAGAGATAGTTCAGTTGCAAGGAAACAGTGTTCTTGTGTCATAGCTGTTTCTGTACGGTTAACAATATCATTAACCAGTTGCCTGCCGTAAGGTAAATCCACCTTGCTGCAGTCAATATATTTCGTTTCTTTCTGATTTACCAGGAAAAGGTGATTTCCTCCGGGCCTACCGGCAATATCAATGTTTTTACGGATCTCTATATAGCCCTCTGTACCCAGAATAGTCAAACGTCCGTCGCCCCATGTTCCCAAACCATCAGGGGTGAACCAATCTACCCGGATATAGCCGGATCCGCCATTTCCATGTATCATAGCATCGCCAAAATCTTCAAAATTCGGGTATTGAGGATGATGAACATTTCCTGTCTGCGAAGCTACGATTACAGCTTTTGTAGTTCCTGTAAAGAATAGATATTGATCAAGCTGGTGTGATGCAATATCAGTAATAATACCTCCAAAACGCTTCTTGTCAAAAAACCATTCAGGTCGGCTCGGGGAATTCATGCGGTGCGGACCAAGGCCAATAGTTTGTATCACCTTCCCTATTGCCCCTTCTTTCACTAGTTCCCCCGCCTTTACCGTTGCACGATGTTCTAACCGCTCGCTGTACATAATGGAATAGATGCGTCTGGTTTCTTTTTGCACCCGCCGCACTTCTGCAAGCTGGGCCAGAGTAGTAATTCCTGGTTTGTCGGCCATATAATCCTTGCCGTGGCGCATGGCTCTGATGCCGATACTTGCCCGCTCATTGGGGATTGCAGAACTCAGGATTAATTGAGTAGATTTATCTTCAAGCACTTCCTGTTCGGTCATTTCCCGCTTCGCATGTGGAAATCGTTTAGAAAAAGCAGCTGCAAGATCATTCTCTTTTGCATAGAAGGAGACAAATTGTCCCCCACCCCGGGTTACAGCTTCAACCTGAGAATTGATATGGCTGTGATTAATTCCTATTACTGAAAACCTGATCTTAGCTTCTGAAGGATATGCCGCTCTTGCATATTTTGAATCAAAAATAGTTTCAGGTGCTGCAAGTGTGCTTTTAGGCAATCCTGACATTAGTACAAGGCCTGCAGCCGTTGTTGCTGTTTCTTTGATAAACTTGCGCCGGTCTGCTTGTATTTTTTCCATATTGTCATTTCAGGTTTATGAATATACCATTGTGTGTGTTACTGTGCCCTGGCTGTACCGTGAATCATCTTTTTAATCTCCTTCCCTCTTCAAGAGGTTCAATAGAATTATATTCTTCAGTAAGCTTTAGGGATAAATCGTAGTCCAGATTTGATACTATAACTTTTACAGGATTAATCCGCCAGCGGCAGATACCGACGGCTCAAGCGTACCCATTAGCTCGTTCTGAAGATGCGCCTGGATTTGATTATCTTCTAATACGTTCTTAATCATTGTCGCCTGCCAAAGCTCACCGGCAAACACTTCAACCAGTTTAATATTATTTTGTGCTTCCATAGTACATTTCTAATGATTACAGCTTACTTCTTAACCTATTTATATAACTGATTGAAAAGCAGTTTAAAAGTACCATGAGTTTGCGCCCGGAAAGTGATCTCCGGTCCAAATACCAATAGCTTTCCTTTTCCAATAGGTGCTTCAAATGCGGTTACTCCATCCAGCAAATAGTTCTGCCCCCAGGCCCAGCCGCTTCGTAACGGTGTTGAGGTCGAAAACCATGCTAAAGGTTTTATAATACCTTTGGCCGATGCTTCAGGTGAAATTTTAAAAACGGGACTATTATCAAAATATACATCCGCCTTATTTTCCATTCCCCAGGCCGCCGGATTTAAGTTGTCAACACTTACGCTTAAAACACTTCCCGGCACATAAAATTTTTCTGTAGATAGCTTTTTTTCTTCTCCATTTACAGACATCTCCACCAAAGCATCCCGAACAGGCAGTTTCAAATGATATGCCAGATTAGCACTGCTTCCAATAGCTACTACTTTACCCCCTAAATCCATAAATTTTTTTAATTG
The DNA here is from genome assembly GCA_035575925.1 of Sphingobacteriaceae bacterium. GTDB lineage: Bacteria > Bacteroidota > Bacteroidia > Sphingobacteriales > Sphingobacteriaceae > DASWTL01. The sequence goes on from DATLXK010000021.1 coordinate 2,294, forward strand.
TGATACAGACTTTTGTTGTGTTATTGATCCTAACTGGCTTCTGTATTCATTGGGGACGTCTTCAGGTTTAGGAGTAGTGACAGCGTGTAAAAGTGCAGGCTGGGCATTATAAGCTGAGATAGCTCCGGAAGGCAAAATAATGACGTCAAACTTCTCATTCAAATTTCCTGCATCGATTTCCTGCGCATATACACGTGTAACATTAAAATGATACTGTTCCATAAGAAACCGTATCCATCCTGAAGGCATTGAGCCTCCGTAATTATCCCATAATCCAACCCTTAATGGGGAAAGCTCAAGAAGATTCTTAGGTTTTTTAGTAATACCTTTTGTTACTACGCGACTATCTTGATCCAACTCTGTTATTACCGCTTTTGCTTTTGCAGTACCGGGGATAAAATAAGTACCCCTTTCATCTCCCCCATTTATACGATAAGCCTTTTGACCTGCCTGTAAAAGTTTATTAACAGCGGCGAAAGCATTGTTAGATTGCGCATGCATTGTAAATCCCAGGGCAGATGATAAAGAATTTGGTTCAATAGCCTGAAGTGTCGTGTTTGATATACGTTTAAAAAGACCATTAAAATCGTCCATAATACGGTCAAATTTCACATTCATCAGATAAGCCAATGTCCATCCTGCTGCATCATAAGGCGCAATGGGAGGCCCTCCGTCATACTTAAAGTCATTGGGATGATCCTGTGGCTCAAACATATCCAGAACATGCGGCCGGAAAGCTTGATTAGTCCGTATAATGTACGACCCCGAAGGATATTTTTTTCCTTCCAACGTAAAATCTGCAGTAGATTGATGTGCTATGACACCTGTTCTGGTAAGAGCATTAACAAATTTTACTGCAGTAGGAAAATCGGGCTGATCCGATGGCAATATATAACCTCGGGGATCACGCAGTTCGGGATCACGCATTACTGTATCAAAATACTTAGACGGCAAAGTTCCCCGTAAAGTAGTAGCCGAGGCAATAGTCTTATTATTTTTTAAATCCGTTTGGTATGCCTTATAAATTGCTTCCACGCGTTTTGGAGAAAGCGACCAGGAATCCCGGTTACCTTTGTCGATAGAATTTTTACCCATGAGGTACATGTTATTAAGCAATTCATCGCGGTATCGCTGGGCGTAATTAAGCACGGCATAATTCATGGAGACCGAATAATCAACAGATTGTCTGAAATGCCATTTTTGAGGTGTTACCGGAAAAGTGGTACCACCATTTGGTATGAGCCGGTGGGGTACAAGGGGTATTTCTGTAGGATTTGGCCCGCCAACTGTTTCTGTAAGTAAACCGATAATATTATGGAAATAAGTTGTTGTTCTTAACCCGCCATTGTACCATGTAGAATAAACCGAACCATATTTTTGCGTATATCCTGGTTTGTTTTCAGCATTTAACCGGGTATTCAACGCTGCTCCAAGTGCATCAATACTGGTCATCAATATGGGATCAAATACGTAATTAAAAGGATCCCGATATGGAGCACCGGCAACTATAGAGCCCGGAGGGCCTGCCTGGTGATGATTGTACATAATCTGCGGAAGCCATTCAATAAATAACTGATTGGCAATATTCTGCGTCTCTTTTAGGTTAAGCATAAAAAAATCGCGATTATTATCATGTCCCGCATATTTTTGGTACAGTCGGGGCAAATACTGGAGTGATCTTTTTTCGGGAACCTTTTCCCGCATATACCAGTTAGTTACCAGCTCCATTCCGTCCGGATTTGCATGGGTAAGAAGTATCACCACATCATTCAGGATACGCATCGTTTCCGGATCGTTCCTGGTAGTGAGCTGATAAGCAGTCTCTATAAGCTGGGTAGCTCCTAAGGTTTCTGTGGCATGCAGCCCGCCATCTATCCAGACTATAGCCTTACCTTCTTTCGCTAATTCCTGAGCTTGCACAGCAGTTAATCCCTCAGCCTGCGCAAGCTGTTGAGAAATCTTTTTATACCTCAGTAGGCTCTTTAAATTATCAGGCGAGGACACCACCAGCATGTACTGACTTCTTCCCTCTTCGGTTTTTCCTATATCTACCAGCTTTACACGGTCAGATTTGGAAGCTAAGTTTTTAAAATAAGCCTCGGTTTGTGTATACGTAGCCAGTTTGTAATCGTCACCCATGTTAAACCCGAAATGTTCTTTAGGAGTTAACTGTGCAAAAATTTTAGTTACGAGAAATAGAATGATAATTAAACTGTAAACCTTACGCATAGTGGGTATATCAACGTGCAAGTTAGCTTTTTTGATCTTTATTACTTCCTACTGTTTTAAATGATTTGCAGAACCAAGGCTCAATGTAAAAACCGTTTTCTTAGACTTGGTGATGGAAGCATGCAAGTCTCTGATTTACCAAATATTTTATACCGTGTTTTAGCTATCATGTTATAAATTATATCCCTGAGCGGTGTGGGGAAAATTATTAACCCGTAAACTAATTTCCACATGCCTCCTAATTCTTTTAATACATTTAGCACTGCTGAGGATCTGAGAAAATATTTGTCGCCTTTGATAAAAACGAATGAATTATAATCCTTTAAAGGTAATCCAAACTTTTTCAACAATAGCTGACCGCTTTCTGATTGCAAGGAAGCAAACCTGAATTTTTCTTTCAAATCTCTTTTGATTATGAATTGTACCATGCTATTGCATAAATTACAAACACCATCAAAAAGCACAATATATTTTGTGTCAATGTTCATTAGTTAGTGCATATAAAAACTACAACGGGAAAAAATAGCTTTGGATTATTTCATCCCGGGATTTTTTACCAATTCAAGTTTTGGGTTTGATTAACCATTTAAATAAATAATATCTATTTGGCCTCAAGTGCTTTTTGAATGATGGTTTGTAACTCATGGCTTCCATGGGAATGATTTTCTGTATGAAGGCGTTGCTGAAAGCTTTGTAGTATTTTCACCGAAGCCGCGGTTTTAATGGCTCCCATACGTTGTATGGTGTACGGTAAAATAGTAAGAACTTTAGATTTCTGCGACATGTTCATCGCACGGTTCATATCCACGGGCACGGTTGGCTCGAAGGCATACCAAAGCATTAAAGGCAAATTATGATCATCATTATCTTTCGAGTGCTGCATAAGTGCATCCAGGGTTTCCCATCTGTTTTCAGGGGCCGTACGTTGCATGGCAGAGGCTAGGTATAACCGCACGACAGCCGAATTATCGGTTTTGGCCAAACTGGCAAACTTTTTCAGCGCATCTTCGGAAAGGTTTTTGTCTTCTGCCAGCAGTTGAATGGCCCAGCTTCTTACATGTTCGTTTTGATCGTCCAGTAATTTAATAAGCTCTTTTTCATCCAATCCTTTAGTAACATGCAGAGCCCACAAGGCGCGAAGTCTACGTGTGGCATCCGGATTATTATTCAGGATATTCTTTAATGCTTTGTGTACCTTTTTATTTGGCCCACGCTCCTGCAGAATAAGGCGGGCATTCCGTACGAACCATTCATTTTTATGAGTTTGGTAATTCACCAATTCCATATCAGATAATTTAGCGAGATTTACCTGCACCCATTTATCTGACTGGTGGCTAATTTTAAAAATACGGCCCATCGTTTTCTGGTGTACATCCGGGTTAGGGCTATGGCACTGATTTTTATCATACCAATCAATAGCAAAAACGGAACCACTGGCATCATATCGAAAGTTTAGCCATTGCGACCACATATCATTGGTTAATAAAAAATCTTCCCCATGGCTTACAGTATATCCGGAGCCTTTTTGATTAAGCACATCCATATTTACCCTGCTTCCATGAATGTTATTTAAGAAAATATTATTGCGAAGTTCCTTCGGCCAGTTTTCATTGCCTAAATAGATCATGGCACCGGCATGGGCATGGCCGCCTCCTTTGGAGTTAGAGCGAAAGTTTCCGGCATGTGGCCCCCTGTCGCCTACCCAATGCACATGGTCTCCGGATTGTTTAATATCGTTGTATGTGTAAGGATTAAAATGCTTACCTGCCTGACGGTGATATCTGGCTCCCTGAATGGCGTGGAACATATGCGGAATTACACAAACTGTTATAAAAGAATGCCCGTAGTCATTCCAATCAATTCCCCAGGGATTACTGGTTCCTTCAGAAAACATCTCAAATTTTTTGGCGGTTGGATGATACCGCCATACGCTGCCGTTGAGCTTAATACGTTCAGAATCTGGTGCGCCAGGCTTACCCACGTTAGAATGGGTGAAAACACCGTGAGTACCATACAGCCAGCCATCTGGCCCCCAGCGAAAATTATTCAACATTTCGTGCGTATCCTGATAGCCCCATCCATCCAGCAATATTTGAGGCGGACCAGCGGGTTTATCGCCAGTTTTATCTATAGGAATAAACAATAAATGAGGGGCTGAACCCAACCAAACACCACCCATACCTACTTCAATAGCACTTATCAAATTTAGCCCTTCTGTAAAAATAGTGCGTTTATCTAATTTGCCATCACCATTGGTATCTTCTAATATTAAAATTCTGTCTTTCCCCTTTCCTTCAGGAGCCCTTACCGGATAAGTGTGTGCTTCGGCAACCCAAAGCCGACCGCGTGAATCGATGGTAAAGCTAATGGGACGAATAACATCAGGCTCAGCGGCAGCTAATTTAACTGAAAAACCTTTTCCTATGGTCATTGCTTTAGCAGCCTCTTCACCTGAAAGACCCTGGTGTACTATCGCATCAAGGGGTGGCATCACAATTATATCGCCTGGCTTCACCTCATTAAAAAAATTCGGCCGAACCGGATAAAAGTTAAAATCATCAAAATTAATGTGCGCCCAGGTGTTTGGCTTAATATACGGGATTGAAGTAACACCTGTCTCATTATCGACAATACGAATATATATATCCTTGTTTAACAAGGTAGTGAGATCTACTACTACGGGCTGAAGAGTTGAGCGTCCCGTTCCGGTGATCTGAAAGAAAACTTTATTATTATCAGCTCTTACCAATTCTACCCGGGTGTCTTGCAGACTGCCCCCTGAAACTTTAAAAGCCGCAAAAGGGTGGGTAACCGAAAACGGTACTGAGGTAAGCGTGCCAGTTTTTTTGTGTTCTTTCGTGCCCCCGCTGGTAAGGAAATATTTACCAGTTATACCCATTTTCATATCTTTTTCATGTACAGGTGAAGGATCCTGTGAAATAACTGAATTGGTAAAGGCATCACCTGTTGCTGTCCAATCCGTTAAGTTTCCTTCTTCAAAATTCAGATTTAAGATTCTTCCACCTTTTTTGGCTGCCACCCCTGGAATTGTTATTTCTTCAGAAGTTAATTTTTCTACTACCTCAAATTTTCCAACCATTCCTGCTGCCCGGTGCCCGGGAATGGTGCAGAAATAAGTATCATTATCTATCGCCTTAAAAATAATGCTGGCAGTATCGCCTTTTTGCACTAATACTTTGCTTTTAATGCCCGATTTTTCCAGGGCAATATCATGCGTCATAGGCTCGCCATTCACAATTTTTATGCGTACCGTTTCTCCCTTTTTTGCCTGGAGAATGGGATTACGCTTCCCCTCCAGATCAAAGTATCCAAGCATGGTGGCTTGTAGGGTGTAATCGCGGTCGAATCCGGCTACGGTTTTTACCTTAGGGTTTTCGTGACTGACAGGTGGGCTATACCCATTTAAAATTACGGAAAGCAGTAGCAGAACAAATAAACGGGACAAAGACATAATTCAGTTTAGGTTGAGGTTGTAACATCAAAAATTAAACAGGAAGAATTAATTTAATCCATTAAATAGATAACCTGAAATCAACAAATTAAAAGTTGATTTTTTGCTCCCACTATAATACACATTTGTATAGCAAATAAGAAACTGCATGGATATAAATACCATATATCAGTAAGATATGTTAATGTTTCTTTTACTGTTTAAAAAATTCTTCAAGTATAATGTCTTTATAAAACACTTCTGCCTTACCGCCGCCATGAATTTGAAAAGCAATAAGCCCGGACTGGGGAATCGTTAAATCTTTTTCGGTATAATCCACTGTTTGCACACCGTTTAAAAATAAGCGAATGCGCCTTCCTTCGGTATGAATTTCATAATCATTCCACTCATTAGGACGAAGCAATTGTTTAACCTTTTCAGGGTCTGCGGTAGCAAGTAATTTATTTCTCCTGGATTCATCATACAAACTGGCCCAGTATCCTTTCCCCAGGTCGGCTTGGTAGCCTCTCATTTCATAAGGAGGATTAGATATGCGCTGGCTATGAAACTGAACACCTCCGTTTATAAAGCCAATTGTACCGGTTAATTTAAATTTCAGTTTAAGCACATAATCAGCATAGCTCTTCTCAGTACTGATAAATTCATTATGGGTACTTTTTCAGTTAGCGAGCCGCCTACTAAAGCACCATCCTCAATCCTCCATGTGTGATGGATATCTCCCTGCCAACCAATAAACGTTTTTCCGTCAAATAAATAATCGCGTTTAACTAGAAGTTGTCTAACAGTGCAGGAAGCACTAAATGCAAAAACGCACAACAAAAGGTACATTCTTTTAAGATAGTGATCTGACATTTTAAATTAACGTATGGCTTGGTTAACGAAAGTTATAAATTATTTATAAAGAATTAGCTATAAACGCGAAAAACCCCATATTAAAATATGGAGTTTTTCCTTATTATTTATGACTAAATCCTATTATAAAGGAATTCCGGATGTTTTAATAGGCTTTACAATATCTTAGAGAGCAATCCGCCTGCACTGCCAAGCCCACGGCCACCGCTCAGTATAGAAATCAGAGAGCCTAAACCACCGCCGGATCCTGAGCCTCCTAAACCCGAAAGTAAACCACCCAAACCACCGCCTAAGCCACCCATACCCGTTGATCCCGATCTGGAACCCATCAATTTAGACAAAATTAGCGGTGCCAGTATGCCTAGTAATCCTTTGCCAATACTGCCCATATTTAACCCGGCACTTTTAAACTTATCTTCCAGACCTAACGACGAAAGGAAGTCCGGATTGGTTACTTCTTCCGGATTTACATTTGAAGTGGCGGTTTTATCAACAAACTGATTTAATGCTTCATACTGATTTTGATCAATATCCAGATAATTAGCTACTCCCTCTATTTTTGTTCTTTCTTCATCAGAATAATTGGTATCAGATTTAGCAAAACTCAAAAGATCTGTTACTAATGAAAATTTAAGTTCACTATTTTTTAATTCATCCAGGCTCGATCTCAAGTTAGTATCATTAGTTTCCTGCGCAGCAAGCATTACAGCATCTTTCTGGTCGCCACTTAAATTTGCTTCTTGTGAAAGAAGTTTTAAATAATCGAGTTCTTCTTCAGAAGCGGATCGGTCTGCCGAAGCTATTGAAGCAATAGCGGTTAAATAAGCACCTTTTTCCTGATCTGAATAATCTTTTAAAAGCTGTTGAGTTTCCATGTTATTTATTGATAGTTTATTTTCCAACGAAATACATCTCAATAGGTTTGAAAAAAAATCATTCAAAGTATTCTGTTTATAAAAACAATATCCTATAGGGTGATGTTGAAATTTCAATACTTTAAAACTTAATTATTATAAGATGAAGAAATTAAAATTAAGCTGTATTTCAGCTTGTCTGGTTTTATTTATGGTGGCATCCTGCGGAAAGGACCATAGTAAGCAGATTGCCAGAACCTGGACGGTTAGCGACATTGAAGCATCCACTACTTTGCAGGATTCTGTGAAAACCAAAATGCTGTCAAATTCGCAAATGGTATTTACCAAAGACGGTCAGTATACCGCTAACGGAGGAATTGGAACTGATCAGGGGAGTTATACATTAGACAAAGACGGTAAAAGTTTATCAACAATGTCTGATGCCGGAAAAGGGAATCAGGTTTATACCATTGATAAACTTACTGATGATAAACTGGTGTTAAAAAACAGCGGAAATACAATTACATGCGTAGCTAAAAATTAAAGATATGGGACTGTTTGATGAAGTAAATAAAGCTGTAACTAATCAGCAAGAAGTTAATAGTTATTCAGCTATTCTACAAGAGAATGGGATTTCTATTAACAATATGAAAACTGCCAACCTTAACGGCAAATTGAATATTTCCGGTACGGTGCATGACATGCAAACTGCGGAAAGAGTTGTAGCCTTACTGCAAGGGCAGCCTGGCATTGAGGGAGTAGTGAACCTATTGGAAGTTGAAGACCTAACGTCCAAAAATATCCAAATGTCGGTTGAAACTAAAGAATCTAACTTAAATATTCGTAAAGGACCAGGTACAAATTTTGAAATAATTGGCAAAGCTTCTCATGGATCAACCGTGCAACTTATTAAGCGCATGTACAATGATTGGTATTACGTTAAAACGGATGAAGGAATTGAAGGCTTTTGCTCAAAGAGCTATTTAAAAGAAATGTAATTTATCATTGCCATATAAAAAGGCCATTTTGCAAATGTAAAATGGCCTTTTTATATTTACTAATTACCGCCTGTAGGTTATCCGTTAGCTATTCTCTTCCCGCTTTCCTCTTTTATAAATAATAAGACCATTGAGAAAATTACGCAGGATCTGGTCACCACATGGTTTAAAGTTAGGATGATCCTCACTTCTGAAAAATGCACCCAACTCGGTGGCATTCATTTTAAAATCCACCAGCTTAAGGATTTCGATAATTTCATCATTTCTTAACTGCAGTGCAACCCGTAATTTCTTAAGAATATCATTATTGCTCATATTTAACCTAAATAAGGATTATATAATTTATTTAATCGTGTTTATTATTTACTGTATTTTCTCAACAAACCGCTTGTCTGCGAGGATAATTCTTTTCAAAAAGGTGTTCATACTAAAACCATTATAAATGAGAAATTGTGGGAACTATCGCTTCTACATTCTGCTCCAGTAAAGTTTCCAGATCTGTTTCTTCCAAAACTATCCGAACAGAAATATTTTGATCATTATATTCCCATTTAACCAGACTGATCTTTCCGTCGGCAATTTCTATCCCGGTAATATCTCCATCATCAAAACAACAACATCCTGTATTAAAATAGTTTGGTTTGTAAGATGTAAAGTCCGGCGGGAGATCATCTTTTCTTATCCGTGAATTTAGTTCTTTTTCAAGCCTGGACACCTCAGAGACATCCTTTAATTCGCGCACCCTGTTCAGCTGCCTGTAAATGCGTTCCAAATGCGTTAAAGAAGCAAAAATAGGCTGATGCGTATGGCCGGTAATAAGGATAATATTTTTTTGCATGGATGACCATTCATACATCAGCCTGTTATGATCCGACTTTAATTGATCGTCATATGCTGGTGTGTTAGGATTAATCATCAGATAAGCTTGTAAAGGTGCCCAAATAGTGGAAACAAACCATTTACTAAACCAGTTTCCATCACTCTGCAAATCGCCCTGATGTCCGTGTGTTAAAAAGAAGTGAAGATCATTTCCATTTATATCAGCTTTTAATATCGCACCTTCATAAATTTTAAGTTTCTCACCATAAATATTATGCAGGTTTAGCTGTGCAAGCGGATCATTATCCCAATAAAGGTCGTGATTGCCAAATATCTTGATAAAAGCCTGGCGTTGTAAAAGCAGCTTTTCAGCCTCAAAAGTCTCTTTGTTATGTTTTATAACCTGGTCCAGTAAGTTTTCCCACAACTCTTCAGAATCTCCAAGGCTAATATATTGGTAACTACAATCATTGTAAAAGCTTAACGCAGCAATATAATTTCGTTCCGCTAAGGCAAAATCATCCGCATAATTTCGGGCACCTTTATGCTGATCCGAAAAAATGATGAACTTATCTTCCTTCTCCATTTGCAGGTATAAACCTTTCTTACCAGGTTCTTTTTGAATATGGGCATAAAGCGCTGTCAGTGCGTCATAAACCCTTTCCTTAACGGGCCGCGACGAATATTTATTTGTCAGCCGTATTACTGTTCTTCTTAAAGCCCTTTGGAAGAATTCGCGCACCATATTAACGAATATGCAACTTTTAATTTATACTCCTACTGATTGTGTTTACAATGATCAAGTTTTGGAACCTCAGGTCAAAAAGCATGAGTTAAAAAGTCTCATGGCTAAACCCTATTTATTCAATCACTTAATGTATATTTAACTGATTGTTATCTTAAAAATAATAGTACATGCAGTATACAATAAGTACATTTAAACACACATAATATTTGTCATAGATGTTTTCTTTCAGAAAAAATACAACCTTACTAATTTATCAAGTTATTTTCCTTCTTGTGGTATCATTTACACAGGTTAATGGTCAACAGCTTCCCGTAAATTCAAATCCGGCAAAAGTGCGTTTACCTAATGGGTGGTCTTTAAGCCCGACCGGAAGATCTTTACGTTTAGGCGATCTACCTCTAAATATTCAAATATCTTCATCACAAAAGCTAATGGCGGTTACCAATAATGGCCAGAGTAAACAAACTATACAATTAATTAACCCTAAAACAGAGAAGATACTTCATGAACAATCCATTGGAAAATCGTGGTATGGCTTAAAATTTAGTTCCGATGAGAAAAAACTATATGCATCAGGAGGTAATGATAACATAATTTTAGTTTATCCGATAAATAACCACAAATTATTACCTGCAGATACACTTGTATTAGGAAACCCATGGCCTGCAGAAAAAATTTGCCCCACAGGTATTGATGTTGATGATAAATCCAGGAAATTATATACTGTTACCAAGGAAGATAATTCGTTATATGTTATTGATCTTACCACAAAAAAGGTTATTAAAAAAACAAATCTGGGTCACGAGGCATATAGCTGTATATTATCCCCCGATAAAAACGAACTCTATATTTCTTTGTGGGGAGGAGACAAAGTTGCCGTATATGATACGAGATCGCACAAAGTAGTCTCAGAAATTGTTACAGAGAGCCATCCCAATGAGTTGATTCAGACTAAAAACGGCAAATTTTTATTTGCAGCCAACGCCAATGATAACTCTGTATCAGTTATCGATATTAAAGCCAGAAAAGTGATAGAGGTTATTTCGGCAGCTATGTATCCTTCTAAACTAACCGGATCTACAACTAACGGACTGGCATTGTCTCCTGATGAAAAAACCCTTTACATAGCCAATGCCAACAATAATTGTCTTGCTGTATTTAATGTTACCACTCCCGGAAAAAGTAGTTCTAAAGGTTTTATACCAACCGGTTGGTATCCTACAAACGTGCGCACTTCAGGCAAAAAGATTTTTGTATCAAACGGAAAAGGTTTTACTTCTATGGCCAACCCTAATGGCCCCCAACCCGTTAAAAAGACAGATAATAGTGGCGTGCATACCGGCATAGTTGAGCAAAAAGAAGTTCAATATATTGGTGGTTTGTTTAAAGGTACATTATCCATTATAGATCAGCCCAATGAATCTTTGTTAAGATTATTCACAAAACAGGTATATGCCAATACTCCTTTTAACAAGCAGCTAGAAACAGTATCAAAAGGTCTGGCAGGTAATCCTGTACCGAACCGTGCGGGAATAAAATCTCCAATAAAACATGTTTTTTATGTAATCAAAGAGAATCGCACGTATGATCAGGTTCTCGGAGACATGAAAGAGGGAAACGGCGACCCGTACTTATGTATTTTTCCGGAGAGGGTTACTCCTAATCACCATGCACTGGCTAGGGAATTTGTTTTACTTGACAACTTTTATGTAGATGCTGAAGTAAGTGCTGATGGACATAACTGGAGCATGGCCGCTTATGCAAATGATTATATTGAAAAAACATGGCCAACCAGTTACGGTGGCCGAGGCGGCTCATATGATTATGAAGGAAGTCGTAAAATTGCTTATCCCAGAGATGGATTTATGTGGGATTATTGTCAGCGTGCCGGTGTAAGTTATCGTACGTATGGAGAATTCACGAGAAACGGCGATTCAAATGTAAAATCTTTAAAAGGTCATGTAGCTGCTAAATATCCCGATTACAATCTTGATATTAAAGACATTGCGCGGGTAGCTATATTTAAGGCAGATCTCGACTCTTTGCTTGCTATAAATGCCGTTCCTCAGTTTAGTACAATCCGGTTAGGGAATGATCATACCAGCGGACAGCGAATGGGTAAAATTAGTCCCACGGCTGCCGTAGCAGATAACGATCTGGCTTTAGGCCAACTGGTAGAGTATCTTTCCAACACCCATATCTGGAAAGAAACGGCAATATTTGTACTCGAGGATGATGCACAAAACGGGCCTGATCACGTGGATGCTCATCGTTCACCGGCCTTTGTGATTAGCCCTTACTCTAAACGCAATACCGTAATTCATAACTCATATTCTACTTCGGGGATGCTTAGAACTATGGAACTGATATTAGGTTTACCACCTATGAGCCAATACGATGCGGCAGCAGTTCCTATGTCAGATTGCTTTATTTCTACTCCCGATTTTAAACCCTATAAAGCCAGACCTGCGAATGTAGATCTGGAGGAACGTAACGTGGCCTGGAATAAGAGCGCTGAACGTTCTGAGCAATGGAATTTTGCAAGGGAAGACGCAGCACCTGATGCGGATTTAAATGAAGTGGTATGGAAATCTGTAAAAGGCGAAGATTCTATTATGCCTCCACCACGCAGAAGCGGTTTTGTGATACTAGAACAAAAAAAGAAAGACGCTGATGATGATTAGCAGAATTTAATCCCCAGAATTGAATTAGGCTATTGACTAATAATCATTTTGTACGTAAAAGGTGGTTTGGTTATCATCCGTCCCATCAGGTTCTCGAATATCCCTTCTTTCATTTTATGTCTGTTAAAACGGTATGTATACTCATCAATGTAGGCCTG
>DATLXK010000022.1:0-8499 GCA_035575925.1 Sphingobacteriaceae bacterium
CAGTTGAAACACCACAATCAACAATAGCTATTAGCGGATTGCAATCAGGAGAAAATATTGTAGCCATTGATTTTCGTCCTGCTACTGGCGAATTATATGGTCTAAGTAGTGGCAGCCGCCTCTATATAATTAATATTAATACAGGAAGGGCCCGTGTTGTGGGTAATGCGCCATTCACCCCTGATCTTCCATCTGGATCAGTTGGGTTTGATTTTAATCCAACTGTTGATCGTATTCGTTTGGTAACTTCTACAGGCCAAAACTTTCGGCTAAATCCTGAAACAGGTACTGTTATAGCAACTGACGGCAACATTAATGGTACTGCAGGAGCTAATATATCCGGTGTGGCATATTCAGGTAATATCGCAGGTTCAACTAACACTGTACTTTATGATATAGATATTACATCACAAAAATTATTCAGACAAAATCCACCAAATAATGGCACCTTGGTTGAAATTGGTATGTTGGGAGTATCTGCATTGGGTGAAAGTGGTTTTGATATTTCGCCTGATGGTACAGTAGCATTGGCTGCATTAAATGTGGGGGGCCAAAATAACTTATACTTAATAGATACAAGTTCGGGAAAAGCAAGCTTATTGGGTAAGTTTGGCTCTGCTATTCCGATAAGTTCAATAGCAATTCCTACTAATTCCGTCGCCTATACATTGGATAATGGGAATAATCTTTTGATCTTTAATATTTCAAGCCCGGCAACTATTTCTACTAAACCAATTACAGGTTTATTAGCAGGAGATACATTGTTAGGTCTCGATTTCCGGCCTTTAAATGGACAATTATATGCCTTGGGCAGGACCAGTAGAATATATACTGTTAATGCTTCATCCGGAGTTGCTACAGCCGTGGGTACTGCACCCTTTGCAACGAGATTATCAGGTTCAAATTTTGGATTTGATTTTAATCCTGTGCCTGATAGGATACGTGTTGTTAGTGATAGAGGCCAAAACCTGCGACTGCATCCTGATTTAGGTACTGTAGCTTTCGTTGATGGAAATCTAAATCCCGGAACACCTACCATAAGTGCGGCTGCTTACACCAATAATTTCGCCGGCACTACTACTACCACTTTATTTGTAATTAACCATGCTACCGACAAATTATTCATACAAAATCCGCCGAACGCTGGAACCCTTGTAGAGGTAGGTTCCCTGGGAATAAATATTGAAGCAGCTAATGGTTTTGATATTGGAAGCACCAGCGGAATTGCCTATGCGATATTGCAAGTGGGGGCCACTCAAGGATTATACAGTATAAATTTAACAACTGGAGCCGCCACTAAACTAAATGATTTTTCCAAGCCTGTAAGAGGGTTTACTATTGGTTTAGGATTTTAAACGAAAATCAATAAAAATATAAAGAGGCACAGTGTTAAATCAGTGCCTCTTTATTTTATACAAACTTAATTCAGGGTATTAATACTTTCTATTTAATCAATGCATTTATATAATCTGCCAATTCACTGTTTCCTTCTTCCTTTTTGGCACGGCTGATTTTTGAAAATCCTACTTTAAATCCGGGATCTACATATTGCCTGTATTGTTCCGGAATAAGATTGCGAAACTTCATGATTTCATACACTCCTCTTTTTACTTTTCCGGCATCTTTAACCTTAATTAAAAAGTTTGCAAAATTATTTGATAACGTGATTTTTTCCTCATTTGGAGGGGCGTTTTTATATTGAGTAAAAACAATGCTATAATCTTCTTCTGTCCCCTTCACCAACATTGTTGCTGAAACTACACTTCCCAATTTACCTTTTGCATCAGCGCTATATTTTTTTGCAAGGTTGTATGCATTTGCGGGATCGAGTTTCGTTAAGCCATCTAAAGCAGCTCCTGACACGGAATAAGATGAATCATTTACATATTTCGTAAAAAGTGGAAGATACTTTTTATCATTTTGTTTTACCAATATCTCAAGTGACTTTGCTTTCACTCTTTTATTTGGGTCATCATTTACCATTTTCTCAATACGTGTCAAAACCTCCGGGGTTACAAGGGATTTATTCATATTATATTTATCCAAAGTAAATTGTTTCAATCCTTCGTACCTGTCATTTAAACCTTCGGACAGCTCCTTCATTTTATTTTTTGAGAAATAGTCCAGCGCCTCTCTTCTGTCTACATAGTTGGAGGCATATTTATATTGATGTATATAATTCTCAGAAGTTTTATTTTCTTTTTTTTCTGAAATTAAAATTTTATCTCCGTCAAAATTAATTAGGTCAGGTTTACTGGCAGAAGCAAAAACAAATGTGTCCGATTGATTTTTAACCCAAACATTATGTCTTACTTTTTTACTTCCATTATAAATATCAATAGCTACAGGTAACTGAAAAAGATTATCAGCTGGTTGAGTTTGATTTACAAAAACTTGGGCTTGTTTTTTACTATCATCATATTTATAAGCAATGTCTAATTTAGGATGGCCGTTTCCAAAGTACCATTGATTAAAAAATTGATTAAGGTCACGTCCCGTAACCTCTTCAAAAGCCAACCGAAGCTGGTGGGCCTCTGCAGCTTTAAATTTATTTGTTACTAAATAATTGTTCAGTGATTTAAAAAAGGCACTATCACCTACAATATTCCTTAGCATTTGCAAAATAGCAGCACCTTTATTATAACTTACTGCATCAAATACATCTTCTTTGTCATTGTAATTAAAGCGCACAAGATCTTTGCTGTCACTACCGCTGGTAATATATCCCTGGGTAGAATTATAGCGCTCCTCATCGGCCGCATCTTTGCCATATTTATATTCGTTCCACAATTGAGATCCCATGGTAGCAAATGATTCATTCACCGTAAGGTTACTCCAGCTTTCTGTGGTTACATAATCGCCAAACCATTGATGAAATAATTCATGCGCAATCGTTTCTTCCCATATATTTCCATCGGTTAATTGGCGGCCATTTTGATAAGCGCTTTCCTGGTGTAATGTTGCCGTGGTATTCTCCATCGCTCCACTAACATAATCTCTCCCTACTATTTGGGCATATTTTGACCAGGGGTATTCTACTCCCGTAATTTTTGAAAAGTATTTCATCATCTCGGGGGTATTCCCAAAAATTTTTCTGGCAAACGGAGCGTATTCTTTTTCTACAAAATAACTTACTTCCTTTCCTTTATAATTATCTTTTACAATAGTGTAATCCCCTACACCCATAAAAAATAAATAAGGTGCATGAGGCAGATCCATCTTCCAGTAATCCGTTCTTGTACCATCAGTATTTTTCTTTTGGCTGATAAGCAACCCATTGCTAAGCGTTACATATTTAGCAGGCACTGTCATATAAATTTCCTGAGTAGTTCTTTGGTTTGGCCTATCGATAGTAGGGAACCATACACTGCTGGCTTCGGTTTCACCTTGCGTCCATATCTGTGTAGCCTTCTCTTTGTCTTCTCCCTTGGGGTTAATAAAATATAAACCCTTGGCATCAGTAATAGCTGCGCTACCTTTAATTTTAAGGTCATTGGGTTTGGACACATAATCAACATAAACTATATATTTTTCTCCTCCTTTATACATTTTGTCAAGAGTAATTCTTAAAAGCATACCGTCATACTGATATTTTAAGGGGGATTTTGATCCACCTTTCATTAGTGAAATTTCTTTAATTTCCATCCCTTTGGCATCAAGCGTGAGTGAATCTGTTTGATAAAAGTGTGGTTGAAGAGTAATCCAGGCCTTTCCGTTCATTCTCGAATTCTCATAATCAAACTTTACATCAAGTTTTGTATGAACTACATTATTAATTTTTGATACAGTTTGCCTGTAAATTTTTTTCAAAGAACTATCTTTTGGCTCTTCGGATTGAGCCAGGGAAATAAACGGGATAAATAAAGAAATAATAAGAATTATTTTTTTCATATGAATTTTTAATGGGTGCAAATGTAGCAGGGTTAATGTTAAAACAGTTCCATTTTTATATGGAAGGTATATAAGTCACAGATATTAATTTAGATTTGCCTTACTGTTTTACGATTTTATGAAACGTTTTTTAATATCCCTTATTTTCTCATTCGGCTGTTTATTTTCAATTGCACAGCAAGATCGTTTTGTTTATCTGCAAACTGAGAATAGTCAACCGTTTTTTGTAAAAGTAGATAGCAAGGTTTTAACATCTTCACCATCAGGATATTTGATAATCCCCAAATTAAACGACGGCCTATATAGTATGGTTATTGGTTTTCCCGGAAATTTAAAGGAACAAGAATTTAATTGTTCCATTAATAAAAAAGATATAGGATTTATAATTAAAAATGTTGGCGAACAATGGCAGTTGATGAATGTTCAAACGCTTAGTATGATTGTGCCCGGCGGTATTGTTAATAAACCTTTAGCCGTTTATGATCGGGAAACTGATGCCTTTTCTACAATGCTTGCAACGGCTGTGAACGACCCAACAATTTTACAAAAAGATATAGCAAAGAGCAATTCTGTTGAGAAATCTATTGAGACTCTTCAAAAAGATTCAGCTACTCCAATTACTGTTAACATTGTAGATTCTTTTGCGGGAACTTCTAAAACTGAAAATAATTTAATTAGGGATTCAGTTAAGAATGACAATCCTATTGCTCCAATTACAGAAAAGGCTGATCAAAAAAATCCAATTGATTCAGTTCAGATAGTTGCCCTAGCTAACGATGTTATTGTCAAACCTGAAAATGTTTCGGCCAGTGCTTCTATTATTAAAAAAGAAGAAGCAGGGGAAATAGTGACAAAAAAATCTGATGAGTTTAGCAATACAAATAAAGAAATCGCAATTGCTAAACCTGGTAAAAAGAAAGTAGTAAAGAAAAGTAATGCCAAAGTAGAGGCCCGTGTTATTGAGCCGAATGTTGCAATAATAGGAATTCAGACTGAAAAAGCGAATGAAAATAAAGATTCCATCCAAAGTATATATTCAAATACGGAAACCGAAATTGTAAGATCAATTATCAAAAGAAGATTAAGAAAAGCCGGTAAAGATGGATTAGAAATGATTTATGTAGATGATGATGGGGATACAAAGGATACAATCAAAATTTTAATTCCTTCTGAAAAAAAGGTAAAGAAAGCTGAAGAAATAAAAATGTCTGAACCAATTATTTCTGCACCAAATTCCCAGGCGGATAATAGCACAACAGATGAAAGAGGTGACAAGCCTAACTTCAAAATTTCCAAACAGGAAAAGCAGATAATTAAAGAAGCAAATAATGAGGGTGTTGTAAAATCTTCAATGCCAAATTCTGATTGTAAAAGTATTGCAACAGAAGATGATTTTTTAAAGCTTAGAAAAAAAATTGTAGCAGAAAATAATGATGACAACATGATTAAGGCTGCAAAAAAAACATTTAAAATAAAATGTTTTACCACGGAGCAAATAAAAAATTTAAGCGTTTTATTTTTAGTAGATGAAAGTAAGTATTTGTTCTTTGAAGCTGCATATCCTTTTGTATCTGATTCTGATATTTACTATACGTTGGAAAAGCAATTATCCGATAACAATTATATTACTAAGTTCAAAACGATGATCCATAAATAATCGTTTTATGCCTCGCTATTTTATTGAAGTTTCTTACAAAGGCACCAATTATTCCGGGTTTCAAATCCAGCAAAATGCAAACTCTATTCAGGCAGAAGTTGCCAAAGCTTTAAAAATATTTTTTAAGCAGGATTTTGAATTAACCGGCTCATCCCGTACAGATGCCGGTGTACATGCATTGCAAAATTTTTTTCATTTTGATTTTGAAAATAATTCTCAACATTTAGAATCTGCAAAAGTCCCTGCTTTGGAGGGAGTTCCGATAACTATCGGGATAGTGCGGGCTGTATACAATTTAAATGCCTTGCTTCCCAAAGATATTGTTATCAAAAATATTTTTCAGGTAAAAGATAATGGGCACTGCAGGTTTGATGCAATTAGCCGGGAGTACAAATATTTTATTCATCAACAAAAAGATCCATTTATTCAGGATACTGCATTCTTCTTTCCTTATAAGTTTGATATTGATAAATTAAATGAAGCAGCACAACAAATAAAGAATTATCAGGATTTTAATAGTTTCTCAAAAAAAAATACGCAGGTTAATAATTTTCTCTGCAACATTCAAAAAAGTGAATGGTATTTTGAAAATAATTATCTGGTTTATAATGTTGTTGCCAATCGTTTTTTGAGAGGGATGGTAAAAGGGTTGGTAGGTACTATGCTTCGTGTTGGAACAAATAAAATTTCAGTAAATGATTTCCTGAAAGTTATAGAAAATAAAGTTTCAGCTGCTGCAGATTTTACGCCTCCGTCGCATGGACTTTTCTTAATTAATGTTGAGTACAGTTTTGAAACTTTTATTTATCATTAATAAGAAGTTTGTTCATAAATTCTTAACAAAATTTCTTTAAAAGAGATTGGTAAATAAATTTCTCACCGTATATTTGCATCCGCTTAAAACGCGAAAAGTTCTCCCAAAAAAATACAATTCGCTATAATAATTTTCTAAAATAATTTAGAAATATTTGGTAGCGCAGATAAAGGCACTTACTTTTGCACTCCCAAATAAAAATGGGTGGTCAAGAAAAGGCCAAAAGCTCTTTGAAAGATTGGAAGCAACAGCATAGAATTTTTAATTCTAACACAAGGTAATGTTAAGCGTAATTTATAATTAGAATTTGACGTTAATTTTCGAGAGAGAATTTACAAGTCAGATCAAATCTCATTTACAATGGAGAGTTTGATCCTGGCTCAGGATGAACGCTAGCGGCAGGCTTAATACATGCAAGTCGAGGGGCAGCAGGGGTAGCAATACCCGCTGGCGACCGGCAAACGGGTGCGGAACACGTACGCAACCTTCCTTTAACTGGAGAATAGCCCCTCGAAAGAGGGATTAATACTCCGTAACATATAAATGTGGCATCACAATTATATTATAGCTCCGGCGGTTAAAGATGGGCGTGCGCCTGATTAGATAGTTGGCGGGGTAACGGCCCACCAAGTCTGCGATCAGTAACTGGTGTGAGAGCACGACCAGTCACACGGGCACTGAGACACGGGCCCGACTCCTACGGGAGGCAGCAGTAAGGAATATTGGTCAATGGACGCAAGTCTGAACCAGCCATGCCGCGTGGAGGATTAAGGCCCTCTGGGTTGTAAACTCCTTTTATCTGGGAAGAAATGCATTTTTTCTAAAGTGCTTGACGGTACCAGAGGAATAAGCACCGGCTAACTCCGTGCCAGCAGCCGCGGTAATACGGAGGGTGCAAGCGTTATCCGGATTCACTGGGTTTAAAGGGTGCGTAGGCGGGCAGGTAAGTCCGTGGTGAAATCTCTGAGCTTAACTCAGAAACTGCCATGGATACTATTTGTCTTGAATATTGTGGAGGTAAGCGGAATATGTCATGTAGCGGTGAAATGCTTAGATATGACATAGAACACCAATTGCGAAGGCAGCTTACTACACAGTTATTGACGCTGAGGCACGAAAGCGTGGGGATCAAACAGGATTAGATACCCTGGTAGTCCACGCCCTAAACGATGATTACTCGACATCAGCGATACACTGTTGGTGTCTGAGCGAAAGCATTAAGTAATCCACCTGGGAAGTACGATCGCAAGATTGAAACTCAAAGGAATTGACGGGGGTCCGCACAAGCGGTGGAGCATGTGGTTTAATTCGATGATACGCGAGGAACCTTACCTGGGCTAGAATGCTACTTGACCGCCAGTGAAAGCTGGTTTCCCCGCAAGGGGCAGGTAGTAAGGTGCTGCATGGCTGTCGTCAGCTCGTGCCGTGAGGTGTTGGGTTAAGTCCCGCAACGAGCGCAACCCCTATCACTAGTTGCCATCAGGTAATGCTGGGAACTCTAGTGAAACTGCCGCCGCAAGGCGTGAGGAAGGAGGGGATGATGTCAAGTCATCATGGCCTTTATGCCCAGGGCTACACACGTGCTACAATGGCAGATACAAAGGGTTGCTACCTGGTAACAGGATGCTAATCTCAAAAAATCTGTCTCAGTTCGAATTGAGGTCTGCAACTCGACCTCATGAAGCTGGAATCGCTAGTAATCGTAGATCAGCAATGCTACGGTGAATACGTTCCCGGACCTTGTACACACCGCCCGTCAAGCCATGGAAGCTGGGTGTACCTAAAGTCGATAACCGCAAGGAGTCGCCTAGGGTAAAACTAGTAACTGGGGCTAAGTCGTAACAAGGTAGCCGTATCGGAAGGTGCGGCTGGAATACCTCCTTTTTAGAGCATAACGTGTCGATTTGTTTCGGCGATTACTTTGGCTGTTGCTTCCTTTTCTTTCATTTTTTAGTTCTTTATATAATTAAATAGTAACCCGATTATAGCGGGCTACAATCCTAAATAGATCCGTAGCTCAGCCTGGTTAGAGCACTACACTGATAATGTAGGGGTCACCAGTTCAAATCTGGTCGGGTCTACTTATAAGCTGCAAGCCACAAGCTAATAGCTGCAAGCTTCATTGCTTGAAGCCTGA
>DATLXK010000023.1:0-142828 GCA_035575925.1 Sphingobacteriaceae bacterium
TCATCGGCAGATCCGTAAAGTGACTAAAACAAAAGGGGCTTTCACCTCAGATATGGCACTGCTAAAACTGATGTATCTGGCCCATAATAATATTAAACGAAAATGGACTATGCCGTTAGCGAACTGGGGACAGACAGCTCAAAAATTAGCCATTTGGTTTCCTGAAAGAATGAAGTTAGATTTGAATTGATTTGCAACCGCCCCCTTAGCCTTGGTGGGCTGGGGGCTTGAGACCTATGACACAGTTTATTTTACATACCCCTTTTCTACCCTCCAACCATCATCATAAAGAGAAAATTTCGACTCATGAGTTTTCTCCTCCGATACATTAATTTGAGAAAGCTTTGAAAAAGGAGTTTGATTATTAACAATAGTTTTATACTCAACTAATGCCTGTTTATCCCCGTCTAACAGTTTAACGCCTGTGACTTCCTTAATTTGCTCCTCAGCAATCTTGACCCTTTGAATATTGTTCTTTATATCTTCTGATGTTTGAGAGATAAGATATGGCCTAGCTTTTTCAGTAAAGGTAATGAACGGCTGTCCCACCTCTGCCAGGCTTTGCGTTTTTTGAATTGATAGAAAGCCTTCTTGTTCTAACCCTGATTTTATAACCTTTGCTGCCTCTTCTGGATCTGCAACATAAATTTCAGCATCAACAATCTTTGGAAATACCTTTTCTTCTTGTAACACTTTGAAAGCCTTCTCTCGATCCAGCTTTTCTGTAGACGTGCAGCCTAAAAACAGAAAAAAAAGTAAACTTAAATTCAATATACTTTTCATAATAGTAGGTTTATTTAAAATTAGATAAATTCTTAAAGCATCAAAAACATATTAAAAAAAACAGCTCCGAAGAGCTGCTCAATTAATTATATAGCCATTTTCCGCTTTCTGGTTTGCTTTGGCTTAGGGAGCCCATCTTCTGCATTCTTTTTCTGCTCCTGTTTCTTATCAGGTTTTTGATTGACGACTGACTGCCCGTTACTTTCCTGAATATTTTGTCTTTTAACCATATGCATTTTCTGATCATAGACGTTTATATTTTTGAATTGGGGTACTGCTTCAATGTAAAACTTAGCATCTTTTCCATCTTTAGAAATGGTTATTTGCTGAGCATTTCCCTTTTCCAAAGAACTTAACAGTTGCTTTTTCTGCTCAGGATCAGCGAGTTCTTTTATAGGAAAGGTTGAAAGCGTCTTTTCCAAATTAAATCCATATTGCTCACTAAACTGTTTTAATTTATGGTTGCCCTTGTCGTCAGTATTCTCAGGGTCGAGTTTCAACCATGCAGAATATTTCTGACCTTCTTTGTTCACCAAATCTTTAAATACAGAGCGACCTTCCAATAAATTGAATGCCTCTTTTGCGGTGATTCCACTTCCTTTATTGATGTAAAAGGACTGAATCTTGTCTTGCTCTGGCTTTCCATTTTGCAACGCAGCATCATAACGGTTAAAGAAATACATGTCAGAAGAATCCGACTTTTTGAAATGCAGGGTATAATCCATTTTGTTATTAAAATGAGGGATTTCGATCTTTAATTGAAACTCTGCCTTTTGATCTTTGATGTTGTTCTCCAAAGCTTGATTAAGCTTGTCTCCGAATCCAAAATACTTTAAATTGGATTGTAAAAATTCCAGGTTTTGTGTATTCATATATTTAGTTTTTAGTAATTCTTCATAAATCGTTTTGAGTGCACTTTTTAGCGAGTGCTTTATCATGATGTCAAAATCTGAAGTATTATCATGTGCAAATTGATTTGCATCAAATGCCTTATCAAAACAGTGTAAATCCTGAGTGTTTTTAATTACTGATCCTTGTTCAACAACCACCCATTGTTTTCCTAAGTCGACTTCCTTTTGAAGGAAAGCAGCTATTTCCGCTCCTTTTTCCATTGAAAATTCCATACAGATTTATTCAATTGGTTTAGCATTTTCGATATCATATTGCTTCGCTCTCAGGTATTGATGCCTCCCGCCACTCTTCTCGTAAACCTCTATAAAAAGAGCTTTGTCTTTTGATAAGGGAAACTTCTTTAATGCAAACACATATACTTCGGCTGACTTCCCCTTAATAGTTTGATCTTCAGTTCCAAAAGAATAAACAGGGTAAATTTCCTGTTCTTGGGTGACGGTGCGTTTCGCAGTTTTTATATCACGCACATAGAACCTAATAAAGTCTATATCAAAGTGGATATTTGAGCGATTTCTAACTTTTAGTTTATAAAACAGGTCATCACCCGAAACTGCTACGTTTCCTAATTCAGACTTGATTTTGCTGGCTTTATCGGTGCTAATGGCTTTGCCTTTTCTAGATTCTGCTATCTTTTTACTGATTGAAGCGTTTGATGCAGGTGTGGTTGGCAGTGATGCATCTTTATCTACTTTCGGTAGCTTGAAGATTCGGCCTGCTCTGCCATATGAAAAGGAAACGGGGAATTTATAAGATTTTCCGTCGATGGTCTTTACTTCCAGATTCGATGGTTTAAAATCAGTCCCCATGGCATTTAAGGCAAGGAGATTATTATCCCTAATTTGAGCTGATATATTTTTGCTCGTTATAACCGGACTTTCGATTCGGGAAGGAAATTGAATAGCAGTTACTTTGTTATAACTTACATAAATGGTGTCTTGGGCAAATACACCTAGCTGACTAAACAGCAAGCTGAGAATTGATATTATTTTTAATGTTTTCATGACTCAATTATTAGTTTCGTTGATTATTGTCTCTCAGTAAAAGCTGATATCCGGCTTTTACTTTTACTCTTACTTGCTTCACTTTTTTACTAAAGAGCCCTTTAACAGCCTGAATTCCTGCACCTGCAACCTGTGCAGTTACGGATGGGTCCATTGTCATGATTTGCAAACTTTGGATAGCATCGTCAACACCTTTTTTAGAAGCATCACGGGTAATTGCGCCCGGAATATATAAGCCTTCAAGGCCGTCCAAATCAAAAGCAGAAAGGGAAACCGGAAGTATTGAATTCCGGTAACGGAGCGTAGCGATGTCTAGTTTCAATCGCTCTCCATCAACAGAGGCAATTCCATAAATAAATTCATTTTTCGGCACCAGTATTCCGTTAACCTGTATACTATCCAACAGTCGTAGTTTAACTACTGAACCAGAAACTATATCCTGATCCTGATGAATGGTGGCCTGAATAGCATTTGCAGAACTCTCCGCATATTTGCTGTTCATTGTTTTCGTCATCGCATACAGACTCTGTTTGTTATCCTCTACAGGATGAACTGCAAAGACACCTTTGGATGTAGTATTAGATTTTTCTTTAAGTTTCTCCCTAGTTCTACCTGGATGCTGGACATCAAGTATTTTTTCGAGTACTGCGTTTAGCTGAGACATTTCCTTATCATCGCCGTTTCCCGCTTGCAGGTTTTGCATTAAGTCTTCCAGCCGATTTACATCTGAATTCATATTTCCTGAACTGCCGTAAGTGGGAGTTTTTGCTGAGGAGTAACTGTGCGAAGGAGTTTGTTGCCTGATTAATTCGGTATTTATCAGGGCTAATTTTTCATTGATTTTTTGCTCGTTCGGATCGCCTGCGTATTCCTGACTTCCTGAAAATGCTAACTGTTTATAAGCATCCTCGCTGATACCCATAGGTTCTTCAGTGCTTTTTGCTGAAGCTTCATAAATGCTGAATTTATCTTGTTTAGCTTCCTGATTAAACTTTGCTTGTGGAAGTGAGGTATTAAGACCTTTCTGTGGCTCTTGTTTTGCAATGGTATTATTCCCTTTTCCTCCGCCTAAAGCCCAAAAAGCCATAGTCATAAAGGGGAAGATTAATAAAGGCAATACCAGTAAAAATTTTCGTTTCCGTAGCGTTTCCGCTGATTGTTGTTTTTTCATAACCTGATTTTTAATTTATTTATAGATAATTAATTGAGTTGAAAATGAGATACAAACTAGCTGCGCTAAATAATGCACTGATGACTATGAGCAAGATTTCCTTTTGTACCTTCGAGTAATGAGCAGTTTTTTCATTCAAATAATCTGCTATCTTGAACTGAAACTTCACTATGCGCCCTGCTATTTTTTGGGCCACAGCATCCTGAGTTGATGTTTGCCCTTTCTCTTTAGCATTCTTAAAAATTTTCATAGCTAATGAGTTTGAAGGGTTGTATCTCTATTACTGATGGTATTCCATCGCTCTATAAGAAAGCCATGAGGATTATTATCTGATCTTGATACGTTTCTAAGAAACCCTTCCGTAATTAAGTTCCGTGTTGCTGTAGACGTAGACCTGATTAATTTCTGTGTGGAAAAGCATCGAAAGAAATAGGGATATTGGTTAATATCAAGCTTGATGCTGTCAATATTAATTTCCTGACTGATATTAGCGGATATCAGATTAGAATAATATCCCTTTTCTTTAAGATTATCATATTGAGCTTTAGCAGACTCGTCGGCTAAGTACAGGGCTTTGCTAATATTAGCTAGTATAACTTGATCGTCCGGGTCCAGGGAAAAGAAATACTGGTGAAAACTTCTGATGTGATCTTTCGCCTCAACTTGTATATTATCCTTTCGACCTGAGGAAAATGCTTCGAGTGCTTTTCCATTGGCTAAAATGTAAACCCGGCTTTGCGCTGATTCTATTGCCTGGTAGCTTTTCACTAAAGAAAATCCCGAGATAAGCAGACATACTAGTATCATCACTATACTGAAGACTTTTATATGCTGGAAAGCAGTGTCTATATTTTTAAGTTGCTGAAACATGATTTTAGATTTTAATTGTTATTCCCTGAAAGTTTATCCTCCTGAAACTTGGAGCCATTCTCCTTACCGTTGTTGAAGTAGCCAGAAGAATTCCCAAAGGCAGCCATACCCTGACTCATTTTTCCCCGCTGATCGCCTAATGCATCTGCAAACATTCCAGAATTAGAGGCCCCTGCTGAGATTATACTGTTGGAAGAATTGCTGACTATAGTATTTACTTTTTGAAGTAAAGCGTTTCCACCGCCTGCATGAACTATATAATTTGCTACGCCCGGAACGGTGAAGTACCCTACAATGCCAATGACCATGAAAATGAGGTAAGCTGTATCGGTTGAACTAAAGAAGGTGTCACCTGCACTTTGAACCTGCGAAATGTCCAGCTTTAACATGTTTTCCTGAATTTTTCCAAGAATAGATCCGAAGATGTTTGATACAGGCAGCCATAAAAAAACGTTGACATATCGGCCTATCCACACAGTAAGGGTATGCTGAAATCCATCGAAAACTGCGAAACCAAATACCAGTGGGCCCAGGATAGCAAGAACTATGAGATAAAATGTTCGGATAGTATTGATACATAAAGCCGCGGCCTCATAAAGCACTTGTAACAATTCGCTCATCCATTGTTTTATGGAGTTTCTGAAATTGTAAGATTGCTTGTCCATCCAGAATTTCATATCATTACCAAGGCTTTCTACCATCCCTTCATTCGAACCAGAAGTTTCTTTGGGATGAGTGTATTTATACCATTTCTCCCTATCTCCACTTCCAGTGTCTCCAACATACATTTGCCATGTTTTGGAGTTCTTTATTGCTTCCTGTTTTTTCTTAAGTAAGGCAGTGATTGCTTTGTTGGAATCTTTTACCATTCCTCCCGTTGCATTTACAATGGGTTGCAATACTCCATTCATCAGCGATAATACCGCCGGAAAAAGAAGAATGGCCAATCCTAAAGCAAAAGGACGTAGCAAAGGGTAAAAATCAATAGGTTCGGCGGCTGCAATCTGCCTCCATACCCTCGAAGCGATATACCATAAGGCTCCAAAGCCTGCAATTCCTCTTGCTACTCCTATAAGTTTGCTGCATAGCGGAATCATATCCTTATATACCTGATCGAGTACGGATTGGAGGCTATGAACATCCGTAGAAAGTCCTTGTGCTAATAAACTTTTAGGCGTGAGAAGTCCCGTTATCATCAAAAAGATGATTGAAAATTTTAGCTTATCCATGATGATTTTATTTACTGGTTTACTGATATAGTTTTTGAGAAGTGTTTATCTCTTGCTTTTCCTTGGTTCGCTGGATGGAAAGAATATCCGTTCGTTTATTAAAGTCTCTAAGAAACTGAAGCTTATCTTCGGTATCAGCAAAAATCCTGTCTATAGCTTCCAGACGTTCATCATCACTCATACTCAACTTAGAGGAAGTAATAACCGTCGCCAGTTCGTCGAGATTTTGAAGGCTTTGATTAAACAGATTGCTGTATACTTTACCTAAATATTCAATCTCATCTATATTAAAGTTTCCGCTTTTTTTGAACCTATTAAAGGCATTTTTATATTCCGTAAGAATATTCTTTTGATAATTTATGATGTCTGGCACACGCTTGTAGTTTTTTATCGCAGGGCTGACTGACATTAAGCCATTTATAAAGGCATCATGTAAATTAAAATTACTCTCTGATATATTTTTAATCGTAGAATAACCCTTACTTACTATCTGATAGCCTTTCTTCATATCGGAAAGAATATTTTTCAGTTGATTGAGCTTCTCATAGTTGAGCAATAACTGCTGAACTTCTGTAGATTGCGCCTGTGAAAAGGAAACAAAGCCAATCATTAGCAATATTATAGTTAGTTTTTTCATGACCGTTTAATTAGTAATACCATGTAGCTTTTCTGAAGCTTTACTATTTCTTTCTTCTTGTTTTTTTAACAGATTTAAAGATTTCACTTGATTAAGGAAGGATTGGGAGAATTGATATTTATCCTCCATGTTGTGATATAGAATTTCGAAACGCTTTATCCTTTCGTCATCTTTCATTTCCAGTTTACCCGAAGTGATAATCAAAATCAACTCATCCATATCAAACTCACATTCCTTTATAATTTTTGCCTTAACGTCTCCAAAATAAGCTCTGTCTCCCGCCGAAACCGAATTTGCAACTGATAGCCTATGAAATCCTTTTGTTATAGCAATTTGCCAGACAATCATTTGGATAATTTTTTCTTTATCAGCAATTGCCGGATTAACAAGCTTCAGTGATGTAATGAAATCCCGATGAAGGTCAAATTCTCCTTTTGTAAAACCTTTGATGTTATTTATACCCATATTGGCTATATCATATCCCTTTTTTAAATATCCCGCATATAGTTTTAATGCTACTAATTGCTGAAGGAGATATTTCTTTTGTGTTTCCTTTTGATTAAAGGTTTCATCCCAAGTTTGAGCATTAGCAAACAGGGACAGGAGAATAAAAAACAATGAGAGGAGCGCTTTCATATCAGTTTGTTAATTGGATTCCATATAACCGTTGAACTTCTTGTAGCTGTTTTTGACCTTTTGAGCGTTGTAAACTCATTAAGATATTCTGCGTGTTGAAATCCCTGAGGTCTGAATAATTCTGATCAATTCTATTTGCTGCCTCATTAATAAGTTCAAGCCTTTTGGCGTCACTCATTTGAATTTTATAGGAGTTCACCACAAGAAGTATTTGGTCAAGATTCTTTGCACTTTCCTTTAAAATGCCACTATATATAGTATACATATAGTCCAATTCTGAAGCGTTGAAATTCTTATCTTGTCTTGCAAGTGACCAGGCTTTTTTATATTCCTCAACAAGGAAAAGTTGCTTTACAGTGATTTCTTTTATGCGCTGATAATAAGAAATAGCTGCTTTAACTTTCCATAAATCAGTATAGTATTTGCTGTAAAGTTCTTTTTGTCTTTCGGTCCAGCCGGATATTTCGGAGAGTTTTAACTTGGAAAGTTGATTTTCCATCACCTTCTGTGCGTTCTGAAGCCAGATAGTTTCATTTTGCATCCGCTGTATTTTCAGGTCAACAGCTTTGATTACTTTTTTCACACCTGCTTTTATTACTTCAAGAACTGCTACCTGTGCGTTGCAATGATCTACTGGCATGGATACCATCAGCACAATCATGCTGACTGGCATTAAAAACATAAATTTTTTCATGGGGATTTAGTTTAAATAATTAATCGGTCCTTTGTTCTTTTGCAAGTACAGCAACGCCCTTTTGTATGCTGCCATACTTTTTAGTGTATTGCTGAACCTTTAATTTTTCGCTTTCTTCGGTGGTATAGGCTAGATATTCTTCAGGACTTACTTCAGTCCGGTATACTTTACTTAACTGGCCTCCAAGACTAATGAAGACCTCTTTATATTTCTTATGGGGGTCATTAGCCTTATTGACTGAAAGAATCTGAACTTTTTCCTTTTCGGTTAAACCAAGAAGATCCTGTATCAAATCAAACTTATTCTGATATTTCGATTGATCTAAAAGGATCTTACAATCTGAATTATTAATAATGGTTTCTTTTACAACCGGAGAACTGATGATATCTTCTACTTCCTGTGTTACTACAACTGCTTCGCCAAAGAATTTCCTGACCGTTTTAAAAAGGTATTTGATGTATTCAGCCATACCTTCTTTCGCAATGGCCTTCCACGCTTCTTCAATCAAAATCATTTTTCGTATTCCTTTCAGCTTCCTCATTTTGCTGATAAAGGTTTCCATGATGATAAGCGTTACTACCGGAAAGAGAATTGGGTGGTCTTTGATGTTATCAAGCTCAAATACAATGAAACGCTCCTTTAATAGTTCAAGATTTTCGGTTGCATTAAGTAAGTAGCCGAATTCACCATCTTTATAAAAAGGCTTTAAAACGAAGAGCAGATTATCTAAATCAAAATGCCTTTCCTTTACATTATCTGCCTTAAGTTCAGCAGCAAATTCATTCTTTAAGTACTCATAGAAAGTATTGAAGCATGGAAATAAGTCAGGATTGGCAGTTAATTTCTCATAATATCCTTGAAGGGCATTTGATAAAGCAACATATTCAGGGCGTTCCAAAACTTCATCCTCCTTTTTCCAGAGAGCCAAAATCAGGCTTTTTAGACTTTCCTTCTTTTCTGTGTCCAGAATGTCGCCCTTGCTAATGTAAAAGGGATTGAAACGAATTGGATCTGCTTCATCATAGGTAAAATAATAGCCTCCCACCATATCACAAAGCCCCTTATAGCTATGTCCAACATCTACAAGTACAATATGGGTTCCTTGCTCATAATAGCTTCGTACCATGTGATTGGTGAAAAATGACTTGCCAGAACCGGAGGGTCCAAGAATAAACTTATTACGATTAGTGCAAATACCTTTCCGCATGGGCTCGTCTGAAATATCCACATGAAGAGGTTTACCTGTTAGGCGGTCGCCTAAGCGAATCCCTATTGGGCTTATCGAGGATTTGTAACTGGTTTCAAGATTCAGAAAGCAGCAAGCCTGTTCGGCAAATGTGTCGAAGGTGTCGTTTATTGGAAATTCTGCTTCATTGCCTGGTAAACCTGCCCACCAAATTTGAGGTGAGCCATCGGTCTCCAATTTTGGAGTAGCATCCATTTGAGCCATTGCAGAGGAAATCATAGTTCGGAGCTTTTTTTTATGCTCAGGTTGTTCTGTCCATGCAAGAATATTAAAATGAGCTTTTACAGGTAATCTTTGCTGGCTTATCGCCTCATTTAAGAAATCCTGAGTGGAATCGCGACTGATAGCATTTTCACGGGAATAAGCAGATAGTGATTGGAGGCGAAGCCGTTTAGATTCTAATTGCTTTAAGGTCTTTGCCGCATCATCAATAAAAATATACTGATTGAAAATATGATTACAATTAAGTAATTGACCTAATGGCGAAGCAAATCCTATACTGCATTTCGTTCTATCAGTACTATACTTGTCGTAATTGATTCTTGATCCACAAAGCGCAGGTACGTTTTCAGTATCTGAAAGAGTGTATAACAGACAACTCTTGTTACCAACGCTGATTTGGTCCTTTAAATGAATATCTGTTAATGATGTTTGCTCCGCTTCATCAAGAAGAAAACAATACCGTTCTATTATTCCCGGCTTCTTTTTACTTCCTGATAAATCATCTCCATTAAGCTTTTTCAATTGCACAAATCCGCTATCCAGCAATATCCGCTCAAATTGGTTTGCTTTATCTGTAAAATCACTGATAAAGCTTGACTTCAACACTTGTGGAGGCACCACTGACCGCCGAAATAAGCCAGAGAAAGCAGAGCTTGCCATACGCCTTCCATCTGGTTTCTTAGACAAAAAGATATAACATCTGTGTTTTAAGAAAGGGCGTTCATTAAAAAATCGTTCGCTTGAAACAGATAGAAAACTTTTATCTGCTTCATACTGATCTTCAAACACTGTTTTATAAGTATCTTCTACAAACCAATCCTGCTTATGAAAGCAGCTATGTTTCGGGAGAACCTTTATAGCTTTTACCCATGCTTGATGAAAGGCTTCGTATTCGGAAACTGATAAGGTAAATATCTCTGGCAAAATAACTTCATACGCAAGTGTGATATCCCCGAATATGGAAAGTATAGCATCATTCTCCACCTTATATACAGGGAGCATTTTCTCTAATTCTATTGCACTTGCCATACATCCTCCTTCTCTTTCTTTAATGAAGATTGAGCATTCAATTGATAGAATATCTTTCTTGAATTGGATTTGATGAAATTTGGGATATACCTTTTGGCAGCCTTTTTTAGTAATCCGTATTGCCCGTACTTATGGCTAAGCCTAAAAACGGTCATAAATAGTCCCGTTCCTAATCCAGCAATTATTGAAATGCAGATAAAAAGATTGATTCCAATAATATACATGGCTGCAAACAGAATCAAAAGAATTACCAACCCTACAGCCAGATAAGCTATATACTGAGCTTTCAAACCCTTAAACTCAATAGGCTTATTTATGCCTTTGTTTATTTGATATATACTTGCCATAACTATAATCCAAAAAATGATTGTAGAACGGTTGCAACGATCACCAGGAACACACAGCTTCCAAACCATGCTGATGCGACCTTTCCGGTATCATGGTCACCGCTGTTCCATTTCTGGTATACCTTTATGGCTCCTACCAAACCTACTACGGCTCCGATAGCATACATCAGGTCTGTTCCGGTATCGAAATAGCTTTTAACTTTGCTGGTGGCTTCATTGATTCCGGCGTTGCCGTCCTGTCCGTAAGTAGTTACCGCTAAGAGTACGAGTACAATAGATGATACGGCTACAGCAAGATTTCTTGCTGATACCTTTAAGAGATTTAATTTCGTTTTCATAAAAGCAGATTAATGTGATTAATTAGTTTCGTTTTCTGAGGTGAATTGAAGCTCTTCGTTCGAGATTGAAGTAACTATAGCCTCTTGTTTGGCTTCACCAAGAATTGACTCTCGTCTGGATACACCTGAAGAACTGGAAATTGAGAACGCCGCTCTTTTCCCTTGGAATAACAGAGCTAACTCAACTCTGAAAAAGAGTAAAAGAACAGCCCCATAATAGATTACTACCAAGCCGAAGGTTGCTAGCAAGTATTGCTGCCATGAAATTGATGTGAACATATTGCTTCATTTTGCTTACCGCTGCATTGCGGTAGGTGAAGCAAAAGTGAGAGTAGTAAAAATCGAAAACACACACCTACCACCGGAGGTGTGTGTTTTTTTTTAGCTAAATCTCAAGATGACTAGTATTTAATAAAATTGTATTTAAGTACTTGCTTAAATAAGAAAATAAACTTATGTTCGTTTAGTATTTAAATATCAAATGGAAAATCAAGAAACATGTATACGTGTATTAGCAGATAAGGCTCAAATTAGGAATTGTAGAGAGTTGCTACAATCGGCTGAATTCACCTTTGCACGACTAAGTAATATCCTTGCACTTGCAGGTAATGAAGTGAGACTAAAAATTCTTTTTCTTTTAGAAGAAGAAAAAGAATTATGCCCTTGTGACCTTGCAGATATTCTAGGCATGAGTATCCCGGCGATTTCGCAGCACCTCCGTAAGATGAAAGATGGGAAGCTTATAAAAGCAAGAAAAGTAGCACAAACTATTTTTTATTCCATTCAGCCCGAAGAGTTAGAGCTTCTGCATTACCTTTTTAAGTATATCAAACAAAAAAACAATAAAGAAAAGCAGTTATGAAAACAGTTAACAAAACAGGATTAGCAGGAGCAGGAGTGTTTTCGGCAATTGCAGCATCTTTATGTTGTATAACTCCGGTCTTAGCACTTATTTCGGGAGCATCCGGCATGGCTTCAGCTTTCTCATGGATGGAGGCTTGGAGACCCTATCTAATCGCAGTTACAGTCGCAGTTTTGGTTTTTGCATGGTATCAAAAGCTGAGACCAATTCCTGATTCATCAGCAGATTGCGCATGTGAAACTGATGAAAAGCCATCCTTTTTAAATACCAAAGCTTTTTTGGGTCTGGTAACCATACTGGCTTTCCTTATGCTTACCTTCCCCTACTACGGACAGTTTTTTTATCCTAAGACAGAAAGCCAATCGACAACTATAGTCCCGCCCCGTAATGTCGAGCAGATCCAATTCAAAGTTGAAGGGATGACCTGCGAAAGCTGTCAGGCACATATAGAACATAGTGTAAAGAAGCTGCCCGGAATAGTTAGGGTGGAAGCAAACTATACAGATGGAACAGCAACCGTCCAATATGACCCTTCTAAATCCAATAAAGGACAACTTGTTTCGGCAATAAATGAAACTGGTTATAAAGTTCAAACTGAATTATCGAATAAATAACATCAAATAAGAAAATCATGAATAAGCTAATTATTATTTCAACACTAAGCATATTATTTTTCGCTACCGCTCAAATGTGCGGGTGTGGCTCCTGTAAAGCCGAAGCTACTCCTAAGGTTCAAAGCGGGGTTAATGAACCTAAAACCCTGCGATTGAAAATCTCCGGTGTCACTTGCGCCGGCTGTTCCAATAACGTTTCAAAGGCCCTGAAAAACCACCAGGGAATATTGGAGCAAAAGGTAGAATATCCCGGAGACCTGGCTGTAATAAAGTACAATAGCTCGAAAACAAGCCCTGCGGATATTATCACCGCCATTGAAAAGGCAGGATATAAAGCTGTTGAGGTTAAATAACTCTTAAAGATACCCTATGAGCATGAATAAATTAGAAGTCGATATCACAGGAATGACTTGTGAGCATTGCGCCTTTAGTATTGAAAATCTCCTTAAAAAAAATACGGATGTTAGTCAGGCTTCTGTCGATTACAAATCCGGAAAGGGAAAGATTGTTTATGACAATGGGGGCACTGATAAAAAAATGCTGGTTAATACGATAAATAGTATTGGGAATTATAAAGTAAGCGGCTTTCAAGAGTCACTAGCGAACCAAGACAGCAATTCCCACTATGACCTGATTATCATCGGCGGAGGCTCGGCGGCATTTTCAGCAGCTATCATTGCACAGGAAAACGGCTTATCTACTTTAATGGTAAACGCCGGTCTGCCTTTTGGTGGTACATGTGTGAATGTGGGTTGTGTGCCTTCCAAATTCCTTATCCGTGCGGGTGAAGAGGCCCACCATGCCTCGCATTCTAACTTTGAAGGAGTGCAGGTTAAGGGAGCGGTTATAGACTTCGCAAAAATCATAAAGGAAAAAAACAACCTTGTAACAGGCCTTCAGCAGAAGAAATACCTCGATATAGTGAAAGATTTTGAGAACTTTCAGATGATAGAAGGATGGGCGGATTTTTTGGATACAAGAACTCTTCAGGTTAATGGATCAGATCGATATACCGCATTGAAATTCATCATTGCTACGGGTGCGACTACCCGCATTCCTGACATCGAGGGATTGCAAGATGTAGGGTATTTAACCAATGTTTCTCTTTTTAACCTTCAGGAAAAACCTCTTAGCTTAACTATCCTGGGAGCAGGATACATCGGGTTGGAAATAGCCATGGCGTACAACCGTCTTGGGGTTAAAGTCCGGATTATTGAATTTACAGACCGTGTATTAAGAACCCAGACGGACGATATCAGCCAGGAACTTGAACTTCATTTGAGAAATGAAGGAATAGAGATACTTCCGAATGTACGTGCGTTCAAGTTTGAAAAAGAGGAAAATAATACCATTATCCATTGCAAGGATGCTTTGGGTCAGGAAATCAAATTAAACGAACCGGGACATATCGTAGTAGCAACAGGCACAAAGCCCAATACTTCCAAGCTTGCTTTAGAAAATATAGGCATTGAACTCACCCAAAGTGGCCATGTGGCGGTAAATGAATTATTAGAGACTAATATATCAAATATTTATGCGGTTGGCGATGTTGCCAATACCCCTCCTTATGTTTATACAGCAGCAGCCGAGGGCAATATTGCCGTTCAAAACGCTTTTAAGAGTGCGGGGTTAAAAATGGATTACTCTTCCTTGCCATGGGTGGTATTTACAGATCCACAAATCGCAGGAGTAGGCATAGATGAGGTAGAAGCACAACGCTTAGGGCTTCCTTTCGAGATAAGTAAATTACCATTAACAGAAGTTCCGAGAAGCCTGGCAGCAAAAGATACCCGTGGGTTTATTAAGTTAATCCGGAACAAGGAGACCGATAAATTAATTGGGGCAAGGGTGGTAGCCCCTGAAGGCGGTGAACTTATCATGGAACTTACTTTAGCAGTGAAATATGGAATTACTGTCTCCGACTTGGCCAAAACATTCCATCCTTATCTCACCCTAAGTGAAGGAATAAAGCTTGCAGCTATCGCATTCGGAAAAGATATCGCCAAATTGAGTTGTTGCGCAAGTTGAGATATTTTTAACTCAAAACCTTGTTCATACACACTTCTGCATTGACGGTAGTATTACCATAATTACTAAAAATCAACTCGGTTATCCAAATAGGGCCAAGTTTTTAGTTCCCTGTAAATGTCAACCTGTTCCCAAAGGGGTCAATCACTTCCATACAATAGGTTTTACTGTTCCATGGCGTTTTGCCTATTCCGGGACGGTTAAACTTGTAGTTTTTCTCAAGCAGCATTTTGTGGTAGTCCTTGAGTTTCGTAAAATTTTCTATGTGAACTCTTGCTCCTGGCGAACAATCTCCATGATGTTCCGTTAGATGTAAGACAATGCCATCAAGTGAAATTTGCAGGTACACCGGAGTCTTTTCAGGCTTGTCTTCCCAGTCAATTTTAAAACCGAGCCAGTCAACATAAAATTCAAGTGCTTTCGGATAATCAAAGATTCTAAATATTGGTCTTGCAACTGTGTTTTCCATTGGTGCGTTTTTATCGCTACAATAATATAGCGTTAATATTACATTCTTAAACGTATCTGTAGACGAAAGTATGGGGTCGAATTCGTCCTTTTTAAGTATTCTGTAGAAGGCCCGCAAGAAATAAATTTACAAAACAACGAAGCTTCTTTTTCTTTTCACAAGTCAATCCGAATAGCTAATTCTTTTTAATGGAAAGTCCTTTATCTCATACTTACTATCCATACGTTTTATTAAACAGATTTTCAATTTGTCAATAAAAGCAGTTCTTTCCTTCTTCCTATTCGAAATATCAGAGAATTTACGATAGTAATATTTTAAGTCTACTTGGAAAATACTTTGAAAATAGTCCATCAGGTTCTTTATTTCGATATTACCATTGTTAAATGAACCGGATTCTACAAGCGCATAGATAAGCTCTACAAGGTCACTTTGGTTGCTCGTCCATATAACAGGTGTTTCAATAGGATTTAAGTCAGAGATTATATTTTTGATTTGCTGCAGCAGAAAATCCCTAAACTTTTCATTGGCTACAATTTTAGACAATTTGTAATCATGACTGGTTGAAAACAGTTCGTCACCCTGAAAATCCTCTATTTCTGCAAATACATCATAATTTCCTCTTGTAAAATATACACTATCTAAGTGACTATCGTTAGTTCTATAATATTGGTAAAACGATTGATTATGGTCAAAGAAACGCTTTAAATCCGCCAGCTCTATAGAAATATAATCCCTTAAAGCATCTTCACCTCCAATTGGCTTTTTAATGTGAAAGTTATACAGACTGATATAATAAATGTACTTACTATAAAATACTGGCTTAACATTTTTAAAAAAAGCTATTTCATCATCCAAACTTTCAAAGAGCTGAATTGATATCTGCCTTTTGAGAATGCCCATCGCCTTTTTGCACAGCTTAATCGCTTCCTTTATTCTTTCGCTTTCTGGAGTTTGTCTTAGAGATAAATCATACAGTTCAGTTTCAAGTGCGCGGTAGAGTCGCTCAGTAAATGTCTTCATAGATGATGTTATTAGTTGAATCTCTGGTAGATTGAGAGTCAATGATTTCTGAGACAAATTTCCTGAAAAGCAGACTTAGAAAGAATACGTTATTTATAGTATTCGACTACGTAAAACTACGTATTTTTAACAATTAGATGGCCTTTGCGATGTGTGAGTTTAAATTTGAAGTCTTTTGCTCCAATTTATATATTAGCTCAACTTTGCTACTTACGCCTGTCTTTTCATAGACATTTTGAACGTGTTTAGTCACAGTTCTTTCGGCAATAAACAGCCTCTCTGCAATGTCTTTGTACTTAAATCCTTTCCGTATTAATTGAACAATTTCAGATTCTCTGCATGTTAACTGAAAGTTTTGACAGTTAACTTCAAAAGCAGCTGGTTCCATCCAACCTGAATTAAACTCTTGAAGTTGTTCATATTCTACTCGTGCACTGGAAATGTACCGGGATATAAATAATAAGGTAATTACAATAAAGCCTCCATTAGTTACTATTACTTCAACTAACTGAATGACGTGGAAATAAGACAGGGCAGGCATTGATGCCCACGGAATAACCGCGCAAAAAACAGCAATTACTTCAACTACGCTATTCTGATTTGATCTCTGTTTGTATTTTATTGAAACAGCGTTATAAATAGCCCAAAGCAAAACAAATGAATAAAAAAATGGAATAACCACACCATAATTAATAGCAAAATCTAAGTTCTCGTTAAAAGAGTAACCAATTACAAAAAAAGCTAAGTATGGAAGCAAAAGAAACAAAGGCACACCATAAACTGCATGAAAGCGCAGTCGCTTTAATTCAAAGCCCTTATAAAAATAATATGGGAAGTAAGAAGCCATTAAAAATCCACTCCCATACGCTATAATGTTCTGGGTGACTAACGAAATATCAAGCTTCGGATCTGGAAAAAGACCTCCGGTGATGTTATATGCAATAAGTAAGAAAAGCAGAATCAGATACCACATTCGGTTTTTATCCTGTGGCCTAAACAAATAATAGAGTATTTGATAAAAGAACATAACGATTTCGAGTATAACGAAAACGAATGTTACAATATGCATTTCTGTTCCGAATACGAGCATAGGCGAATAGCTACTTTATGCCACTTCTTTCTTTAAAAAGAATAGCTTATAACTGAGATCAAGTTCATTGTAAACATCAAATCCGAACTTCTTATACCAAGGCAGATTTTTTAGAGTCGATGTTTCGAGATAGATAGGGCGGTTTTTAAGGCTACTATCCTTTATCACGTCATTAAGAAGTTCAGAACCGATTCCTGAGTTTTGATTAGCTGGCTCAACACCTATAAACCAAATGTAATACACAGGTTCCTCCGGCTGAAGCTTTTTAATTTTTGATTCCCTGGCCATCGCTTTTTTAATATTGCTCACCCCGACGCATGAGAGTATCAGTTTCACATCAAGCCAAGTGGATTTTAATGTTGTTTTCTTTTTATCGGGATATAATATCAAAGCACAAGCCTTTTTATCGTCCGAAAGAAAAACTTCACCAAATAAGTAGCATACCTCAAATGAATAGTCCATCAAGGCTCTTACTCGATCTGTTCTTTTCTTGTCCTGTTTTATAATGTAGTTTACGCTTTGATTGGTATCAAAAGACTTTGTTAGGATGTCTATAACCAAATTTTTTTCGTCATAAGTAGCCTTAATCATAGGTAGATTTTAGGTTAAGTTAATTTAAGATCAAAAAGTGAAGATAATTGCGCAAAAATTATACCATAGCTTGGTATTAATCAAGCGTTTAAACACCTATTTATAGGGAGTAACCACAACTGAGCTACATTAAGTAATAATTAACCTCTACTTAAATTTGCAGCCCTCTCATTGGTGCACTTGAGGAATTATCCTCCTTTTCAGTGATTTCAGATGATTTTATGTTGCAAGATGGCAGCTCATCTGCGAGTAGCTCTTGAATATCTTGTTTGATTTGATAGTAGTTCATTTGTATCACCTCTGAATCGATTTGTCGAATAGCTGGAATGTTTTCGAACTGTTCTTCCTGTTTCCTTATTAGGTCATGATCATTGACAATTTCATTATGGAATACTTTTAGATCAATTTTGGTACTGGGCTCGTCAGCCACCATTCCCACAAACTCTCCTGAAGAAAGCGTTGAGATTTTAGAGGGAGGTATAGCTAAATCCAGTTGTGTAGACCTGTTAATTGAGGTATCAGAACTATTTATTGATACACTCTGTTTCTGTTGTTGGATTTTGCCGAATCGGTCGGACAGTTGTTTTGCGGTATCTCCAGTCACCTGACCTGATATTATATTGCCCATAATGTTCATGATTACTTCGGCCTGTTCCTTGCCATAATCCTTTTTAAGTTGACTATAATCTTGAACAGCAAGTGTTGTAGCAACTTTATTTGATCTTGCTGTAGCAATAAGGCTGTCAATGTTATTGAAGTATATAGTGGGAAATTCATCAAATATTAGGCTGCATTTATGCTTGTTTTTTTGATTAACCAGCTTAATCATCCTGGAAACGTACAAGCTCAACACAGCTCCATAAACCTGTTGCTTTTGCGGGTTGTTTCCCATACAGATGATCTTGGGTTCATCTTGATTATTTAAATCAAGTGTAAAATCGTTACCTGACAAAACATAATAGAGCGAGGGTGAGGACAATCTAGCCATGCTTATCTTGGCACTGGCCACCTGACCTTCAAGTTGATCATAGGCTTCATTCTTCCAGGCAGAGATAAATGGATTTATCAGAACTTCAATTTCAGGCTCGCCATTTAGTACAGCGAATAGATATTTATACTCCACCTGCATCAATTCTATAACATGAGGCAAGGTGCAGTAAACTCCATCTTTATATTTCCTCAAATACCAGATTATCGCCGTGACGAAATTAATGGGGGATTCTACAAAGAAATCACCCTGTTTTTTGATCCATTCTCTATTTAGACCAAGCATAATTGTTCTAGAAGCCTCTGTAGCATCTGTAACGTCGGTCATGCTAGCTGGATCAAGTGGGTTACAACGATGCGTACAGGTTAGATCTTCAAAATTAATAACGTAAAACAGAGGATTTACTTTGCTTGCGGGATTATTAAGAAGGCAGTTATAAGCGATTTTGGTTAAATCATCATATTTAAAGTCATATATGAACATGCTGAAACCCTTTTTTATGTGTTGGGTGATTATATGACGAATTACGAAGTAAGATTTTCCTGAGCCTGGAGTTCCAAGGATTAATGTTCCTCTGAAAGGATTTATAATATTTATCCAACTATTTCGGGCCTTTCCTCTTAGGTGATACCTGGCAGGTAAGTTAATTGAAAATTCATTTTCCAATTTACGCTCCTCTTGCGGAAAGGTCTCGTTTTCTTTATTGAAGATATCACCTAAAAGCTGCATTTTTAATATTCTGGAAAGTCTTGTCCCGCTTGTTAATACTAGAATGTAGCCTATGCTCGTCAGGCCCATATAGCCATAGGCCGAGAAAGTGCTTGGTAAATCTGAGTGTAGAAATAGTTGACTTGAGAAATATAAAATGACCCCGACAAGGGATAGCGCTGCTAGATTTTTAGCATTGGTTTTTTCGTCTTTTCTTCCTTTAACGCCCAATAGTGATATTAAAAGGAGCCCCAATGCGGTTGTTTTCGCTACAAACACTGACTTGAAAATTTCAATTCGAGCAATCGAGGATAGTATTTTATCTGTAATAACGGAAGAAAACCCGTTGTCCCGGAATACAAAATAACAGCTCAGGTACAATTGGATGGCTAATATTGAAATGGATAGTAATCTTGTAAAATCCATTATTTTTCTAAGTCCTTGTTCATTTTCTCCGGTTCCCATGATTCTTAACTGGTTAATCGTTTGCGTTTCTTCTTCCTGCCGTTTTTGAGTAGTTCAGGAGAAGTTTGATCTTGATAGTCAACTTGTAAAAGGCTACTTACGAGGGATTTTTCACTGGAGAAGTGCTTAATCTCCCTTGAAGTAGTATTATTATCAGACGCACAAGGTAAGCCAGCAGGAGGTTGATTTAGCTTATAAGCCTGCGGCTGATCAAACTTTGCTAGCAGTGCTGGAGCGCTATAGGATTTTCCTAAATCGCTCCCATTAAATACTACTTGATGTTGATGGTCTACAAAGGTTACCCCGAAAATACGCCCCTCTTCGTTCTTTCTAAAAATGACTTGTATTTCCTTGGCCGCTAATGCCAGTATAAAACCAGCCTGACTCATTTTTGTATTGGCTACCCTTTCGATAGTATTTTGTAAATGCTGTTTGTGTGGCTTTCGTAGGGAATCATTTAGTTCATACCGTTTTTCTATATTCTTTAAGGTAGGCCTTCCATATATGCTACTTGCCTTGATAGGAACTCCAACTTTTGTTCCGTTGCCATTGGTTACCCAATAAACAAGTCCGTTTTTGGAATACATTCTGGAATCTTTTGCTCCGCGGTCTGCAATTACGTTGAAGTGGCTCAAAACAGCATTGAACTCTGGAAGACTGGTGAATCTATAATTTTTAATTACGCCTGATACGACATTGGTTAATGCCCGTTTAGTGTCAATCTTTCCATATTCAACCTTTTCAAGCTTGCCATTCAAGCTATGAATTTGTGCTCGACTCGAGGCTTGGATTAATCCATATTCCCTCTCAATATGTTTTCTTGCTACCTCTGATTTTGTCTTCCCCAAGTTATGGAGAGGTATCCGTTCGCCGGTTGTTTTAATATTTGTACTAACAATATGGATATGCGAATGACCAGCATCATCGTGCCTGTATACTAGATACGGCTGATTTCCAAAACCAATTCTTTCCATGTAGTCAAAAGCGATCTGATTCATTTTATCTCTTTCTAAATGTTCACCCACTGCAAAGTTTAAGGAGATATGTACTGTATTCGTCTTGGTTATTCTATTTTTTGCAGCTAGATCTTCTAACCGTGAAAGCTTATCGGAAAAACTCAAAAAAGGGATGTCCTTCTGAAATCCGTTTTCCCAGATCAATTCTGCTTTACCTTTAGCAACCTTATTTTCATTATACTTTAAAGCTCCGATAATGCTTTTCCCGCTGATGATCTTTGAGACCATATATCTGAATATAAATGAACACGTTCTTTAATTTCTTTGATTGAAGGTTCCAGTTGGTCACGGAGAATAGTAAGCATTGATTGCCACATGTGTGCGTCCGGCGTACCCATTACACTGTTTAATTTTTTCACAGCCTGATTGAAGTTTACACCAACGTAATTAAGTTCTTTACGAAGCTGAATTAGTTCCTCGAGCACATCATCCATAGACTGATCCCGGTAAACTACGGTGATCTTCCTTTCCAGCAGTACATCTCTTGCGTATTCGGTGACATTACGAAGCATGCTTTTTTTATAGCGATCACTAATCGTTTTAAATTCGTCCGGTGTAAGACGAATATTAACCCATTTCGTTCTATGAATTTGTTTTTTAGGCATAATCTTACTCCTTAAAAATCCGACTTCGGAGGATTTTTTTTAATGAACCCAACTGACTTTGGAAGGAAGGGCAAGATCCATTTGTGTAACAAATGTACATCTTGCTGACTGCTTCAAAGAGGCGGTCTAACGCTCTTAATTAACTCATAAATAATTTTGATCTGCTTCGTAAATAGCCGCTAGCTTTTTGTTTTTGCCACATCCAGTCAAGTGCTTTCGCCCGCCAGTTTTTCACTGGGATTCCCTTTAGGCC
This sequence comes from Sphingobacteriaceae bacterium, assembly GCA_035575925.1. Taxonomy (GTDB): domain Bacteria; phylum Bacteroidota; class Bacteroidia; order Sphingobacteriales; family Sphingobacteriaceae; genus DASWTL01. Next base: position 21,825 of record DATLXK010000023.1, read on the forward strand.
TTTCCAGCTTCGGTCATCGTATTCCTTGAAAAATTCTTCTGCATCATTTGCTTCAAAGCCTTTTTGGTCAAAGTAAATAGCTATCTGAATAAAGGAAGGTTTATCAGTTGTCCACGTTTGGCCCATGATTAATGAATTAAAAAGAGATCCTCTTTTTTGACTTTTTTCGATTCCATCATTGATGAAATATCTTCGTAGTCGTAGTATATGGCGCCACCGATTTTCGTGAACGGCAGAGTGCCTGTGTCTCGTAAGGTTTGTAAAAAACCATGTGATATACCTAATAGCTTTTTAACTTCCGTGGACTTCAGCCACTTTTTTCCAGGCTGTCCGATACTTTCTTTTATGATGCGCTTAAACTCATTAAGCATTTCATCTTTAAAAGCTGCTAAATCACCTTGTGTTAGCAATTGGTCTTTGGTAGGAATAAGAGAGCGAACTCCTTTACCTTGTTGAGATACTGCTGTCATAGTTCTAAGATTTTGAACTACAAAGGAAGGTTAGGCCCTAAAATAAAACACACACCTTACACCGGAGGTGTGTGTTTTTTAATGAATATGCTTCTGGCCTTTCTATATTTGTTGGGTGGCTAAGTCTTGTTTGCCAATGAATTACATGATGGAAACACCTGGCACTGAATTAAACCCTAGAAACGCCTTAGAAAACAAGAAGAACTATCACAGACTTTATCAATGACCTACCATTTAACGAGGTTTGGATTTATACAGGATATTATTCTGATAATGACGGCAGTAATGCTGAATACAGCCTGATACCATTAAAGTTATCAGACGAGAAGTTTCAAGAACTAAGTGAGAGACTAAATGGCAACCGGTCAGGGTATGTAAAATAAACTATGTCATTGGTCTCAAGTCGCTTCACTGGTCAAGAGCTTTCACGGCATAAATTCTCCTGTATCAGTCCGATTTTATTCCTTCTTCTCTTGCCAAGCTCATTGGCTTTTGAGGAGGGCTAACCAAGAAATGATTTACTGTGTATTTATTCCAGCTGTTTTTTCAGATCCTCTTTACTTGGCAAATAGAGTTTATATTCTTTGGCAAATATCTGATTGTTATTTTCAGGCAGAGTAAACTCAACTATTGCTTTGTTTTCTTCCTTACATAAAATTATCCCTATGGTTGGATTTTCGTCAGCTAGTTTTATCCTGCGGTCGTGATAATTTACATACATCTGCATCTGCCCAATATCCTGATGGGTCAATTTTCCAATCTTCAAATCGATCAATACGAAACATCTTAGTAATCGGTTATAAAATACCAAATCTACATAGAAGTGATCTCCCTCTAATGAAATGCGCTTTTGCCTTCCTTCAAAAAGGAAACCCTTCCCAAGTTCAAGCATAAAGTTTTCAAGCTTATTGATTATGGCCGTTTCAAGATCGTTTTCTGAATACTTGCGATCTTCTTCAAGGTTCAAGAATTCAAGGACAAAAGGAGATTTCAACGCATCAATCGGCGTTTCCAAGACTTGGCCTCTGCTTGATAGTGATTGAACAGCGTTTTTGTCCTTGCTTAACGCAAGACGCTCATATAAAGATGAATTAACTTGTCTTTGCATTTCACGAATAGACCAATTACTATTTACGGCTTCAAGTTCATAAAAACTGCGTTCTTTGTCATCTTGTACTTTAAGAAGGTGAAAATAATGGGTCCAGCTTAATTTAAAAGCATCCTGAAAGGTAGAGAAAGATGGTTTAGAAGATTTCCGAATCAGTGATTCGGAAATCTTTGTATGGTAAATGAGATAAAACTTTCTAAATTTTTCCAGATTATCTACCGAATATCCCTTGCCATATTCGTTGGATAATTGAAAGCTCAATTGCTTTAAGGTTTCCTGAGAATAAGAAGCACGCTCTTCTCCACCTTGTTCATGCTCAATAATTATCTTACCGATATTATAATATGTATATACCATTACAGTATTCACATGCCTTACAACTGATTTCCTTGATTCCTCAATAAATCCTCTTATGGAAATAAAAAGGCTGTTACTTAATGCCTGATCCATTATAATGCCCTCCTTAATTTATTATCATTAGTTTCTTTCACCTCTAATTTTTCCCGCAGTAATAACATATCATCACTTACCTTTCGCTCTATCACTTTAGCATAAATTTGGGTAGTTCTGAGAGTGGTATGTCCCAGCATCTTACTCACTGTTTCTATAGGAACTCCATTGGAAAGTGTGACTGATGTCGCAAACGTATGCCTTGCAAGATGAAAAGTAAGATGGCTGACAATTCCACACAAGTCTGCAACTTCCTTTAAATAGCTGTTTAATTTTTGATTCGATATCACCGGAAACAATGTTCCTTTTGCAATTGCTCTTGGGTTATTTTTGTATTTATCTATTATAGCTGCGGCCTTCGGAAGAATAGGTACGTTGACAGTAGTATCAGTTTTCTCCCTCATTGTTTTAATCCAATAGTTTCCATCCATTCCTAATACTATATTTTGAGGAGTAAGCTGCATTACATCTATGTAAGCCATACCTGTATAGCAACTGAAAACAAACAAGTCTTTAGCATATTGAATACGTTGAATATCGAATTCTTTTTGTTCTATGGAAGTAAGTTCCTCAGCAGTTAGATAGCCTCGTTCAACCTTTTGCATTTTAAGCTTAAAAAGTTCAAAGGGATTTTTTTCAATCCAACCAAGTTTGGCCCCTAGCCGGATCATCTTACGAAATCTTTCCAGATGCTTCATTACACCATTGTTCTCCATGCCCTTATGGTGATCAATAGGCTGATATCGTCGTAGGAAGTACTCAAACTTTGATAAAAATTGATAGTCAAGCTCTGATAGGTAGATGTCTTCTTTTTTGAATTGTTGACCTATAAATTCCTTCAAATACTTGACCGTCGTAAAGTAATTCTTAATTGTACCGGGAGCCAGAATTTCCTTCATATGAAGGTTATGATAGTCCATTAAGGAGCATAAAGTATGTTCCTGTTCCTCTATACCAATAAATTTATTCTTAATAGCTTCAGCCGTTACAAGCTTTTTCTGAATGATAAATTCTTGATAATAGGAGGATAAAGCGCATCGAACTTGCTCCAAATAACTATTTAAAGATTTTAAAGTTTCATTTTTAGGTTTTGCTAATCCTTTTGAAGAATTCCAGTCAGATACGTCCACCATTCTTTTTAGTGCTACTTCACAGCGGCTCTTGTTAACTACAATCCTAACGTAGATTGCAGCCATACCATTTTTTCCCCGGCTCATTCTCAATACGAAATGGATTCCGAAAGTGTTTGTTGATCTCATCCTTAATGATTTAAATACTTACATGAATTGTTTTAAACTAATTTGTCCAAACAGTTCAACCGATAATCGAAAAAGTAATTCATTTCGATACAAATGAGTTCATATGATATTCAATCAAATATTTGAATATCAATTAGTTAAACCCATTCCGGTGAACAAATCTAAATATTAAATCTGTTCACCTTTTTGTTCGCATGACAGGAGGAATAGTATGTACTGAAAAGGATTATTTAAAAGCAGAAAAGGCCCTAAATAATGATATTTAGAGCCTTTTGCATCCAGATGAACTGGTATTTGTCGGGGTGGCAGGATTCGAACCTACGACCTCCTGGTCCCAAACCAGGCGCGATACCGGGCTACGCTACACCCCGAACATTTTTAAGTTCAGCTTTATCAGCTTTCCTTAAGGGTTTGCAAAAGTAGAACTTTTACAGGCTTTATCAAATATATTTAGAATATATTTTGCGGAGAGAGAGGGATTCGAACCCTCGGTACCGTTGCCAGTACGTCAGTTTAGCAAACTGATCCTTTCGGCCTCTCAGGCATCTCTCCTATCCTTTTTCTTCGTATCGGGCTGCAAATATAGCAAATCAGCCTGCTCTTCAAAATATTTAAATCTGTAATGCGTAATCAATCCTTATATGATAAATACTCATAAGCATTGACTTAAAAATCACTTTAATGGTTTCGATATCATGTATTGTAATGCTGCTATCTGTTAACTGGTGCTGGTCAAGTTTATACTCTATTATTCTGTCAACCAGGTCATTAATACTTTTCTCATCAGGCTCCTTAAGACTTCGTGACGCGGCTTCAACCGAGTCTGCAAGCATGAGTACAGAGGTTTCCTTTGAAAATGGAGCAGGCCCCGGATAGCGGAACGTATTCTCATCGACAATTTTTTCAGGAAAGTTTTTTAAAAACGATTGATAGAAATAATCGACACGCGTGGTTCCATGATGCGTTTTAATAAAGTCAATAATCATTTCAGGCAAATTGTATTTATGCGCTATCTCGATTCCGTGATGCACATGCCGGATAATAATCTGGGCACTTTGTTCATAAGAAATTGCATCGTGCGGGTTTGATCCTTTGTTCTGGTTCTCAATAAAATATTGAGGGTTTTCCATTTTTCCTATATCGTGATATAACGCACCTGCCCTAACCAATAAAGCGTTACCTCCAATTTTAAATATTGCGGCTTCAGCAAGGTTTGCAACTTGCAGAGAGTGCTGAAAAGTTCCGGGTGCTTTATAGGAAAGATCGCGAAGAAGTTTCGAATTGGTATTGGTCAGTTCCATTAAGGTTATATCTGATGTAATACCGAACATTTTTTCAAATGCATAGATCAGCGGATATGCTAAAAGGGATAACAGTACGCTGAAAACGAAAGGAACAAAGCTATACCAATCAATCTGGTAAAATGACCCGTTCCGGATGAGCGATATTGCTAAATAACTGACCAGATAGTTGCAAAGGATTAAAAGTGCCGATATCAAAAATTGCTCGCGCCTTACGAAATTTTTAATACTGTAAATGGCAACCATCCCCGAGGTAATCTGTAAAAAAGCAAATTCAAAACTGTTGGGTACAAAAAATCCACCAATAAGCACCACCAGTAAATGAATATTGAGTGCCAGGCGGGTATCAAACAGTATCCTGATAATTATAGGAACTATACAATATGGAATATAATACAAACTGGGTATTTTGATTTTTATGGCCCATGACAGGGTAAGGATCATTCCGGTGACAACCAATAAAATAAGGGAAACCTGTCTGTTATCATGATAAATGTCTTTACGGAAAAGAAATAAAAACACGATTAACAAGGTGATTACTAAAGCTACCAATAAAAACTGGCCGACTAAAACCAGCCGCCTGTCTCCAACAATATTAATATCTTCCTCATAAGCACCACGAAGTGATTCTAATTTCTGATAGATCTCGTCATTAATGAGTGTCCCGTTTGATACGATCACCTCACCTTTCTGCACCATTCCCCGGGTAATGGAAATATTACTTATAGCATCAGCTTCTAACTTATCAGTTAAACGCTCATCATATATGTAATTCGGGAAAATATTATTACGCAAAACGGATAACAACCAGGTTTTGTATTTACCGGAGGCTGATAAATTTAATTTAGAATCTATGTAATTAAATGCACTTTCAACAGTATAAACATCATTTGTAATGTAGTTTGTTGAAATGTTGTTTGTAAGCAAATTGAAATTGTAATGCTGGTTATCGCGCTGGAATTTTTTAACCGGTGTAATAATACCCTTGGAATAAACCTCCTGGAGCAGCCTTAATCCCATTGAACGATATGCATTCTTATTTACCAGAATACTATCATGCCATTTATTATCAAAATCAGCCAGATAATTTTCAATTGCCTTGTTAACAATCTCTTTATCGTTCTGATATAAGGGGAATACCGATCTTAAAATCTGCTTTTTATCCTCGCTAACCTCTAACGGTGTTTTTTGAACCGCAAAATTGTAAGGGGATACGAGATCATTGTGCATCCATACTTTTCCTTTTTCATATTCATACCTGAAACGGGCTTGCTTGGGAAGAAATATAGTGACAATAAGTACGCATAAGGCCATCATAATAAACTTCAAACCTGAAGGATATTTACTGTTAATAAGAATGTGAGAGTTATTTATGGTGGCCACTTTACTGTTTTAGTTCAAAAATAGAAAAGTTATTATCTATATCTTATTCTAGGTTAATCATTTATTCATAAATAATTTACTATTTATATTCATATTCATTTAAACTTGCGTTATTAATATAATATGAGAGAAGTTTATATAATATCTGCAGCCAGAACTCCTATAGGAAGCTTTGGAGGAAGCCTGATTAGTTTTTCAGCTTCCGAATTGGGAGCCATAGCTATTAAAGCAGCTGTTGAACGTGCTGGAATTGAGCCATCCATGGTACAGGAACTGTATATGGGAAATGTGCTTTCAGCTAATTTAGGACAGGCCCCGGCCACGCAGGCAGCCATATATGCAGGACTGCAAAATATTCCTGCAACTGGTATTAACAAAGTTTGCGCTTCGGGTACAAAAGCTATTATGCTGGCAGCTCAAAGTATTGCCCTGGGCAATAATGATATTATTGTTGCGGGTGGAATGGAGAGTATGAGCAATGTGCCATTTTATCTGGATAAAGCAAGAAATGGCTATCGCCTCGGTCATGGACAACTTACGGATGGATTAGTTAAAGATGGATTATGGGATGTATATAATGACTATCATATGGGATCTGCAGCTGAATTATGTTCAACAGATTGTAATATAAGCAGAGAAGAACAAGATGAATATGCCATCGAATCGTATAAACGTGCTCAGGCAGCTCAGGTAAACGGAAATTTTACAGATGAGATTGTGCCCGTAGAAATAACAGACAAAAAAGGCAATGTAACTGTTTTTAAGGATGACGAAGAACCAAAATCTGTAAATTTTGATAAGATCTCAGCACTTAAACCCGTCTTTAAAAAAGATGGGACAGTAACGGCTGCAAATGCCTCTACTTTAAATGACGGTGCTGCTGCACTGCTTTTAATGAGTAAAGAGAAGGCTGAAGAACTCAGCCTTAAACCAATTGGCAGGATACTTGGCTATGCCGATGCGCAACAAGCTCCCGAACTATTTACCACTTCTCCTGCTAAAGCGATCCCAAGAGCCCTGGAACATGCCGGCGTTACTGCTGATGAAGTAGATTATTATGAGATTAACGAAGCTTTTTCTGTAGTAGCCCTAGCCAACAATAAGCTGCTTAATTTAACTACTAAAAACGTAAATGTAAATGGAGGGGCAGTCTCATTAGGGCATCCACTGGGTGCTTCCGGTGCACGTATTATAGTTACATTATTACAAGTGTTAAAGCAAAATAATGGCAAAATAGGTGTGGCCGGAATTTGTAACGGCGGCGGCGGAGCAAGTGCAATAGTCATAGAAAATATGCGTTAAAGAGCTATAAATCAGATAATGAACAGAATATTAACTATTCTACTATTTCTAATACTTACCCTCCCATCTTTAGCTCAAAATACTGATGTAAACAAAGCTCGTACCCAGTTAATTTCATTGCAGGACAGCCTGAACCGCTTAAGTAAAAAAATGATTAATAACCACGTTGAGCCCGAACGTTACAATGCCAATTATTCTTTTATTAAAACCTTGGTAACCACGCTAAAAACCCCCCGTTCTTTTAACTTTAACTTCGATTCGCTAAAGACTATATCCATTCAAACTGCACAGGATAAACGCTTTCGTATTTTCACCTGGCATATAATGAATAATGATGGCAGTTATCGTTACTATGGCACAGTACAGATGAACAGTCCGGATGGGAAACTGGTGATGTTTCCGCTGGTAGATTACTCTCCGGCATTTAAAAATCCTGCTGACAGCGTAACCACTAATGATAAATGGTATGGAGCGCAATACTATAAGATTATCCCGGTTACTTACAACGTAAAAACTCCTTATTATATCTTACTCGGATGGAAGGGGAACTCGCCTAAATCAACTAAAAAAGTAATTGATGTCATCTATTTTAAGGATAAAAAAGCTTTTTTCGGGATGCCGGTATTTGATGGTAATAAAGATGCACCCCATAAAAAACGTATCATTTTTCAATATTCACGTTCAGTTTCTATGGGTTTAAACCATGACCCAAAAACTAATTTAATTGTGTTTGATCACCTTGCTCCGCCCGATCCTAAGTTGAAAGGGAATTTTGAGCTGTATGGGCCAGACATGTCATATGATGGATATAAATTAATAAACGGCAGGTGGAAACTGATGGAAGATATTGAGATGAAAAATCCACCCACAGAAAATGACAATAATTTTAACGATCCGAAAAAGTTAAAAGGAGTTTCAAAACCAGTAAGAAATTAATACCTGATTACGGAGCAACGGCCTGCATCAGCAAACCACATAAATAAGCTCCATAAGTTCCTATAACATATCCAAATACCGCTAACAAAACCCCAACAGGCGCAAGCGAAGGGTGAAATGCACTTGCTACTACCGGAGCTGACGCCGGTCCGCCGATATTTGCCATGCTACCAACGGCCAGAAAAAAGAATGGTGTTTTAGTAAGCTTTGCTACTATTATTAAAATTATGGCGTGAATAGAAATCCATATAATTCCTACTAAAAGCAAGCCCGGATTATCGAAAATAGCCATAATATTCATCTGCATACCTATTGTGGCAATAAGTACATACAATAGTACACTTCCAATTCGTGATGCTCCGGCTCCCTCCAAATTTCTGACTTTAGTGAACGACAATATCATTCCAATAGTAGTAGCTATGATTACTATCCAGAAAAATCCGGATGTTAAGCTGAACTTACTTAAATAAGGAGCGTTTGCGGTAATCCAGGGAGTGATATTATCACTCATAAAATGAGCTATACCCGTTATGCCAAAGCCTACTCCTAAAATCATGATGATATCTTCCATTTTAGGTATCCGCATAATACTCAACTGATATGCTTCGATCTTTTCTTTCAGTTCAGTAACCGACCTGCTGTCAGCCTTTAAATAGGCATCTATTTTGTCTGATTTACCCGTACCGTATAATAATGCAGACATCCAGATATAGGCAACAATTACATCTAAGGCTACCATTGCAGAAAAAAGATCGGCACTGGGCTTAAATATTTCATACATAGCTACCTGGTTTGCGCCACCTCCTATCCATGTTCCGGCTACAGTGCTCAAACCTCTCCAAACCGCTTCAGGGCCTTCGCCGCCAACAACTTCAGGAGCGAATAAAGAAACCAGAAACACAGCGATCGGGCCACCAAATAAAACGCCTAATGATGCAGTTATAAACATAAGCCCTGCCTTATGCCTCAACTTCCATATTTCTTTAAGATCAAGGCTCAGCGTGAACAATACTAAGCTCGCTGGTAATAAAAAGCGGGAAGCAATAGGATACAATTGCGATTTAGCCCCAGAGATAACACCAAAAGAGTTTAATAATCCGGGAATAAAATAACAGAGTAAAATGGCGGGTATAAATGTATAGAACCTGGAGAAGAATCCTGTCTTGATTTGGGATGTCCAGAATACAAGACCGAGAATACCCATTAACAATCCAAGTACAACGGCATCGTTCGTTATTAAAGCAGGAGCAACGGCAACAGTTTCCATGCCCAAATATATCAGATGCACTTCGTGATAAAAAAACAATTAACTAATTTTATTATATTAGTTGTAAAACATACCTTCTTGTTTTGAACTTATTCTAATTTTAAACAAATTATTTATGGCACAACAGCAGTTAAGCGGTCATCCTAAAGGATTGTATATTCTTTTCTTTACTGAGCTTTGGGAAAGATTTAGTTTTTACGGAATGAGGGCTATTTTAGTTCTTTTCCTGGTAGCATCTTCTACAGGTGATAATCCCGGATTTGGATGGACTGAAAGTGATGCATTAAAACTATATGCATGGTATACTTTCCTGGTTTACCTATCATCCATACCCGGAGGAATACTTGCGGACAAATGGTTGGGACAAAAGAAAACTGTTTATTTAGGTGGTGCCCTGCTTGTTGTAGGTCATAGTATATTGGCTGTGCAGGCTCTTTGGGCATTTTACACCGGACTTGCTTTTATCATTGCGGGCGTAGGTTGCCTTAAGCCAAATATTTCTACTATGGTTGGCGGATTATATGCTCCGGGCGATGAGAGACGCGATAAAGGATTTACTATATTTTATATCGGAATTAATATCGGTGCTTTTCTTTCTGCGCTTATTGTTGGCTACGTAGGAGAAACCCATGGCTGGCACTATGGCTTTGGGTTAGCAGGTATTGGTATGGCTATTGGTCAGATTGTTTTTATGATGGGACAAAAACACTTAAAAGGGGTTGGTGAAGCTTCAAAATCACTTTCAGCATCAGAACAAGCCGCAAAAAAGAAACCGCTGACCAAAGTGGAAAAGGACAGAATCGTTGTTATGTTGATTTCGTTCCTTCTTATCATTGTATTTTGGGGAGCTTTTGAACAAGCCGGAGGGTTAATGAATTTATATGCAGATCAGAAAACAGATCGCACTTTAAGTTTTCTTAACTGGGAAATACCTGCATCCTGGTTTCAATCAGTAAATGCATTCTTTATAATTACACTTGGTGCCCCGGTTGCTGCTTTCTGGTACAACTGGAAACATAAAGGAAAAGAATCATCCTCTATTTTTAAAATGGCTTTAGGAGTAATTATTATGGGCTGGGGCTTTTTATTTATGGCGGCAGCATCAAATCAGTTCGAGAACGAAGGATCATCCGCAATGTATTGGCTGGTGTTGGCGTACCTGTTTCATACTATAGGGGAATTGTGCGCTTCGCCGGTTGCATTATCCTATATAACCAAGCTTTCTCCGCTTAAATACGCTTCTATTATGATGGGTGTTTATTTTGCCGCAACGGGTTTGGGGAATTATGTTGCAGGATGGGTTGGTGTATGGTCCCAATCAGCAGGTGAACTGGAAATCTTTATGGGTATTGCTATTTTTTGCACACTAATTGGCGGGCTGGTTATTGCCATGCTTAAACCATTAAAACGTTTGGCCCATGGTGCTGAAGACCTTGTTGATATTCCCCGTGATAACACCCTGCAAATGGAAACCAATCCTAGTCAGCACTCAAATAATTAACAATTATGATAGATATTAACTAAAAATATTAATATCTAAAGAGGGACAAAATTGTCCCTCTTTTTTTTTAAACTTACATTCGTAAAAAATATTAGTTTGTCAGACAGTATTGTCCTTATTCCCACGTACAACGAAAAAGAGAATATTGAAAAAATAATCCGAAAGGTGTTTTCTTTACCTCGTCCGTTCCATGTATTGATTATTGATGATGGCTCCCCTGACGGAACAGCGGATATAACTAAGGCTTTGCAAACCGAATTTCATAATAAGTTATTTATTGAAGAGAGAGCAGGAAAACAGGGATTGGGTACAGCTTACATTCATGGTTTTAAATGGGCGTTATCCCGCTCCTATGAATATATTTTTGAGATGGATGCCGATTTTTCCCATAATCCGGATGATCTGATACGTCTACGACAGGCGTGTGTCGATGGTGCCGACCTGGCTATAGGTTCCAGGTATGTAAATGGTGTTAATGTAGTAAATTGGCCCATGAGCAGGGTACTTATGTCTTACTTTGCTTCAAAGTATGTACAGTTTATTACCGGTATGCCTATTCATGATGCTACGGCAGGCTTTAAATGCTACCGGCGAATTGTATTAGAAACTATAAATCTTAAAAAAATTAGTTTTATAGGTTATGCCTTTCAGATAGAAATGAAATTTACTGCGTTGAAACATGGTTTTACCGTAATGGAAGTACCTATCATTTTTACTGACCGAACAGAAGGTACTTCCAAAATGAGTACCAAAATTTTTAGGGAAGCCTTTCTGGGGGTTATTCAAATGAAGATCGATAGCCTGTTCAGAAAATATCCTGCTAAAAATAATAGTAATTCTGCCGCCTGATTATACAGTAATTTGTACCTTAGCAACATGCTGAACGAAAATTTAGATCCCAGTCCTGATAATCTTTCTTCATCTGAGCGGGAAGTTGAAAAAGTGCTCAGGCCTCAGGTTTTTGAAGATTTTACCGGTCAGCAAAAAATCCTTTCGAACCTGAGGATATTTGTACAGGCAGCAAAGCTGAGAGGAGAAGCATTAGATCATGTTTTATTACACGGCCCTCCAGGTCTGGGCAAAACCACTCTTTCTAATATTATTGCCAATGAGATGGGAGTAAATATCCGGATAACTTCAGGACCGGTGCTTGATAAGCCGGGCGATCTTGCCGGATTACTTACCAACCTGGAAACGGGAGATATTCTTTTTATTGATGAAATCCATCGGTTAAGCCCCCTTGTTGAGGAATACCTTTACTCGGCTATGGAAGATTTTAAAATAGATATTATGCTTGAAACGGGCCCAAACGCCCGTTCGGTGCAGATTTCTTTAAATCCGTTTACGCTGATAGGTGCTACTACCCGATCAGGTTTACTTACATCTCCGTTAAGGGCAAGGTTTGGTATCAACAGCCGCTTAGAATATTATGACGCTAAATTACTTACTACCATTGTTTTACGTTCAGCCTCTATTTTAAATACCCCTATAAGTGATGAAGGAGCCTTTGAAATTGCAAGACGCAGCCGTGGAACTCCGCGTATTGCAAATGCATTATTAAGACGTACACGTGATTTTGCGCAGATTAAAGGAGATGGCACTATTGATACCGGGATTGCCAAATTTGCTTTGAACGCTTTGAACGTTGATGAACATGGCCTGGATGAGATGGATAACAAAATCCTAATAACCATTATTGATAAATTTAAAGGCGGCCCTGTTGGATTAAAAACTATCTCAACAGCTGTGGGTGAAGATGAAGGAACGATCGAGGAAGTTTATGAACCTTTCTTAATACAAGAAGGCTACCTCATGCGTACTTCCCGCGGAAGGGAATGTACAGAGATAGCCTACAAACATCTTGGCCGGTTAAAAACCGGCGGAACAGGAAGCCTTTTTTAAAGCTTACTGAAATATTGTTGTTTTAAAGTTTTATCGTGCCCGTATAAATCTTCCCGGAAAGAAGCGTTTCCACTTGCATCAGCCCAGGCAGTAAAATATACCAGATAAACAGGCAGCTTTTCTTTTAAGGTTACATATTTTTCTTTACCTGTACCAACCTGATCCATTATTTTGGATCTGTTCCAGCCACCTGGTTCATTCTTAAGCAATATTTCTGCTAGCTCAATGGGCTTTTCAACCCGCACACAACCGTGGCTAAATCCACGCTTCGTCTGACTAAACAATTCATCTCTTGGAGTGTCATGCAGGTAAATATTATCCACATTCGGGAAAATAAACTTCACATCGCCCAGATCATTTTTGGGGCCAGGCCTTTTTCGAACTACATATCCAAAATTATCAGATCCAGCACCAGACCAGTTTACTGAAGATGAGCTTACAACCGTTCCCTTTCTATTAATAACCTCCATATCGTTACGCTCGAGATAACCGCCATCTGAAACAATTTTTGGAAGAAGTTCCTTCTTTAAAATACTGGGAGGTACATTCCAATATGGAGAAATTACAACATACTCCATTCTGTCACTGAAAATAGGTGTAGCATTCAATTCTTTTCCTACAATTACCTTCATATTCATAACTTCCTGGCTGTCCTTAAAGAGCTTGAGCTTAAATTCCGGAATATTAACTATAATATGGTCAGCCTCGAAGTTTTTAGGTATCCAACGCCATCTTTCCATATTAATAACTATCTGGTTCATTCTCTCTTTAATGGGAATATTCATTAGTCGCACAGTTTCAGCACCAATATTTCCATCAGGCGTTAAGCCATTCTGAGATTGAAAAGCCTTTACAGCTGTTACCAATTGAGCATCATAAATGATATTACCTTTTCCGGTTGAATCTGCAGGTGCCGGAGCATTAATTCCTAATCTTTTACGTAACAACGGCACAGCCGAAGATGATTCCCCAGCTTTTAATTTTGTTGCAGGTATCGTTGGCCATCCGCCTTTTGCTTCTACAGCCCGATATTTTGCTAAGGCTGCTTTTAAATTACTGTACTCCGGATGAAGTGGTTTAAACTCGGCGTACGGATATTTACTTTCACGATCGCCAAGCACGGTTAACAAGGCCTTATGTAATTTAATCCTGTTGCGTTTAACGTCCCAGTCTATTCCTTTGTTTTCTTTAGGAATTACAAGACCCCTGTAATAATCGGATGCCCAGTTAAAGTAAGTACCTGAAAGTGCTAAGTCAATTTCTTTTTCTAAGGATGAACGTTGTGCCGTATCTTTTTTAACCTTTTCCAAATCAGCAAAAAGCTTAGTAAAATCTTTAGTCTGATAATCTTTAGGGTTAAGTCCTTCTTCACCGGCCTTTTTTATCACTTCAAGCATTGCCTGTGCCTGTGGTACAAGTTCATGATTTTTAAACCATCCTAAGGTAAAGCTTCGCTCCTTATAAAATTCTTTTGCCCAATCCACCTGGTCTTTAAAAGCAGGCTCTTTTGCCATATACTGTACAATGTACACACTGTCTAATTTAGGCTGAGAACCGGAGGTAACCTTACTACCAATACCTGTACTGCTACCGCTGTTATTATTACACGCTACAGCAAAAATACAGTTGAGGCTTATTAAAAATAACAGCAAAAACTGCAGGGCACTAAAATTGGGGGATAATTTTCTAAAACCCGGGTTTGTTTTTTTCATACTGACAAGTTATGTTATATAGCAAGTTAAACCAATTACCCGGCCATAAGTTTGAATGAGTATACAACGAGTAAAACACTTAAGCTTATATAGGTAATGCAAAAAAATTAACGGGTATAATTTGGTGCTTCTTTAGTTATGGTAATATCATGCGGATGACTTTCTTTCATACCTGCAGAAGTGATTTTAACAAATCTGGCGTTTTGCAAGTCACCAATTGTGGCGGCTCCGCAATAGCCCATACTTGCTTTCAACCCGCCAACATACTGGTACATTACTTCTGCAAGCGTACCCTTAAAGGGGACGCGGCCCACTATTCCTTCAGGTACCAGTTTTTTGATATCATCCTCTACATCCTGAAAGTAGCGATCTTTTGAACCCGATTCCATAGCCTCAATTGATCCCATACCACGGTAAGATTTAAATTTACGGCCTTCGTAGATAATGGTTTCACCAGGCGATTCTTCAACGCCGGCAAAAAGAGATCCCGCCATAATTGAGCTTGCACCCGCTGCAATAGCTTTTGAAATATCGCCGGTATGTTTAATTCCCCCATCGGCAATTACCGGAACATCACGTCCACGTAATGCTTTGGCACATTCATAGACTGCATATAACTGTGGCACTCCGACTCCGGCAATAATTCGTGTGGTGCAAATAGATCCTGGCCCTATACCTACTTTAACTGCGTCGGCACCGGCATCAGCAAGTGCCCTGGCTGCATCACCGGTAGCTATATTACCTACGATAACCTGGAGATCAGGGTACTTTGATTTTACTTGTTTCAACATTTCAATCACCCCTTTTGAATGACCATGAGCAGTATCAATAGTAATTACATCTACTTCTGCCTTAACCAATGCATCTACCCTTTCCATGGTATCGGCTGTTACACCTACTGCCGCTCCTACGCGCAGCCGTCCCCGTTCATCCTTACATGCTAAAGGAAAGTTTTTAACCTTCTGGATATCTTTAAAGGTGATAAGGCCAATTAACTTACCGTTGTGATCAACTACAGGAAGCTTCTCTATCTTTTTATCCTGAAGAATTTCTTCAGCCTCCAGCAATGTAGTGCCTGACGCAGCGGTCACCAGATTATCTTTTGTCATTACCTCCCGCACAGGTTTGTTCATATTTTTTTGAAACCGCAAATCGCGGTTAGTAATAATCCCTACCAATTTATTTTCAACGTTAATAACGGGGATGCCGCCAATGCTGAATTCTTTCATGATCTTAAACGCATCCAGAACTGTAGAATCTTCATTTAACGTAACGGGATCCTGTATTATTCCGCTTTCAGAGCGTTTTACTTTACGTACTTCATCAGCTTGTTTTTGAATACTCATATTCTTATGAAGCATACCAATTCCTCCGGCCTGTGCCATGGCAATTGCCAGCTCAGATTCCGTAACCGTATCCATAGCTGCAGATACTACAGGCACATTTAAATGGATTTTTTTGGTTAAAAGAGTACGTGTATCAACATCTCGTGGAAGAACTTCGGAATAAGCCGGAATTAGAAGAACGTCGTCATATGTAAGGCCTTCTGAGACGAATTTTTCGGGATCAAGGTGCATGGCAAATATGGGGTTATATTTGCCGGATAAAGATAAGAATTTTAACTAAAGAATTATTAATATAAGAAATCACTTCCTGCCTACTATAACTTTTTCAAAATCTTCTGTATTAAAATAGCGGTTTGCAAGCTGCATTATTTGTTCTGCACTAATGGTTTTAACAGTATGGATATATCGCTCATAATAATCATATCCTAATCCATAGAAAAAGATATTTTTAAATTTATCGGCATGTGAAAACGCATTCTCAAGGCTGCCAAGCAGGGAGCCAAGCATATAATTTCTTACCAATACCAATTCATCGTCTGGTACTGGTTGTGTTTTAAGAATTAAAACCTCCTTATTAATTTCATCTATCGCTTTACTGCAAACTTCAGCTCCTACTTCTGAAGCGATAAAGAAATATCCGGCATTTTTTAAAGAAACAATCGCAGATCCTATTCCATAGGTATATCCTTTATCTTCCCGGATATTTGCCATTAACCGTGATCCGAAATATCCGCCTAAAACAGTGTTTAAAACCTGCAAACCAGGGAAATCCGGATGTTTCCTGTTAATGGTTTTACGCCCGATACGGATGGCAGATTGCAGGGCTTCCGGCTTTTCAGTATAATGTTCAGAACCTATACTATTGCTCGGAAAAGAAAACATGTTTTCAATTGTTGTTGATATGGGAACCGGATCATTACCGAACAGGTCATTCAATATTTTAATGGTTTCGGATGTCACTTTACCTGATACTACAATAGTGCAATTAGACAGTTGATATGCATTTTTAAAATACTCAACCAACTGCTTTTGGGTCAGTTTATCATAGGTTTCTGCCGTGGTATTAAAACCGTATAACGAATCACCAAATAATACGTTACTAAAAGTCTTCCGGCTTAAAAAGTCATTCTTTTCCAGGTTTACCGTTAAACTTTGCTTCTGGTTACGTATAAAAGTATCCAGTTCGTCCTGTGGAAAAATAGAATCTGTAATAATTGCCTTAATTACCGGCAATGTGACTTTTAAATGCTTGGTTAATGAATAAAGTGTTACCGAAGAATGATCGTACGTATAATCCGTTTGTAAAAAAGCTCCATAATAATCTATTTTATCAGCTATCTGCGTAGCTGTGAGTTCACTGGTACCGTCAGTCAGCATGGAATTTACAGTGTAGGCCTGCAACGGTTTTGACGGATTCCAGTTAACATTATTAAAAATAAACTCCACTCTTACCAAATCCTGATCTCCAGCATCAACAACATGCAAATGGATTCCATTATCTAAAGTGAAGTTTTTAGCCGGTAGAAATTCAATATTTTTAACCTGTTTAAACGCAGGGGCCAAAATTCTGTTTAACATATTAATTCGCTAAATAATAAAGTACAGAAGCATTTTCTTTCTTAAATATTCGGTTAGCCTGTTCCAGAATATTTTCGGCATTTACATCAAAGTATCGTTGAGTCTCATGATTCAATCGATCTGCATCACCTAATAGTTCGAAATAAGCAAGGTTCATTGCCTTATCTAACAAGCTCATTTCTGCAAACACCATAGTTGATTCAATCTTATTTTTAACCTTTAAAAGCTCTTCCGGCTGAACGGGTACCGCTTTTATCTCTTCAAGCTCGCGCCAAATGGCAGCTTCTGCTTCCTGTAATGATATACCCGCTGCCGGTTTACCCTCAACAACAAATAGTCCCGGATCCAGGCTTGCCGTTAAATAGGCATTAATTTCACTAAATAACCTTTTATCCTTGATTAGGTTGCGAAACAGTCTGGATGAGTTTCCTCGGGACATAATATCAGATATAAGATCGCAGGCGTAATACCCCTCATCTGTACGGGCCGGCATATGAAAGGTCATATAAAGTGCATCCAATGGCACCTGACCTTTAACTTCTTGTCTTCGTTCTTCGGTCTGCACAGGTTCCACAGGAAGATTGCGGGTTGGCTTAGAACCTGATGGTATTGGAGCAAACCACTTTTCAGCAAGTTGCTTAACTTCATCAGTTTTAACATCACCAGCTATAACCAGTACAGCATTTTCCGGATTATAAAACTTGTTAAAAAAAGATTTAACATCTTCTATGCCCGCGTTTTCAATGTGTTCCAGCTTTTCACCAATTGTTGCCCATCTGTAAGAATGGTTTTTATATGCCAAAGGGCGTAAACGAAGCCACACATCGCCATAGGGCTGATTTAAATATCGCTGCTTAAATTCTTCGCATACCACACTCTGCTGTACTTCCAGGCTCTTCTCAGAAAAAGCCAGGCTAAGCATTCTATCGCTTTCAAGCCAGAAAGCAGTTTCTAAATTCACAGCCGGTACTTGTATGTAGTAATTTGTAATATCATTACTGGTAAAGGCATTATTTTCTCCTCCTACACGTTGCAATGGCTCATCATAGGAAGGAATATTTATTGATCCACCAAACATTAAATGCTCAAACAAGTGTGCGAAGCCGGTTTTTCCAGGTTCTTCATCACGGGCACCTACATCATATAAAATATTTACAACAGCCATCGGCGTAGTAGGATCTTCATGTACTATTACCTTTAAGCCGTTATTTAAAGTAAATCTTTGGAAAGAAACCATATTTTAAGGTTATGCTGCTTCAAAAACAAAAGGCAAAAATAAGGATTTTGTTCTATCAGTGTTGTGTAAGAATTACATGAGCGATTGGATGCCTGCTACACTCCTCTTATATTTGTATAAATGAATGTTTCAAATCTCTTATCTAAAGCATTACAATTTAACTTCTTAACCGCAGAAGAAGGAGTGTTTTTATTCCGGGAGGCGACAACTACGGATCTTATGTATACTGCAGATGAACTGAGAAAAAAGCAGGTTCCTCATGGTTACGTAACCTGGCAGATTGACAGGAACGTAAATACGACCAATGTGTGCATTGCTAACTGTAAGTTCTGCAATTTTTTTCGGAGACCTGGACATCCAGACAGCTATATTACTGATATTGAAACTTATAAGCAGAAAATAGAAGAAACCTTTAGATTTGGTGGCGACCAACTTCTTTTACAGGGAGGTCATCATCCTAAATTAGGCTTAAAATTTTATACCGATCTTTTTAAGCAGTTAAAAGGGCTTTACCCTAATCTTAAATTACACTGCCTAGGCCCGCCTGAAATTGCGCATGTTTCTAAACTTGAAGAATTAACCCATCTAGAAGTGTTAACCACCTTGAAAGAGGCCGGATTAGACTCACTTCCGGGTGCGGGTGCTGAAATATTAAATGATCGGGTTAGACGACTGATATCGAAAGGCAAATGCGGAGGGCAGGAATGGTTGGATGTGATGCGTGCAGCTCATAAGATAAATTTACCAACATCAGCCACAATGATGTTCGGACATGTGGAAACCCTGGAAGAACGCTTTGAACACCTGGCCTGGATCAGGGAAGTACAATCCGAGAAACCTCAAGGCAGTTATGGGTTTACCGCTTTTATTCCGTGGCCGTTCCAGGATGACGGCACTTTGCTGAAAAAAGTTCGGGGTATTACCAATCAGGTTAGCAGTGATGAATATATAAGAATGATAGCACTAAGCCGCATTATGCTGCCTAATATTAAAAATATTCAAGCATCCTGGTTAACAGTAGGAAAGTCTGTTGCTCAAATATGCTTATACGCAGGGGCTAATGACTTTGGATCTATTATGCTTGAAGAGAATGTAGTTTCAGCAGCCGGGGCTCCGCATCGTTTTACCGCTAATGGCATACAGGATTCTATTCGTGAAGCAGGCTTTGAACCCAGGCTACGCAATCAAAAATACGAATTTAGGGAAATGCCTGTTATGGAAGAACAGGTTATCGATTATTAAAAAAGGCCGCCTTTTAGGGCAGCCTTCTTAAACTAAATAATCAATATTAAATTAAGATACACCAAAAGGTGCAACTAAAGCCAAAACTTCAGCTGCTGTTAATGGCTCATCAAATGCTTCAGCAGCTGCTAAAGCACTTACCTGAGTTCCATTAATACCAGTTATGGTAATACCAGCCTGAACTACATTATTCTCGCGAACATAATTACCGTTCACTGCTGCAATTCCAGTATCATTACCATTTGCTAAATTTGATGGAAATACTTTATTTCCAGGCGCCTGACCAGTTACTGCACGCATATACCTGATTTTTGCAGCATGACGTGCTTCTACAGCATGAATACCCAAAGCTGCGGTTAAGAAAACCTTTTGGCCAAGCAGTTCACCTGCGCGTCCTTTGTAAGCTCTTACGCCTGTATCTTCTAAAACCTGAGCCACTGCAAGGAATGTTGCATAACTGGTAAATACAGTTGGAAAAGTACCTTTTGCTGTAAAATCATAAGAAGCTTTTGCAGCTACAGGAGTTTGCCCTATGGATTTAAGAACATTCTGTAAAAAAGTAACATGCAGCTTCTCACTATCACGAATGATTTGGATAGCCGTTTTATCAGCACCTGCAGGTATCGGAGCCTTGTCAAACCCATCTATATAAAACTTTGCTTCAAAATGCTCCAGTGTTAATGCGTACTGTAGTACATTTGCAACAGCCGGAGGAACAGTTTGACCGTACGCTTTTTTAAACATAGATCCTAAAGCTAAAGGCATTGCTGCCAAAGCTACTTTTGAGCCCATTGAGAAAAAATCCTTCATGGCTTTTCTGCGCGGACTTAAACGCTCGTAAACGTCTCCGTCTACTTTTTCTATTTCGTCTAATATATTTACAATATTCATGATTTTAATATTTAAGATGGAAGATTAGAAGCATTTATTTTAGTTTTAATAAACGGAGCCGCTATACTCAGCACTTGAGGAGGAGTGCGTGAGATATTTACAGAATCGCCATCTACCTGATCACCCAGGAAGCTGTTCACACTGATAAGCTCACGTATTAAAGCAGCATGTCTTGCTTCTACAGAAACAATTTTGCCAGCTAACAATAAATTGTTAGCATCCTTAAGCAGATATCCTGCACCATCATATGCAGATACTCCAAGATCTTCAAATGCCCTGGCAGTACCAAGTACACTGTCTCTACTATTAAAATTAATGGAAGAAAAATCTACTTCTAAGCCTGGAATAGCACTGCTACCTAAAACGCTCTTAAAAAATTCGCGATGTGCAATTTCATGATCGCGTATATCAGTCATGTAAGTTCTCTCAATAGCTGAAATGCCAGAATAAGGAGTTGCAACTACCTGAATATAAAATGCTGCTTCTAATTGCTCTAAAGCATACGCAAAATTCAAAATACCAACATCACCACTACCCAAATTAACCGGGGTATTAGCTCTGTCTCTTGCATCTCTGTCTCTCTGACTTGCCGCGTCATCTTTTTTACAACCTGCAGCAATTAAGGTAACTGCAGCAGCACTGGCTCCTGCATAACGTAGAAAAGCACGGCGCTGCAATTGTGCATTCAGGAGATTATTTCCTATGCCGGCCTCTTCGAGCTGATTTTCTTCAGCTGTGTGTAAGTCTTTCATAAAGTTTTTTTTATTAGTGAATAAAAGTTTTTCATTTATACAACCTACGGAATCAAATTATGTTTAGATTTCTCAAAGTATATTTTTTTATAGCTAATCTTTAACTTCGTAATTTTTAAACTTATCCTCATCTTGTGATTCAGCTTGAACAACATATTGAAGCCCTGATTTTTGCATCAGATCACAGCATTTCTATAAATGAAATTAAAACAGTTATAGACTTGATTTATGAAGTTGATGTATCATTATCTGAAATAGAGCATACAATAAATACTATTAAAGGCAAATATGCTGATCCAAAACTCGCTATCGAGCTAAGTAATATTAATAATGGTTTCCAATTTCTTACTAAACCAGCTTATTATAAAGTAATAAACCAGTTAAAATTACAAAGATCAAATAAGAAGCTTAGTCAGGCAGCTCTGGAAACCCTGGCTATTATTGCTTACCGCCAGCCCATTACCAAACTTAAAATTGAAGAAATCAGGGGCGTAAATTGCGATTACACCGTTCAAAAACTACTGGAAAAAGATTTAATTACTATTTCCGGCAAAGCCGATACAGTTGGAAAACCTATTTTATACAGCACAAGTGACCTGTTTATGGATTATTTTGGTATTAATTCTACTGCGGATCTACCCCAATTAAAAGACATGACTTCAGAAACCAACGAGATTGGAATGGAAGATGAATCAATATAAGACCATGGAGAGAAGCGTTCAGTATGCGCTTTTTTTTATATTTGGCCTTTATGATTTTAACCGAAGTAACGAATTCTAAACAACGGAAAGAATTTCTGGATTGTGCCAGAAACATCTATAAAAATGATCAGGTTTGGGTATGTCCCCTTGATGAGAGTACTGAAGCTGTATTTGATCCAAAAAAAAACAACTTTCATCAGCATGGCCAATGTTCGCGCTGGGTACTTCATTCAGAGAGCGGTGAGCTTGTCGGTCGGATAGCAGCTTTTATAAATGAGCAAAAGGCCTATCAATATGAGCAACCTACAGGCGGCATAGGTTTTTTTGAATGTATTAACGATCAGGAAGCCGCGATCTTATTATTTAATATTGCCAAAACATGGTTGGAAGAACGTGGTATGGAAGCTATGGACGGGCCAATAAATTTTGGTGAGAACGATAGCTTTTGGGGATTATTAGTGGAAGGGTTTACTGCCCCCTCATTCGGAATGAACTATCACCATGCTTATTATCATAGCCTTTTTGAAAATTATGGCTTTAAAACCTTATATCAGCAAATAACCAACCATCTTTCTGTTTATAAACCTTTTCCGGAACGATTTACCAAAATTGCCAAGTGGGTTGCAGGGAAACCAGGATACAGTTTTGAACATTTGTCTGGCAAAAAAATTGATCAGTTTGCAGCTGACTTTATTGAAATATATAATGATGCGTGGAAGGATTTTGAAAATTTTGTACCCATTACAAAAGAAACTATTATTCAAAGCTTTACAAAAATGAAACCAATCATGGATGAAAAGCTTATTTGGTTTGCCTATGTTAATGATCAGCCTGCTTCATTTATAATTATTTTGCCTGATGCGAACGAATTTATAAAGCCCTTAAAAGGCAAATTGGGTTTTATGCAAAAAATTCAGTTTGCGTGGTACCGGTGGAAAGGTGCTCACAGAATGCGTGCGGTTGTAATGGGAACTAAAAAATCTTTCCAAAACCTTGGTTTAGAATCGGCTATTTTTATAAAGCTTAAAGAATATGTGCTGCCTTTAAACCAGTACGAGGAGCTTGAGTTATCGTGGGTTGGAGATTTTAACGATAAAATGCTCTCTATCCATGAAGCTACAGGTGCCACTTTTGGTAAACGGCACATAACCATGAGAAAAATATTTAAGCAAGAGGGCCTGACTTAAGAAGCCCGCTTGCTTTGATGAGCAGTATAAACTCTAAGTTCCTCATAAAGCTCAATTACTTTTTTCTGAAGGTCTATTACTTCCGTTCCTCTTTCTTGTAAACGCTTGGTTAATACTTCTAATTCTGATGTATATTTTTCCTGTTGCTCTGTATCATTAAATGTCAATAATTGAACAACAGTCATCTCAAACAAAGTAGAAATTTGCTCTAATCTTGAAAGATTGATATCTGTAATACCGGTTTCTATTTTGGAAAACGCAGGGATTGAAATGTCCAGTCTTTTCGCTACATCTTCCTGACTCCAGCCCTTCTGATGCCTCAAAAGTCTGATTTTTTTACCTAAAGTTTTCATTGTTTTTTAAATTATACTTGGTTGTTTTTAGCTCGTTTCATCAAGGATTTTACTACTTAATTTTATTAAGTCTATTCCTCCAAAATTACCAGAACTCATTAAGAGCAAATTTTTACCCTTATAATTAATATAACTCAAAAACTCTTCCAATATTTCGGCATTGTTGAAAAATTTTAACTTTGTGTTACCAAATGACGCTTTGACGACATTAGCATCATAAGGTTCCATATTTTTTAATTTAAAAGTATGTTCATCAATAAATACAATAGGTTCGTCTGCACTGTTCATCGTACCGGAGTATTCATTTAGAAAATCTTTATTTAAACTGCTAAAACTGTGTAGTTCAATTACAGCTACTAATTGTTTATCGGGAAATTGATTTTTTACAGCATGAATTGTGGCCTCAAGCTTAGAAGGTGAATGAGCAAAATCTTTGAAAATTATAGTGTCGTCGTTTTTTCCTAAAAGTTCAAGTCTTCTTGATGCACCTTTAAAGGTTTTAATGGCATCATAAAAATTCACATCAGCTATTCCCAATTTATTGCAAACTTCTTTTGCAGATGATAAATTTAAAAGGTTGTGATTTCCAAAAATCAAAAGCGGGATTGACCCATTATATGTTAAGAGGCTTGTAACTCCATTATCCAAAGCATACTCAGGTAAAGTATAAGGTATCTTCGTGATAACGGCATCTGTACCATCAATAACACTTTTTAACTCTTTGTCATCTTGTGAATAGATAATAGTTCCACCTGGAACTATGGTATCTATAAATAACCGGAACTGCTCTACATAATTATCAAAAGTTGGGAAAACATTAATGTGATCCCATGCGATACCACTTAATACGGCAATATTGGCTTTATATAAATGAAATTTAGGTCGGCGATCAATGGGCGATGCAAGATATTCGTCACCTTCTATTATTATTACAGGTGCGCTGTCTGTAATTTTCACCATAGTCTCAAACCCTTCCAATTGTGCACCCACCAGGTAATCAAACTCTTTATTACATGCCTTTAAAACATGCATAATCATCGAAGTAATAGTGGTTTTTCCATGACTTCCACCAATAACCACACGTGTTTTTAATTTAGATTGCTCGTATATATATTCAGGATAAGAATAAATTTTCAGGCCAAGTTCTTGAGCTTGCTGTAACTCGGGATTATCTTCCCGGGCATGCATCCCCAGAATAACAGCGTCAATTTCACGTGTTATTTTATTACTATCCCAGCCTTCTTGAGCAGGAAGTAATCCATAATCCTTTAACCGTGATTTTGATGGCTCGAAAAACACATCATCAGATCCGGTAATATGATATCCTTTTTTCTTTAAAGCTATTGCAAGATTATGCATAGCGCTTCCGCCAATTGCAATAAAATGAACCCGCATATATTTTGTTTATAAAGTCTATTGATGAAACTTAAAATTAAGCCAAGAGTTTGAATTTTGCTGCCACCCATTCTTTCTGCTTACTTTTAGTAACGAATTTGAGCTGCAGTTCTTCAGCTTTTTTATCAATTATTTCAAGATCGGGGCTATCAAAAAAACCGCTTAGAAACAATATTCCGCCTGGAGCGAGATTTTCTTTGTACTGCGGCAACTGATCTAATAAAATATTACGGTTAATATTGGCCAGAATAATATTGAACTTTTCTTTTGGTATAACTTCTCTGGAACCGCATACAGCAGTAATATTGTCTATTTTATTTAATTGAACATTTTCTAATGTACTGTCAAAACACACCGGATCATTATCTATAGCAACAACTTGTTTTGCACCCAACCTGGAAGCTAAAATGGCCAGGATACCTGTGCCGCAACCCATGTCTAATACCTGTTTATCTTTAAAATCTTCTTCAAGCATTAACTCCATCATCATCGCCGTAGTTTCATGATGTCCGGTACCAAAGGCCATTTTAGGGTCAATAATTATTTCATAAGGAAATTCAGGATGAGGGGTATGGAATGTTGCTCTAACATAGCATGAACCAATTGTCAAGGGCTTAAAGTTACTTTCCCAGAGCGTGTTCCAATTTTTTTGAGGTATCAGGTTTACCAGATAAGAAAAGTTGAAATCTCCTTCAAAGGATAATAACACCTCGTCAAGCTGCTTTTGGTTAGCCAGATCAGAAGGGATATAAGCTTTAAAGCCTGAATCGGTTTCTTCAAAAGTATCAAAACCTATATTGCCCAATGCATGTATGAGCAGGTCGCGATGATAATCTTCTTCTGAAATTATAGTAAATATGAACTCCTTGTAGTTCATTACTAATTTAAGGCTTTAACAATTTCTATAAAATCACGGGCTTTCAGCGATGCGCCTCCAATTAGGCCACCGTCTATATCCTGCTGAGAAAACAATTCTGACGCATTTTTTGGATTACAACTACCACCGTAAAGTATTGTTATATCATCAGCCAAAGCAGAAGAATACTGATGTGAGATTTTTTCTCTTATAAATGCGTGTATTTCCTGAGCCTGTTCCGGAGATGCCGTTAAACCGGTACCAATGGCCCAAACAGGTTCATAAGCTATAATAACATGTTTAAACTGCTCGTCAGTTAAATGGAAAAGCCCTTTTGAAAGCTGTTTTTCAAGAACCTCAAAATACTGCCCCCCATTTCTTTCATCGAGTGTTTCTCCGATACAAAAAATTGGAACAAGATTATTTTTTAAACCTGTGTTGACTTTTTCAGCAAGCAGTTCATCAGTTTCGGCAAAATACTGCCTGCGTTCTGAGTGGCCTAATATTACATAATCCACTCCCATAGATTTAAGCATAGCTGCAGATATTTCCCCCGTGAAAGCTCCCGATTCGTTTTGATTACAATTTTGAGCTCCGATTGATACCAGCAACCCTGGTTTTAAAAATTGCACAAGACTATTCAAATGAATATAAGGAGGGCATACTACCACCTCCTGCTTACCATGAACTTCATCATTGATCATGTTTATTACTTCAGAAAACATTCCAACTCCTGAGGCATGATCCATGTTCATTTTCCAATTACCGGCTACTATTTTTTTTCTCATTGAATAAATATTTAAATATTATTTCTACCAAAGCCACGCAACGATGATCAATTATTAGAAGCGTCTGTTTTTTTCTGTTAATTTAAAAACCTCTGTTAATATCCTTTGCTCAACATCATTAAATGAGCTATTACGTCTATCGTATACTTTTTCAGCGGTTTCAAACATTTTAGTAAGAGTATAAATTTCAAAGCCCTGAGTACCTCCCCAGGTAAAATCGGGAATAAAATTAGGGGGAAACCCGGCTCCAAAGATATTAGTACCCACTCCTACTACTGTTCCGGTATTAAACATCGTATTTATGGCGCATTTACCGTGATCACCCATTATTAAGCCGCAAAATTGCAGACCTGTATTTCTGAAATTATCCGTCCGGTAATCCCACAATCTAACTTGATTATAATTGTTTTTAAGATTTGAATTGTTACTATCCGCACCTATATTACACCACTCGCCTAATACAGAATTACCCAAATATCCCTCATGACCTTTGGATGAATACCCAAAAAGTACGGAGTTATTTATTTCGCCGCCCACACGGGAATAAGGGCCTATCGTTGTTTTCCCATAAATTTTAGCGCCCATTTTCACCTGCGAATCATGACATAAGGCAAACGATCCCCGGATGTGACAACCTTCCCATACCTGGGAATTTTTCCCAATATAAATAGGCCCGTCTTTAGAATTAAATGAAGAGCATTCTGCTTCAACACCCTCTTCAATAAAAAAATCATTACCGATAACAGTATTAGTGCTGCTTAATTTGGCAGATATTCTGTTATGGGTCAATAATTTGTAATCTTTTCTCATTTCAATATCATTATAAGAGAAAATATCTTCGGGAAAAACAATACGGGTAAATGAGTGGGGGTGATTAATAACCTGAAAATCAGTTAATGATTTAAAATCAAAAGTTTCTGTACCAGATTGTTTAGCTGCAATTGTTACACGTTCAGAAACCAATACCTGGCCTTCAGCTAATTCATCAATTGCTTCAAGTATAGCTTCATCAGGACAAATTGATCCGTTAATGTACAAATTAACTTCAGAAGTTTTTAGAGGAAATTTTTCCTGCAAATATTCAACGGTTTTATAAGATGGCTTTCTTTGAAGATAATAGGCCCATTTCTCCGCAATTGTCAAAATGCCAATACGTATTTCTGCAACGGGACGTGTAAACGTCAGTGGAAGTAAACTATCACGAGAGTTGTCATCGAACAGAATGATCGTCATGGAACAAAAATAAAAAAAGTCCCGACTGGTTGGTCGGGACTTTCATATAGAGGTTTTTAAATTATTTCTTGTTATAACGGGTCCGGAATTTATCAATCCGTCCGGCAGTATCTACTAATTTCATCTTACCGGTATAAAAAGGATGAGATGTATGAGAGATTTCTAATTTAACCAATGGATATTCATTTCCATCTTCCCACTTCACACTCTCTTTGGTTTCAATACAAGATTTTGTCAAAAAGGAGTATTCGTTAGACATGTCTTTAAACACTACTAATCTATAATTTTTAGGATGTAAGTCAGCCTTCATTGTTTTGTATATTTAGAGGCGCAAATATAAGAACATAAATTATTTTCTGCAAGGGTTTATTTAATTTGCTCACAAAGCTCGATCAACACTCCATTACTATCTTTTGGGTGGATAAAACAAACTAATTTATTGTCTGCGCCCAACTTTGGTTTATCATTTATAAGCACAAACCCTTCAGACTGTAATCTTTTCATCTCAGTTAAAATATCATCCACATCAAAAGCAATATGATGAATCCCTTCACCTTTTTTAGAAATAAACTTCGATATGGCACTATCCGGACTGGTAGCTTCAAGTAATTCTATCTTATTATTGCCTATCTGAAAAAATTCCGTTCGAACATATTCCGATTCAACAATTTCAGTTTTATAGCTGCTCACCCCTAATATCCGGGAATAAATATCACTGGCTGCATTTAAGCTTGTTACAGCTATACCAATATGTTCAATTTTATTCATATCACTTATTATGGCATAAAAATGACCATTTTATCTCTATCTACCTAGTTAAGTTAAAATTTACTCAGAGATTTTTTCCGTATCTTTGTATCAATTAATAATTCTAAGAATGAATTTTCCATTATATTTTGATAATAACGCTACAACCCCCATGGATCCCCGGGTGCTGGAGGCTATGCTACCTTATTTTACTCAAAAATTTGGAAATGCTGCAAGCCGTAATCATGCCTTTGGATGGCACGCAGAAGAGGCTGTAGATTATGCCCGTGAACAAGTGGCAAAACTTATCGGAGCTACTGAAAAAGAAATAATTTTCACTTCAGGCGCTACAGAGGCTGACAATCTTGCCATAAAAGGTGTTTTTGAGATGTATAAAGAAAAGGGTAATCACATAATTACCTGTACTACAGAACATAAAGCAGTATTAGATACGTGTAAACATCTGGAAAAACTGGGTGCAGAAATTACTTATCTGCCAGTGCAGTCTGACGGAATGCTTGATCTTAATCTATTAGAACAGAGCTTTACAGATAAAACCATTCTTGTTTGTATCATGTATGGAAACAACGAAATTGGTGTGATTCAGCAAATACGGGAAATTTCCGCCATTACACATAAGCATGGAGCATTATTCATGACCGACGCTACTCAGGCTGTTGGTAAAATTCCTGTAGATGTAAATGCAGACGGAATTGATCTTTTAGCATGTACTGCACATAAAATGTACGGACCAAAAGGGATTGGTGCATTATATGTTCGCAGAAAAAATCCAAGGGTAAAAGTAACGGCCCAGATGGACGGTGGCGGACATGAACGCGGGATGCGTTCCGGAACTCTAAATGTTCCTGGAATTGTGGGTTTTGGAAAAGCTGCTGAACTGGCCCGATTAGAAATGGAGTCGGAATCAAAGCGGTTATCGGCGTTAAGAGACAAACTGGAAAGTTCACTTACTGTGTTAGAGGAAAGTTATGTGAACGGAAATAGTGAGCATCGTTTACCTCATACTGCAAATATCTCGTTTAAATATGTTGAAGGTGAGGGATTAATGATGGCTATGAAAGATCTGGCAGTTTCCTCGGGATCTGCCTGTACATCAGCATCACTTGAACCATCATATGTATTAAAAAGCCTGGGATTATCTGATGATTTGGCACACTCTTCCATTCGTTTTGGCCTGGGTAGGTTTACGACTGAAGAAGAAATTGACTTTGCTGTTGAACAGACAAAAAAAGCGGTAAATCACCTTCGCGATCTTTCTCCCTTATGGGAAATGTTTAAAGAAGGGATTGACCTGGATAAGGTAGAATGGGTAGAGCATTAATTTGACAGAATGTCATTTTTAATCCTTTGGCATACAAATAGATATATTATAAATGTGCTTAGCACTTAATTCATATTAATCATGGCTTACTCAGATAAAGTAATCGATCACTACACCCACCCAAGAAATGTTGGAACGCTTGACAAAAGCAAATCAAACGTGGGAACAGGTTTAGTTGGCGCCCCGGAATGCGGAGACGTAATGCGTCTGCAGATCGAGGTAAATGAGAACAATGTAATCACTGAAGCTAAATTCAAAACATTTGGTTGTGGCTCAGCAATTGCTTCCTCATCCTTAGCTACAGAATGGCTTAAAGGGAAGTCAATTGATGATGCAATTAAGATTGACAATATGGATATTGTTGAAGAACTCTCGTTGCCTCCAGTAAAAATACATTGTTCGGTCTTGGCCGAAGACGCCATCAAGGCAGCGATTAATGATTACCGTGTTAAAAATGGCATGGATCCGATAGTAGCAGAGAAGTCACACCATTAATCAGATGTAAGAAGTTAGATATGAGATGGGAGATATTTCATATTTGATTTATTTAATTGATTTGTGATGATTGATCTAGATGAAAGTCTTGATTTTTTATCTCAAATCTCAAATCTTCCAAAATGATAACTGTAACAGATAAAGCCAAATCTAAAGTAGAGGAATTAGTGCAGCAGTCCGGTCTCGATAGTTCTTATTTTTTAAGAGTATCAGTACAGGGAGGAGGATGTTCAGGCTTATCCTATAATTTAGATTTTGATAACGAGGAAAAAGCCGGAGATCAGTTTTTCGAAGACAATAACGTTCGTGTAGCTTTAGATATGAAATCTTTTTTATACCTGGCCGGTACGGAACTAGACTTTTCGGATGGATTGAATGGCAAAGGATTTAATTTCCACAATCCAAATGCTACACGCACCTGCGGATGCGGAGAAAGCTTTTCAGTATAAATTTATGGGCATCCTGCGGTTCTCGCAGAGTAATAAGTGGTAACACAGATAAAGACAAAAATCCTTGTTAAAACTTTAAACAAGTTTAGGATCATGTCTTCTTTTGTTTTATGTATGCATTCTGTATACTTGTGTAAATAACTGCCAATTATTCCCCGATGAATTTAACCGAATCTACAACGGTTCCGCAATTACTGAGAAATGTAATAAGTAATGTGCATAACGAAAGCCGCACTTTCTTAATACACAAACCGGGTGAAGAATGGGAAGAAATAAGCTACAAAACCACTCTTGCCAATGCGGATGCAATTTCAGCTTATTTTCTTGAAATGGGCGTCCAGAAAGGCGACCGCCTGGGTCTGATCATTGAAAATTCTCCTGAATATATTTTTTACGATCAGGGTTTACAGCAGATTGGGGCAGTAAACGTGTCTATTTATCCAACCCTTACTGATCATGAAATAGAATATATTTTAAAAGATTCAAACACCCGGACCATTTTGATCGGGAATGCATTTCTATTTCGAAAAATTTTAAAGATCGCTAATAACTGTCCTGACCTGGTACGAATAATCCCGGCCTTTAAAGACTATGAAAAATTTCTGACTAACGTAGAATTGAATGCAGGAGTAATCAGCCTGACTAAAATTATTGAAGAAGGAAAAATTCATCTGAACCAACATCAGGAAAACTTAGATCAAATCAGGAAAGAAATACTTCCCTCCGATCTTTCGTCCCTTATCTATACGTCCGGAACTACCGGAATACCCAAAGGTGTGATGTTAACCCATTCAAATTTTACTGATAACGTGCGCTCGTGCCTGCTACAGATCCCGGTTATTGATGAACAAGAGGTTTTCTTATCTTTTCTGCCTCTTTCACATGTATTTGAACGAACAGCAACTTACCATGTTTGCTGTACAAAAGGATGTAAAATAGCATTTGCGCAAAGTCTGGAACTTCTTGCAAAAAACATGGCTGAGATAAAACCCACTGTAATGAGTTGTGTTCCGCGATTGTTAGAACGCATCCATGACAAAGCAATGAGAAGCGGAACCTCAGCCGGCACGACCAAAAAGAAATTGTTTTTATGGGCTTTAGAAACCGGGCAAAAGTTTCGTGAGTTACTGGAAGATGGAAAATCACCCGGGATTGTGCTGACTTTAAAACAGAAGTTGGCAGATAAATTAGTATTCAGTAAAATTAAAGAAAAAACCGGCGGGCGGTTAAAGTTTATGCTTTCCGGAGGAGCTGCACTGCCTAAAAACGTTGGTGAGTTTTTTGGCAATCTTGGAATTAAAGTACTCGAAGGTTTTGGTCTTACAGAAACTTCTCCTGTAATGTCGGTAACTGAATATCACAGGCAGGTTTACGGAACGGTAGGTCGTATTATTCCGGGTATTGAGGTGGGTATTCAGGATGTGGAAGCTAAAGAATTTATTACCATACAAACTCATGATAGCTTTAATGAAGATTTTGGATGCGCAGAGGGTGAAATTGTTGCACGGGGTCATTGTGTAATGAAAGGATATTGGAATAAACCGGAAGACACTGCACAGGTTTTAGACGCTCAAGGCTGGTTTCATACAGGCGATATTGGAAGGTTTTACAAAGGGAATCTCCAGATTACAGATCGGATTAAGAATATGCTGGTAAATGCTTACGGTAAAAATATTTATCCTACCCCGGTAGAAAATACATACTTAAAAAGCCCAAAAATTGAACAGATATTTCTGGTTGGCGATAAACGGGAATATGTAACCGCATTAATAATTCCCTCGAAAGAAATTTTGCAGGAACAATTCGGATTAAAAGAAGAATATTTTTCAGACTCCGATCCTTTTATTGAGGATGAAAAAATAGAGGAATGGATGGAGCAGGATATTAAAAAATTCTCTGTGGAGTTGGCAAAATTCGAACGGATTAAGAATTTCAAAATCAAAAGAAACCCTTTTACTATTGAGGAAGGTGAAATGACACCTTCTATGAAAATTAAAAGAAAAATAGTGGAACGTAAATATGCAGATGCCATTGATGAGATGTATGTGAACGAAATAGCGGAGTGACAATTAGAGAATTAAACTATATTAAGAATATATCATAATACCAGCATGAGTTTTACTAAATTAAAAGTTTCCGGAATTATTTAAAGGTAAGCTGGGAGAAGCTTAAACTATTTTGGAAAATTTTGAACAAAAATCAGAAGAGAAAATCAATCAAAAAAAGATATGTTTCTAACCAGGGGTGATTAAACTGATATGATTAAATGGATGTTCATTCTCTGGGTTGGTCAACTCAAGCCACATCATTTTATAAGCTTAGCCTGATACGGCTCTAAAAGATTCTTAACGGACGAAAAGTCTTTCAAATCCAGATTTTTTAAATTTAACCTTTTTGACAACAGTTGACCCACCTGGGCACCTGCTGCGGTTCCTACTATGCTACCCACAGTTATACCTGTCACAACAAATGCTAAACTTTCCGTAATATCACTAAACAATTCGCCACTATCTGCACTATCAGAGCCTGCCATTATTAATCCCAAAGTTACACCACCAACAACTAATCCAATAACAGCACCAATTTCCACACTCCCTTTTCTATTAATACGTATTGATGTAATTCCTTCAGGCTTTAAAGTAATGTATGTATTCTTATAGGCAGTGATCTTTTT
Organism: Sphingobacteriaceae bacterium; assembly: GCA_035575925.1. GTDB lineage: Bacteria > Bacteroidota > Bacteroidia > Sphingobacteriales > Sphingobacteriaceae > DASWTL01. The sequence goes on from DATLXK010000023.1 coordinate 55,682, forward strand.
TGACGAATTTACCTTTTCAGGACCTGTTAGCACCAGCATAGTATCATTAACGGATATAAAATCTCCCGAATACCGCATATTACCTGTAGTTTTAATTACAGCTCTGTATTTTGAACGATGCTGAGCTAATCCCGAACTGAATAAACCTGTCCACAAAAACAACAACAAAACCAAACCTAAACTTTTCATAATAAGCAGCAATTATAAATGTAAAAGTTTATACATGCAAAACATTATTTTTGCAGAAATTTCAATATCCTTAAAATGAGTACAGGACTTTCTGAACAGGAAATACAACGCCGCCAGTCACTGGTTGAATTACGTAAATTAGGCATTAACCCCTATCCTGCTGAAGCATTTGACATAAATGTTACTGCAGAAGATATCAAAAGCAATTACAAGCAGGACAATACATTATACCAAAATATAAGCTTTGCAGGACGCATCATGACCAGAAGGATTATGGGCAATGCCTCTTTTGCTGAATTGCAGGATTCTACAGGACGGATACAAGTTTATATCAAACGCGATGATATCTGCCCGGGTGAAGATAAAACCTTATATAATACAGTTTTCAAGAAACTCCTTGATATTGGAGATTTTATAGGGATAAAAGGGTATGTTTTCACTACGCAGACCGGGGAAATCTCTATCCATGTTAGCGAATTAAAAATTCTATCGAAATCATTAAAGCCACTTCCTGTCGTAAAGCGTGATGATGAAGGAAATATTCATGATGGGTTTACGGATCCGGAGATGAGATATCGTCAAAGGTATGTTGACCTCACAGTAAACCCGGAGTTTAAGCATATCTTCCTTAACCGGGCGAAAGTGATTAATACGATGCGCAATTATTTTGACAGCCAGGGATGGATCGAAGTGGAAACTCCCATTCTGCAACCTGTTCATGGCGGTGCAGCGGCAAGGCCATTTAAAACCCATCATAACACATTGGATATGCAGCTTTATCTGCGCATCGCTAATGAACTTTATCTTAAAAGACTAATTGTCGCCGGGTTTGATGGGGTATATGAATTTGGCAAAATGTTCCGGAATGAGGGCATGGACCGTACCCACAATCCTGAATTCACATCCATGGAAATATATGTTGCTTACAAAGACTACATCTGGATGATGGAGATGGTTGAGCAATGTCTTGAAAAAATTGCACTTGCAATCCATGGAACAACTAAAGTAAAAGCAGGGCCACATGAAATTGATTTTGCCGGGCCTTATGAAAGACTTACGATGTATGAGTCTATTCAGAAATTTACTGAAGTAGACGTTTCTTTAATGGATGAAACAGCTCTTAAGGATTTTTGTAAAACGTTGAATATAACCATTGATGATACCATGGGTAAAGGTAAATTGATTGATGAGATATTTAGTGAAAAAGTTGAATCTCAACTCATCCAACCCACATATATTACAGATTATCCCATTGAGATGACTCCCCTGGCCAAAAAGCATCGTAGCAAGGAGGGGTTGGTAGAACGTTTTGAGCTGTTTGTTAACGGAAAAGAAATTGCCAACGCATACACAGAGTTAAATGATCCTATAGATCAGCGGGAACGTTTAGAAGAACAATTGATCCTGGCCGGGCGTGGAGATGAAGAAGCAATGGCTATGGATGAGGATTTTCTAAGGGCTTTGGAATATGGTATGCCTCCAACATCGGGGTTGGGTATAGGAATTGACCGGCTGGTTATGTTAATGACCAATCAAAGCACCATACAGGAAGTATTATTTTTCCCCCAGATGCGGGCTGAGAATAAACCTAAAGCTGCCACTCCAGATGATTTTACAGCAATAGGAATCCCTGCAGATTGGGTACCTGTAATTAATAAAATGGGATTTAACACCGTGGAAGATCTGAAATCAGCAAATCCCAATAAAGTCTTTAATGACCTGGGGGGCATGCGTAAAAAGTTGAAGCTGGATATTGCCATGCCGCAAAAAGAAGATGTTATGTTGTGGTTTAATTAAAGACCCGTGTAATAAGCGTGTTTAATTAACCGAAACTTCACAATAACTTAAAGGCCGGGATACATTAATGTAACCGGCCTTTTCTACTTTTAAGCCCTAAAACTTATGTTCATGAAAAACAGCACTTTAGAGATCACAGATCAGGATTACTTAATAAAACTACCCAAGGATGAATTTGATCTGAAGTTTATTTCTTCTTTATTAAAACGTATTCAATCAGAGCAATTATTTTTTTCCAGGCCTGTAGAAGCTGATGACATCATCAGCAGAAACCTGGAGTATAATTACTCAGCGCGTTTTGATCATTTAAGCGATAAATAGTTTATCTGCGTGTACGTACCTGCTGTACACGATCCATCTGGCCCATTTGAGATTTCATCATCTTGATCTGGTCTGCCAATAGCTTATTTTTATCAGCCTTCTTAGCTTCCTGAAGGTACATTTCGGCTTCACGTTTATTTCTTTTAGACATAGCAATACCCGCCAGGCTGAGTTTGGCAAGGGCAACATTATGATCCATGGTCATACCTAAAGACAAAGCCCGCTTAAAAAATTTCTCAGATTGCATAGGTGCTTTTCTCGACTCAATTAATCCTATCAATAAATTATAGTAGCCATGCTGAGCCCTTAATAGTTCACGTTCATAATCGGTTATCCTGGCAAGCCATTGCTCTGCCTTTTCCATATTGTCTTTACGCAGGAAATATTGAGCTATCAACATTTTCTCATTGAAAAAGAAAGTTACCAAAACCAGGAGAGAAAGAAATATCAGCAATATCCCCCACCCCCAGTAACTAAAGAAAATAAGAGCTATGGCTGCTCCCAAAAGAGCAAATGATATGATAAGTCGTACAAAATTTGGCATTACTTAAGTGTTAAGTATTAAATAAGTGCGCAAATATCCGTTTATTTGACCGTTAAAGCAAGTTAACGTTTAATAATGGCAATAAACATAGAGGAATCCTGGAAACAAGTTTTATCAGAAGAATTTGAGAAAGAATATATGAAAGATCTGAAAGCTTTTTTACAGACTGAAAAAGAACAGAAACACATAATTTATCCTCCGGGAAATTTAATTTTTAACGCGTTTAACCATACATTTTTTGACGATGTGAAGGTAGTGATTTTGGGTCAGGATCCTTATCATGGGCCAAACCAGGCACATGGGTTATCTTTTTCGGTTCAGGAGGGTATTACTCCTCCTCCATCTTTAAAAAACATATTTAAGGAATTACAAAAAGATATACCCGCTTTTGAAATCCCGAGTCATGGGGATTTAACAAAATGGACAGATCAGGGTGTTTTGTTGTTAAATACCACTTTAACAGTGCGGGCGCATAGTCCGGGCTCGCATCAAAAAAAAGGATGGGAAATTTTTACTGATACTGTAATCAGTAAGCTTTCAACCTGCAAATCTGATATTGTATTTTTATTATGGGGCAAATTTGCGCAGAGTAAAGGTGAACTGATTGATGTATCAAAACATTATGTGTTAACAGCAGCGCACCCCTCGCCTTATTCTGCCGAAAATGGATTTTTTGGTTGCGGTCATTTTTCGAATACAAACAAATTCCTTTTAGAAAAAGGTAAACAGCCAATTAACTGGCAGATCTGATATAATTGATATTTTGCCGTCGTCCATTCTTTGTTTCTTACTTCCGGATTACACTCCCGACCGTAAAGGCGTCAGTAAATACTCCAGGCCATTCAGCTTAATTTCATACATAGTGTAAAGCAACATACCCATTTTACCTGGAGGGAAACCTTTTGATTGATACCAAACCAGGTAATGCTCTGGCAAGTCACATATTAAACGTCCTTTGTATTTACCATAAGGCATTCTCATTTTTACAACTTCCAGTAAAATTTGGGGATCCATGCTCAATTTTTATCTAAGATATTACTTAATCAAGACATATAAGGCGATCCTATCGAACTCAAATTGATAATTTTGCCGTCTGTGAAGTGATATGAAAAATAGTTCAGCTACAGCACCTCCCATACTTATATTTTTAGCATTTGCGGCAGTTTACCTGATTTGGGGATCTACCTATTTGGGAATAGCCATAGCAATTAAATCCATCCCTCCAATGATTATGGGCGGAACCAGGTTTTTGATAGCCGGCACTTTATTATTTTTATGGTGCCACTTTATAAACAAGGACAGATCGGTAATTAAAGACTGGAGAGACAACGGCATTGCAGGAACATTAATGCTATTTGGAGGCAACGGAGCGGTTGCCTGGGTTGAACAATATTTACCAACTGGCATTGTAGCTGTAGCCGTTGCAAGCCTGCCTATCTGGCTGGCCATTTTAGATAAGCCAAACTGGCGTGTCACATTCTCAAAATCAACACCAATCATAGGTTTACTACTCGGTTTTGCCGGAGTTATACTTTTGTTTACATCCGGTAAAAAGATCACACTGAACGATTCTCCATTAGCTTCTATAAGTATACCTGTGCTGATAGCAGGTAATATTTCATGGGCTTTAGGTACGCTGTATTCAAAAAATATCAAGTCATCAACACCCATTTTCTTAAGAGTGAGCATTCAGATGCTTGCCGCAGGGTTATTGTATGCTATAGTTGGTGTTATTAGCGGTGAATGGAGATCATTTAACATTCATCATGCTGAAACTAATTCCTTATTAGCAATAGTATACTTAATTTTATGTGGATCATTAATTGGCTATGTGGCTTATATATGGTTGCTGACGGTACGTCCTGCAGCTCAGGTAGGCACGTTTGCATACGTTAATCCTGCTGTTGCAGTATTGTTGGGCTGGTTGGTTCTTAACGAGAAGCCAACAATTTTTACATTACTTTCGTTAATAGTTATACTTGCAGGTGTAGTATTAATAAATTTATCTTATAAAAAAACAAACTCAAACTCTTGATATGAAAAATAACCTAAAAATAATTTCCTTAACGGTGTTAGTTAGCACAGTCATCTTGGGATGTTCTACGGATAGCGGAAAAAACAATAAAAGTAAGAATACAGAGAAGTCTTCTGACGCACACTCCTTAGCAACAGTTACTTTTAAAGATGATAAGATTAAAAGCATTTATACCCATTATATTCATTTAAAAGATGCGCTTGTAAAGTCTGATGAAAAAACAGCACAATCTGCCGCTTCGGAACTACAATCTGCATTAACCAATGCAGGCAAAACAAATGGGGCTGTATTGGCCGGGAAAATATCTGCAAAAGCGGACATTAAAGTACAGCGAGCTGAGTTTAATATGTTAACCAGTGAAATTGAAGGCATGATCAGTTCCGGAGCTATTTCTGCGGGGAAAATATATAAACAGTATTGCCCGATGGCGTATGAAGGCAATGGCGCGTATTGGCTTGCCAGTGAACCAGAAATAAGAAATCCATATTATGGAGACGAGATGCTTGAATGTGGAGAAGTAAAAAAAGAGATAATGAAGTAGGTGTTAATAAGTAAGGATTTATCCACGTCATTTAAAAGCGGTATAGTTTTTTGCTAATATTGCAGCTTCATGCGGTTTTATAAATTACTACTTGCTTTTTTATTTCTTCTATCATTTAATGCATTCTCTCAAAGCAGTTCTGTATTAAAAAAACGGAAAGATGCTATAGCAAAAGAAATAGCCATATTAAAACAAACCCGGAGCAAAATTGACCGCAGTAAAAAAATATCCATTTCCCAGATTAGCTTATTAGATGCCCAAATACACCTCAGGGAGGATAAAATTAGCACGATAAACTCAGAAATTCATTTATTAAATGAACAGATCCTGGATGACACCCGCAAGGTAAGTTCATTGCAAAGTGAGTTGGAAAAACTAAAATATCAATATTCCAAAATGGTTCAGTTTGCTTTTAAGAACCAAAGTGCCTATAATAAGCTCATGTTTGTATTCGCCTCAGCAGATTTTAACCAGGCGTATAAAAGACTTAAATATTTGCAACAGTTTAGTTTATCCAGACGCCGGCATGCTGCTGATATAAACAAAACTCAAACCAGTTTAAAAACCGAAATCAGCATACTGGATAAAAATAAAAAAGAAAAAAACAACCTTCTTGAAGATCAGCAAAAAGAAAAGCTAGTATTAGGAAGTGAAAAGAAAAGCCAGAATACAGTTTTAATAAACCTGACTAAGCAAGAGAAAACCTTAAAACACCAGCTTGAAAAGAAGCAGAACGAAGCCTCAGCCTTAGCAAACGCCATACAGGCTGCTATACGAAAGGAAATAGAGATTGAAAGGAAGAAAGCAATTGAAGCGGCGCGCATCGCTGCAATTAAAGCAGCGCGTATTGCTGCAATCAAAGCAAAAGCTACTGCCGCCGCAGTTGCAGCCAACAAAAAAAAATCCGCTGCTGCATCTGTTCCCAGACCTGTTAAACCTATTGTAAAAACCGAAAACGTACTTTCTTCGGGAACAGTAAACCTTAATCTATCATCGGGATTTTTGGCAAACAGGGGAAGACTCCCTGCTCCTGTAAATAATGGCATTGTCATTCAACGTTTTGGTGCACAGAAATATGGTAAAGTCACCGTTTATAACGATGGCATAAATATAAAATCGGCACCAGGGTCTGCAGTATATGCTGTGTTTGGCGGTGAGGTGATTAAGGCATTTTATTTAATTAACAGCTATACAGTGATGGTACGTCATGGAGAATATTTTACAGTATATTCTAAAATGAAAAACCTTACCGTATCAGCGGGTCAAAAAGTTAGTGTTAAACAAGTTATCGGAACTGTTGCAACCGATCCTTCTGAGGGTACAACGGAGCTTCAGTTCCAGATATGGAAAAATGGCTCTCCGGTAAATCCCTCAAGCTGGTTAGCCCAATAATAAAGTTTATTTAATTATTTCCTGGTTTTAATGCACTATTAATCCTGTCTGAAATATCCTGCAAGTGATAGTTTGTCATACTATCTGAAATGTTTGGTAATGCCGCTTTAATCATTCGGTCTGTATCCCGCAACTGTGCCCTGGCTATAGAAATTGCATCACTCTGTACTTGCGGTTGTGTTGGGAACGGTAATGGCATAGGACTTAGGTTGGGCTTAATAAGACTTATTAACCGTTCTACATATATCTTTTGCAAATTCCGACGATAAACATCAATTGCCTCATTATTTTTAACCTCTTTAAATATCGAATTTTGAAGATCAGAAAATAGTTCTGTAATTTTATATGCGGTTTTCCCATCAGCGGCCTCAGCGGAAAGGAGCTTGTTTAAAGTAGTGGTACTAACAAGTCTGTTAATTACAGGTTCTTGCAGGCGGGAGATTATTGTCAATTTATTCTCGCCAATTTGATCAATCACAGAACTTTCAATCAACCATGTTGGTGTGGCAAATAATTGCCGATCAAGAAATGCTATCGCTTCCTTTTGAATTGATGCCGGAGTTCGTTCATAAACAGATCCTGACTGCTCTACGGTTTTAGGTGTTTCATACACTCCTCCTATATTTTTTGACACATGGCCCATATATCGGCCGAATTGTCCGGTTAATTCCCGATAAATATTTTTCACATTATCATACCCTTCATTACTCTCACGAGTCCAAGTAATTAAATTAGGAAGGATTCTCTGCAAATTTTTGATGCCATAGAAGCTTGCTTTCATTGAATTATCTCCTAAATCTTCACTTTGAGAACGTGGATCATCTGGATTTGTCTCTTTCCCAAACCATAAACGCGGGTTTTTTAACTTATCAATAGTTAATTTATTTAAAACCGAAACCTCCGCTTCTGCACTTTTCATATTAGGGAGCATTTTATATCCCCATTCTATGGCCCAATCATCATAATCTCCAATACGTGGGAAAATCCCCTGGCGGTTTATTTTGTCTTCAGGCTGGGCAACATAATTAAATCGGGCATAATCCATTATAGAAGGTGTATGCCCATTTTTTTCGACAAACGCCCGATCTCTTAATTTCTCGACAGGAACAGTTGAGCTGGAGCCAAAATTATGGCGCAGACCAATAGTATGCCCTACTTCATGTGATGAAACAAAACGAATAAGTTGTCCCATTAAGTCATCACTGAACTGGATTTTACGTGCCTCAGGATCTATGGCTGCAGCTTGTATAAAATACCAGTCATGTAATATTTTCTGCACGTTATGAAACCAGTTAATATGGCTTTCCATGATCTCCCCTGTCCGCGGATCTGATATACTCGGCCCACTGGCATTTGAGATTTCTGATGGTTTATAAACAATCGCCGAATTCCGGGCATCATCAATACTCCAGGTAGAGTCCTGAGCATGAGTTGGAGCAATTTTACCAATAATTGCATTTTTAAAGCCGGCCTTTTCAAAGGCTTTCTGCCAGTCATTAACTCCCTGAATCAGGTATGGAACCCATTTTTTTGGAGTTGCCGGATCTATAAAAAATATAATCTGTTTTTGAGGTTCAACCAATTCACCGCGGCGGTATTTAGCCATGTCCTGCGGTTTAGGCTCTAATCTCCAACGCTTAATTAATTCAATTTCTTTCACACCCTGCGGATTGACATCAAAATCCGTATATCCAACAGTAAAATAGCCTACACGCTCGTCATAAAAACGCGGCTGCATTGGATTTTTTGGCAATGCAACTAAAGAAGTATTCAGTTCGAGAGTTACCGGCCCCAGGGATGTGCTGGGGGCTGCAGGAACCACAGGAACTGGAGTTCCAAAGCCTCCGGTACCCTTACTAATTTGATTATATGTTTTTGTGGTACTTATCTCAATGTTAGTTGGAAAGCTTCGGACATGATTAATATAACTTCTATCAGCAATTTGTGAACCCAGTCCGAAACGCTGTTTTGCTACAGATGAGGTAAAGTAGAATATCTCATTATCACTATTAATATAATCAGTTACATCAATAACACTACCTTTTGAATTAGGAGAAAAAGCAGAAATATTAAACGCTGAGGCTATAGCAGCAATATTAGAACGATTAACTGCCTGGTACATAGATTTAGTACTATCTGGACTGTAGGTGCTAAATGAAACCTTACGAAGAAAAATTCGATTATTAGGCCCTTTTTCAAACCGGATAACTGAACTACCTATCTGATCACCTGCATATCCTGCTGCAGATCTTACCTCAGAACCTGCTTTAGATATACGATTAACTACCAGTATTTCTTTATTTAATAAACTATCGCCTATTTCAAAAAAATATTTGTCATCTACTTTATGAACGATGAATAATCCCCGCAAAGATTTTGCCTGAGCAGTAATTACCGAATTATAGGGTTTTGGTTGAACTTTTGGGGAGCCGGTTCCGGGAAGGCCTGTACGTTTTACTGTATCCTGTGGTACAGTAGGTTTATCCTGGGCATTCAAAGTATTGCAAAAAGCTGTAGCTGCTAATATAATGGTAATGATTTTTCTCATTTATAAAAAGAATATAAGGAACCTGGAAGATTGGATATGTTTAATCTATGTAACGTATATCTGCTTAATATAATACTTACTGAGTGATTTTGTCACTATCTGTTGTGATAGGATTGTCGACTACCTTGGTGAGATTTCTCCTGGTGTAAGCTTGTATTTTATTGATGGTGAAAATTGCTATTATTAACCAGATTATGCCCAAACAAAAACCGGCAATAACATCACTGGCATAATGTACACGTAAATAAATCCTGCTTAGCCCTATGGCCAGGATAAATAGCGTAAGAAAAATCACTATACCAACCTTTAATGCATTATTCATTTCTCTTCGCCGCCATACAAAATAGATCAATAAGCCGTAAAAAGTTACGCTGCTCATCGCATGCCCGCTAGGAAAGCTTAGCCCCATAGCGGGCTCAAGCAAAGGAATTAAAGGTCTGGGTCTGTTAAAAAGCATTTTTAATAATGACATTACAATAACACTACCCAGAGCTACTGCCGGAATTTTTATCGAATACCATCTATGTTTTCTTATAAATAAAAAATAAGCTATTAACACCAGGTTAGCAGTGATCAGAAAATAATGATTGCCAAATTTGGTAAGAAATGCAATAATTTGGTTATTCCGGTCATTAATAAAATGATCCATTAACAGAAACGCACTCAAATCAAAGTGCAACTTATTATCCAAAAAAACATATTTTGCTATAAAAAGAAATCCGGCAAGTGCAATAAAAAAGCTTACTGAAGCAAGCGTAATTTCTGCTGCTAACAATAAGAAAGCGGCAAAAAACCTGCGATAGACTTTTTTAATTAAGGAGAACATTATAAACTACAACGTTTTTCATTTAACGAAGTTTGTAAAAAGCAATTTGGCATTACATTCTGCAAACAGATAACTACCTTATTGCGCCTTATTAAGTAAACACCATTGACTATTATTTTGACATTACAATGCAACTTATTAATAAAATGATGCAGTCCCTTTATTTTTAAAACTAAAATTATCACTTCTACTTTTTTGGCAGGATATTTATATAGTTATATGAAATTAAAATATCCAAATTATGAAAATCGCAACCTTAATGTTTACCGGAATTGCAGCTGGAGCTGCAGCGTGGTATTTAATGAATACAGAAAATGGACGTCGTGTTTCTGACCAGATGGTTGGAACAATTAAAGACAAAGCCTCAGATACTATTGATCAGTTAAAAGGGCGACTCGGCAATAGTTCAACCAATAATGCTAATTCATATTAAATAAGAAGAGGGCGTCTCAAAAGGCGTCCTCTTTTTTTTTGTTATAATTTCCAGTATTTCCTGTTAATATATTTAGTTTGGTTTTGGTAAGGCTATTTCGAATAGCAGGGTTTTCAGCTCTTAAGCTGCCCTTTTTCTGATATTTTGTGCAATTGCCAGTAAACCCCATTCGATTGCGAGCTTTGGATAGAGGCATGTGAATCTCTCTAGCAAAATTCTGTATATTAAGAATTTCTTCTATCTCTGAATGTCCTTTTCTTAAAGTTGCTTTTTGGGTTATGACTTTTAGAAGCCGGTTTTTTAATGGCTATTATATCTTGTCCGCCACCTTTTAACACATAAGGATGATCTTCAATAACAGGGATCGACCTTCCGATTAGCTTTTGAATATCACGAAGATTTTCTTTTTCTTCATGATCGCAAAACGCAAATGCGGTTCCGCTTGCCCCAGCTCTTCCTGTTCGGCCAATACGATGAACATACGTTTCAGGAATATCTGGCAATTCATAATTTATTACATATGATAGATCATCCACATCAATACCACGGGCTGCAATATCCGTTGCAACCAGCACTTTGGTTTCACTGGATTTAAAATTCGACAAAGCTCTTTGACGTGCATTTTGCGATTTATTACCATGAATCGCCTCCGCCTTAATCCCGGCTTTATGTAAATCCTTTACAACCTTATCAGCACCATGTTTGGTGCGGGTAAAAACCAAAACCCGCGAGATTGTTTTATCATCCAGGATATGTATTAGTAACGATTTTTTATCAGACTTGCCTACAAAATAAATAGATTGATCGATAGTTTCAGCCGTGGTTGATGCAGGAGTTACCTCTACTTTTACAGGATTAACCAGAATGGTATTAGCAAGTTTCTGAATTTCTGAGGGCATAGTTGCCGAAAAAAACAACGTTTGTCTTTTAACCGGTATTTTAGCAATCACTTTTTTTACATCATGAATGAAACCCATGTCCAGCATGCGGTCAGCTTCATCAAGAACGAAGATCTTCAGCTCTGACAGATCTACAAAACGTTGGTTCATCAAATCTAACAAGCGTCCAGGAGTAGCAATTAAAATATCTATTCCTGCTTTTAAAGCAGTAGTTTGAGCAAACTGAGAAACCCCGCCAAAAATTACAGTATGTTTAAGATGCGTATGCCGGCCATACGCGGCAAAACTTTCGCCTATCTGTATAGCAAGTTCCCGAGTTGGAGTAAGTATTAAGGAACGAATAGGTTTACGGCCTTTATTGGGACTAATTTCTGCAGTGAGCAATTGTAAAATAGGTATTGCGAAAGCGGCAGTTTTACCAGTACCGGTTTGTGCGCACCCTAGCAGATCTTTTTTTTGAAGTATTACAGGAATTGCTTGTTCTTGTATTGGGGTAGGAATTGTATAGCCTTCAGTTTCTAAAGCCTTTTGAATTGGCTTTATTAGATTTAAATTTTGAAATGACATTAATAAAAATAAGGATGCTTTATATTAAGCATCGTAATTCCGCAAATATACGCTTTTATTATCAGCCTTTATTTATCAGTAGCATCTTCCAAACTTAAGATAGACGAACGCCTTCATAATAAACGATTAAATATATTTATTAATCAGATTCTCAAGGTACTCCTGCTTCCCGCTTCTTACTTCCGGTTCTCCGCTTTCTATGGCAAGGTTCCTTAAATCATCAAGAGTTAGCTTACCTTCAACAAATTCTTTTCCCTTACCTGAATCAAAAGATGAATAACGGTCTTTTCTAATCTGCTTGTAGTCTGATTTGGTAAGTATATTATCAGCTGTTAGGAGCGCTCGGGCAAACATATCAATACCACCAATATGAGCATAAAAAAGATCTGCCGGATCAGTTGAGTTTCTTCTGATCTTTGCATCAAAGTTAATTCCGCCATCCTTAATTCCGCCAGCTTCCAGTACAATCAGCATTGCTTCACTAAGCTCATTTATATCATTCGGAAACTGATCTGTGTCCCACCCGTTTTGATTGTCGCCACGGTTAGCATCTATTGATCCCAGCAATGCTGCATCGGCACAAACCTGAAGTTCATGCTGAAAAGTATGCCCTGCAAGTGTAGCATGATTCACTTCAATATTTAATTTAAAATCATCAAGAAGATCATACTGACGAAGGAAGCCAATAACAGTTGCTGCATCATAATCATACTGATGTTTGGTAGGCTCACATGGTTTAGGCTCAATAAAAAAAGTTCCTTTAAATCCTTGTTTTCTCGCATAATCCCGTGCTGTGCACAGAAATTTTGCAAAATGTTCCTGCTCCCGTTTCATATCAGTGTTAAGCAGGGTCATATACCCTTCTCTACCGCCCCAAAACACATAATTTTCACCTTCTAATGCAATAGTAGCATCCAGCGCGGCCTTTACCTGGGCCGCACCATGCGTGAGTACATCAAAATCAGGATTAGTAGAAGCACCATTCATGTATCGTTGATGTGAAAAAAGATTAGCTGTACCCCAAAGCAATTTTACACCACTATCCTTCTGCTTTTGTTTGGCATAATCTACCAATACCTGTAACCGTCTTTCATTCTCCACGATATCATTTCCATAGTCTACAACATCTACATCATGAAAACAATAATAAGGAAGATTAATTTTAGTTATAAACTCAAAAGCTGCATCCATTTTGTCTTTTGCACGTTCTATTACGTCCGCCTTAGTGCTCCATGGAAAAATGTGTGTAGGTTCTCCAAACGGATCTGACCCATTACCGTTAAATGAATGCCAGTAAGCCACAGCAAAACGTAAATGTTCTTTCATGGTTTTTCCAGCCACTACTTTATTTTCATCGTACCAGCGAAATGCCAGGGGATTATCTGTGTCCAGACCTTCAAATTCGATTCTTCCAATACCTTTAAAAAACTCGGTATGCCCTGTAACTATATTTTTCATATTAAATTATATTCCATTATACCCAATGTTGAGTATCATTATTTAGTTAACTGTTAAGTTGATTACTCAAAAGCTGCTTCCATTTCTGGTAAACAGGCTCATAGGCCGAAGATAAATTTGGTTCTATATGCTTAATACATTGCTGTTTATCAAAAGCTTCTTCAGAAGATGAAAATATTTTCACTCCAATCCCTGCTCCAATTGCTGCACCAACACTTCCATCATTATCGTATAATTCAACCGGCACATTCGTTGAGTTAACAAAAGCTTCTGTAAAAAGATTGCTTTGGAAAAGGTTTGCCTTTCCGGCTCTGATAACTTTTGGAGACATTCCATTTTCACGCATAATATCTAACCCATACCGAAACGCAAATGCTATACCTTCTTGTACAGCCCTAAAAATATGAAATTGACTATGAAGATTAAAATCAATATGCCGGAAGTGAGCGCCTGCAATTTTGTTATTTAGCATTCTTTCAGCACCATTACCGAAAGGCAGAATTTGCAGCCCTTCACTTCCTATAGCTATTTTTTGCGCTCCATCATTCATTTCTGAATAACTAAGCCCTTGTCCAAAAGTACTTTTAACCCATTTATTAAGAATTCCGGTGCCATTAATACAAAGCAAAACTCCAAGTCTTTTCTGTTCGTTAGTGTGGTTTACATGAGCAAATGTGTTAATTCTTGATTGTGGATCGTAAGTTAACTGATCACTTACACCATAAATCACTCCTGATGTTCCGGCTGTAGCCGCTACTTCTCCAGGCTTTAATACATTAAGAGATAATGCATTATTGGGTTGGTCGCCGGACTTGTAAGTGACCGGAATACCCGTTTTAAGTCCAAGTTTTTGTGCTACATCCGACCTTAATTCCCCGTGAGATGAAAAGACAGGTTTTATTAGGGGAAAAAATATACTCTCAAATCCGAAGTATGAAATTATATCATCCGAAATACTTTCAGATTTAAAATCCCAAAATATGCCCTCAGAGAGTGCAGAAATACTTGTGGTTATTTCTCCTGTGAATTTCATCGAGATAAAATCACCGGGCAGCATAATCTTGTCTATTCTATCATAAATCCCGGGTTCATGATCCTTCACCCACGCCAATTTAGAAGCTGTGAAATTACCCGGAGAATTTAAAAGATGTGACAGGCTTTTTTGATGACCTATTTTGTCAAAGGCCTGATTACCTATCTTTACGGCCCTGCTATCGCACCAGATTATGGAGTCCCTTAAAAGATTCTGATCCTTATCAACAACTACCAGTCCATGCATCTGATAAGCAATGCCTATTGCTCCAATATCTTCAGGTTTATACTTCCCTTTAGCGTTTGCTTTGAGTATAGCCAGATGCACATGTTCCAGCCACATATCCGGAGATTGCTCTGCCCAACCCGGCTGTAATGAGGTAATTTTCGATTCAGTTTCAGGATAATGTGCCGATACTATAGTTTCCTTAGAAACAGCATCAACCACTGATACTTTTATTGAAGATGTTCCCAGATCAATTCCCAGTAAAAGCATTAGTTTATTTTAATGAAGCTGATGAATAACATCCTGAAGTCCAGGTTTTAGATATTAGTTAATCACAAAGGAGCCGTTATTTACGTTTTAATTTATTTTGTCTTTAGTACAACGCAATTCAGTATTCGTTTAATGTTCTGCTTGCCCGTCTACACCATGTGCATGCCCGTGTTCAAGTTCTTCTTTAGTTGCTGCACGCACTTCAATAATTTTACCTGTAAAACGCAGATTTTTACCTGCCATCGGGTGATTAAGATCTACAGTTACTGCTTTATCTGTAACTGATTTAACCTTTGCCCTGAATTCATTGCCCTCATTATCCTGCAATGGCAATATCGATTCAATTTCTGGTTTATCCATTCCATCAAACATATCCAATGGAAGCTCGGTAATTGCAGTTTCATCCACTTCGCCATAAGCATCGCCTGCTGAAATCTTAAAATCATAGGTATCACCCGGAGCTAAATTATCTAAATATTCTTCGAATTTAGGAAGCATCATACCCTGACCATATAAAAACACTAAAGGATTTTCTTCATCAGCCTTTTCTACAAATATTTCCTGATCATTTTCTGTGGTGTATAGATCATACGTTACTGCTACTACACTGTTTTGCTTAATATTCATCTGTTGGATTTAATGTTTGAAACTTCATTGACAGTGTAGTTACACCGTCTGTCATTGTTTAATTAATTTGTTTTATTGCTTCACTAATTTCTGTAACCGGCATTTTGCATGTTCTGTTTTTGCAGACGAAAACTTTAGTTTCGTTGCCCCATTTATCTTGCAACAAAGGTAAACTTCCTGATGTTCCTCCCAAGAGGATTTTATTTGGAATATAAAATTTCTCGAGTTCTCTTCTTTTAGCTTCTGCCTGATTACCTGTTATGGCAATTTCGTATATTCCAAATACTTCATTCAGCATTAAATTTGCCCAGTTAGAATACGAAGATCCATGTAATTTAATGTTTGGAACACTATTATCGAGCATCTGTTTGGCAGTTTTAAGGTATCCGGCATCATCAAAATAGTGGCCTAACTTATACAGGTTGGAAGCCATTACGGAGTTTGACCCGGGTATTACATTATCCATCAGTTCAAACTTTCTCGCAATAAGCTGCTCATCATCTGATGACGTGTAAAAAAACATACCACTTTCAGTGTCATAAAACTTTTGGATTGAAAAATCAATTAGTTTACGTGCTTCAAAAAGCCACTTTTCATCAAATGTTGCTTCATATAATGATATAAAGGCCTCTGCTACAAGAGCATAATCATCTAAAAATGCATTAATTGTAGCTTTACCACCTTTATAATTTCTGTACAGTCCGCCATGGGATTTTCTTAAATTTGACAAAATAAATTCCGCATTTTTAATAGCTGTAACCAAAAATTCTGGCTCGTCAAAAATCCGGTAAGCATCTGTAAAGCCTTTCAGCATCATTCCATTCCAGGATGCAAGTATTTTATCGTCCAACCCCGGATGAACGCGATGCTTACGAAATTCAAATACTTTTGATTTTGCCCGGTTAAGTCGTTCGTAGAATTCAAGTTCACTGATTTTTAGTATTTCAATAATGTCTTCGTCATCATACTTTCGGAAAAAAATATTGGTCTGCTCTTCCTCCCAGTTGCCTTCTTCGGTAACATTGTAGTATAAACTAAAAACTTCTTCATCATCACCTAAAAGCTCTTCCAGCTCTGTTTGAGAAAAAGTGTAAAACTTGCCCTCTACTCCTTCACTATCTGCATCCAATGCCGAATAAAATCCACCTTCCGGAGATAACATTTCCCGGTTAACCCATTCTAATGTTTCATAAACTACATTTTTAAAGAGATCATTGGGAAGAAACTGATATGCTTCGGAATACAGACTTACCAATTGTGCATTATCATAAAGCATTTTTTCAAAATGGGGAACGTGCCATAAACCATCTACAGAATATCGGGCAAAGCCCCCACCTATATGATCATAAATACCGCCAAAGGCCATTTTCTGTAGTGTAATGCTACAGGCTTGTTTTGCAGATTCGTCTTTCATCAGATAAGCATACCGAAGAATGAACTGCCAGTTATTAGGCAGAGGAAATTTTGGTGCACGGTTATAACCACCCTCCATCATATCAAAACTGCGCTTCCAGGGATCAAAAATCGCAGACAGATCTTTCATGTTGTAGTCATGACTCTGATCAATAAACTTTAACCGCTCAGTTTGGATAATTCCATCGGTTAATTTTTCAGCATATTCAATGGCTTCCTGTGGTCTTTTATTCCAAAGGTCAGCAAGATTTAATAAAAGATTCTTCCAATCTTCTTTCCTAAAATAAGTGCCACCATATACCGGCCGCTGATCTGGCAGACAAATACAATTTAACGGCCAACCTCCGCTACCAGTCATTAATTGCACGGCAGTCATATATATCTGATCAATATCCGGACGTTCTTCGCGGTCTATTTTAATACATACAAAATGCCGATTCATGATCTCTGCAACACTCTCATCTTCAAAACTTTCATGCTCCATTACGTGGCACCAATGACAGGCTGAATAACCAATACTTATCAGCATTAGTTTATTTTCCATTTTGGCTTTTTCAAGCGCCTCAGGAGTCCATGCATACCAATTTACGGGATTATGTGCATGCTGCAAAAGATAAGGTGAAGATTCCTTTATGAGTTTGTTAGCCATTTTTATATAACTCCTTTGAAAATGAAAAGTTGGAATATTTAACCTGAAAATTTTAAGAGTAAGAGTAAGGCACTAATTATTGCGGCTAATAACATTAACTGCAAACGGTACGAATACTCTCTAAAAGGAATTTAATCTGATGCGAATAAGAAGAAATGCATAAGGATACTTACCTGTTCGATTCTGCAAAGTATTTATAAAATAGTGGAATAGTTTCTATGCCTTTATAAAAATTGATAATGTCAAATTTTTCATTTGGCGAATGAATATTATCACTATCCAGTCCAAAACCCATCAATACTGTTTTGATCCCCAGCTCTTTTTCAAACAGGGCGACAATTGGAATGCTTCCTCCGCCACGGGTTGGAATGGGTTCTTTTCCAAAAGATTCTGTAATAGCACGATGGGCAGCTTGATATGCAGGGCTATCAGTTGGAGTAACAACAGGTTCGCCCCCATGATGAGGTGTAACTTTTACCTTTACATTTTTAGGTGCAATTTTTTCAAAGTGTGCCTGAAATAATTGTGTGATTTTGTCAGAATGCTGGTTAGGTACCAATCTCATAGAAATTTTTGCGTTTGCTTTAGACGGAAGCACTGTTTTTGCACCCTCTCCAATATAACCGCCCCAAATACCATTTAGTTCCAGCGTTGGACGGGTTCCGGTTCGTTCAAAGTTTGTATACCCTTTTTCCCCCCACAATTCTTTTACCCCTAAATCCTTTTTATACAACTCTTCATCATAAGGCGCTTTGTTTAATTCATTGCGCTCCTGAACACTAAGTTCCTGAACATCATCGTAAAAACCGGGTATAGTAATATGATTGTTTTCATCGTGCAGAGAAGCAATCATTTTAGATAAAATAGTAATAGGATTAGCGACGGCCCCTCCATACACACCGGAGTGAAGATCCCGGTTGGGACCTGTAACCTCAACCTCGACATAAGAAAGCCCGCGTAATCCGGTCTCAAGAGATGGGGTCTCAAGGCTTAGCATGGATGTATCGGAGATCAGGATAACATCTGCTTTTAATCGCTCTTTATTTTTGTTTACAAATATCCCCAGGTTACTAGATCCTACTTCTTCCTCGCCCTCAATCATAAATTTAATATTACAGGGCAGGGTATTTGTTGTCATCATCAGCTCAAATGCCTTTACATGCATATAGAATTGCCCTTTATCATCGCATGCTCCACGGGCGAAGATTTTTCCATCACGAACAGTGGGTTCGAATGGAGGGGTAAGCCATAACTCGAGCGGATCAGCAGGCTGAACATCGTAATGCCCGTATACTAAAACCGTAGGCTTTAATGGATCAATAATTTTTTCAGCATAAACTATTGGATACCCCGCTGTAGAACAAACTTCAACGTTTTCTGCACCTGCATTTTTTAATTGTGCAGCTATATAATCAGCCGTCTTTAATACATCCTCTTTGTACTTCGGGTCAGCACTTACCGAAGGGAATCTGAGCAGTTCAAATAATTCATCTAAGAATCGATCCTTATGTTCTCCAATATATTTTTTTATTTGCTGCATAGGTTAGGGGTTAAAATACAAATATAGGATTCTAACCTTAGCAGTTTATTCCACTAAGCACTTTAAGATTACCTGTTCAAATAATTAATATTTGCTAATTAATCCCACTGCTGGATATGTCTGTTTGAAGTTTTAACGGATTTGCTGTTTTCCGGAGTAGCACCTTCTTCTTTTTTGCAGGATGATAGTCCGATTACTGCGAAGGCTACGAGGGCTAATACTAATTTTTTCATGTTTTTTAAATTAAGTTAACGGATAAAAGTTAACCAAATATAACAGGTTATCGCATTATTAAAAATATTTTTAATAAAAAGATAACCGCGGGGTTAATTATGTATATTTGGATTAGCTAAAATATGGCCATTAAGTTATCAGAAAAGCAATTAAAATTATTAATTTTCGCTCTTGAAAATCGCGTTATAGAACTTAATCAGATTATTAACCCTCTGCTTGATGAGTTAGCTGACCATAAACAATTCTTAGAACAATATAAGCTAACCCAATCACCAAACAGACCTAATCATCAGTCGTTTGAGTTACTTCCCTGGTCAAAAAAAATAATTCAGGTACTCCAGGAAACCGGGTACCCTATGAGCGCAAATGAAATTGCTGCTGAAATTATCCGGCGGGTGCCGCTACTAACTGAAGAACCCAGCACACGGTCTTCGATAGCTTCCATATTGAGCAGGCGTACAGGCAAATTATTTAAGAAAATTGACGACAAATACAGTTTAATGTAATTGTGCTATTGGATAGCGCATTTAAATACAGGGGCATATATGATTTTATTTATAGTTTTATATAAATTTATAAAGCAATCAGACTGTCAGAATTTCAATGAGACCTTGTATATTTCTTATTCTTCTCTTCGTTCTACCTGGGTATACCTATTCACAGTCCCCCCGGGATACTTCTCACGTTATTGAACTAAATCGCATAGGGTTTGAAAACCGGCTGACAGATCCTGATCAAACTTTAGCCAATGCGAACAAAGCATTGGTATTGGCTAGAAAGCTTAATTATATAAATGGTATAGCAGAGGCCTACCGAGTTAAAGGAGTAGGATATTACTATAAAGATAACAGTAAGAGTTCTATAGAGAGTTATTTAACCTCCATGAATTTTTTTAGAAGAAATAAAAATATAGAAGGGGAAGCTAAAGTACTTAACAATTTGGGCAACCTATACCGTGAGGTAGATAATGATAAAGCATTAGGGTATTTTAACAAGTCACTCCAATTGGCATTAAAGTTAGATGATACAGCATTAATCGGCGGCTTATACCTGAATACAGGTACGATTTATTATGTTAAAGGAAAATACTATGCTGCACTAAAAAGCTATGAAAAAAGCTATAAGATTTTTACTGATTTAGATAATAGTACGGGCCTTACTCAATGCTTACAGAACTTAAGCATGATATACCGCAAGCTAAACCAGCTTGATAAAGCCGAGCAATATTCTTTAGAAGCTCGTCAAAAGGCAAAAGAGAAAGACCTGAATGTAGTCGTTGTTGCTTCGAATTTAGGTTTAGCTGGTATATATACCGACATGAATAAATTCCAGAAAGCAGAAGCTGCTATTCAGGAGGGGCTTGCTTATTCAAAATTATTAAATGATGAGCGTTTTAAATACGATCATTTAATAGTTTCCTACAAATTAGAATTTAAACGTAAAAACTATGAAAAAGCACTAAGCTATTTACAGCAGGTCTATACTACCGACAGTATTACTTATTATACTAATAATTCAGACCGGATCAAGCTATCTGAAGTACAATTCCGGCAACGGGAAAGGGAGGTGCAAAATAAACTCACCATCGAAAAAAATAAAAATGCCCAGTTGCTATTAATTGGCAGTACTGTGGTTGTTGGCCTGGCATGTATTGTAATTTTTCTTTTAATTATTCATGTTAAACGAAAAACTAAAAACAATAAACAGCTTCAGCAGCTTAACCAGGAAGTTTCCGAGCAAAAAGAAAATCTTAACAGGGTTAACCAGAGTCTGGAAGAAATTATAGAAGACCGCACCCAGGATCTTCGTAAGAAAAACAGAAAGCTTTCCGAATATTCATCACATCTTTCACATGAGATCAGGAGTCCGATTGCGACATTGAAAGGCCTGATGCTTCTTGAAAAAGACAAATTGCTTTCAACAGAAGAAATCATGAAAGAGGTGAATGTTTGCGTAAATGACATTGATGATAAGATCGTGAACATTAATGAGAACCTAAACGATCTTAATATTCCAGGGTTCAAGTCTGAAGATGTTTAATAAAACATCTTTTCCTTTAAAAAACTCTAAGTCTGTTTCTTAATTTAGCTGTGAAAAGAAGAGGTAGAAGATTTTGGATTATTTACAAGGATTAAATCCTTCACAAAGAGCAGCAGTTGAACAAACAGATGGGCCGGTAATGATTGTTGCCGGAGCCGGGTCTGGAAAAACAAGAGTCATTACATACAGGGTAGCACACCTAATTAAAACAGGTGCAGATCCATTTAATATACTGGTTCTAACATTTACCAACAAGGCCGCTAAAGAGATGCGTACCCGCATTACGAAAGTTGTTGGTCCGGAAGCGAAAAACATCTGGATGGGGACCTTCCATTCTGTCTTTGCAAAAATACTACGTATAGAGGCGAATAAGCTTGGCTATCCTCATAATTTTACAATTTACGATACCGATGACAGTAAAAGCCTGATCAGGGCTATATTGAAAGAACAACAGCTTGATGATAAGCTCTATAATGCAAATTTCGTTTACAATCGCATCTCATCAGCAAAAAACAACCTCGTATCAGTTGCTGAATATCAGCAAAATGAGCATATTCAATCTGAGGACTTTTCAAGCGGCAGGGGCCAGCTTGGAGAGATTTACAAGATATACACACAACGGTGCTTTAAAGCAGGGGCTATGGATTTTGATGATCTATTGTTCAAAACTAACGTGCTGTTAAAAGAGCATCCTGATGCGCTTTATAAATACCAGAATAAGTTTAAGTACCTGATGGTGGATGAGTACCAGGATACCAATTTTTCTCAATACCTGATCGTAAAAAAACTGGCTGCAATAAATGAAAACCTATGCGTGGTTGGAGATGATGCACAAAGTATTTATGCTTTTCGGGGTGCCAATATTCAGAATATTCTGAACTTCGAAAAAGATTATCCTGATCTGAAGGTATATAAGCTTGAACAAAATTATCGGTCTACCCAAAATATTGTGAATGTTGCCAAAAGTGTTATAGCAAATAATAAAAATCAGCTTAAAAAGGATGTATACTCCGATAATGAAGAAGGTGATAAAATAACCGTCTCAAGAGCATTCAGTGATAATGAAGAAGGTAAAATAGTTGCAGAATCTATTGCGCAGGAAAGATTAGTAAAAGGATTGAATTACCAGGACTTTGCTATACTATACCGTACTAATGCCCAATCCCGTGCTATGGAAGAGGCTTTACGCAAACTGAACCTACCGTATAAGATATATGGCGGACTTTCTTTTTATCAGCGTAAGGAAATTAAAGATCTTATTGCATATTTCAGGCTTACTTTCAATCCGAACGACGAAGAAGCTCTGAAAAGGGTTATTAACTATCCCCGTCGAGGAATTGGTGACACTACGGTTGAACGAATTCTTATAGCTGCGGATAAAAACAATATTACCTTATGGGAGGTGATCACCGAGCCGTCCCGTTATTTAGATGGCAGAAGTTCAGCCTCTGTGGATAATTTTGGAACACTTATTCAAAGTTTCCAGGTAATGACCAAAAGCAATTCAGCTTATGACACTGCACTTCACATAGCACAGCATTCAGGCCTTTTGAGAGATCTGTATGAAGATAAATCTATTGAGGGGCTAAACCGTTATGAGAATATACAAGAGCTGCTTAACGGAATAAAGGAATTTAGTGAGCGTGAGGATATTGAAGAGCGAGGGCTTGATACGTTTATGCAAGACGTAGCATTGCTTACTAATGATGATAAAGACAAAAATCCTGATGCAAATACCGTTTCTTTAATGACGATTCATTCTTCTAAAGGGTTAGAATTTCCACATGTTTTTGTAGTAGGCCTGGAAGAGAACCTGTTTCCTTCTCAAATGTCATTAAGTTCAAGAACAGATCTGGAAGAAGAACGGCGCCTTTTTTATGTAGCTATCACCAGAGCAGAAAAAAAACTCAGCTTGTCTTATGCCACATCCCGCTATCGTTGGGGATCGCTTACCAATTGCGAACCCAGCCGATTTCTGGATGAAGTTGACCCGAAATACCTGGAACTAAGTTATAAACCCCAGGAAAAGCCATCGGGGAATCCTTTTTTTGACGATGAACGGTCTACGTGGGGGAACCGCTCAACAGATAGCTTTGCTAAACCTAAACCCCCAACTGTAAAAACTACATCCATATTGCCCAAGGCCCATGTTCCAACTGATGATTTTACGCCATCAGACACATCAAAACTGCAAGTGGGTATGGAAGTTGAGCATGAACGATTTGGCTTTGGAAAAGTAATCAACCTGGAGGGAAATAAACCTGACCTGAAAGCCACAATATTTTTTAAAGAATTGGGACAGAAACAACTTTTGCTTAAATTCGCAAAACTTCGTATTTTAAATTAGCTCCACACATACCAGGATAGCTCTTCACAATTAAAGCTATTATTTACATGGAAAATATAAATTTTGATTATAACACCAGCAGGAAGAAATTAATTCTCTCTGAGTACGGGCGAAATGTACAAAATATGGTTGCTTATATCTGCGACCTGCCTACACGGGAAGAGCGTAACCGCCATGCACAGGTTGTAATTGACCTGATGGGATTTTTAAATCCCCATTTACGTGACGTTGCAGATTTTAAACATAAGCTGTGGGACCACCTTCACATCATTTCTGATTTTAGAATTGATGTAGATTCACCGTATCCAAAACCTTCACTGGAGGCAATACATTCAAAACCGGAACCCCTGACCTATCCGCAAAAGCGAATAAAATATAAACATTACGGCAAAACTGTTGAACTTATGATCAACAAGGCTAAAACCATAGAAGATGAAGGAAGAAAGCAACTTATGGTGCAATCTGTAGCAAACTTTATGAAAATGGCCTACGTGACATGGAATAAAGACACAGTTGCTGATGAAACTATAATTAAGGACCTTCGTGATTTTTCTAACGGCGAGATACAGCTTGAAGAAAATATGAACCTTAATAAAGTAGAATATCGTCCTCCAGCTCCAACCAATCGACAAAACCCGCGTCAGAATAACTCCAAAAACAGACCCGCGAATCGCAGCGGTCAAAGTAACCAAAGCAATCAGAATAATAACAGGCAGCGCGGCGGCGGGAAGCGATATTAATACTTATAAAACATTAGCGCATAATCTGCATTTACTTTAGCATGAACGCATTTGAAATTGTTGGCGGCAAGCCTTTAAAAGGTGAAATTATTCCTCAGGGTGCAAAGAACGAAGCACTTCAGGTTATTTCTGCTGTTTTGTTAACCGACCAAAAAGTCACAATCAGCAATATTCCTGATATTAAGGACGTGAACAAGCTTATTGAACTTCTTGCTGACCTTGGAGTGGAAGTAAAGCGTCTTGCAAAGGATACGTATACGTTTAAAGCTCAAAATATTGATCTGAATTTTTTCGCTTCTGCGTCTTTTAAAGCTAAAGGAGGAAGCTTAAGAGGATCGATAATGATTGTAGGTCCGTTGCTTGCACGCTTCGGCAAAGCTGCTATTCCTAAACCAGGTGGAGACAAGATAGGCCGTCGCAGGTTGGATACCCATTTTTTGGGTTTTGAAAAACTTGGTGCAAAATTTAATTACGATAAGAAAAGCAATTTTTTTAATGTTGATGCCACCAATCTAAAAGGCGCCTATATTCTGCTTGATGAGGCATCAGTTACGGGCACGGCCAATGTTGTTATGACGGCGGTACTGGCAAAAGGCACTACTACTATTTATAATGCAGCATGCGAGCCTTATTTGCAGCAATTATGCAAGATGCTGAACCGGATGGGTGCAAACATCACCGGAATAGGTTCAAATCTTCTTACTATTAAAGGAACTGACAAACTTGAAGGAACCGAACACCGGTTACTTCCTGATATGATCGAGATAGGGTCTTTTATTGGACTTGCTGCAATGACAGAATCCGAGATCACTATCAAGGATGTTCAATATAACGAATTAGGTATTATACCTGATGTTTTCCGAAGATTGGGGATCAACTTCGAGCTTAAAGGCGATGACATTTATATTCCATCTCAAAAATCATATGAAATAGAAACCTTTATTGATGGTTCTATCATGACTATTGCAGATTCACCATGGCCTGGGTTTACCCCCGATCTTTTAAGCATTATGCTTGTGATTGCTACCCAAGCTAAAGGAAATGTACTGATACACCAGAAAATGTTTGAAAGCCGGTTATTTTTTGTGGATAAACTTATAGACATGGGTGCCCAGATCATTCTATGTGATCCGCATAGGGCAACAGTGATTGGCTTAGATAAAAAAGTTAAATTAAAAGGAATTCAAATGACTTCTCCTGATATCAGAGCAGGAGTTTCATTGCTTATTGCAGCATTATCAGCTCAAGGAACTTCTGTTATTCATAATATAGAACAAATAGAACGCGGCTACCAGGATATTGATATCCGTCTTCGTTCTTTGGGAGCAGATATTACCAGGATTAACGCTTCGCCATTAGGACATTAATATTTATACTATATTTTATTCATAATAAACTGTTACACAGTCTCTTTTTAAAAACGACAAGATATGAAAAGATTACTTATCGCATTTGCGCTATCCGCAGCAATATCAGCATGTAATAATAATCCTGACGGAACTAGAGCAAAAGTTTCTGAAGCTGCAGATTCATCGGCAGTAGCTACCGGCAACTCTTTAAAGGTAAGCACCCAGGATTCAAAATTGGAGTGGCACGGAAAAAAAGTTACAGGAGCACATCATGGTATAGTTAATATTTCTGATGGAACTATTTATGTAAACGGCGGAAAACTTTCCGGGGGATCATTTAAAATGGACATGACCTCCATTACGAACAATGACCTTCAGGATAAAGAATATAAAAACAAGCTGGAAACACATTTAAAAAGTGCTGAATTTTTTGATGTAGCCAAATATCCTGATGCCAATTTAGAAATTACCAATGTTAAAGATTTGGGAAATCATAAAGCTGAAATATCGGCTAATCTTACAATAAAAAGTGTCACTAAAAATATATTATTTACTGCTGACATAGCGGAAGCAACAGATACTACATTTAAAGGAAGTGCAGATTTTAATATAAACCGCCAGGACTGGGGTGTTGCTTACAAAGGTATGCAGGATGATCTGATTAGCGACGAGGTGAATTTTAAAATTAACCTGGTAGCAGCAAAATAAAAGATAAGTTTCTGAGTACCTATATTTAGGGTATGTGAACCATAATCTTAAAGTTTAGATCTCATTGGTTTCCAGCGCAGGCTTGTCTTTCAGATTGCCTTGAAGTCGTATTTGTTCCGCAAAACGCGCTTTTTATAATAAAGAGATCGCGTTTATTATATCATATTGTGTAATAATCTCAATTTTACCTTCCTGATCTTCTACCAGCACAGCACTGATATCTTTACTTATCATGGATGAGATTTTGTCTATAGATGTGCTCAAATCAACAAAAGGAAAAGATTGCGTCATAATTTCTTTTATTTGATTAGATTTTAATGATGGATTTTCCAGCAATGAATTTAAAATATCTCCTTCAGAGACCTTGCCTATAACCATCCCATGCTGTACCACCGGAAGCTGGGAGATATTTAATGTTTTCATCACATTTATTGCCTCGGTTACTGTTTGTTCACAATCTACCGTAACAATCTCCTGCCTTGATCGCTTAGAAAGAATGGACTTAGCAGTTAACTTTCCATCTTCTAAAAACCCGCGTTCGCGCAGCCAGTCTTCATTAAACATTTTGCCCATATATCGGGAACCATGGTCCGGGAAAATAATAACCACAACATCACTTCCCTGTAGCCTGTCTTTTAGCTGTAACAGTCCGGCAACAGCCGATCCGGAAGAATTTCCTGCAAATATGCCCTCTTTTCGTGCTATTTCACGGGTCATAAGGGCTGCATCCTTATCAGATACTTTTTCAAACAGGTCTATTAGATCAAAATCAACATTTTTGGGAAGAAAATCTTCACCGATGCCTTCTGTTATGTAAGGATATATTTCATTCTTATCGAATATTCCCGTCTCTTTGTATTTTTTGAATACAGATCCGTAAGTATCAATTCCCCAAACTTTTATAGAAGGCTTTTTTTCTTTCAGGTATTTTGCAGTTCCTGAAATAGTACCCCCCGTCCCTACTCCTACAACAAGATGGGTTATTTTACCTTCTGTTTGTTCCCATATCTCCGGACCCGTTTGTTCATAATGGGCCTGTGTGTTCGACAGGTTATCGTATTGGTTAGGTTTCCAGGAATTTGGCGTTTCCTTTTCAAGACGGGAAGAAACAGAGTAATAAGATCGCGGATCTTCAGGATCTACATTTGTTGGACAAACAATTACTTCGGCACCGAAAGCCCGTAACGCATCAATCTTTTCTTTTGATTGTTTATCAGTAGTAGTAAAAATACATTTATATCCCTTTATAACAGCTGCAATAGCCAGACCCATGCCGGTATTTCCGGATGTCCCCTCTATAATTGTGCCTCCTGGTTTAAGTTTACCATCTTTTTCAGCATCCTCTATCATTTTGATAGCCATACGGTCCTTAATAGAATTACCAGGATTGGTAGTTTCTATCTTAGCAAGAACAGTCGCTTTCACATCTTTAGTAATATTATTAAGCTTTACTAAGGGCGTATTACCAATAGTTTCTAGAATATTGTTATACCACATAATACAAAGTTAATGAATTGGCGTGATTAGACATGATTTTGTGAATGGTTCTTAAACATTTATTAACACTACTTATTTTAATTACCTGTTATATCCTCTAATTGGCAAATATTGGAATTGCGAGATTATTCAATATTCTCGCAATTTTATCTATTTTTACTTTTTAATATAAAATTATGCTAGAAAAAGCGCCAGAATGCCATCACGATGATAATGCTTTAAAATTAATGGTAAAATTACAATTTGATGGAATTTTAAAAAACATTCAAGATGACTATTTATACTGGGACAAAATAAAATATAAATCAAAAAAAAATAATCCTGAAGAACTTTGGAATGCAGTTAAGTTTCACCGATATATTAAAAGCACTTCAATCAAATTCGGGAAATATGATTTTAAATATGTTATAACTGATTTTATACAACGTGCTTTACATCAATTTGATCTGCATATTGGTGGTAATTTGGGAAGTAATATTGGGATTTCGGAAACTGATAAAACAAAGTTTGTTATTAGTTCTATAATGGAAGAAGCTATTTCTAGTAGTCAAATGGAAGGTGCGAATACTACTCGAAAAAAAGCGAAAGAAATGATTCAAAAAGAACAAAAACCCAAAAATACATCTGAACAAATGATTATGAATAATTTCATAACAATGAAACATATTGTACAACATAAAAATGAAGAAATCACTCCAGCAAATATTCTTTATATACATAAATTAATATCCAATAAAACACTTAATGACCACGAAGATGAAGGTAGATTTAGAGATAATGATGAGGTTTTAGTAGTAAATCATGAAAATAGCGAAGTGGTTCATACACCTCCATTAAATAATGAGTTAGATGAGCTAATAAAAGACTTATGTTTCTTTTGTAATAACGACTCTGATAATTTTATACATCCAATAGTAAAAGGATGTATTGTTCATTTTATGATCGGTTGGATACATCCCTTCACTGACGGTAATGGAAGGACTGCAAGAGCACTATTTTATTGGTATATGTTAAAAGAGGGATATTGGTTGACCGAATACTTATCCATATCCAAAGTAATTAAAGACACTAAAGGCCAATATGAAAAAGCTTACCTATATACAGAAGTGGACGAAAACGATTTAAGCTATTTTATAACATATCATATAAAAACTATGGAGAAAGCATTAGATGCCTTGAAAATATATATAAATCGCAAGCAAAAAGAAGTTTTTCAAGCTTCAAAATTTATGAAAATTTCAAATGTAAATGATAGAATGGCGCAAATACTTAAGATCATGCATGACGACTCAGAAAGAATATTAAATACAAAAGAAATCCAATCAAGATTCGATATATCAAATTTTACTGCAAGATCAGATTTGAAAATGCTAGTTGAGTTAGGATTTTTAGAAATTATACATGTTAATAAAAAGAAACAAAATTTTATTAAATCAAAAGGCTTCGATAAAATTTTGAATAACTACGGCTTTAACAATTAACAGTTATAAGAATGCTGACAACTAACCGATTAATAAAGAATCATGCTATCCAGCGTATATTTCATTTGATATCTTTATCTATTGGTACAAACAAATTATCATTTCTATCTTTAATTCATTTCGTTTGTGCAGGTATCAGACGCTTTAACGTGTCAGATACCTTGAGAATAAGAATTTAAAACTGAAGGTGCTTTACTGTTAAGCCGTTATTAATCAATTGTTTCAAAGAATCAATTCCAACACGTAAATGAGTCTCTACATAATGTTCTGTAACCTTTGAATCGCTTTCTGCAGTTTTAACTCCTTCCGGGATCATCGGCTGATCAGAGATGAGCAACAATGCGCCGGTAGGTATCTTGTTTGCAAATCCTGTTGTAAAAATGGTAGCAGTTTCCATATCTACAGCCATAGCACGCAGGCTTTTAAGGTATTTTTTAAAGGACTTATCATGCTCCCAAACCCTTCGATTTGTAGTATACACTGTTCCGGTCCAATAATCACGTGAATGATCCCGTATAGTAGTAGAGATCGCTTTTTGCAATGCGAAGGATGGCAATGCAGGTACTTCCGGAGGAAAATAATCGTTCGATGTACCCTCACCCCTGATAGCAGCGATAGGCAGGATCATATCTCCAATACTGTTCTTTTTTTTCAGCCCCCCGCATTTTCCCAAAAAAAGTACCGCTTTAGGTTTAATTGCACTTAAAAGATCCATCATAGTAGCCGCAAGCGGACTTCCCATGCCGAAATTTATTAACGTAATCCCATTAGCCGAAACGCTTTGCATAGGCTTGTCCAGACCCATAATAGGAGCATCGTCATTCCATTCAGAAAACAACTGCACATATCTGGAGAAATTAGTGAGTAATATAAACTCACCGAATTGATCAAGCGGCCGGCCTGTATACCGGGGCAGCCAGTTATTTACAATTTCAGTCTTGCTTTTTAAACCCGCCTTAACGGGCGATTCGACTTCTTTTATTTTTTTCGATTTTCTAACTATCTCGGGGTCTTTTTTTATTTCTATTTCTTCGTTCATAATTTTATGTTTAACAAAAAACCCCGAATTTCTTCGGGGCTTTCTTTATGCTACTTTCAGCTTTTTGAGGTCTGATTTATTGAATTTATCCATCGCGTAGTCGAGCGTAATATATAATTCTTTATTATGCTTCATAGTTGGCATTTCAAACATCGCATCAAGCATAATTGCCTCACAAATGGAGCGCAGCCCCCTGGCTCCTAATTTGAACTCCATCGCTTTGTCTACAATGAACGCCATAACCTCAGACTCAAAGTCGAGACTGATATTTTCATACTCAAACAATTTTTTATACTGTTTAATCAATGAGTTTTTCGGAACAACCAAAATACTTAATAGTGTTTCTCTATCAAGAGGATTAAGGTGAGTAATCACTGGCAGCCTGCCTATCAGCTCCGGAATAAGTCCGAAAGATTTTAAATCCTGTGGGGTTATGTATTTATAAAGATTTTTAAGATCTATATCGACATCTTCTGTATTTACCTTGTATCCTACTGTTTGAGTACGGAGGCGGTTTGCAATTTTTTTCTCAATACCATCAAAGGCTCCTCCACATATAAACAGGATATTATTCGTGTTTACTGCAATCATTTTTTGATCAGGGTGCTTCCGGCCACCCTGGGGCGGCACATTAACCATGGTTCCTTCAAGAATTTTCAGCAATGCTTGCTGCACCCCTTCTCCGGAGACGTCCCGTGTTATGGAAGGATTATCACTTTTACGGGCAATTTTGTCAACTTCATCTATGTAAACAATGCCCCGTTCTGCAGAAATTACATCATAATCTGCAGCCTGAAGTAAACGGGTTAATATACTCTCAACATCCTCCCCTACATATCCCGCCTCGGTTAATACGGTTGCATCGCAAATACAGAATGGTACATTTAATACTTTTGCAATAGTTTTAGCCAAAAGGGTTTTTCCTGTTCCGGTCTCTCCTACCATTACAATATTAGACTTTTCAATCTCAACCTCATCCTTATCTATCTTTTGATTCAGCCGCTTGTAATGGTTGTAAACCGCTACAGATAATACTTTCTTTGCATCGTCCTGACCTATTACATACTGATCCAAATGAGATTTTAACTCCGTCGGCTTTAAAAGTGTTACGGATGTTTGTGAGGATTTGCTTTTGCGAACACTGAGCTCCTCAGCAAGTATTTGATTGGCCTGAGTTACACATTTATCGCAAATATGCGCATCTAACCCTGCAATAAGCATAAGGGTATCCTGTTTTCCGGATCCACAAAATGAACACTTAATGTCTTTGTTATTTTTACTCATCACTTTTTATCAGGAGTTGCAGTAAGCACCTCGTCAATCATACCAAATTCTTTTGCCTCGCCGGATGTCATCCAGTAATCGCGGTCAGAAGCTTTTTCAACCCACTCGTAATTTTGACCTGAGTGAATGGAGATAATATCATAAAGCTCCTTCTTAAGCTTAAGCATCTCACGCAAGTTTATTTCCATATCCGAAGCCACACCCTGCGCTCCGCCAGAAGGCTGATGGATCATCACACGTGAGTGTTTTAATGCTGCACGTTTACCTTTAGCGCCGGCCACTAACAATACAGCACCCATTGATGCAGCCATACCTGTACAGATTGTTGCAACTTCAGGGTTAATATACTGCATAGTATCATAAATCCCCAAGCCTGCGTATACGGAACCTCCGGGCGAATTTATATAGATTTGGATGTCACGGTTTGAATCTGTTGATTGTAAGAACAGCAGCTGCGCCTGGATTACATTTGCATTCTGATCGTGAATGGCATCGCCTAAAAATATAATACGATCCATCATTAAGCGGGAAAACACATCCATTTGCGCCACATTTAACTGACGCTCTTCAATGATGTAAGGTGTCATTGCTGAAGGGGCACTTCTTTCCACCCCGGCAATAACCCGATCTACATGCTGACTGCCAATTCGATGATGCTTTATTGCGTATTTACGGAATTCGTGTTTATCAATGTTCATTG
This sequence comes from Sphingobacteriaceae bacterium, assembly GCA_035575925.1. Lineage (GTDB taxonomy): Bacteria > Bacteroidota > Bacteroidia > Sphingobacteriales > Sphingobacteriaceae > DASWTL01. Next base: position 88,408 of record DATLXK010000023.1, read on the forward strand.
AACTTATATGTTTAAGTTACTAAGTTATTTTTTTCAGAGTTGTTTTAAAGAAATTAAAATTCACATTACTGTCAAAATAACCACCGGCTATAAATTTCTCCTTTAACTCAATTCCAGAAACTTGTTATAATCTATTTCTTTTTTATCTAAGGTAACAACACTCTTGAGGTATTCAAAAACCTTTGAAGCTTTTACCTGATCAAATATACGGTTAGCATTCTCCTTATTTTGTAAAAATTGCACTGCGTATTGTCCTAACTGTTCTTCGGATATAGGTTGTGGGCTGTACATTTTAAATTGATTTTCAAGTTGAATTTTTGCTGTTTCAAGCACCTCATCATACTTTATTTCAATATTGTTTTCTTTAATGATCTTATTTTCAAAAAGTGTCCATTTAAGATTCTTCGCGAAGTCAGCATACCCACTTTCAATTTCTTCAACAGGTAAATTTTCATTGGTTGCTTTTAACCAGCGTTTTAAAAATTCATCAGGCAGTTCGAAATCAAGTTTTTCAAGGCCAAAATGGTGCAAATCATTCTGAAGCTTCTGATCTGAATTTTGAGCCAGCATGCTTTCCAACTCCCCAGTAATACGGGATTTAAATGTATCTTCTGAAGTTACTTCTCCCGGAGCGAATAATTTGTCAAAAAACTCCTGGTTTAAATCACTTTCTTCCAAACGATTCACGTTCTTTACAGTTAACCTGAATTTACTCTGTAGGTCGGCAGTGTCCTCTTGACTTATATTCAGAAGTTTAGCTACCTGAGCTATATCATTATTAAATGCTTTTTTTATATCAAAATGGTCTGCAACATCACCTATTTTCAGTCCGGTTAAAGATTTTTTAATGTCTTCATCTTTAACCAGATCGAGGCGTATGGAGGCAGTATTGATTATTCCACCTTCAAAAACAGATCCATCGGCTCCCAGCTGCAGCAATTCTGCATACAGAACATCTTCTTCTGCCGACACTTCAGGGTTGGTCATTTTTCCATAACTACGGCGCAGGTTTTTAATCCGGGACTCCAGGGTCTCCGAATCAACTTTTATATCATAATATGCTAACGTATCGTTTGATGAAAAATTAATATCAAATTCCGGAGCGAGGCCTAATTCATAATCAAATTCAAACTCATCAGTAAAATCCCATTTAAACTCCTTTGTTTCATCCAGCTTCGGTAGCGGCTGGCCCAACACTTCAAGTTTATTTTCAGCAATGTAATTATTTAACGTATCACTTACCAGGTTATTAATTTCATCTGCAAGAATGCTTTTTCCGTACATCCGCTTAATGTGCGACGGCGGCACCATTCCCGGCCGAAAACCAGGAAGTTTTGCTTTTTTGGCTTGTGTTTTAATAGACTTTTCCACCCGCTCCTGGTAATCCTGTGGTTCAATCTTTACTTTTAAAAGGGAATTCAGGTTATCGATCTTTTCCTGTGTGATATTCATTTTTTCAATTTATACCGTTATACAAAAAACCCTCCACCAGCTGGCGGAGGGATGAAATAATGTGCGGAAGAAGGGACTCGAACCCCCACGCCGTGAAGCGCCAGATCCTAAGTCTGGTGCGGCTACCAATTACGCCACTTCCGCATAGGATGATTTGGACGTCAAAACTAACTATTTCTCAATTAAGTCCAAAACTTATTTTACCCCAAATACCTTCTTTACTGATTTACATGCAGTTGTAGTTTCTTTAAATAATCGGCAGTATATTTCAGCCTGCTTCCATACCATGAAAATAGTTCTCCATCAACAACAATGACCTTTGCAGCAGGGCAAAGCAATTTAAACTCCGCTATGTGTTTTTCTTTGAAAGGATAAGGCTCGGAAGATAAAAATATAACTTCCGGATTGGCGGTGATTATATCCTTTTCGGATATTACAGGATAGCGAAAATTTTGAAACGCATTTTGCCATCCTGCAGCAATAAGCATGGTATTTATAAATGTATTTTGCGCTGCAACCATGTATGGATCTTTCCAGATAAAATATGCTACATGTAAGGGGTGTGGAAGTGATGACACGGTGTCGAAACTCGAAACAATGTCTTTAACCAGCGTTTTTGCCTGCTGTTGCCGATCAACAAGCTCACCAACATCTTCTATCATTTTCATTGACTCGTGCAGATTATGAATATCACTTACCCAGACGGGAAATTCCTGCATCAGTTGTTCTATTTGATCTTTCTGATTTTCTTCTTTATTAGCGATGATCAGATCAGGTTTCAGTTCCCGGATCTTTTGAATGTTCAATGATTTGGTTCCACCTATTTTAGGTATTAAAGACACTTTATCTTCAGGATGAACGCAAAATTTTGTTATACCAATTATTTCAGTGTTTAAACCTAAATCAAACAGCAATTCTGTTTGTGATGGAACTACCGAAATAATACGTTTAGGAGTAGACTTAACAATTATAGTTCTCCCGATCTGATCTGTAAAAGTATTACTGCTCACTTTTGCTCAGAAGTGCGCTTATTTTTTGATGTAGCACAGCCGGATCAAAGGGTTTACTGAGTATATCATTTACCCCTGCGTCCCAACCGGCCTGCTGCTCTTCCTCTAACACAGCAGCAGATAAAGAGATGATCGGAATACTTTTTTGTGGTTCGTCAAAATCAGCACGTATGCGCCTTGTTGCTTCAAAACCATTCATTGTTGGCATGTGTGTATCCATAAGAATGAGATCGTAGTGTATGTTTTTTATCTGATCAAGCACTTTACCGCCATCATCTACCACATCAACCTTAATATTCCAGTTTGCGAGAATTTTGCTTATCATAAACTGATTTATAGCATTATCCTCTGCAAGTAAAATAGTTACGTTATCAAACTTCGGAAGATCAGCAACTGAATTTTTCTTCTCCATATTGACTTTACCTTTAACAACTTCAAACCTATTTGTGAAAGTGAAGGTACTACCCTCACCGGGGATACTGCTTACAGAAAGCTCCCCGCCTTTTAAATCTGTAAGTTTTTTTACAATGGATAAACCTAAGCCTGTACCACCATATTTTTGAGCCGTAGTGTCTTCTGCCTGTTCAAATGAATTAAATACTTTGGCTAATCCTTCTTCAGAAATACCAATGCCGGTATCATTTATCAAGAATTGTAACAGTACCACATTGTTCATTTCTTCAATAAATTTAACCTGCAGCTTTACCGAACCCCGGTCTGTAAATTTAATAGCATTCCCCATCAAATTCATTAGAATCTGATTTAATCTTAATGAATCTGCCATTATAAAATCCGGAACTTTGTCATCAATTTCTAAAACCAGTTTTATATTCTTTTCATCCGATTTAAACTTCATAAGATCTACCACAGCCTGCACCAGACTCCTGATATTTGTTTCGGACCGAACTATTTTAAATTTACCCGCCTCGATCTTTGAAATGTCTAAAATATCATTAATCAAACCTAGTAAAGATTGTGATGATACTTCAAGCAACTTTAAAAACTCTTGTTGTTCTTCCGTAAGTTCAGTATGCTTTAATAAATATGCCAACCCAATAATTCCGTTGATAGGTGTGCGGATCTCATGACTCATGTTGGCTAAAAAGTTTTCTTTAACTTTCTTTGCTGCTTCCGCCTGATCTTTGGCAATTACCAATTCTTTTTGGGATTCCTCTAATTCAATATTTTTTTGTTTAAGATCACGCTGACTTCTTACAAGACTAATAAATGCATCAACCTTCGCTCTTGTAATATATGGGTCTAAAGGTTTAAATAAATAATCTACTGCACCCGATTCAAGCCCCTTTACCGCATATTTTGATTCTTTTGAAATGGCTGTAACAAATATCACTACCAACTCTTTAGTCCGTGGATTACTTTTTAATATTTGCACTAACTCAAAGCCGTCCATTTCGGGCATCTGCACGTCAACTAATGCAATTGCAATATCCTGGTCCCAGCAAATACGCAATGCTTCGTTTGGAGAGGTGGTAGTTATTATATTTATGTCGTCCCGCTGAATGAGTGCTTCCAAAGCAATAATATTCTCCTCTCTATCATCAACAATCAGAATATTAACAGGCGGGGATTGCGTTGACACGATCACGATTTATTAGAACTAATTACTACTTCTTTTATACGATAAATTTCATCAAGCAGATTGAATAATTCATCGTTTTTTAAAATCATATCTACCACACTCAGTTTAATTGCAGATTCGGGCATGGTGTTAACTTCTGCTTCTTTTGGATCCTGAACAACTGTAAGCCCACCATTCTCACCAATATATTTAATTCCAAATGCTCCGTCCTGGTTTGCACCTGATAATAGCACACCAATTGCTTTGCTTCCTGCAACATCAGAAACGCTTTGAAAAGTTACATCTATGGATGGACGGCAAAAATGAACAGGTTCTGAAAAATCGAGTGTAAAACTATAATCCGGTTCTAATAATAAATGATAGTCAGCAGGAGCAAAATATACATTTCCAGGCATAAGTATGTCCTTATCTTCTGCTAACCTAACCGGGATAGAACCCTTAGCAGTCAGAATCTTTTCTAAGGAAGATTCGTACTTTCTGCTTCGATGGATAATAACTACAACCGCTAGGGGGAAATTTTCTGGCAGATGTACAATAAGATCATGCAGCAATGCAAATCCTCCGGCAGAGCAGCCAACCATTAAAACTTTCGCCTGGCTAATTTTTTTTTCTATATCTGGATTTATGTCAAGCAATTTTTTGATATATATTAAACTTCTTATCAATTACTTTAAACCGTTTGGAGATAGTTTCATTTCTTAAACATTCTTTTGAACCCAGGCATAAAAATCCGAGCGGTTGTAAGCTGTCATAAAATAGCTGCATCACTTTTTGTTGAAGGTTTAACGCAAAATATATTAAAACATTTCTACAGGAAATTAATTGAAATTCGTTAAAAACCCCGTCTGATACAAGATTGTGAATAGAAAATAATGTTTTAGATTTTAAATTATGATTAATAGCTGCAGCATCATATTGGGCTGTATAAAAATTTGCCAGGGAACGTCTGATGCCTGTTTCACGATAATTCTCAGAATACAATTTCATTTTTTTAAGATCATATATTCCCGTTTTTGCTTCTTCTAATACATCCGAATTTATATCTGTGCCATATAGCATGGAACGCTCATATAACCCTTGTTCCTGTAATAATATAGCGTATGAATACACCTCTTCACCTGTTGAACAACCTGCATTCCATATTTTAATATGCTGAAATGATGCAAGGTATGGTAAAACATTATCTCTTACACTTTTGAAAAACTCAGGATCGCGGAACATTTCCGTAACATTCACTGTTATTTCCTTCAAAAAAATTTCGAAAAAATTTTCGTCATTAATCAGCAAGCCTTTTAAATCAAACAGATTTAGTTTTTTAAGACCCATTATCCGGGTTACTCTTCTCTTTAAAGAAGCCCGTGAGTATTCGAAAAAATCAAATCCATGCACTTTATTAACCAGTTGAATTACCTGTTCAAGTTCGTCAAAAGTAATATGTTCATTAGCAATCATTGATAACGAATAATTAACTTAACCATACACGAATAAGAGATAATAGTTTTTCTACATCAACAGGTTTCGAAACGTAATCATTTGCTCCTGCCGAAATACATTTATCCCGATCGTTTTTCATCGCTTTAGCTGTAAGAGCCAGAATGGGAAGATCTTTAAACCTGTTCTGCTTTCGTATTTCTATCATTGCCTCATACCCATCCATTTCAGGCATCATAATATCCATTAATACCAGGTTTATATCGGGTTTAGAATCGAGTTTACTTAACGCTTCTTTTCCATTATGGGCAACTTCAATTGCCAGATCATACGATTGCAGGGCACTGGATAATGCAAAGATATTCCGCATATCATCATCAACAATTAATATGGTCTTGTCTTTCAGTACCTTTTCAAGTGTACCTGAATTGCCGGAAAAAGGTACAGGTGAAGATTTAACAGATTCGGTTGATTTAACCTTATTCATAAATAAATTAACCTCATCCAGCAACCGATCGTTTGATTTATTATTTTTTAAGACCATAGCGTCGGTATGTTCCATCACTCTAGCCAGGCTATCTTTGTCTAATTCCATTGCTGTATTAATAATTACAGGCAAATTCTGCAGCTTTTCATTTAATCTGATCTCATCCAGCAGGTCTAATCCTGAAATGTCGGGCAGGTTAACATCCAGTATCAGGCAATCAAAATCCCATTCACTTTCCAATATTTTTTTTGTTTCACTTCCGTTAAATGCTTGTACAACTTTAATGTTATGCTCTACAAATTTTTGTTTTAGGTCTTCGCTCTGAATCTCATGATCTTCTACAATAAGCACTTTTGCGAGCTTCCGCGTACCGTTTCTAATCAGCTTATTAAATGCTTCGTCCAGTTGCTCTTTCGCTACAGGCTTTTTAAGAAATCCTATTGCACCTTCACGCTCGGCCTTTTTCTTTTTTTCATCACCGGCCGACATCATATGAACAGGAATATTTTTGGTGTCAGGATCTGATTTTAAATGCTTTAAAACTGACCACCCATCTAGTACAGGTAGCATTATATCCAAAATGATTGCCTGGGGCTTGTGTTCTTTTGCTAATTTTAAACCTGTATCACCACTATAGGCCATAATAGGCTTAAAGCCCCGGTCTAATGCATAATCCTTAAGTATTTCAGCAAAGTTTTTATCATCTTCAATAATAAGAACAGTGCTATCCCCTGCTATGGGAAGCTTTTCTAAAATGGGTATTGGCGTGGATTTAACAGGTTTTTCAACAGGAGCTTTAACCTCATCGGCGGAGTCTTCTTCTTCTTTTTCCTGAAGGACTGGTGGCAGAAACAGTGTAAATGTACTTCCAGCTCCCGGTGTACTTGCCACACTGATCTCACCCCCTAAAACCACAGCCAGCTCACGACTTATAGAAAGCCCCAGACCAGTACCGCCGTATTTTCTGCTGGTTGAACCGTCTGCCTGCTGAAAAGCTTCAAAAATTAGCCTTTGCTTTTCTTCCGGGATCCCTATACCGGAATCGGTAACTGATATGGAAATAATATCTTTGGGATTAAGTGTTTTTAATACGTTGCTTGTAAACACCTGCTGCTCTTCTGCACCTTTAATATATACAGTTACTGAGCCTGCCTCCGGAGTAAATTTAAACGCATTTGATAACAGGTTGCGTAACACCTGTTCAACCCTTACCCGGTCTGAAACTATGGTAGAAGGTATATCATCTTCCAGGTTTACAATAAAATTAATTTTTTTATTAGCGGCAACCTCATTGAAAAGCAATTCCAGGTCACGCTTAATATCATCAACATAAACGTCTTCAATATTAAGATCCATCTTCCCGGATTCGACTTTTGAAAGATCCAGGATGTCATTAATTAATGTTAATAAATCATTCCCTGCATTGTGTATTACTTTGGCATATTTTAATTGCTCAGTATTCAGGTTTGCGTGCTTATTATCTCCCAGAATGCGTGCAAGTATTAAAATACTGTTTAGTGGTGTACGTAACTCATGGCTCATATTAGCCAAAAATTCAGATTTATATTTACCGGTTTGCTCAAGTTCATTAGCCTTAAGACTGATAGCTTCGCGGGCTTCATTTATTGACGTATTACGTTCTTCGAGTTGTTGCGCCTGTTCTTCAAGTTCAGCATTTATTTGCCTTAACTCTTCCTGCTGTACTCTTAACTCTTCTTCTGAAGCCTGAAGCTCTTCCGTTTTATTAAGCAACTCCTCATTTGCCGTACGCAGCTTTTCCTGCTGCGTTTCCAACTCTTCTGATTGCGATTGAGACCGGTCATAAAGAGCCTGCATCTCAACTCTTGCCTGGGCGGCATTAACGGCCACAGCGACACTATAAATAATTTTATTAATCAATTCCATAGCATGTGGATGAACTCCATTTATAAAGCCGAGTTCAATGACACCTTTTAACTGTCCCTGAAATATAAAGGGGTAAATTAAAATCGCATTTGCTGAAGTGCTTCCTAAAGCAGAATGTACTTTCATATAGTCTTTTGGAATATCAGTAAAAACCATTTCACGACGCTCTAAAGCTACCTGTCCTATCAAACCTTCTCCCAGCCTGAAGCTGGGTACGCCATGTTCAGGTCGAAATGCATATGTTGCGGTGAGCTTCAAAATATCGCCAATTTCATCTGCTATATAAATTACTCCTAAATCAGCTTTTACATATTTTGATAATTCATTAATTAAACGTTCAGTACGCTCAGCTAAAGTCTGTGCACCCCGCATCGCCGCATCTATAATAACAGCTCCTTCCAACAACCAGTTTTGGCGTTCACTTTCAACAGAAACTTTTTCCAGCGTATTGTTAGTCTCTAGAATACGTATCTCAGTTAATTTCTGCTGGTTAAAAGACTTTCGTATAAACATGGATAATATGAGGATGGAAATGAGTATCAATAAACAACCTATACCAATAATATAGAAGACATTTTCTGTACTACGCTCACTATCTGCTTTCCTTACAGATAATAACCTTTCTTCTTCCTTTCGCATATCAGAAAGAGTACGGTTAATATTATCCATATATATTTTCGATTTGTTGGTCTGCAAAACAGATTTTGCCGCCTCAAATGAAGTTTCATTATAAGCATTTAAAACTCGCTGCATTTCTACCAGTTTGCCTACAGAATAGGTAGCCAACGAATCAACCCTTACTACCTGCTTTGGGTTGTCATTGGTCAGTTTCTCTAAATCACGAATTAAAAAAGGAATATTGCGGATATTGATATTATACCGTTCTAAATATGCTGGCTGACCAGTTATAATATATCCGCGACTACTTGATTCAGCCTCAGTAATTTTCAGACCGATTTCCTGTGTTTTTGCAAGTACCTCTTCTGTATGAACAACCCAATTACTGTTCTCTTGCAGTTCTTTAATACTTAGGTAAGAACTTATGCCAACAATAAAAACAAAAGCAAAAGTGATAATAAAGCCGGTTATAACTTGTTGCTGAAAAGAAAAATTTCTCATAGTAGCTGTAAAAAGACGTATTAGATTTCATAGATAACCAATACTTCTTATATCTTATGGTTAGATTAATTTACTCAGATCCTGAATATATGTAATTTTAAGATCAAAGTTGCATTATTAAACCTTTTTCGCCTGTTAATATATATTTTATCGGGCAATAGTAAACAAAAAAGCCCCTTAACCTGATAGTCAAGGGGCAATAATAGTGATAAGACAGCGAATCGGCTAATTACCAGAATAAGGTATAAAAAGCAATCAGTATCCCGCAAACAATAAGGGCACCAACCGCAAAGGCAGGTGTGGTCCGAAACATTTTTGTATCCACTTCAAGCGCGTTAGGCACCACTCCACGCTTATTCTCTATGGTACTTATGATCCACATGACGATTATACTGATGATAAAAACAAAACCCATACGGTCAAGAAAAGGAATTTCATAAACTCCACTGGCGTTTTGAACTGAAAATCCTGTTGATGCAAGGAAGGACAGGTCGGCAAATGTGGGCAATAGTTTGAAGAAAACCGACAAAAAGAAACCGCCGATAGTTGCAAAAAGCGCTGCGTTTGAGGTAGTCTTTTTCCAGAAGAATCCCAATAAAAACATAGCCAATATACCTGGAGATACAAATCCGGTATATTCCTGAATAAAACGTAACCCTCCTTTATCAATGCCAAGGAATGGTGCTATCATAACTGCCAGAAGAAGAGCTACTATAATAGTGATACGGCCAACTCTAAGCATATTGGCTTCTGAAGCCTCTTTATTAATTACTTTTTTGTAAATATCCAGTGTAAATATGGTTGATATACTATTGGCTTTACCGGCTAATGAGGCAACTATGGCAGCGGTAAGCGCCGCGAATGATAACCCTTTTAACCCAACAGGAAGCAGATTTAACAATACAGGATAAGCACGGTCAGGAGCTATGATGCCGTCCTTTAGCATATCCGTCTGGAAACTGCCCTCCTTATAAAGCACATATGCTGCAATACCCGGCAATACAACAATTACAGGCATCAGCAATTTAATAAAAGCAGCAAACAACAATCCGTTTCGTGCTGTATCCAGATCTGCACCCAGGGCACGCTGTGTAATATACTGGTTACATCCCCAATAGCTTAAATTAGCAATCCACATACCGCCTATCAGCACAGTCAGACCGGGTAATTCGATGTAATTTGGATTGTTCTTTTCAAAGATCATATCAAAGTGATCACCGGCCTTTTCTGTGAGCAGATTAAATCCATTGATTGCACCTGTTGAACCAGCACTTTCTGCTACCAGGTTTAATGCCAGATAGGTTGTTGCAAGCCCCCCAAGTATAAGAAAGAATACCTGGATCACATCGGTATAGCCTATTACTTTCATTCCTCCCAAGGTAATAAAAATGGCAAATACTGCCAGGCCAATCATACACACGGTAATATCAATTCCTGAAATGCTGTTAATAGCTAAAGCCCCAAGGAACAGAATTGAAGTAAGGTTTACTACAACATATAAAAGCAGCCAGAATACGGCCATGATCATACTCACCGTGCTATTATACCGCATATTTAGAAACTGCGGCATAGTGTAGATCTTATTTTTCAGATATACTGGCAGAAAAAATATGGCTACTATAATTAATGTTGCTGCGGCCATCCATTCATATGTAGCAATAGCAAGTCCCAATGTAAAACCAGAACCACTCATACCAATAAACTGCTCTGCAGATATATTAGAGGCAATTAGTGATGCACCTATGGCCCACCATGTCAGGGAACCTTCGGCAAGAAAATAATCCTTAGTGTCTTGTGTTACAGATTTTTTCTTTTGGTATATCCATATTCCATAACCCGAAACAATCAGGAAATAGATCAGGAAAACAATGTAATCGGGTGTTTGTAATGCTCCCATGTTCAATTAAAGATTGGTTTAAGATTAAAAATAGTTTGCTAATTTATTATTTAATTAATTATATAATTAATTATTTACGTGTGCGGATTAATTTTCTTGTAGCAGATAAAGTATCCGATTTATTTAAGGCTTTAAGAGGCACTCCAAAATAGGGCGTGCCATCTGCTTTCCAGCTAAACCGCTGCGCCCGCGGAGACCGATGGTGGCCGCATCCTTGTCCGGGTTTGGAATTGGCATGATACAATATCCAGTCTTCTCTTCCATCTGGAGACTTAAAAAATGAATTATGACCGGGTGCATAAACTCCGTTAGTTACAGATTGGCTAAATACGGGTTCAGGTGATTTGATCCAGGAGGCAGGATTTAGCAGATTGCTTTGCGCAGAAGCAGTAAGCATCCCTAAGGCATAAAAATCTGTCCAGCAACCACTTGCAGAATAGATCATAAATATCTTATTTCCTTTTTTTAATATCTGCGGGCCTTCATTAACATTCACGTGTGGCACATCATTTCCTTTCAGGTCCCCGTTTTTTTCCCAAGCAAAAAAAGGGCTTGCAATCTTATGACGTTCACCTTTTATTGTCCACGGATTTTCCATTTCAGCAATATATATATCCTGCTGACCATTTTTGTTACCCTCCCAACCAGACCAGATCATATATAATTTATTCTGGTGTTCAAAAACGGAACCGTCAATAGCCCACTTATCTGAAGCGTCCGCTACTTTTCCTTTGAATGTCCAGGCACCTTCCAAAGGATTTTCAGATGGATTCTCGATTACGTACATTCTGTGATTATAATTATTCCCATCGCTTGCAGCAAAATACATGTACCATTTTCCTTTCAAGAAATGAATTTCCGGAGCCCACAACTGTTTCGAATGCATAGACTCTGAAGGTGGCGCCCAAACTACTTTTTTTTCAGCCGATCTAAGATCTTTGAGATTTTTTGTTTTCCAAATTGCCAAATTAGATGAGGTCTGCGTATAATAGTAATACCCATCTTTATATATGCTCCATGGGTCTGCACCAGCTTCAAGCAGGGGGTTGGAGAATTTCTTACTTTGCTCACTGTATTTAACAGATGTGCAGGAAGACAAGAAAAATATAAGTACGGATACTATAATCTTCATATCAAAATCTCAGAAGAATTTATTTTTTTACCGAGAACTTATAAATTGAATTGGTTTTATACGTTTGATTGGGACTTAACACTGTCGAAGGAAAGCCTGGCTGATTAGGAGAATCGGGGAAATGTTGTGTTTCCAAACAAAATGCAGTTCTAAAATCATCTTTAGCGCCGCCTTTAAATGTATTTTTGCTTTTCATAAAGTTTCCGCTGTAAAACTGCAATCCCGGCTCTTTGGTTAGTACTTCCATTACAACACCCGTTTTATCTCCTGTTACCTTTGCTGCACTGGTTAATCCGGAAGTGCTGTTATTTAGCACATAATTATGATCATATCCTTTACCATTTTTAAGTTGGCTGTTCTCATCGTTTATTCTTTGCCCTATTGCAGTTTCATTTATGAAATCGAACGGGGTATTTGAAACCGTCACGTTTTTTCCAGTAGGGATCAAGGTTGTGTCTACAGGGGTATAATGGTCGGCGTTTATCTGGAGTTTGTGATCAAGAATGGTTCCGCTTCCTTCACCGTTCAAATTAAAAAATGCATGGTTGGTAAGATTTACAACCGTTTTTTTATCTGTAGTAGCTTCATAATCAATTTTCAGTTCATTATTATTTGTAAGTGAATAGGTTACTTTCACATTCAGATTACCAGGAAATCCTTCTTCCATATCTTTTGATAAATAAGTAAGCTCCAGGGTTTGATTATCTATCTGTCTGGCATCCCAAACTACAGACTGAAAGCCTTTTTTACCTCCATGTAATGTATTGGGACCATTATTAGTAAATAATGTATACGTCTTACCGTCCAAAACAAATTTCCCTTTTGCCAGTCGATTACCGTAACGGCCTATTAAAGCTCCGAAATAAGGTTCTTTGGAAGATTTATATTTTTCCACACTATCAAACCCTACTACAACATCAACAAGTTTGCCGTCTTTATCCGGCACTAATAATCCTACTATACGCCCGCCATAGTTAGTAATTGTAGCTGTTATTCCATTTTTATTTTTAAGATAAAACAGATCCGTCGGCTTACCATCAATGGTTTGCTGAAATGCTTTTTGTTCCGCACTGGTATCACGAGCTAAGGAATCGTTAGTATTATTTGTTTGATCCTTTTTTATCGGTGTATTGCAAGCTGCAAAAGCCACCAAACAACCTATGGTGAAGATCTGTAATTTAGATGTGTTAAGGTGAAGTTTCATTACTCAGGTTTAATATTAATTGTAGTATTAATTTGTTTTAAGTGACCATCAAGCTATTGCTTGAATCGCATTATTTTTTTGCATTCAATTTTTTAATCAGGTCTACTTCATCCTGACGATAGGCTGTTCCATCTTGCTTAAAAATATCATGAAACCATTCTACCGGCTGACTCGCATCCGGCAAGGGCGTATCCCAGGCATAAATGGTATTACTTTTGCCGGCAACAAAACCCCAATTGATAGCTCCTATATTTTCCTGTTTCAACATAGGCAATATATTAGAGAACCTGCTGTTGCGGGTACGCGCCATATATTCTGTACAAATTATAGGGCGACCATGAGTTTTTAGCATTTGAACCACACGTAAGTGCCATTGTGGTTCCTCATAATCATGATAAGTGATTACATCTGAATTCAAAATTTGAACGGCATTTAGCTCCGGGAAATCCCATCGCCAAATACCAACGCTAATAGGTTGGTCGGGATTCACATCACGAGCCCATCCGAAAACACTTTTAAGAAGTGGCATGGATGATGTAAGTTTACCGGAGTTTCCGGGCTCATTGTACAGATCCCAAAGCAATATTCGTTTATCATGTGAAAACTGGGTCATTACATCCTTAACGTATTTTGCCAGTTCTGGAAATAGTGCGGCATTGGTTGATGCGGGATCTCCCGGATCCTGAACCCAGCCTGAATTGTGGATCCCCGGTTTTGGAGCAGGCTGTTTTCCCGGTGCTCCCATCTTGTTCCAGCAATCGTCAAAGAAAACAAAAATGGTTTTGATATGATGTTTGTCGGAAATAGTCAGGTACTGATTCATCCGTTCTTTAAACCCCTTTGGATCTTGTTTCCAGGCCATACTATGCAAATATACCCGCATGGTGTTAAATCCTATATCTTCTGCCCATTGCAGTTCCTTGTCTATAGTTACAGGATCAAAAGTATCCGCCTGCCACATCTCAAGCTGATTGATTGCGGAGCTTGTGATATAATCAGCGCCGGTTATCCACGGATGCTGTTTATACCAGGCGTTTGCCTTCTCAACCGTCCATATTTTTTGAGGGGAAATTTTTTCTTGTGCCTGTGCACTGAAAGTAAAGGTTAAAAGCAGTAATAGAATAATCCTATAAGTTGTAGTTTTCATATGTTGGTTTTGGTTAGTATCAGCTAAACTAATTTTTTTTTAGTTCAAACTTAGAGTTATATAAAATTTTGATATCCTTTATAAATTATTTAATGACGGTTTTTATGATTTCACCTATCGTATGAATTCCTGTAAAGTTAAATCCTAACAGGGCGGTAATTGTCTTGGCATATTGATTTTGATACAGCTGTCCTTTACTTTTAATTTCGCCCATCGGTTTTGTATCCGGCCCCATTACAGCAAACCACACCTGATCGGCATTTGGGACATTAATATTGTGATTTTTCCAGGTACTCCCCTCTCCCCGGCCATGATCAACTGCTATAAATAACGTAGTTTGATCTTTATAGAAAGGATCTGCCTGAATGGTTTTCCAGAGATCTGCAATCATCGCATCATTATAATGTGCTGCATCCAGGTAAAAATCATATTTGCCCGCATGGCCAAAGGCGTCTGTATCTATAAAGCTTAACTGAAGGAATTTAGGGTGTTTCTGTTTAAGATAATTTTTCGCCATAATGTATGTTACTGCATCAGGGCGCTCTGAATGGCCAAAGATTTTTGGCAAATAATGCTGTTGTTCATTCAATGCTTTTTGCACTTCTGTTAAGTTTTCACCTTCTAAATTTTCATACCCCGAATTAACTAAAAATCCACCGCGTTTTTCATTAAGTATCCGGTCAAAAGCATCCCAGGAAGTAAAAGCTGCTACTTTACCTTTATATCCGGGTTGTTCATTTATAAACTCATGTATGGTTTTATTTGGATTTGGCCGAAAATTATTTGAGTTAATTAGCGAATCCGGATAACCGGTAAACATTTCATTATATCCCGGGTAGGAAAACCAATACTTGTTCTTAACATTTACAAAATTTCCCGCATCTCTGTTACCGTAAATTTGCCCTTTTTTAGCAATGGTATTCCAGAAAAAAGGTGTTAGTTTTTCCCTTCGCTCCTGAATGTTTTTTCCCCAAAATTTCTTTATGCGCTCAGTGGAATCCTGGGTGTTGTAGGTTTTGCCAAAAAGAAACGCAGAGTCTGCCCCGCGAAAGAGTTCTTTCCAACGATAACCGTCGAAAGTAACTACGATAACGTTTTTAGTACGTGTCGTTTGGGAAAATACCAGGTTACTGATAATTGTAAATAATAAAAGGATAATTGTTTTTCTCATCGTATTAATTTTATTTTTCATATGGCAACCAAAACTACAGAATACCGGATGCCGGCAGTAATAATTATGTATTCTTATCTATCAAATTTGTATTGCCTTAACGCACTATTAATAAATTATTCACCCGCTTTATTAAATAGTCCCGTATTACCTTTTTCCCAAATCCTGTTTAAACGTTTTACTACAACTGCATTTTCTGCAGCAATATTTACTTTTTCATAAGGATCGGTGAGGTGGTCATATAATTCTGTTACCGGCTGCTCTTTTCGGAAATATTTCGACAGTCTGTATCGATCTGTTCTCACTGAAATGCCATTCCTATAGTAACTGTAGGCAGCATTGCTCCATTTTACAGAATTTGGATCTTTCTTTAATAAAGGCATAAAGCTCTTTCCGTCAGTTTTATGAGTCTTTAAACCACAGAGATCCATTAATGAAGGATATATATCAATTGAACTAATAATTTTATCCGACGACTTTCCGGTAAGCATGCCTGGTACTTTTACAATTAACGGACTCCTTACGGCCCATTCAGTTATGGTATGCTTTCCCCATACCCGGTCATCTCCTAAATGCCATCCGTGGTCGCCCCATAATACAATTATGGTATTTTTATCAAGATCCAGTCTCTTAAGCTCTGCAAGTACTTTGCCTACCTGGGCATCAGTATAACTTATAGCCGAATAGTAGCTCCGCCTGAGTTTTCGTGCATAATCATCCGAAACCGGCTTATCCAGTGAAGCTTTCTCATCCCCACGCTTATAACCATTAAATTCGCCGCTTTCATGCAAACCGGCTTTATTCATATTCAGTGGAATGTTTGATGAAGGCGTCAGTGTAATATCGTCCTCATTATACAAATCCCAGTATTTTTTAGGAGCATTAAACGGAAGGTGTGGCTTAAAAAAGCCAATTCCCAGAAAGAATGGCTGGTTTTTTCCTGAAAGTTCATTAAGTTTTTGTACTGCAAGGTTTGCTGTCAAACCATCAGGATAACTATCATCCGGCACATTTGCATGTTCGTAAGGTTTTACATCACCTTTCAGGGAATTACGATTTGTTCCATCTGCATATCCAAAGAACGCATTCCATCCTGTGCCCCATTTTCCCGGATTAAACAACATTTCATTCCAGCTATTGGGAAGTTCACGGCTCTTGCCTTTTGGTTCGAGGTATTTGTATATATATCCGTCAGGCGAATGGCTTACTTTGCCGATACCCAGGGTATAATAACCGTTCCTGCGAAAGTGCTCCACAAATGATTCTGGTTTACCTTTTAACTTGTTTAGAAGCCCTGATTCAAAAACTTCATTCGAAAGGCCTGCCATAGTTCTGGGACGCATACCTGTTAATAGGCTCATCCTTGAAGCTCCGCAGGTAGGCACTGTTACAAACTGGTTCTTAAATACGGTTCCCTGTAGAGCCAACCCATCTATATGGGGTGTACGAATAATAGTATTACCGTAGCAGCCAAGGTCAGGGCGAAGATCATCTACTAAGATGAACAGTACATTATACCTTTTTTTAGCTGAAGTACCTGCATCAGTAACCACATGGGTGTGGCTACTGCAGAGTAACATGATCAGCAGCAGCACCGGTAATAACGTTGAGGTTAATCTTTGCATTGTAGATTGATTTCTTTCATTCAAACAGGCCGGTTAATATTTGCTACCTTGTTAACTGTAGCAGAGTGTAAATTAAGCGATTTTTACTTAGGTCCGTACATCATAACAGCATCAGCGATAACTGCGTAACCTGAAGGTCCGTCGGCCGATAAATACACAGTGTGATTTCCTTCTGCATTGAAACGTACTGTTCCCAGATAGTTCCATTTTCCGCCATTGATCCGCTGATCTACGATAACCTCCTGTCCGCCTGGCAAAAAATAGTGTGCCTGCGGTGTGCGGTTTCCGGCAGTACCTACAGACCACCATGCATAAATATCAAAATCACCGGTGTGTGCAGTCCCTACTGTGAAGCTGGCACGGTCTGAACCGCCCGGTACGGTTGTACGGTAATGATAATCAGTTTTATACTTGTCTGCGCCGGCAGTTCCAATTTTCCAATTGGTTGAAGCTGAAAAACCGGAACCTGCATTATCTACAATATAGCTTTTGTCATATAGGGGCTGTGTCCAGGCCGAGCCGTTCGCGGCATTTGTTTTGGCGCGTACATATAGTTGCCCTTCTGCCGGAAGCGTATAAGTTGGTGCGTTGCTGTAATCTGTTTTAAGAATTGCACCATTCTTTCCGATAAAGGTAGTGGTGAATGGGCCCGTTCCGGTAAGAGTCATACTCATTACGTTATTAGCTGTACTTACATTGCTGTAAGTAACTCCGGTACTTGCGTAAAAATTACCTGTATTTAGGGCAGATACAATATTCGCTGCGGTAAGTGAAGCAGCATTTACTTGTACCCAGCCCCGGCCCGGGTTTGAATAGGTCGGACCAAATACCTGAAAATTATGCGCATCATCTACAGCAACTCCCCATATAGCATGCGGACGGCTTAGCAGGTCATCCCAGTATTCACCCATCGGCGGCAATCCTGCACCATTGGCATGAGGGTGTCCGTTAACAATCTCCATTAGTTTCAGGTTTCTGACAGCGTTTGCATCATTAGCCGCTATTCCCACACCCAGATTTGGATGGTTAAAAATAGCAAGTCCGCCGGCCGCCTGCACAGCATCTATATCCCGTTGAAGTACATTAGAAATACTGGTTCCGCCCTGCGTAGCAACATAATTTGAAATATTAATTGCCCCCACATGAACATTTTTTGTATCCAGTTTATCAGTTACTTCTTCCCCCGGTATTAATAGAAATTTCTTCCTTCCGGCAGCTGCATTTTCTGCATCAATAGTAGCCTGAACATCTGCAAACGTGCTGAATTTATTGTGACTGGATATAACAAGAAAATCATAATTATTGTCCCTGTACCAGCGGGCGACTGTAAGCGGGTCGCTATCGGCATCAGAGTCATTATTGGCATGTGTGTGCAAATTGCCCTTATACCATACTCCGGCGGATGTATTTATTGCAGTTTTGTTTACCACCGATACACCGGGTTCCGGCGATTTTAGCTCTTCATTTTTTCCACAGCCGGATAAAAACTCCAGGCTAATAAAAGCCAATAGTGCTATGAATAAATAATTCAATGATCTTTTCATAATATGGTTTTTAATTAATTAACTATAAAATGCACCCATCTTTACCTCCGGATTGCATTGATCGGTAAATTGATTTTATAATGCAACCTGAAGGTATAGGGGTGTCGGAGTAACTATTATTTCGGACCGGACATCATAATGGCATCACCAATAACTGCATAACCCGCAGGCCCGCCTGCAGCCAATTGTACCGTGTGATCTCCAGGCACAGTAAATCGTACGGTACCGAGATAGTTCCATTTCCCGCCATTAATACGCTGATCTACAATAACTTCCTGCCCTCCGGGGATAAAATAGTGTGCTTCGGGCGTACGGTTTCCTGCAGTACCTACAGACCACCATGCGTAAATATCGTAATCTCCTATACCAGAGGTATTAGCTGTGAAGCTGGCCCTGTCGGGACTTCCTGACAAGGTTTGACGATAATGGTAACTGGTTTTGTATTTATCAGCTCCGGCAGTACCAACCAGCCAGTTGCTTGAAGCGGAAAAACCTGCCTCAGCATTATCCACGATATAATCTCTGGAGATTATTGGCCAGTTATCAGCTCCCCAGTTAACTTTATCCATCATCAGGTAACGTCCTCCATCGGGATTTGAACGAAGCCTGGCATGATAAAACATGAGATAGGGTGAAAGGGGCGAGTTATTTATAATACACTGACCGCCCGGGCCATCAAACTGACTATCACTCGTTAAGATTGGCGCAGATTTTTTTGTATAAGGTCCGGCAATGGTTGTGGAACGTGCTACGCCCACAGCATATTGGTCGGTCCCGTAATTATTTCCACTATAGAAAAGATAATAATATCCATTACGATAGGTCATGGTAGGAGCTTCAACAACCAAACCTTCCCATGCAAGCGTATTCCCTAATATCTTGGTGGAAGAACCAAGCAGGCTTAAACCATCCTGGGTAACCTCCTGAAGAACGATATGAGTTTGCTCAGGAGGATTCAAAGCATTAGTGTTATTTTTCCATAAAACATAGTTTTTTCCGGTGTTGGGGTCGCGGAAGAACGTAGGGTCTATCAGACTATAACGAGAGTTGGAAGCGAGTGGACCGCCTTTGTCGGTAAATGGACCTGTTGGATTAGGCGAAGTAGCTACACCAATTTTAAACCAGCCATCGGCGCCTTTTGCAGAATAATAGCAAACATATTGTCCGTTAATGAGATGCACTTCCGGAGCCCAGTAATTTCCGCCGTTTACCCAGGCTGGAAACTGACCCAAAGGAAAAATACGTGCGCCATTATCGGTCCAGTTAGTAAGGTCAGATGACCATTTAATAGGCATTGCACCTGTACTATTACCCGAAGTACAATAATAATAGTAAGTTCCGTTAGTCAGTATAACACCAGGATCAGCGCCTACCGGCCCCAGCGGATTAGGATATCCCCTGATAAAAGATACTTCTGCTGTACCATTTTTACTATTCGGAATCTGAATGCTGCTATCTGCAGTATTTTTATTATGCTTTTCACAAGCACTTCCCAATACCTGTAACAGCATGGCTATTAATGGCAAAGTGTTTTTTATATTCATGAGTTAGTTTTTAAAGTAACGAATATCACGTATTGCATATACGCACCTTCAAACCTGTGTTAATGCATAGCCTTTTAGTTCTTATTTAAATAAATGCTTTACCCGGTTAGGTAACCGGGTAAAGCATTTATTTAATCACTAGGAGTTCCATCATGAATGGTTGGCCAGTTATCAGCCCCCCAGTTAATTTTATCCATCATCAGGTACCGGCCTGCTGTAGGATTTGACCGCAGCCTTGCATGATAAAACAATACGTGCGTTCCGATAGGCGAATTAGTTACAATGCATTGACCTCCGGGACCATCAAAGCGGGTATCGCTTTTCAATATAGGAGCTCCCTTTTTGGTATACGTTCCGCCAATGGTGGTAGAGCGGGCAACACCCACAGCATACTTATCTGTGCCGTAATTATTTCCGCTATAGAAAAGATAATAATATCCGTTACGATAGGTCATGGTAGGGGCTTCAACCACCAGGCCTTCCCATGCCAGGTTGTTCCATAAAATCTCATTTGAAGATCCCAGAAGCGTTAAACCATCCTGAGATACTTCCCGAAGAACAATGTGTGTCTGCTGCGGCGGATCCAGTGCATTTGTATTATTTTTCCATAAGATATAATTTTTCCCTGTCTTGGGATCACGGAAGAAAGTGGGATCAATCAGGCTGTAATTGGGGTTAGATACCAAGGGACTGCCCTTGTCTGTAAATGGACCTGTAGGGCTTGTTGATGTAGCTACACCTATTTTGAACCATCCGTCGGCGCCCTTAGCAGAGTAATAACATACATATTGGCCATTGACATAATGTACTTCCGGAGCCCAGTAACTTCCTCCATTTACCCAAGCAGGGAACTGTCCGATCGGAAATACACGCGCACCATTGTCTGTCCAGGTAAAAAGATCAGGTGACCATTTTATAGGCATGGCACCGGTACCATTACCTGAAGTGCAATAAAAATAATAGGTACTGTTAGTATAAATTACTCCAGGGTCGGCACCCAAAGGCCCAAGCGGATTGGGATAAGTACCTTCGCTAACAGTAGCCTGATCTTTTGTAGAAACTACCTGCGTTTCAACTAATGCAGAATTGTCTTTATCCTTGCAACCTGTCATCCAAACCACACATAGCATTGCTATAAATGGCAACATTTTTTTGATTTTCATAATTAATAGTTTGGTTAGTTAATTAATTAGTTAGTTGTTAGTTAGTTAGTTAAGTTATATCCAGGATTTTTGTATTAGGGCAATTTTTAAAACTGCGTAACCTGAAGGTAACAGTCTTTAATTCCCCGATACATGATCAATCAGATTTAACGGGCTACTTGTTTAATTAATTACTTGGGGTACCATCATGTATTGTTGGCCAGTTATCACTGCCCCAGTTGATCCTATCCATCATCAGGTAACGAGACCCGTCGACCTCTGAACGAAGCCTTGCATGATAAAACAACAAATTACCTCCCAGAGGCGAATTGGATACAATGCTCCCGCTCCCGGGCCCGTTAAAGGTGGCATCACTTACCAATATAGGAGCTCCTTTTTTTGTATATGTACCTCCAATGGTTGTAGAGCGTGCCACACCCATAGCATACTTATCTGTGCCGTAATTGTTTCCGCTATAAAAAAGATAATAGTAGCCGTTGCGATACATCATAAAAGGCGATTCAATAAGCAAATCTTCCCATGCCAGAGTATTCCATAATATATTATTGGAAGAACCAAGCAGGGTTAAGCCATCCTGGGTAACCTCCCGAAGAACGAGATGAGTTTTCTGTGGCGGATCAAGAGCATTTGTATTGTTTTTCCATAAAATATAATTTTTGCCAGTGGCAGGGTCCCGGAAAAACGTGGGACCTATCAGGCTGTAATTGGCGTTCGATACCAGCGGGCTGCCTTTATCGGTAAACGGCCCTTCAGGACTGCTTGAAGTGGCCACACCAATTTTGAACCATCCGTCGGCACCTTTAGCAGAGTAATAACATACATATTTGCCATTGATATAATGCACTTCCGGACCCCAGTATGCGCCGCCGACTACCCATGCAGGGGCCTGGCCGCTCGGAAAAACACGCGCACCATTGTCTGTCCAGGTAAAAAGATCCGTAGACCATTTTATAGGCATGGAACCTGTACCACTACCTGAGGTGCAGTAAGCATAATAGGTACCATTGGTGTAGGTCACACCCGGATCAGAAGCGTGCGGACCCAAAGGGTTGGGGTAAGTATTTGCGCTGACAGCAAGCTTTTCTTTAGCCGAGACTACATGATTATCAGTTAATACAGCAGCATTGTCTTTATCCTTACAACCTGTCATCCATACCACAAATAGCATTGCTATAAATGGCAACATTTTTTTGATTTTCATATAATTGGTTTTAAATTAATTGGCATATCCCGGGTTTTGAGTTAATACTGCTCCGTTGTTCAGATTGATTTCAGATTGCGGAAGAGGTAATAACATATTGAATGATTGCAAGCCGGTTATATTTGCGGCATTACGGGTTTGTACCCGGTTCACCAGCGTTTTTGTACGAGCCAGTGTCATTCTTCTGTTCTCTTCAGCAATTAGCTCGCGGACGCGTTCATCAAGAATAAAGTCTAATGTTATATCTGATGCCTGTACCTGTGCTGCCTGTGCCCTTGTTCTTAAAACATTGATACTTGCTGCAGCTTCTGGTAATTTTCCCTGCATAAGCTGCGCTTCTGCCATCAGGAGATAGGTTTCACCCAGACGCATCATAATCAAATCCTTAAAGCTGGCAAAGGCGGTTCCATCCTGCAAAGGATTAAAATAATTCCATTTGGTAGTGTGAGGAGCGATCCTATGAATAGTATCGGTAGCAGCAATCCCTAACGGCGGAGGGCCCACCAATACCGGCTTTCCTAATTTTGCGGCAGATTTTGGATTTGGGTCATTATAATAAAATTTACGTTTAATATTATAAACCGAATTACGTATATCATTACCCTTGTATAGGCCGTACAAAACAAAATTACTTAAACGCAAACGGCCTATACCACGCCCGCCTAAGGAATCTGCAACAACCATCCCGGCAATATTAGAATAAAAGGGTACCCAAACCCGGTGATGCTGATCGGCTGCTGTAAACTCCCGCGTTGCAGTTGTGCCCCCCGGAAGGTTATACTCCTGTTCTATGATCCAGATCCCTTCTGTATTTCCTTCTCTGCGGCGCTGATTGCCCTTAATGAACATATCAGCAAACGCATCCCCTGGCTGATCCTTTTTAACTCCGTATCTTGCAGTAATAAGCTTAAAAGCGTTACCGGCAATTATGTTTTTACATTGCTGTTCGGCCAGATCGGGTTTATTTGCCCGCAAATAAACCTCTGCCAACAAATGCTGAGCTGCAGCTTTATTGATTCGCCCTTCTCTTTTAACCTTGGTTACTTCCGGTAGATTCGTTGCCGAGAATGTTAAATCTGCGATCATAAAATTCAAAATATCATTAACGGGTGCTCTTGTAAAATCTGTACGCGGCTTGTCAAGCGGCTGATCTACTAGCGGAACATCGCCCCAGAGTGTCGACAAGAAGTTATAAGCATAAGCCCTGAAAAACCTTGCTTCCGCAGAAAAACCATCACGCCCTACTTTAGAAAGAGGTACAGCCGGATTATCAGCCGCTTTAATAATGAGGTTTGCATTATTGATGATCTGGTAAGCATTAGTCCATAAAAAGCTTATTGCCGGGTTTTGTGAATTAAGTTGTGGATAATCATAAAAGCCGGTCATCTCAGTTGTGCTAAGTCCATGACGTGCGACATCAGTCCCTATCTGCATGGTTGTTAATAAACCCTGGGCTGTACTGGTAGTATACTGCCCGCGTACTACATTTTGCAATCCTGCCATTGCGGCTTCAAGCCCCAGAGAGTCAGTAAGTGTATTTTCGGGGGAATAGGATGATTTTAAATCTTCATCTAAAAACTCTTTCTTGCATGATTGCAACATAACGACTGCAATGCACAAAGCTGTAACCCATATATTTATCTTCTTCATTTTATTTAAGACTTACATTAATACCTAATACATACGAGGCAACATTTGGATAGTTAAGCGTACTTTCTTTGGCAAAGCTGGTATACTCCGGATCATATCCAAACCAGTCAGAAAAAGTTTGGATATTCCTTCCACTGATATAAACCATCGCAGAACCGAGTCCTGCCCTGTTTGCTATGGGCTCTTTAAACCTGTAGCTCATGGTAATATCTTTCAAACGTACATAATCAGACTTGCTTGGATAACCATACCGTCTGGAATTACTAAATGCCAGTGAGGGTCTGGAATTGTTTCCGTTAGTGGGTGTCCAGTAACCAATGTCAGCAAAAAGATTTTGCCGGCCGGCAAAAGCCTCTATATCCAATACAGGATTGTTTTTCAATACGCCAAATACACCCTGTAAGAATACATTCAGGCTAAATTGCTTGTAATAGACTGTATTGGTTATGCCCCCGGAAAATTTTGGAAGGCTATTGCCCAGGTACATGCGGTCGCCATCTGTCGTGATCTTTCCGTCACCATTAATGTCCTCAAATTTAAGATCGCCGGGCTTAGCGCCGGGATCAGATTTTGAAGGATCTTCACCTGTCTGCCATACCCCAAGCAATTTATAATCATAAATAGCTCCCAATGATTTGCCCAGGAATAACCTGTTTACAATATCATCTTTACCATCGCCATAGATAGAACTTACTTCATTGCGGTTTGCAGCAAAATTAAAACCACTGCGCCAACTGAAATTTTCTTTTTTAATGTTTAATGTATTTAAACTTACTTCAATACCTTTATTACTTGTTTCTGCAACATTATCAAGTATGGAGCCATAGCCACTGATAACCGGGATCTGGCGTTCGATAATTACATCATTTGTACTGGTTTTGTATGCGTCTATAGTGCCGCTGATACGATCTTTTAATATACTGAAATCCAGCCCAAGGTTAGTGCCTGTTGTGCTTTCCCATTTCAGGTTAGGATTACCCAGCACAGTTGCTGTAACCCCGCTGGTTGTTATTGCATTGTATATATATTGAATACTGCCCAGCTGCGTTATGGTTCGATAAGCAGGTATAGCCTGGTTTCCGGTTGTTCCGTATGAAACCCTTAATTTCAGGTTATTTATAGCAGCAATATTTTTTATGAAATTTTCCTGTGATATGTTCCATGCAAGTGCAACAGAAGGAAATGTAGCGTATTTACTTGTATTTGCGCCGAATGCTGAGTAACCATCACGCCGTGCCGTAGCGGTAAAAAGATACTTGCCGGCAAATGAATAATTCAGTCTTCCCATTTGCGATAAATATTGCTCCTCAATTAATCCTGAGCTGGCCGTCTGTACAGCAGCTGCCTCAATACTATTATAGCCTAACTGATCATTAATGAACGTGTTTGCGCTGACTCCTGAATTAAAGGCGGTAGACTTTTGGGCGCTATATAATCCCGTCAGATCAATACGGTGCTTACCCCAGCTGCGGTCGTAGGTCAGGATATTTTCGATTATCCAGCTATTTGTTTCACCATTATTTGCCCGGGCGCTTCCCACGGGATTATTTGAGTTTCGTCCGGCATAAAAATTAGTCCTCTTCGGAATAAATGAATAGCTCCCGTTAAACCTGAATTTTAATCCTTTAGCAAAAGCAGGCTTTAATTCACCATAGAAGTTACCTGTCATGTTTTTTGCATGATTAAATACTTCATTATTTAATCCGAGAGAGGGGTGCTCATAAAAGGTATCGGGAGCCATAGGAAAGAATATATAATTTCCTTTTGCATCCAGGTTCTGGCCATAAGGGCTTATTTTGCCCGCTTGCAGAAAATTAACTTTACCTCCGTCATAATTATTTGATGAATAAAGCAGCGAAGCACCGGCGGTTAGCCATTTGGTTAAGTTAGCATCCAGGTTTGAGCGGAGGCTGGCACGTTTATACTGATAGCCTTTTAAAACACCTTTCTGATCCAAAAACTCACCTGAAATGTAGTATTTAATATCTTCCGTTCCCCCGGAGATATTCAGGTTATGATCCTGTATATGACCCTGCTGGGATATTTCGTTGATCCAGTCCGTAGTAATCCCTGCATTATAATTGGTTAATTCGCTGGAATTAGGAACAGGGGCAACCGTACCGCGGGTCTGCCTGGCATATTCCAGGTTTTTCTCAACATACTGATCGCCACTCATTAGCTCAAGCAGGTTGGTTTTAAATTCAGGGCCTGCATAGGTATTGTATGAGATCCTCGGCTTTCCGGTAGTCCCTCTCTTGGTAGTAATAAGAATCACCCCGTTTGATCCGCGGGTACCATAAATAGCTACGGCTGAAGCATCTTTAAGAATTTCTATAGAAGCGATATCATTGGGGTTAATATCATTGGTAAGACCTCCCTGCGATGTAATCGGGATACCGTCTACTACGATGAAGGGCCCTGATGATGCCCTGATAGAATTCTGTCCCCGTACCAGCACATCAACAGTACTGCCCGGCGCTGTAGAATTCGTGGTTATATTCAGGCCGGCAACAGACCCTTCTATAGCCTGCAACACGTTAGTAACCGGAAGATTTTGCAGACGATCTTTAGGTACTGAAGTTACAGAGCCCGTAATATCTGAACGTTTCTGACTACCATAGCCCACAACAACTACCTCATTAAGAGTGTTCATATCTTCACTTATAGTTACATTAATGCGTAACTGGCCGTTAATATCAACTTCTTTGGTTTTAAACCCGATATATGAAAAAACCAGGGTTCCTGTGGCATCAGTTAATGAGATGCTGTAATTTCCGTTAATGTCTGAAACTGTTCCGGTGGCTGAGTTTTTAAGTTTAATACTTACACCCGGCAAAGGTAGTCCCTTATCATCTGTTACTTTTCCCTGTACTACTACAGCCTGGGTTATTTCAGCCGACACTCCGGTTAAAAGCTGGTCAGCCACTACAGGTGTTTCTCCTGCAGGCGTAATCAGGATCTGCTTATCCACCTGGCGATACTTTAATGAAGTATTTGCAAGGATGGTTTTTAAAAACGCCTCTACCGACTGACGTCCTGCCGGTACGCGTAAGTTGCGGATGTTCTTTACATCTCCATTACGATACATAAAATGGAAGGGGGTCTGAGCTTCGATCTTTTGGAAAGCGCTGAGCAACGATTCATTCTTTAGCTCGAGGATGATCTCAACCTTATCAATAGCCTGGCTTTTTGCAGGCGTCGCCGAAAATAACTGAATACTCGTGGTGAATATAATCAGTGAAACTATCCCTATTCTCATTATGTGCCGGTAGATGGAGTAATGAATTAACAATTTGCGCATCCGGTTTATGATATTATGCCGGTCAGCGCATTCAGAATTTGTAGAAAAAATCATATATTTAATCGTTTTAAGTAAGTAATTACCTTCGCAATAGCGACGGGAAATTTAAAACACATGTATTGCACCGATGGCCGTCGGCCAATACACCCTCTGAAAGCATTGCTACTCAGGGGGTTTTTTTATTACCGGAAGTTTTTTAAAATGGTTCATTATTTTATTAGAGGTTAATTATTTAATTTATCGTTGCTGCTTATTACGACAGTACCCTTCTCTTTGTTGTAACTATATGCTGCATTATTAAATTCGCATATGCTCACTAGCACCTGGTCCAGGCTTTCTTCTTTATGAAAAATAGTAGTAAATCTTTTAGACCGGCTCTGTTCGTCCTTAAAAAGAATACTTACCTTAAAACGTTCCTCTAATAGTTCAGCTGCATCAGCCACGGTCACATCATCAAACAAGATGTCCTGATCTTTCCAGGTTAAATAAGATTGGTTCTCCACAGTTTTCTGATTGGCAGACTCACGCGGTTTATTATACGTGATTTGCTCATTTGGTAAAATTACCCCCAGTAATTTATGATTATCATCAACCTGTACTTTTCCACGGGTAACTGTCACGGTAATATCCGCATCAGCAGGCCATGCTTTAATATTGAAGGCCGTTCCCAGCACAGTAGTTTCAAGGTTTCCGGTATGTACAATAAAGGGCTTTGAGGCATTATGCTTCACATCAAAATAAGCCTGTCCTTCCAGGTAAACCTCGCGCTTATTCTTTCCGTCAAAGGATGATGGATAATTTAACCTGCTTCCTTTATTTACAATAACTGTACTCCCGTCAGGCAAGCGTATCAGGCGGTGCTCCGTTCTCTCTACTGCTTTTACAACCTGCACCGCTTCAGGGGATTTTTTTCCTGTAAAATGTAGCAAAACAGCGGTTGATATCAACAATATAACCGCTGCAGCAGCCATGCGTGCCATCCTGGTACGAGTAAAGAAAACCAGTTTATTTTCCGGTTTTTCACTTAAAGCGATATTCTTCCAGATTTCTTTCTGCATCCGCTCCCTGATTTCTTCCTTTTGTTTATTATCAAGCAATGCTATTACTTCCGGCTCCAAATCGAACAAGTTGTAATAACTTAACAGGAACTCTTGTTCTTCTGGGGTTGCGCGGTTGTGCAGGTACCTTTTTAAAAGTTCCAGGAATTCGGATTTCTCCATACGGGTGTACTTAAGTTGGTTTAAGAAGGTTTGGCTTAACTGGTTATAAGGAAGACCCGGAAAAGAAGAATTCTCCCACCCGGTTTGAAATTAAATTTTCAGAACTGTTTTAGTTCTGTGAAAGAAGGATGGCGAGGACGGTTAGCAAATGCTGTAATGAGATGCGTAACTGCTTAATTGCTTTGCCAAGCTGGTTCTGAACAGTCTTTACCGAAAGGCCCAACTGGTTTGCAATATCTTTGGTAGGCATGTCGTCCTGAAAGCGAAGACGGAAGATGGTTTGCCGCTTGGAAGGCAATGAGGTTAACAGTGCTTCATAACTTCTGTAGAATTCTTTCCAGCGTATTCCTGCATCAGCTTCTGAATAAGTAGCGGGCAACTCATGGAGAATGTTGAAAAACGGTGAGGTTAACTTCTGTTTTGCTATCAGTTTAAACACCTGGTTACGTACAGATACTGCCAGATATGCCTGAAAATTTAAAATAACAAGCTCTTCCCGTTTTAACCAGACATGAACAAAGATATCCTGTACTATGTCCTGAGATTGCGAATGATCCTTTAACCGTTTATACGATATGGCATACGCTTTTTCCCAATACCGCGCATAAAGCATATCAAATGCATCTCTGCTGCCTTGTTTAATTTGCAGCAAAATACTATCGTCGCTAAGGGCAGAGTTGGTCAGTCTCATATTGAAATAGCATTAAAGGTAGTGAATCTTTTAGATTTATTCCCTAGCGGCAGGTATAAAATATTATTTGTTAAAGTATTGCAAGCAGATACGCAATTTGAGGTTTCAAATGTATTGTAAATATTAAGAAGGCGTTAAGTTAATTATAAGGTATGTTTTATATTTCCTGAGGGATTGCCTGCATCCTCCTTTTAATTTTTTTATATGTCCTGGTGATGCATATCAAATGCACTCGATTTAATGATACTGCATCTTGATCATGCAAAATTGAGCATGAAAAATGTAAACCATGTTTTAGAAAAAGTAGTAAATGAAGATATACGATAAGAACTTATGGTCTTAAACGCGCAGAAAATGCTCGAATTCGCGAATCGAAACTTTCAAACTTTATCACGCATTGATACGCTTTGTAATTAACCCGCACTAAGATAAGTGCTGACGTTACAGAACGATTTATTATTAACTCTCCTTAATAACTATAACCTTATCTGAAGATTGAACCAACGCATTGCTATACTTCCTGGGATATTTACTTAAGCACCGAAGCAAGCATAGAAACGTTAAAAGAGGTTTTTATATTCGTTGAAGGCCGATGTAAATTAGAAATAACTAACGGAGTATATGCTGCTGATACTATTTTTGTTGCAGATTCGCAGTTTTTACCCGCTAAAGATTACCACCATTCGTTTAATTTACCCGAACCTGTAGTTACAGAAGAACCCGTTAAGAAAAATTTAATATCTAGTATCAGAGTTCCTTCAGAACGTTTGGATAACCTCATGAGTTTAGTTAGCGAGTTAATGACTTTGCAGCCCAAACTCGGAACGCTTACCGACCAAAATCCGCAATCAATCTCATTTCTTTCATTAATCTCATATACCAGACGATGTTCTTGATTTATTCTGCGAGACCATAATCCTGATAAGTTATGCTTTAAACCTAATGCGGTATAAATATCAACAAACCTGAATTGAGCTCAGGATAGACTATTTATAAGAAAATGTTCATTAGCTATAGTCGAATTCAAGATATGTTAACCCGGAAGAAATATCTTATTTTCTTCTAACCGGCTGCGTCCATGCAGTCTCTGTATCTCCGGCTGAATAAGGATTATCTTTGGGTTTGTTTGAAATCACTTTCGCTCTTACATACAGATTTTTCTTTCGAAGTTTATAACTGGCATTTGTGCTTTTTACTTCTTTCAGCAGCACACCAACTTTATTTTTAGTCTGTTTATCTTTACCAGCTCCCCAGAACTGAATAGTATATTCAACACCTTGTTCAGGGTCAACAACTATTTTTAATCTGCGATTACTAAACTCAAGCTCCCGGAGTTCTACCCCCGTAGTAGCATAAAAATCACCTTTTTCCATAGCCGCGATCAATGCTGCAGGTTTCAGCTCTGCTGCCCGTACCATGATCCACCCGCGGCCGGGATTGCTTGTGGTAGAATTATATTCCAGAAAGTTATGCGCATCGTCAGTTGCCAGTCCATAAATCAGTTCTTTGTCCTGGCTGATATAATGAATGAGCAGCTTATCCCATAATTCATCCATACCGATGGTTGTTGAGTCGCCATAATTATGCACATGGGGATGCCCGTTATACACCTCAAAAAAACGCTCTCCCTTCAACTGCATTATGTCTTCAACCTTAATAGCCCATTGAAAGTTAGGATGATTAATATGAGCGAACATGGATTGTCCTGTCCGTGCACGTTGTGCATACACCTGGTCAAGATTGTTTTGCATCACTTCAGCTACACTGTTGCCGCCCTGCGGCTTAATTACTTCCCGTACATTAATAGCCCCGATATGTATCGGCTTTTTCTGATATTCATCTGAGATCTCTTCAGCCTGCATGATCAAGAACTTATTCACTTCCTCAAACATCGGCTGATATTCAGCCAGTGTTTTTAGTCTGACACTAATTTTTCCTGCAGAATCTGTTTTGTAACTTACCCAATCCTTCCCGTATTTTTCAAGATATTCTCTAAACCTGCTCTGACGAAAAGGGTGAGCGGGAAGAGTTACCCATTTCTCGCCCTGCGCCAGAGTATTATGATCTGAAAGAGAAATGAAATCATACCCGTGTGACTTGTACCAGTCCATAATCATCTCAGGATAATCATTTCCATCACTCCAGAGCGAGTGCGTATGTGTGTTGCCTTTAAACCACCTGAGGGTTTGGTCTTGTGTGAATGCCTGGAAAGGAAGAAAGACTATAAGTAAAAGGATTGTCCTGTTCATTGCCTGTTTATTAATGTGACGGATCTGGATTGTAAGATAAGAAATCATCGGAGGGAGTTATTTATTTTCTTTAACGGGAACGAGTATATTATTGAATATTTTTACCTATTCGCATTCGTGATCTTCTTTCATTTATTACTTTTTTAAAATATGCCAGGCTTTGAGGTACCTGCTGAACTGCCCGGGAACTTTCGTCCTCAATATAAAAATATTTAATGGCAGTTTTTTGAACCGCTTTCAATATCGTAAATATATCAATCTGGCCCGTGCCGAGCGAAACATTATTTTCCCCGGAAGTGAGATTACCGGACGAATCGTGATCAATACCAGTAACTACTTAACAGAAATTAAGCCCGGCAAAGAAAAGAAGAATGTAGAGCCTACATCTTTCGTACTCTCCACCCAAATCTTCCCACCATGGTCAGTAATAATCTCTGATGCAATATATAAACCCATACCTAAACCAGAATATCCTTTTACTACTTGCTTATCCCGGTGGAATTTTTGAAATATTTTATCAATACTTTCCTCTGACATTCCTATGCCTTCATCAGCTACAGAAACTGTGAGGCTACCATTTTCACAAACAGTAGTTTTTAATACAACCCGGCTGCCGACTTTTGAATATTTTCCTGCGTTGCTTATAAGATTAGTAAAAACCTGGTCCATCCGCTCTCTGTCTATCTTCACCCTCACCTTTGCGCCAAGCTCTACCGTTAATTTATGATTGGGCAGTAAATGAGTAAGTAAAAAAGAAGTGTCTTCTATAAAGGAGTTAAACTCAACTTCCTCATAGTTATATTCGAGTTTCCCATTTTCAATTTTTGATGTATCCAGCAGCTGCTGTACGAGATTTCTCAGTTTGGTCGACTGCCCGTCAATCTTCATAAGTAAATCTTTTACCTTTTCGCTGCAAGCGGCCTTACCTGACAAGGCAAGCTGGGTGTATGCCTTTATGATTGTAATGGGCGTTTTTAGTTCATGACTTGCAATCGAAATGAATTCGTTTCGCTTATCATCTATATACTTCGATTGCCGCAATTGTGCATCTTTGTCTTCAGCAATATTGGATAATTCCAAGTTTTTCTTTTTAACCTCTTCATAGGCTGATACCGGGGGCTCCGTATCAAAGTATGCCTTAAGATTTTTTATTTTAAGCTGGTCTAAACTTATGGAGCGCGGCAAATTAATGCCAATTTCAATGACAACTTTATCGGATAAAATATAATTCTGGAATAAGGGAACCAGTTTTTTAGCATAGAAAAAGCTTTCTGCCGAAATTTCAGTTCCTTCTATGCCATCGTATTGTATAATTCCGGCTAATGAATACCGATTTGCATTTTGTACCAGGCCAAGTGAAAGAATACCAGTATCTGTAAAGTCTATTACCACCCTGCAAAGTTCTGCTACGGCTGTAACAAAAGTAGCCTGAGTAGAAAGAGTCAGTTTTAATATTTCTGATAGTTTTGAAGCTTTTTTTTGCGCCAAAACCAGGTCCATTTCATTTTCCAATGTAAGGGTGATCAGTTCTAACATGTTAATAAACTTTACATACTACTACAGACATATCATCTGTTTTTCGGCCATAATCCTTGTATAAAGCCGCTGCCAGAAATGACATATCGTATTTATTGATCCCTGGATATTTTGAACTATCCCATCGCGTTTTTAATCCATCTGAACATAGGGTGATCTGATGAAAATCTTCAGACGAAATTTCAACACTAGTCATTGTGTTAGGGATATTGTGCCCGATAATACCGTTGTATGACATCAGGTTGCGTACGCTCTGATAATTCATCATACCTATTGATATATTCCCCACTCCCGCTATTTTCCAGATCTTTGTTTTAAAATCATAAACCACCACAGTGCCTACCGCTCCACGCGTTTTCTTGATAGAGCGGTGTATAAACCTGATAATTTCGACCGGATCAGTTTCGTTGCAACGCTTAAATGCATTCCTCGCTTCGATAATAGCTTTATGAGCTTCCTCTCCATGACCAAGCCCATCGGCAA
This sequence comes from Sphingobacteriaceae bacterium, assembly GCA_035575925.1. Classification (GTDB taxonomy): domain Bacteria; phylum Bacteroidota; class Bacteroidia; order Sphingobacteriales; family Sphingobacteriaceae; genus DASWTL01. The sequence continues at coordinate 122,170 of DATLXK010000023.1, forward strand.
CTAATAATTTAAAATAATCGGCGGTTTGGCAAAAAATTCCGCCGTCTCCACTTACTGTTTCCCCTGGCTTTGGCACCACTACAGAACGTACAGATAACGCTTTGTTTTTTACCAATGGCACAAAATTTTTATAAATGCGGCAAAGAAGAATAGTTCCCCAACCAACCAGGCTATATATTTCAAAATAATCAGAAAGTCTTTTTATGCTCCCCAGTCCATTCCCCAATGTACTTGCGGTAGATACGCCGTCAAGCATCATTCGTGCAGGGTCAGCAATTCCCGGACCACTGTCTATACAGATTAATTCAAGATATTCATTGTCTTTCTCTCCGGTTACACACATCAACAGTTCACCTTTATCTGCGTGTTTCAGGAGATTTGAAGTCATTTCAGCCACGATGATATCCAGCTCACTCAACTTTTTAGTAGTAAAACCTGCTTCAGCGGCTTTCTTATTGATATCTTTCTTTAATAAAGAAAAATAGCTCCTGTCTTCTGCACAAAAACTTGTGTGTGTTGCATTATCCATTGGCCCATTTTATTACCACAACTGTAGTCCCTTTGCCCGCTTCACTTTTTATTTCGAATTCATTTACAAGTCGTTTAGCACCGGGTAAGCCCAGTCCCAGGCTTTTACCTGTTGAATATCCGTCTTTCATTGCTAAACTTATATCGGATATTCCGGGACCCTTATCTTTAAAAGTAAGCCGTACACCGTTATCCCGCCCTTTGGTAACAATTTCGATCAGCGTTTCTCCACCATTGGCATATTTAAGCATATTCCGGCCAAGCTCGCTGGCAGCGGTAATCAGTTTTGTTTGATTTACCAAACCCATTTTTATTCTTACAGCGCACTCCTTCACCCGGTTCCTGAACGGCACTACGTCCTGATCTTTAATAATATGCATGATATCCTTAGACAGCGTGATGATCATCGTCGTCCGGTTCATCATTATCATCTGCCTCAACTTCAACCTTTAAATTCAGAAGCTTCATCCCCTTTTCAACATCAAGTGCTGTATGAACACCCGTCAGAGGCAATCCAAGCTCAATGAGGGTAATAGCTACTGCCGGCTGCATACCAACTACCACGGTTTCGGCATCAAGAATTTTGCACATGGCTGCGATGTTTCCAAAAATCCTGCCCATAAAAGAATCAACAATAGACACCGCTGATATATCAATAAGAACACCTTTGGCGCTGGTTTTATTAACCATCTGCACCAGGTCGGCTTCTAATGATAATGCAAGCCTGTCATAGAGGTCTACCTGGATGGTAACCAATAAAAATGGTCCCATCTTTAAAATTGGAATCTTCTCCATTACTGAACTGCTTTAATTGTCTGAACCTTTTTTACCTCCAGTTTTAGCGACTGAAAAGAGAACTTTAAAGCACTGGCAAGCGTAGCCTTGGTAATTATGTTTGAAAGGTCGATGCCTAAATGAACAATAGTTTGAGCTATTTCGGGACGTATTCCACTTATGATACATTCGGCTCCCATTAAACGTGTGGCACTCACGGTTTTAATTAAATGCTGTGCAACAAGGGAATCGACAGCCGGCACACCCGAAATGTCGAGGATAGCAATACTGCTACCGGTTTCAACAATTTCCTGCAACAGGTTTTCCATAACTACCTGAGTACGGGCACTGTCAAGGGTACCGATAATGGGTAAAGCAAGAATACCATCCCATACACGGATAACCGGGGTTGATATTTCAGTTATCTCATCAGTTTGGCGCAGAATTACTTCTTCGCGTCCTTTAATAAACGTTTCGAAAGTGACTATGCTAAAACTATCGAGTAAGCGGTTTAGCTGTACTGTTGCCTGGTAAAGAGTTTCTTTATCGTCTTTAATTTCCTGTTGCAGTAACTGTAATATGGCCTCTTTTAACCCGAAAATAAAGGCTCCGGTTTCGCGCGGAGTAAAACCTTGCCGGGCCCTGGTTATTGATATGCCCGAAAGTATTTCAATAACTCCATCAAAATCATTGGAGTTTACATCATCTATATTTTCTGACGTTAAATTTAAAACAAACGAATCGACCAGTTCTTCAGATTGCTGCCTTATTTCCTCATTGGAAATCAAATCCTCTCTTAAACCCGCTTCTGAAAGTTGATTTTTGATCCATAATTCAATTATAGTCTTCTTTTTCTTTTGTAACAACTTAGGGATATTGTATTCCATACTTTTTGATTGAGTGTAATAGTAAGCAAATAAACAGCCGTATTTTTTTTTAATTTCAGACAATTACGTTTTTGCAATAGTATTTATGGAAGTATTTTACTCATGAGGTTCTCAAGTCTATACTTGCCCCATTAATAATCAGCAAAAACTAAATAGATGTAATGAAGATGCTAAGCTCTTACCCGATAGGTGGGCTAAAATTGCTACACTTTCGCACAAGCACTCACTCAATGTTATATTTAAAGAAGTTGAAACAGAATCGTACTCCATTTATAAAATCTTTTCTTTTCGTAAAAACAATATTTCTTTCATGTTAAAACGATTAAAGCAGGCGGCAATGCAAATTTAGCACGAAGAGCCACATTATTACTATGCCGTGCCTCCGTAACAATTTTCCATGATAATTTTACTCTTTTTATCTGAAATCGGGCAGATGTCATTCTTTTATGACACCTGCTGATTGGGAATTAACCCCGAACAAACTGGTTGGTAGGCTCATACGAATTATATAATTTGTCTACCTCTGCAGCAGGTTGCCCCTGTTTTTCTTTCAGTCCAGCTTTTGAAGGTGGCTCGGTCCATGGCATTTTATCAGCTACTATTTTTGGCACATTAATAATCACGTCTGTGCCGTTTCTTTTTAAAACTGCATCTAAAGGAATATAGGTATCTGTTTTAAAGATCAAACCCATTGGTACCAGGATATAGCCCTCACTTTCAGACTGCTGCATTACTTCCTTTACCGTGCCTATCTCCCCGCCATCTGATCCACGAACGGTGTCGCCCTGTTGGATTTGCATGATATCGCTATTGCCACTTTCAATGGCCGCTAGAAAATCATCTGTTTTAATTACGGCATTAGCAATTAGAGGGAAATTTATATTAATGGCTGCTTCGTATTCCATTATACCGGCGGCACCAATTGCATCCGCAATAAAAGTTACATCATACCCTCTTTCCATGGCATGCCGCCCGGTAGATTCGCAGCAAAGGTTGGCCGTCATACCCGCAATTACAATATGGGTAGTTCCCCGGTTTTTTAATTCATCGGCCAAATCGGTTTGTAATACATCGCAGCTTTTGTGGGGTTGCAAAATAATATCGCCGGCCTGCGGCCTAAGGTCCGGGTGAAAGTCGGCGCCCCAGCTGCCGGCCTGGAACATTTTCATTTCAAACATCATCCGGTTAATACCACTTCTTTTTTGCAGCTGTTCGTCGGCATAATCTTCTTCGGTATATGCCATCGGGCCGAATAAAACCGGAATTCCGGCTGCCCGGGCACCCGCTATTACCCGTTGCAGATTCTCGATTACATTATTCATGCCCACCGTTTTCTTAGTTAGTTCCCAGGCGGCACCACCTTCGGAAAGAAAGTCATTAACCGGATCAATTACCAAAAGCACTGTCCGGTCTGGTGGATAAGAAGTGCCGCTTTCGTTCTTTGGCAGGTAAGTAGCCTGTGACTTACTTTCATTTTTTATTGGTTCCATGTTTTGGTTTTAAGTAATGAAATATAGTTAGATTTTAAATTTGAGATGTTAGCACTTTGTCCGACTTTACAAAAACAAACTTGTAAATGTTTCTCAGCATATATTTTTAACAATGGGTTATAAGGTTTGTTCTCTCAATCTTGTAATAGCTCATTGCTTTCCTCAGGTTTCAATCCATTTATAATCAGGTATAAGCAGGCGGCAATAAAGAAAAGGCCTGTAAGCAAATCGACAAAATAATCATTTTTATGGTGGATGTTTTTAACGACCGAGGCAATAGGGATATAGCCCGCCTTGTTCTCAAAATAAATTGGGAGAAGATAAGTGGCCTTGGGAAGCCTAAAAGCCAGATTCACGAATATTAGTTACCAACATTTATTTTCGATGTACTACCTGAATAGTTACCATATTTTTTTATTTAGAACCAATGCCATTTCTTTTTATAAATTGATGGTTAGTTTATAAAAGAGGCATAAATAACGCTAATGAAATGCCAGGACTTAGTGACCGATAGGTGAAGCATTCATTATTTTTAGCCTTATTAAATGCAATGTAAAATAAATAAGCAGTGACAGAAATTGCCACTGCTTATTTTTACCCTATTAAAACTATCTTTTAAAACTCTCCGGATTGTAACGGCTTAAAAGTTTTTCACGTCCGGGTCTTTAGTTCCACTTGTAGGTAATGTAAACTTAAATCCTTGCATGTATGGATCCATCTGACCGGTAGTTTTAAATTTTTGCATTGCCTGAGTATAGTAAGCCCGTGCTGCATCAGCAGTCTTTGCACCTGTAGCTACATCATTGGCCAGATTAATCGCTAATAAATTAGCGCCCTCTTTGTCGCAGCGAGCAGATATTTCACCTTTGGTGCGCTCTACAATCACACTGCCGTCGTATGCAGCCATCACACTATATTTATCTACCGGTACTTTATAGTCAATAAACTGCTCTAATAGATCAGGATGTGGCGTAGGGAAGTTGTGCGCTACCGTGTCTTTATATACTATTGTTCGTTTCCACGGAGCATTGTTGTTCCAAACAAGCATGTCCGTGGTGCTGCCACCCGGCTGTCCGTACTTAGCTATCATTTCCTCAGCTACTTTCTTAGAAGTTGCCGGCCAGTTAGCAATTACAAACTGCGCTCCGGTTTGGTCATTGGTATTGTTATTTTTAGTGCAGCCAACAAATGTCACAGTTGACACGGCTAGAGCAACAATAGAAAAGAAATAAAAATTTAAAGAAAGCTTTTTCATTTTTTTTGATTTTAATTATTAATAATAAATACTATTAAACTTAGTCGCAGTAGAAGCAAAACCCTGACACCAAAACGAAAATATTTATTAATTGTTCTCAGGTATTATTTGTCGCAATCTTCCCTTCTTTTATTTCGATACCTGCATTGGCCAGTTGTAGGGTTCGATGTTTAGCTGTCGGCCATGCCAACAAATACAATATCAAATTGAACGTTTTCAATCCTGCCATCTTTTAATTTTAAAACAGCCTCATTGGCAGAAGGGAAGTTATCTGTCTGCGCATTCAGCAAAAAGTCAATATCTTCTTTTGTAATTGTGTCAATAAAACTCCGGTAACAGCTTTATCATCATGCTCCAATATGCATCTTCCTGATATACTCCCCTTTGTTGGTGTCCCCACCAACAAAACGAGTGATTCAAAAATCTTTTCTATAATCCCTTAGCCAATCAAACTTACAATCTCCTTTTTCATAGAATGAACATAAGGAGATTAATAATCATTTGGGTCGTTTACCAGATTCCAATGCTTGCAGAGGGTTTAGGTGTATTAATTTAATTTCTGCTCCAGCATTTCCTTGCTTAAGATTTCTATAGGCAAAGAATTTCTATCCAGAACTGATATTGTCGGTCAGCTTCGTTTACAAGAAAGCTCTCAAGAAAACTATGGTCATGTTTTAATAAGGACTTTGCTAAGCTCTTACCCTATAGGTGGGCTAAAATTGCTACACTTTCGTACAAGCACTCACTAAACTGTTATATTTAAGAAGTTGAAATAAGTGTACTAATTAAAAGGGTGGCAAATCCGGAACCCTCCTCACTGATTTCTTTCACTTAGTTCCAATATTCCGGCTATCATTCCAATAATTAATTTGCAAAGCTTGGTTATTGAAAGTAAAACCGCTTAACCGTTAATCGGAATGGTGAACCAAAATGTAGAGCCCTCATTAACTCTGGATTGAACCCCAACTTTTCCTCCATGCAGCTTGATAATTTCAGAGCTAATATATAGTCCTAATCCTAACCCGGAATATTGAATTCCAGAGGGATCTACCCTGTAATAACGCTCAAATAAATGCGGAATCTTTTCTTCAGGAATACCAATTCCCTCATCAATTACCGAAAGTTTCGCATAATTGTTAACTTTTTCGATGACAATTTTAATTTTAGGGGAATCCGAACCATACTTAACCGCATTATTCACAAAATTAACAATCACCTGATCGATACGTCGCTTATCTGCGAGTACTTCCAATTTAAGATCTCCTTCCAAGATCAGTTCATGAGTCCCTTGAAGTCTTACATGTTCGCAGCATTCATTTATAACCTGAGAAAGAGTAAATTTACTCTTAGTTAATTTTAATTGACCAGATTCTATTTTTGAAACATTTAAAAGTTCACTTATTAAATCAGCAAGTTTGCGGGCACTTTTATTAGATGTATCAATTAGTGGGGGAATAGATTTTGCGTTAGCATCATTTTCATACACTCTCATCAGCATTTGAATAGATGCTGTTAGTGTGGTTAGCGGCGTTTTTAACTCATGTGAAGCAATAGATAAAAATTCATCCCTGGACCGGATTGCCCGCTTTAATTCTGTAACATCCTGGCAGATTACCACCCCGGCAATTATTTTACCAGAGTTATCTCTAATTGGGGCAGAACTTATTCGCAATATTGCAGGTTTGCCATCACCTCTTATGATATCGATATCTTCATCATTTACAACCTCACCCTTCTGAATAGAACGCGCTAATGGCCATTCATGTCCTTTGTAAGGTTTGCCGTCTGGATGGAAGCCTACCCATTCTATATATTCAGTGATGTTTTTTGACTCTTTTAACGGGTGGCCCCATACTTCATCGATTTTTTCATTAGCAAAAATCAACTTTCCGGAAGGAGCTTCGCCAATAATTACCGAACCCGGCATCTGTTTTACCACCGCTTCAAACCTGTTACGCTCGAACTCCATGTCTTTAAGCAATAGTTGATGTTGTTCTAAGGCTTCTTTCTGCTCAGTTATATCGGTGTTTGTACCAAACCACCGCCATAGTTGCCCTTCTGAATCAAATATCGGGACAGCACGTGTTAAGAACCAGCGCCACACGCCATCATGTCTTCGTAATGGAAATGTATTTTCATAAGGTTCCCCTTTCTTCCATGCTACCTGTGCGAAGTCGACAACTCTTTGCTTGTGATCCGGGTGATGTACTTTTTCCCAGCCCCAGCCCTGCATCTCTTCCAATGTAGTTCCGGTATATTCAAACCAGCGTTCATTATACCAGAATATCCAGCCATCCTTATCTGTCATCCAGGCCAACTGAGGTATTGCATTCGAAAGGCTTCGGAATTGCTCTTCACTTTCACGAAGTGCAGCTTCTACTTTTTTCCGCTCAGCAATTTCCTGGTGTGCTTCTTCATGCAAGCGTGCATTTTCAAGTGCTTGGCCTATTCTTGTCGCAAAATCTTTTGCAAAGTTCAAATCGGTTTCATTGTATTCCTTTCCATCAACGGTTGAGAGAAAATTTACAGTACCGATAACCTTGTTCCCGATTTTCATCGGGACAATTATGGAAGAACGCAAGTTCATTTTTTTAATAACTGCGAGATGCTCCTTGTCGTCAATTGCTGCCTCCAGCATTTCATCGGTTACTATGGGCACCATCATAGATTCCCCGGTTCTAAGAACATGTCCCTGGCTTCCCTTATCATCTATGGTAACAGGATTTTTAAGCAGAAAATTTTTAGCCCATTTAACATATTCCTGGTCTTTATTTTCTATAAGCAGAAAATCCAGATTCTCGCCATTTAAAACATTGATGGTGAACCAATCTGCAAACTTAGGGACAATGAGGTTCGAGATCTTTTTTAATGCAATTTGGGTGTCTAAGGTTAAAGCAAGCTCTTCACTAGCTTTATTTAGATATTCCAGTAATTCTTTTTTATTGTCCGCATTTTGCTTCGATAATACAAGATCTGTTACATCGTAGGCCAACGACATAATTGATGTAACTTGATTGTTTTCAACTATTGGATGGTACACGAAATTAAAGAACAACCTTGTAGGTTCACCATTCTTTACCAGCATAACAGGTAATTCGTTTCCAAAAAATGGCTCTCCGGTTGCGTAAACATTCTTAAGTATATCTATAAAGCCCTGGTCTATCAGTTCAGGAAACACATCCGCCAGTTTCATTCCCAACACGGCAGATGTTTTTCCCATAACATCAAAACTCTTACTGTTAGCCATTTCCATTACAAATTCAGGCCCTTGCAACGTGGCTATTGCGAATGGAGCTTGCAAAACCATATTCCGAAATCTTTCATCGCTATCCTTCAGCTTTTGCTTAGCGAGTACCTGCTCCGTTACATCCCTACAAATTACAATCACCCCAGTATTTTCGCCCTTGCTATCCTTTATTGCGGTATATGAATAGTCAAAGTAGAGTGCCTGTTGAACCCCATCTCTTATGATATAAGCGATAACCTCAGAGTCAGTGTGCGTTTCGCCAGTTTCAATAACACGTTTTAGTAACGCCGGGAAGGACTGTTCAATCACTTCCGGCAATATCTCATGGAAAGTTTTACCAAGTATACTGCTGTCTTTCGACCAGAGTTCCAGCAAAGCATCATTAGCGTATGTCACTCTTAAATCCAGCCCTTCAAACTTCACAATCGGATACGGCACAGAAAGAAGAGCATCTTCTAAACTGCCTGCAGAAAAATCAGCTTGTGAAAAATTGGTATTACGAGTCATTTATAATCGTTCTTAATATTCCAACAAAGAAAAGGCATTGCACTGAGAAAGCAATATACTACTTTCTCCCAAATAGCTAAAATATTGTACGTATTAGGTTTGGAAAATCACTTTTAAGATATTTTTATCTATTTGGCCGTTACCTGCGGCCCGGGCTATACGCTCATACTGCACAGGCATTATCCGCCTCAGGCGGACGGTATACGCTCCTATCCCTAACGGAAAACACCACCAGAGATAGCGTCCGAATTTTTTTACGCAAAGCCATATCAAAATCGTGTTTCATGGCTCTAATCCTTCCATGCAAATTTTTTCTGACTACTTTCCTGTAGGTCCGGGGTTTCTTCAGGTATAATGATATCATGATACAGAAACGATGGCTTTTTTCTTACGTGGATAAAAATTTCATCATCGTAAATAAAAAAAAATCTATTCTTATTCACAGTGGAAAGAGAATAATGAATGTGTGTAGCACTAAAGCGGTATCTTAAAACAGAACGTACTTCCAATGCCAGGCTCACTTTCCACCCAAATTCGGCCTTCATGACGGCCTATGATTTCGTAAGATATGAATAATCCAATACCGAGGCCCTGAAATTGCAGGGCATTTTCATGCACACGGTAATACCGGTCAAAAACTTTATCCAGGTGTTGTTTAGACATGCCGATGCCAAAATCTTTTACCGCTACCTGCACCATGTTATCTTTTTCTTCAACATATACTAAAACTTCTTTTGCATTTGGAGAATATTTGATTGCATTAGTTAATAAATTAACAATAACCTGCTGCAACCTATACTTATCTCCCCTAACCTGATGTAGGAGATCTCCGAATTTTTTTATGTGGTGGTTTTTTGCCACAAACTGAATGCCTTCAATAGTTTCATTCATCATTTCATTAAAATCAAAAGCGCTTACGGTATAATCCAATTTGCCATTTTCTATTACGCTTACATCTAATAATTCCTTAATCAAATTATGAAGCCTGTTTAATGCATCACTTGCCTTACCGGCGAATAAAGAAGCAGGTCCGCTTTTTTCTTTTAGTGTCAATTTCAGCAGGTCAAGATAACCTTTTGCAGCAGTTAAAGGTGTTTTCAGTTCGTGGCTGGCAATACTTATAAATTGATCTTTCTTTTGCTCAGCTGTTTTTTGGTAATGAATATCTGTATTGGTTCCAATCCATTTCTCAATATTTCCAATAACATCTTTTACAGGATAGGCACGGGTGAGAAACCAACGATATTCTCCGTCATGCCTGCGCATCGGAAACGTAAGCTCAAATGCTTCGTCTTTTTTCCATGCTTCCCGTACAAACGCAACTACCTTTTCAATGTGGTCGGGATGATGCACTTTGTCCCAGCCCCAGCCTTGTATGTCTTCAAGCGTGGTTCCGGTGTAATCATACCATCGCTGGTTATACCAATAAATCCATCCGTCAGCATTGGCAATCCAGGCAAGGTTTTGAATGCTATCGGCAAAAGTGCGAAACTGCTTTTCACTAGCTTCAATTTGTTGAGTCGCCGTTACTTGTTCTGTTACGTCAACTCCATGCACAAGAATGCCATTTATCTCCCCCGTTTCATTGCGGGATGCCTGGCATGTATAATTTAAAATACACTCTTCCAAAACCCCATTTTCTTTTTGCAACGTAACAGGCATTTTGTTTGCAATAAAAGGCTCGCCGGTTGTATAAACCTTATCTAAAAGTTCATAGATTCCCGTTCCTTCCAATTCTGGCAATGCTTGCCGTATTGGCTTGCCCACAACATCTCTATTACCAATAAGCTGCTTGTACATAGCATTGGTAAGTTCGTAAATATGCTGCGGCCCACGAAGCACACCTATCGCAGCAGGAGCCTGCATAAACAGGTTGCGAACATTTGTTTCAGTTGCCTGCCGCAAATTTACCAGCTTTAATTGCGAAGCAACTCTTGCCAATAATTCTTTTGCTGAAAATGGTTTTACCAGGTAATCATCTGCGCCGGTTTCATAGCCTTCAATTTTAGATTCTTCACCGGCACGGGCGGAGAGTAAAATGACAGGAATATTTTGTGTTTGAATATTTTCTTTTACTGCTTTTAGTAATTGAATGCCGTCCATAACAGGCATCATTATATCGCTTAGAATCAACTTCGGTGAGTGTTTTTTTACCTGATGCAAAGCATCCTTTCCATTGTTGGCTGTAACAACATGATATTGCTTTTGTAAAAGGTTTTTTATGTAAGCCCTCATGTCTGCATTGTCATCCACTACTAAAACAGTGGCCGCATCTGTGTGTCCTTCAAAAGATTCCTTCCCGCTGACAGTAAGAACCTTATGGTCAATAAGTGTTGTTGCTTCTTCTATAAAAGCATCACTGAGAGAAGCCGTAAAATCCAGCTCTTTTTCAAATACATGCTGTGTTGGTAAATGCGCCTTGCCTGTGGGGATGGAAACAGTGAACACTGATCCTTCTGCCTCTTTACTTTGAACCTTAATTTCGCCACCATGCAATTTGACCAACTCGCTTACTAACGATAAGCCAATGCCTGTTCCTTCGTACGTTCTGCCCACCACATTTTGTACACGATGAAAACGCTGGAACATTTTAGGCAATTCAGCCTCGGGAATACCAACACCAGTATCTTTTACTTTCAACAATACCTGGTTGTTTTCGGTAGTAAGTGAAATGGTTATGCTTCCATTTAATGTATATTTAAAAGCATTTGAAAGAAGATTGAGAACAATCTTTTCCCACATTTCTTTATCAATATAAACAGGCTGAATAAGGGTATCTGTTTTTACCTGGAACAGCAATCCCGCAGCCTCCACTACCGAACGAAAATTGCTTGCCAGCTCAGTTGTATATTTTGCTAAGTCGGTCAGTTGGTATTGTGCCTGCACTTTTCCGGCTTCAATACGGCTGAAATCAAGCAAATTGTTTACCAGCCGAAGTAAACGCATGGCATTGCGGTGAGATGTTTCAATTGCCTCCTTATCAGAAAAGGCAATTTCGCCATTAGGTTTATTGAGTAATTCTTCCAAAGAACCAAGCATCAGGGTAAGCGGTGTACGAAACTCATGGCTGATGTTGGAGAAGAAAACAGTTTTTGCCTTATCAATTTCGGCAAGTGCTTCTGATTTTTTCCGCTCGTCCTCTTGTGCTCTTACTTTGGTTAATGCATTGGTAATAGATGCTGTTAAAAGGTCAAAAAACACCCGGTACTTTTCATCTAGGCTTCGTCTGGAACTGACACCTGCTACCAGCAAATAATTATTTTGAGCAGTACCATGAAGGGTTACCGGAAAAACCAACGCTTGTTCAGGGCGTTCGGTATAAGGGCCGCAATCGAATGCTCCGAAAATCTCTCCCAACTCCTCAACATGTACTGCTTTTCTATTTTGAATGACTTCGGTAAATGGCCAACTTTTCGAAGAGTGTTCTTCGAGGTTAATTTTTGCAGGTGCAATAGGCGTATCCATTTCAACACCAACCCTGCCTTTTAAATTCGCTTCTTTACCATTGGCAGCAATTGAGTACAACAATACAAAAGGGAGATCAAGATCAAAAGCTTTTAAGCATTCCAATATAAGTGTAAATGCTTCGTCTGCAGTTCTGGCGTTTACAGTGTTGTCGGCTACGGCACGTAAAATATTTAATCGTCTCTCGGCAAGTGTTTGTTGTGTCATTTCTATAACGGGGTGAAACAGCCCGCCTACACCGCCAGATTCATCAAGAATAGGACTGAAAGAGAAAGTGAAAAAAGCTTCTTCCTTATATCCATAGCGGTCAACAAATACCCGCTGGTTTTCGAGAAAGCGGGTCTGTCCCAAAGAGGCTTCTTCAAATGCCTGTCCAATAACCGGCCAGGCCGAAATCCAGCATTCTTTAAAATCCTGTCCCATCGACGTAGGATGCATACCGCCGGTTATTGGCAAATAGCCATCGTTATAAATCTGCACTCTATGCAGACCCCAGGCTATGGATATGGGAAAATTAGACGCAAGGCATAAGCTTACCGTGGTGCGTAAACTTTGCGGCCAGTTATCAGGTGAACCCAACGGCGTTTTAGACCAATCTTTGGAACGAATGAGTTTGCCCATTTCGCCGCCACCGGATAAAAATTGAGGTACTGAAGGATCTTCCGTTTGGGGACGTTTTGAACTATTCATGGTTGCCTAAGCTAATAAAATTTCAATTTACGAATAAAGCTGAAAATGTCTAAGAAACTCCGCAGATTCAACCCACCAATGCACCTTTGGAAACCTCGGTTTTTAAAAAGTCTTTGAACAACATTTATAGCCAATAAAACTACAAATTTTAAATAGTTTGAAAAATTATTGTAACTAAATAAGATTGTTTAGTAAAGGATTCAGTTATATTCCTGCAAAGTGTACCGCACGTGTTATATGGATTTAATAGATGAGGACGAAATCCAACATGGGACAGTTTTATTCAGGGCTTGCAGGATTACAAAGTCCACACATTTCTTTATGCCATTAATTAACTGGTTACGCAGGGCAATTATTTCCATGATCTTAGCTGACTTATGGTAAAGATTTAACTTTTTACGATAATAAGTTGCCCATTCATTAGCACTTCTCCATTCATCTCCTTAAGTAATATAACAGTCTGCTGAATATTATTTATAATAATTCTAATAATTTTGAATTGAAAAATATATAAATAACTTTGCAATCAATAATTAATCTAAATAAAAACAATGATGAAATCACCCTTACAAAAACTAAAACATATCGCTCTGATTGCTGTGATAGTCGGTTCTTTTTCATCTTGTGAGAGAAATGACGATGAAAAACCTAGTATTCGTACATCTATCAGTTTTACAGCCTTAACACCTACAACTCCTTATGCATCAACTTTTTTAGATGCAAGCGGACAGACTACTGTAGATTTTACTACAGGAAACATACGCCATAAAATGTTTCAGGCTATTAATGCATACGCAGGAGCCGGAACCACAGTACAACTGAGTGCTACCACTTTTAAAAATATGTTTTCAAATACAGGCACTCCATTTACAGGCACATATGCCGAACTAAACGGTACCGGTGTACAATTGCGTAATATAGTTGCTTCATCAAAGTCAGCTACAGAAGCCGAGGCTGTTCGTGTAAAAACAGAAACAAATTTTGCTGAAATGGCTGCAATAAGCTTATCATCCGGAGTAACCGCATCAAATGGTGTGGCTGGTAAATTAGGTTCTCGTTTAGTTGATGCAAAGGGAATGGAAACTGCCCAGATCATTCAAAAGTCGCTGATTGGGGCTTTGCAGTTAGATTATATTGGAAATGTGTTATTAAATACGGGTTTAGATGCAGACAATTACTCCTTAGTATCCGGTAAAAATTATACTCAGCTGGAACAGAACTGGGATCAGGCTTATGCTTTATTAACTTTAAATCCAATATATCTTCAAGGTTCAACAGATGCATTGAGAGGTACAACAGAGTTTGCTCTGGGTTCTTATGTATGGGAATTCAATAAAGCGAATTACGCAAAAATCTATTCTGCATTTTTAAAAGGACGGGCTGCCATAGTGAATAACGACAAAGCCGAATTAAAGGTACAGGCAAATTTTATCAGAACTCAGTTTGAAACGGCTATTGCTTCTGCAGCAGTAGGATATCTAACTAAATGGGGAACCAGAACAACAGATGCAGACAGAGCTCATGATATTGGAGAAGGAGTCGGCTTTGTTTATTCACTACGGTTTTGTGCATTAAATGGCGCTGATGCACAATTTTCTGATAACGTAATAGCAGGTTTATTATCTTCTGCAGGTGGCTTTTGGGATATAACTCCTGCTAAAATTGCAACTGCAACTGCTGCGATTAAAGTTAAATTCAACCTTCCGTAACTACACTATTAATTTATCGAATCAAGCTTTTAATTTTGCTGTTTAAAATATGTTAATCTTACATAGACAATTACTAATTAAAGAAGTATAGGCTACATATTAATATTATCAAATGGGTTGACATGTTCGGCCCATTTTTATCATTTTAATTATGACACTTTTAAAAGGGAAAAAATTATTTTTCTTGGCATTGATTTTAGGATCTGTGTGTTTCTATGCCTGCTCAGAAAAGGGAGGACCAGATCCTGAGCAACCAGATACTAAATCTGCTGACAGAAAAGCTATGCTTATTAATATTGCAGACAATATAGTTATCCCTGCTTATGCCAAGTTTAAAGTCAAACTTGATATCATGCTTACAAAATCTACGGCATTTACAACTACGCCTAATCCAACTACATTAATAGAATTCAGAGCAGCCTGGGTTGATGCGTATATAGAATGGCAGCGAGTAGAATTGTTTGATTTTGGCCCCGGTCAGGTACAGTCTATCCGGTCCTTTTTTAATATTTATCCTGCAAGTGAAACGGGCATTGCATCCAATATAGCTACAGGTTCTTCTGTAAATTTAGATGTTCCTGCGGCCTATCCTACACAGGGCTTCCCTGCTTTAGATTATATGCTCAATGGGCTGGGAAGCACCGATGCTGCCGTCTTATCATTTTATACAACCGCCCCCGACGCTGTCAAAAGAATTGATTATTTAAAGCGTATCACCGCAAAAATGAATACTGTTTTTACAAAAGTAAATTCAGATTGGAACACCACCTACCGTAATGAATTTGTTAATAAAACCGGAATTGATGCGAGTTCATCAACATCTGTAATGGTAAATAGTTATGTGTTGAATTTTGAAAGATATATACGTTCCGGAAAATTTGGCATTCCATCCGGAGCTATGTTAAACGGAGTAGTTGCTGCCAAAAAAGTGGAGGCCTTTTACAAAAAGGACCTTTCGTTACTATTGGCTAAAGCTGCACAGCAGGCAACGATTGATTTTTTTAACGGAAAAAGTGTAATTACAGGCGCCGAGGGGCCATCTTTTAAAACGTATTTGGATGTCTTAACCGCTAAAGACAGCAGTACCGGAAGTGCATTAACACAAGTAATAAATATGCAGTTCTTATCGATCAATCAAAAACTCGGTTCACTCTCAGATAATCTGTCTAATGAAGTGAATACTAATAATCAGGGGATGATTGCTGTATATACCGAAATGCAAAAAGCCGTACGATTGCTAAAGGTTGACCTTACCTCTGCCATGAGTATCACAATTTCCTATACGGATAACGATGGAGATTAAAGTGTTAATAATACTGAAATGAATCATGAAAGATTATTTTCAGAAATCTACACACGCTGCACCATTATCTATATTCCGGATTAGCATTGGATTAATGCTGTTGTTAAGCATCATTCGCTTTTGGCTTAAAGGATGGATTAATACCTTATATATAATACCCACTCATTTTTTTCCTTTTTACGGATTTGAGTTTGTTAAACCTCTGGGCAGTTATACCTATCTGGCCTTTTTCATTTGTGCTTTGTCTGCTTTTTTGGTAGCAATAGGTCTCTTCTACCGAATTGCAATTACTATATTATTTTTAAGTTTTTCTTATATAGAGCTTATTGATAAAAGCACCTATTTGAATCATTACTATTTTATTAGTCTGATACTGCTGATGATGATATTCTTGCCTGCCGAGCGTTATTTTTCTTTGGATGCGTACAGGAAGAAACAGATCCTGGCCGATCATATCCCTCAGTGGTGTATTGATGGCATCAAATTGATGGTGTGCATACTCTATTTTTTTTCGGGGCTGGCCAAATTAAATAGCGATTGGATCATGCATGCCCTTCCTTTAAAAATCTGGCTCCCAGCCCGAAACGACATGCCCGTAATAGGTTTTTTATTTAACTATACCTGGGTAGCCTACCTGTTTAGCTGGGCAGGGTGTTTATATGATCTAACGATAGGATTTTTTTTATGGAATGCTAAGACACGCCCATGGGCCTATCTCACCGTTATCATTTTTCACGGTCTTACTGCTATTCTTTTTCCTATTGGGATGTTTCCGTATGTAATGATTGTAACCTCACTGGTATTTTTCTCTCCTGAAGCTCACAAAAAAATTATTGACAAACTAAATACTTGGTTGAAATTACCTTTAGATTCTATAAATCCTCACACAACTTTTAAACACAGAAGGACGATTCGTAATACATTACTGAGTGCTTTTCTGCTTTTTTTCACTATCCAATTAATGCTGCCATTAAGAGGTCTTTTGTATACAGGTGAACTATTCTGGACAGAGCAAGGCTATCGCTTTTCATGGCGGGTTATGTTAATGGAGAAAGCAGGTTATGCACAGTTTACTGTAAAAGATTCTTCGGGGAAGTTTGCAGTGGTGAATAACAATAATTTTTTAAGCCCCTTACAGGAAAAGATGATGTCTACCCAACCGGATATGATTCTGCAGTATGCACATATTCTAAGAGATCATTACAAAAAGAAAGATTTCAAATCTCCGCAGGTCTACGTTGATTCATATGTGGCGCTTAATGGCAGGATGGGGAGAGCGATGATAGATCCAAAAACAGACCTGGCTAAAGAAGAGGAATCATTGAAATCAAAATCATGGATATTACCGTTTAACGATGAAATTAAAGGTTTTTAATACGATTTTTTATTGCCTGATCAGTACAGTAACTTTTGCCCAATATACACTATCAGGTAAAGTGGTGTCCTCAACAGACGGTACTGCATTGAATAATTGTGAAATTTATTTAAATGATAATAAAAGTAAAATCATCACTAACTCCCGTGGCGAATTTGTTTTTCGCGACTTAAAGAATGGCACTTATACCATAATGGCCCTTTATCCAGGTTATCACCAGATGCAACAATCTATTATTATAGCCGATAAAGATGCAACGGTTGTGCTTTCACTTCTACACAACAGTAATGAACTTGCTGAGGTAATAGTAAAAGATAAAAAAACCGATTTCGGTTTCAGACATTTGCAGGCAGTAGAAAATCTGGCAATTTATGAAGGGAAAAAATCCGAAGTGATAATTCCCGATCAACTGGTTGCCAACCTGGCTACCAACAATGCCCGGCAGATTTATTCGCGTGTGGCCGGCTTAAACATTTATGAAAATGATGGAGCTGGTTTACAATTAAGTATCGGGGGACGAGGGTTGGACCCTAACCGATCATCCAATTTCAATGTCCGCCAGAACGGGTATGATATAAGCGCTGATGCGCTGGGTTATCCCGAAAGTTATTATACACCTCCTGTTGAAGCTGTGGGGCAAATTCAAATTGTTAGAGGAGCGGCATCTTTACAATACGGAACACAATTTGGAGGATTGATTAATTTTGTCATGAAAAAGCCTGTTGCCGATAAAAAATTAGAGCTGACAGCACGGCAAAGTATAGGTTCATATAATTTTAACAATTCATTTCTCAGCGCCAGCGGAACAGTAAATAAACTAAGCTATTATGCTTTTGCACAGTATAAAAAAGGTGAGGGTTGGCGCCCAAATACGAAATTCGAGAATTATAATTTATATGGAAATCTGAATTATCGTTTTACTCAAAAAACTACTTTGGGACTGGATGTAACACATATGGATTACCTCGCACAGCAGCCCGGAGGTTTAGACGATCAGATGTTTAAGAGCAATCCGCAACAAAGCAACCGGGAGCGTAACTGGTTTAAAGTAAACTGGAATTTATTTGCATTACATCTTAATCATAAAATAAATCAGTCTAATGAGGTTAACTTACGGGTGTTTGGTTTATCAGCCTACCGGTATTCTGTGGGTTTCAGACCAAACCGTGTCGCCTCGCCGGATGACAATAATGAACGCGATCTGATTAAAGGTGATTTTAAAAATTGGGGCGCCGAAGCAAGGTATCTTAAACGGTATACCATTAAAAATGCTCCATCCGTATTGTTAATTGGCGGAAGGTATTATCATGGTTTTAACCATAGCGTACAGGGCCAGGGAAGCAAAGAAAAAGATGCAAATTTCAATTTTGTGAATCCCGATAAGTTTACGGCAAACGATTATGAATTTCCTAATCGTAACGCATCATTCTTTTTTGAAAACATCTTTAGGTTAAGTGATAAGTTTTCAATTACTCCAGGGTTGCGTTATGAATATATTCATACAAAGACTGACGGCTTTTTTTCTACCATATCGTATGATCTCGCCGGAAATATTATCAGTAATGGCCGGAATAATGAAACGCGAGACAGCAAAAGAGGATTTGTACTTGCCGGACTGGGAATAAGCTATAAACCAACCAGCCATATCAATCTTTATGGTAATCTGTCCCAGAATTATCGATCGATCACCTTTACGGATATGCGTACAGCCAATCCGTCTTTTACTATTGATCCAAAGCTGACCGATGAGAAAGGTTTTTCCCTGGATGCAGGAATTAGAAGCGAGCAAACTTCTTTTTATAGTTATGATGTGAGTGCATTTTACCTTAATTATAATAATCGAATAGGTGAAATTCAGTATTACGATGTGAATAACAGAGTGCTTCGCCAACGTACCAACATTGGCCAGGCCATTATTATGGGAATTGAAACGTATGCAGAAGCAGATTTTTTACATCTTTTAAGTCCTGATAAAGAAAACTGGAGCGCTGTTCTATTTTCAAATGTTGCATTTATACATTCTAACTATAAAGCTAGCGGCATTCCGGGAGTTAAAGGCAAAGAAGTAGAATTCGTTCCTGATTTGAATATGAAAACAGGATTGCGGCTGGGATATAAAAATCTGAAGGCATCATTACAATATACTCACCTTTCCGAGCAGTATACAGATGCAAGCAATGCAACAGAAGGCGGGCTTTCTGGCGTTATTGGGATAATTCCTGCCTATTCTGTCTGGGATGCAAGTCTGTCGTACCAATTTAAAAAATTCAGATTGGAAGGAAACAGCAATAACATGTTAAATAAAATTTATTATACACGCAGGGCCACAGGCTACCCCGGACCAGGCATCTTACCATCGGATAACAGGAGCTTTTACATTACCTTGCAAATCAAAATTTAATAATGTAGTGCTTGGTCCTTCAAACAAAAAAATTATTGGATACCGGTTAGTTGTTTCATTATAATCTTTAGGAAGGCTTACCCAATATTTCCTGATCGTTGGGATCATTTTGGGCGGCATTTCATAATCTTTGGGTTGTTGATAGCTCATTAATTCTTGAGCTTTTACATCTGTAAGCCAGAATATAAGGACAGTGAAGATAATTTTTAAAGATAGATTTCTCATTTTTTTGGCAAAATAATAAATCTTTATCGAACTAATTGTGATATCTAAACAGTATGAGCAAACGGAAACTAAAATTATACGGCCATCGACTAACTTACTTATCGTTTTAAAAACTTTCCTGCGGAGAATTTTCAGTATTGAGAAACCAAAATCCTGTAAAGTTTTTCTAGTTGAAACTTAAAAATATAGAGCAGACAAAACCCCAGTTCAAATTGATTCGGGATTTTACAATTAAATGAGCAATTACAAGGGCCTAGAACACGAAATCAATAGATTCTGAGTCTACTTCCTCTACTCATCCGAAATAGGGATTAAATTGTATTTTCGATGTTTTTTTTAAAATTTCAAAACTTTGCTTCGTCACTCATCGTTGCGAGTCTTTTTGATAGAAGGTCTTTGAAATACAACTGGTTCGACCTTTGTACATCCGGGTCACCCCCGCCGGAGATCGAACCAAAAACCTCATTTCAATGCAATGGGGCAATATTTAAAAATTACCATAAAGCAAAAACCCTCTCTACGGTGTCGTAAAGAGGGCTAGTACCCAGCGCCGGAGTACATTTATCTTTTGTATTTTTGCTCATAATTGTACATATGTGTGCATATATGTATTTAAATGCAGATTATATTTTAAAATAGATTAAGGCAAATTAAACTAAATGATTGAATTAGGCACTTTTTTAATATTATAATTATGCTTAAATTGCTAAGAAAATGAGCATTTGTATGGAGAAAAGATTTAAAAGTTTATCCTTATTCGAGTTTCAGGCCCGATTTCCAAACGATGATAAATGTAAAGAATA
>DATLXK010000024.1:0-22135 GCA_035575925.1 Sphingobacteriaceae bacterium
CTTCTTACAACGCTGAGTCACTCTCCATCATCCTCAATAGCAATCTTTCTTAGTATTAATCCTTCTCAATGCCCTGCCCTCCGGCCTAACGGGATGCAAATATAAGGGCTTTGTACCTTAGAAACAAAAGAGTTTTTGAAATGATGCCAAATTACTGTATATGTGAGATATATAAATCAACTAATATTAAGCCAATATTATTCTTACAGTTAAAATTGCCCTGTAGATAGCATGACTAAAGTGCACCCTTGCACACATTCAATACCCTTCTCTTCGGCTAGTGCTTCTAATTGATAATTTTCCGTACCCGGATTAAAAATTATACGTTGTGGATTAGTACTCAGTATATAATCGTAATACGATTCCTGATTGCGGGTACCTACATACATGGTTATGGTGTCAATATCAGTGTAGATATCTTTTGGCTTTTCTATGGGTACACCTGCTGCTTCGCCGGTTTTTAATCCAATATTCACTATCGGATGCCCATACCGAACTAACCTGTTTGCCGCTAAATTTGCATATCGGGTTGAATCTGGAGTTGCTCCAAGAATTAACGTTTTTTTCATCTTATACTTTTAAATGCTGCTTCAGCACAATTCATACCATCAATTGCAGCAGAAACTATGCCACCGGCATATCCTGCACCTTCACCGCATGGAAACAATCCACCAACCTGTGGATGCTGTAATGTTTCTTTATCTCTGGGGATGCGAACCGGTGATGAAGTTCTGGATTCAACTCCCACCAATATAGCTTCATTTGTAAAATACCCTTTCATTTTTCGGCCAAAAGCGGGCAATGCTTCTTTTAAACGGTTATAAACCAACGCAGGAAGCACATCAGTCATATCGGCACTTTTAGTTCCGGGTAAATAGGAATTTACGGGCAGATCGACTGAAAGTTTACCTTCCACAAAGTCAACCATTCTTTGTGCAGGTGCTATTAATCCCGCTTGCTCGGAAGACCGGTTTCCGCCGGCTAAAAATGCGTTATACTCTACTCCTGCCTGAAAATTTAAAAGCTTAAAAGGATCATCATCAGACCCTGCAATATCATCAAGATTAATTTGAACAACAGTACCTGAATTTGCAAAAGGATTATTTCGTTTAGATGGCGACCATCCATTAACTACAATTTCATTAGAATCCGTTGAGCACGGAGCAATAATACCACCGGGACACATGCAAAAGGAGAACACACCGCGACCTTCTACCTGTGCTACCAGGCTGTAATAAGATGGCGGCAAATACGGGCTCCGTACCGCACAATGATATTGCGCCTGATCGATTATTTCCTGGGGATGCTCAATTCTCACGCCTAATGCAAAAGGCTTTGCCTCCAGAAAAATATTATGTTTCTTTAATATAGAATAAATATCTCTGGCCGAGTGACCTGTAGCCAGTATCACAGCTTTTCCGTTAATCGTTTCGTCATCCGCAGTTTTAACACCTTTTACTTTACTTCCTTGTATAAGGATATCAACTATTTTGCAATTAAAAATAACTTCCCCCCCGGCATTTAAAATAGTATCTCTAATGGCAGTTATTATTTGAGGAAGCTTATTTGTTCCAATATGAGGGCGGGCATCAATTAAAATATCATCCGCAGCACCATGCGCTACCAAAATCCGGAGTACTTCATTTACATCACCCCGCTTATTGGAACGGGTATATAATTTTCCATCCGAATAGGTTCCTGCACCACCTTCACCATAACAATAGTTGGATTCCGTATTAACAATTCCCAGCTTATTAATCGATGCGAGATCACGTCTTCGCTGCTTTACGTCTTTGCCCCGCTCCAAAATAACAGGTTTTAACCCTAATTGAATACATTTCAAGGCTGCAAATAATCCTGCAGGCCCGGCCCCAATTATGAGTACAGGTTCTGCGTTTTTAATATTGGGATATTCAAAATTAAATATGTGGTGAACAACAGGCTCATCTACAAAAACTTTCACCTTTAAACGGTAAACTATGTTACGTGAGCGGGCATCAATGGATCGCTTGAGAATTTGAATATCTGTAATTCTATCCAGGTGGATATTTAATTTTTTTGCAGCCTGTATCCTGATCAGGTGTGAATCTGTAATCTGTTCAGGAAGAAGAATAATCTCTAATTCAGATACCATATATAATGCCGGGGTTTTATCCCGGAAATGCAAAAATACTATTTATAATAAAACGGGGGTAAATTCCTGAAGGATTGGGTAATGGGAGATAATTATATATGCTCCACCAAACAATGTTTCTAAAACATTGCCCTGCTTCATATAAACACCAGTGATTGAAAGGGGAATGAAATTGTTTAATTTATATTCCCAGCGGTATGAACACACAACAACTCCCTATGATAAAAAGAAAAAACAAGTTTATATTTTTGTACCGCCTAAATAAAAGCATTTCATTTAAAAGCTTTAAATATCGGTAATTTACAGAAACATATATTTTAATATGAATTTTAAATGATAAGATGTAATTTCACCGACCAATCAATTTAAATGAAAAAAATGAAAAAGTTAATTTATACAATAGTAGGATTAGTTGCCCTGTTCTCATTAAGCTCTTGCGGATATAATACCATGGTAAAATTAGATGAGCAGGTTCAGTCGCAATGGGCTCAGGTTGAAACCAGTTATCAGCGCCGTGCCGATCTAATTCCTACTTTAGTTAACAGCGTAAAAGGAGCTGCGAAATTTGAACAGGAGACACTAACTAAAGTTATTGATGCCCGCGCCAAAGCCACATCGGTAAACGTTGATGCTTCAAAACTTACACCTGAAGCTATTGCTAAATTCCAATCCGCACAGGATGGATTATCACAATCAATTGGAAGACTGATGGTTGTAGTGGAAAAATATCCTGATCTTAAAGCAAATCAGAACTTTTTAGAATTGCAGGCACAACTGGAAGGGACAGAGAACCGGATTGCTACAGCGCGGGGCAGGTTTAATGAAGCTACACAAGAATACAATTCCAAGATCCGTTCTTTCCCGAATAACCTTACAGCGGGAATGTTTGGATTTGCGAAAAAAGGCTATTTCCAGGCAGATGCCGGCTCCAAGCAAGCACCGAAGGTAGAATTTTAGTATGGGTGTGTTTAATGATCATGAGTTACAGCGTATACAAAAGGCTGTTGAAGCCGCAGAAAAGTTCACTTCGGGTGAAATACGGATTTGTGTTGAACAGAGCTGTAAAATACCTGTGCTTGATCGTGCAGTAGCTTATTTCAAAGAATTAGGTATGGATAAAACTGTACTTAAAAACGGTGTATTGATCTATATTGCAATTAAAGATCACCAGTTTGCTATAATTGGCGATGCCGGCATTAACCAGGTTACTCCCGAAAATTTTTGGGACAATACAAAAGATGCCATGCTTCGAGAATTTAAATCCGGAAATATGGTTGAAGGAATTATTACCGGGGTTGAGCTTGCAGGAGAGCAGCTTAAAACTTTTTTCCCTTTCCAGGATGGTGACATTAATGAGTTGCCGGACACCGTAATTTTCAGAGATGGCAATTAGCCAGAACACTATGTATTTTAGACATCTGCTTCTTTATATTTTTCTTTTATCTACGGTATCTGTATCCGGACAAACTTTTCCTGCCAAACCGGATAAACTAGTTAATGATTATACTAATACGCTCTCAGCAGCTGAAATTAGTGCTTTAGAGCAAAGACTAGTTACGTTTGCTGATTCTACATCCACACAAATAGCAGTCGTTTTAATACAATCTTTAGATGGTTATGAAATTTCTGACTATGCATCCCGCCTTGCTCATAGCTGGGGAATTGGCGAGGCTAATAAAGATAATGGAGTTCTGGTGCTTGCCTCGCTGGGAGACCGGAAGGTTACCATTCAAACCGGTTATGGAGTGGAGGGGGCGTTACCTGATGCAATTTCTAAACGTATTATAGAAAACGAGATTAAACCTTACTTTAAGCAGGGAAATTATTTCCAGGGATTGGAAAGTGGCACCAATGCAATTATTTCTTATACAAAAGGCGAATATAAAAGCGATAAAAAACAACCCGCAAGCGGAAAATCCGGCAATAAAACTTTTTTCATTATCATCATTGTCATTATTCTAATAATTATATCTAAACGTGGCGGAAGAGGAGGTGGTGGCGGTCAGGTAATTAGCAGCCGGGGTGCTGCAAGTCCTTTTTGGTGGTTGTTAATGGGTTCTGGTATGGGCCGAAGCAGTGGTGGTGGCTGGGGAGGTGGAAGTGGCGGATTCGGCGGATCAGGAGGTGGCGGGTTCGGTGGATTTGGAGGTGGTGGATTCGGTGGTGGCGGTGCCAGCGGGAGCTGGTAATTAAACAAAAAAGAGACTGTAAAGGTCTCTTTTTTGTCTTCAATCTTCTAAGCCCGGGAAGAGCATTGAATTTAGAAGATTTATCTATTTTGAAAAATACTATGGAAAATCAACAATGTCAAATAATTTCTACCAGTCGTAAAAATATTAAGGCTTCTCTAAAATATAAACAAGAAGTAAACATGATTAAAAAGACAGCAGAACTTAAATATCATGATTCAATTAAAAATGAAAAAAATATTTTTAACAGGATAATTCTGCTTTTCAAAAAAAGAAATGAAATACGGAAAAAGATACACCAATTAACATCTTTAGATAAGTTGTATTTAAGATAGCCTATATCATATCAGCAAACCTATCAGAGAGTCTTTCTGCTGCTTTGTGTCAAGTCATGTATAATTAACGGATAAAGTTTTACCTGAATTCACATTAACTCATTTTCAGTTTCTTCTGAATATCTGCAACATACCCTTTAAACTTCTTATCAGTATCAATAAGATCATCTACTGTCTGGCATGCATATATAACTGTTGAGTGATCTCTGCCGCCAAAAAAAGCACCTATAGACTTAAGTGATGTTTTGGTGTGTATTTTAGCAAGATACATGGATATCTGGCGTGCCTGAACAATTTCACGCTTACGCGTTTTTGACTTCACCATTTCTATAGGCACTTCGAAATATTCGCAAACCAGTGTCTGAATATATTCCATGGAGATTTCCTTGGAGGAATTTTTAATAAAGTTCTTAAGCATTGATTTTGCCAGTGCCAGGTCAATCTCTTTTCGGTTTAAAGTAGACTGAGCAAGCAATGATACCATGGCCCCTTCAAGTTCCCGAACGTTATTATCAATATTGTGGGCCACATACTCTACTACCTCGCCTGGTAGCTCAATACCATCCATATACATCTTTTTCTGCAGTATAGCCATACGCGTTTCCAGATCCGGAACTTGTAGATCTGCAGATAAACCCCATTTGAATCGACTTAAAAGCCGCTCTTCAAGTCCAGAAATATCTTTTGGGGCCTTATCAGAGGTAATGATCAATTGTTTACCTGATTGATGTAAATGATTGAAAATATGGAAGAATATATCCTGTGTTTTTTCTTTTCCGGCAAAATTGTGGATATCATCCATGATAATCACATCCATCGCCTGATAAAAATTTACAAAATCATTAATTGTATTATTCTTTAACGAATCTACAAACTGCTGACAGAACTTCTCACAAGAAACATAAATAACCAATTTATCAGGAATGGTGCGTTTAATCTCATTCCCTATTGCCTGTGCAAGATGTGTTTTACCTAATCCAACACCTCCGTATATCATTAGCGGATTGAATGAAGTGCCTCCCGGTTTTCCGGCTACTGCATAACCTGCAGATCGGGCTAACCGGTTACAATCTCCTTCAATAAAATTTTCAAAACTGTAATTACCGTTAAGCTGAGGATCGACCTGTAATTTTTTTAGCCCGGGAATAACGAAGGGATTTTTAATATCCTTATTTAAAGAAATTGGCATTGGCATGGACTGGTTCTTTCCTTCCGCTCCATTTCCGTTAGAGGGCATATTAGTAGTATAAGGTTTGCTGTTAGACGACTTCTCTACAACTATATTATACTCCAGTCTTCCTTCTTCACCAAGCTGTTTCTTAACTGTTTTTCGCAACAGACCTACATAATGCTCTTCAAGCCATTCATAAAAAAATAAACTAGGCACTTGTATGGTTAAAACATTGCCTTCCAAACGCAGGGCTTTAATCGGCTCGAACCAAGTTTTGAAACTCTGAGCCGGGATATTGTCCTTTATAATCTGGAGACAGTTATTCCATACGTTTGTACTAGTTTTTTCCATACAGTTACTTATAATGATCTGATTCACAACTCTTGCTGATTGAAAAACTCAGCCCCTTTAGGAACATCGAATATTCGAAAAAAATTCTATTTAAAAAACTAATTTTTAAAATTCCCGATAACTTATTGTGTGGCAGAAGAATAACTTGCGCTACATAAATTAGTCCTGAAAAATACAAGTATTATAACTTTTAAACCCTTCATTTTCATCCAAAATATGGATTATTTTTATCTCTAATGTTCAGATTATTAACCTAATACGAATAATTGGTATTTATTATCAGTATTCACCGAACTCATTTCTTAAAGTATCTGCAATCTCCCCTAAGGTTGCATAAACCTCCACTGCAGTGAGAATAGCCGGCATCACATTATCATCTCCCCTGGCAATTTCTAAAAGCTCATTCAGTGCCTTTTGTACAGCTTCATTATCACGTTCAGATTTTAATCTCGTTAATTTATCAATTTGCAGTTTTCTTATTGAATCATCTACCCTGAAAACTTCTGGATGTACATCTTCTTCAGAGGTAAACTTATTAACCCCTACTAAAATGCGTTCATTGTTTTCCAAATCGGTTTGATATTGATAAGCCGCTCCGGATATTTCCTGTTGAATATACCCATTCTCCACGGCATTTACCGCTCCTCCCATCGCGTCTATTTTTTCAATATATTCCCACGCCGCTGCTTCTACTTCATCAGTTAAATTTTCTATGAAAAAAGAACCTGCAAGCGGATCCACCGTATCTGCTGCCCCGCTTTCAAATGCAATAATCTGTTGTGTACGTAAGGCAATCTTTGCAGCTGCCTCGGTTGGAAGCGACAACGCTTCGTCATAACCATTTGTATGTAACGACTGTGTACCTCCAAGCACTGCAGCCATTGCCTGGTTAGTTATCCTGATCACATTATTTAGGGGCTGTTGTGCAGTTAAAGTAGAGCCGCCTGTCTGTGTGTGAAACCTCAGCATTTGTGCTTTAGGATCCGTAGCACCTAAATTTCTGGTAATATGGGCCCACATTCTTCTTGCAGCCCTAAATTTTGCTATCTCTTCGAAGAAGTTATTATGACAGTTAAAAAAAAATGAAAGACGTTTTCCGAATATATTAATATCTAATCCTTTAGCCAGGGCCGCCTGTAAATACGCCTTGCCGTTAGCCAGGGTAAATGCCAACTCCTGAACTGCCGTTGACCCTGCTTCACGAATATGATACCCGGAAATAGAAATGGTATTCCATTGAGGGACCTCCTTACTGCAATACTCAAAAACATCTGTAATTAAACGCATAGAAGGCTTTGGGGGGTAGATATACGTTCCTCTAGCCGCATATTCTTTTAAAATATCGTTTTGTATAGTGCCTGATATAAGTTTTATATCAGCTCCCTGCTTTTTTGCCACAGCAATATACATGGCTAGCAAAACAGGAGCTGTGGCATTAATAGTCATAGAAGTAGTTATCTTTTCCAGTTCGATACCCTCAAAAAGGATTTCCATATCCCGAAGCGAATCTATTGCAACTCCGACTTTACCAACTTCTCCTTCAGACATGGGATGATCCGAGTCATACCCAATCTGGGTTGGCAAGTCAAAAGCGACAGACAATCCTGTAGTGCCCTGACCTAAAAGATAATGATAGCGCTGATTTGACTCTTCTGCAGTAGAAAACCCCGCATATTGGCGCATTGTCCACAGTTTGCCCCTGTACATATTTTTCTGCACTCCGCGTGTAAAGGGAAACTCCCCGGGAAGCTCGGTTAATGGATTAGCTTTGGTATAAACGTCTTTTATTTCAATACCGGAAGTTGTTGAAAATTTTTTATCGCCCATATTAAAACAGCTTGTGAATATCCCGCTTAATTAAAATCAAAGCCACATCATAAGGATTTTCATCCTCCATTGAAGCTAAATGGTTTAAAATAGTCTTGCTTAGTTCCTTGCCTGATTGCTCTCCGGGTAAGCTATGAGCAGCCATATTTACCATACTAATCGTGTCTTCCTTTATCTTTTTAACAATTCCCCATGCCTGATTGCTTACATAAAGCTGCTGAGTGATGTTGTGTTGATACTCTGCCCGAATATCTGCAAGTATTATATTTTGCATTTCACGTGCATTTATTCCAGGCACATGCAGTCTAATCAGCATGGCCGCCGGATTTATCCTTTCGAGAAACATTACTAACCGCTCATGGGCTTGCAAGCGCAAGGGAAGAACATGGGTCTGGGCTACTCTTTTAAGCGAATCGTTTTGCAAATTATAAATTCGGTCAACGTAAGTCTTAATAATACCCCACGCAACAAAAAAGACAATCAGCCCTGCAATAATATATTTAAACAAGTCTATTAAATAAGGAATTAAATCCATGTTGATCTATGTTATGGTTCTGTCACAAATATCAGAGGTTAACAAAAGTGAGCAATTTAGCGTATATTTGTGTATCATTTCTCAACAATTATGAGTTCGTTAACTTTAAATAATACAGCACCAGTAACTCTTACCGAAGGAGCGAAAAATGAGATAAGGAAACTGATACAGCAACAGGAGCTTGGCGAAGACTTTGGTCTGCGCTTAGGTGTTGAAGGCGGTGGATGCGCAGGTATGAATTATGTTCTGGGTTTTGATCAGAAAAAAGATGGTGATGAGGAGTTTGCTATAGACGGAATTAAGGTATATATGCACAAGGCGCATGGTTTATACCTTATCGGGATGCAGGTTGATTTTCAAAATGGTTTAAATGCCCGGGGATTCACTTTCAGCAATCCCAATGCTTCCAGTACCTGCGGTTGCGGAACATCTTTTTCAGTATAAAGATTTGTAACATACTATAAATCCTGCCGTCAAAAACAGCAGGATTTTGTATTTTAACGGTTCCGGGATTAAATGAACTATATCGAAAACATCAAGCTTTCTCTTCACTCTATTCGCAGCAATAAATTACGAACATTTCTTACTGCTCTTATAATTGCTATTGGCCTTACTGCGCTTGTAGGTATCTTAACTTCCATTGACGCTATTAAAGCCTCGTTAAATCAAACGTTTTCAAGCATGGGCTCTAATTCCTTCACTATAAGGAATCGTGGATTAGGAATACGCATCGGCGGAGGTGGGGAACGGCCTAAAAGATTTAAAAACATTACTTACAATGAAGCAGTTGATTTCAAAAGCAGATTTGATTTTCCAGCTATAATTTCAATAAATACCTTTTCATCATTTGCTGCTACAGCAAAAAACGGTAATTATAAAACCAATCCAAATATCAATGTACTGGGTGCTGATGAGAATTACTTGTTAACAGGTGGCTTTAAGCTGGCATCAGGACGAAATTTTTCACAGTCGGAACTTGAGTTTGGCACTAACGTGGTAATGATAGGTAACGAAATAAAAACCAAGCTTTTTAAAGACGGAGATCCTGTTAATAGGATCATATCGATTGGAAACAACAAATATAAAGTTATTGGCATTTTTGAAGAAAAGGGTTCAAGTGCCGGTTTTGGTGGCGACAGAACCGCAGTAATACCTTTGTTAAGGGCTAAACAAACCATGACTATTTCTAATCCATCTTACACTATTTCTGTAATGATGGATCAACCTCAACAAATGGACCCGGCGATAGGTGAGGCTACCGCAACGTTCCGTAAGATTAGAGGGTTAAACGCTCAAAAAGAGAATAATTTTGAAGTTACTAAAAGCGATGCTATTGCCCAGACTCTTTTGGAAAATTTAAAATATGTACGTATTGGCGGTATAACTATTGGTGCTATAACATTAATAGGAGCAGCAATTGCTTTGATGAACATCATGATTGTTTCTGTTACTGAGCGAACACGCGAAATTGGTATACGAAAAGCAATCGGGGCAAAACCATATGTAATCAGGCGGCAATTCTTAATTGAAGCTACAGTTATATGCCTGATTGGTGGAATTACAGGGGTAATATTAGGAATTACAATTGGCAATATCCTTTCCATGATCATGGGAGGCTCATTTATCATGCCGTGGATGTGGACATTCCTGGGACTGACCCTATGTATTGGTGTAGGATTGATCTCCGGATTATATCCGGCAATTAAAGCGTCTAAACTAGATCCGGTTGAAGCACTTCGCTATGAATAGAGCTTTTATTGACGATGTACATATTGATCTTCATAATATGACTTGTAGTTTCCCGATGTAACCTCGTTAAGCCATTCCTCATTTTCCAGGTACCAGTCTACTGTTTTCTCTAATCCTTCTTCAAATTGCAGACTAGGGGTCCAACCTAAATCATTTTGCAATTTTGTGGAATCAATTGCATACCGCAGGTCATGTCCCGCACGATCGGTTACATAAGTTATTAGTTTCTCAGAAGTCCCGGGTGCACGCTTCAGTTTTTTATCCATTATTCTGCATAATAAACGGATCAGATCAATATTCTTCCATTCATTATGACCGCCAATATTATATGTTGTTCCCGATTTTGCCTGGTGAAATATTACATCTATTGCACGGGCATGGTCTTCCACCCAAAGCCAGTCGCGTATGTTTTCACCTTTTCCGTAAACCGGAATAGGTTTATTATTAGTGATATTATTGATAGATAACGGGATCAATTTTTCAGGAAAATGATATGATCCATAATTATTTGAACAGTTTGATATCACTGTGTTCAGGCCATAAGTATCCTGGTAAGCTCTTACAAAATGATCTGAGCTTGCTTTCGATGCAGAATAAGGGCTATGCGGATCATATGCTGTTTCTTCTGTAAACATACCCGCATCACCTAATGTGCCGTATACTTCATCGGTAGATACATGATAGAACCGGGTTTGGTCATAATTCCCCTTCCAATGATTTCGTGCTGCATTTAGCAGGTTAACCGTTCCAACTACATTGGTCAATACAAAATCGAGCGGGTTTGTGATTGACCTATCCACATGAGATTCAGCGGCCAGGTGGATAACTCCATCAAATTTCTCATCAGCAAATAACTGATCTATAAATCCGGCATCAACAATATCACCCTTTATGAATCTATAATTAGATTTTGTTTCTATATCATGCAGATTGGCAAGATTCCCTGCATAGGTAAGTTTATCCAGATTTACTATTTCATATTCAGGATAATTAGTAGCAAAACGCCGCACTACGTGCGAGCCAATAAAACCGGCGCCCCCGGTGATTAGTATTTTATTCACTTATGATAAAGGATTATTTTTAATATATTTTTCCCATTCCCAGGCAGAGTGCATCATCGAATTAATACCGAGTTCTGCTTTCCAGCCTAATTTACTTTCTGCTTTAGTTACATCTCCGTAAACCTGTTCAATATCTCCTGCACGTCTTTCACCTATATTATAATCCAGTTTAACACCTGTAGCATGCTCAAATGCGTTAATGATCCCAAGCACTGAACTTCCTTTGCCGGTTCCAATATTAAACACATCATATTTAGTGTTATGATCTTTATCTTCCATATATTTTATGGCAGCAACATGTGCTTTAGCAAGATCAACAACATGAACATAATCACGTATGCAGCTGCCATCAGGCGTATTATACTTATCCCCGTAAACAGTTATTGCTCCTCTTTTACCGATAGCACTTTGAGTAATAAATGGCACCAGGTTTTGTGGTATTCCAATAGGAAGCTCACCAATTAATGCAGATGAATGTGCACCAACAGGGTTAAAATATCGAAGTGAAATTACTTTAAGCTGCTCTTCTACCTGAGCTACTTCATAAAGAATTTCCTCAGCGATCTGCTTCGTATTACCATAAGGAGATTCTGCTTTTTTTACAGGCGCTTCTTCAGTAACTGGTAATCTATCTGGTTGTCCATAAACCGTACAACTTGATGAAAAAACAAAATTAGTCTGCTTTCCCTGAAATCCGGAAAGTAAGTTTATAAGTGAATAGAAATTATTACGGTAATATTTTAAGGGTAATTGAACAGACTCACCGACAGCTTTATACGCTGCAAAATGTATTACACCAGATATATCATCATGCTGATGTAAAAAGTTTAACGTAGCTCTTTCATCGGCAAGGTCAATCGTAAAATGTAGTGGTTTTAATCCTGTAATTTTCCCAATCTGCTCAATGATCTTTTCAGTGGAATTCGAAAGATTATCGATTATAATGGGTTCATAACCTGCATTGATTAATTCCACAACCGTATGAGAACCGATATACCCGGTTCCTCCTGTCACTAAAATCTTTTTCTTAATCATTACCTGTTATAATTACTAAAGTCTTTATGCTCAACCCTTTCAAGTAAATCCGTTGGAAGAGATTTAAAATATTCATAAGTGATCTTTAAACCATTAGCCCTGTTTATTTTTGGCTCCCATCCCAAAATAGCCCTGGCTTTGGTAATATCAGGTCTTCTTTGCTTGGGATCATCTGTGGGTAATTCGCGGTATACTATTTTTTGATCTGTATTTGTTAGTTTAATTATTTCCTCACAGAACTGACTGATCGTTATTTCATCGGGATTGCCAATATTTACCGGTAAAGCATAGTCAGAAAATAACAGCCTGTATATTCCTTCAATTAAGTCATCTACATAGCAAAAGGATCTGGTTTGAGAAC
This sequence comes from Sphingobacteriaceae bacterium, assembly GCA_035575925.1. Taxonomy (GTDB): domain Bacteria; phylum Bacteroidota; class Bacteroidia; order Sphingobacteriales; family Sphingobacteriaceae; genus DASWTL01. The sequence goes on from DATLXK010000024.1 coordinate 12,749, forward strand.
CATCACCAAATACGGTAAGGTCTTCTCCACGTAACGCCTGTCCGATAAATGCCGGCAGCACCCTCCCGTCATTTAGTCGCATTCTTGGACCGTATGTGTTAAATATCCGCACAATACGAGTTTCCAGGCCGTGAAATGTATGATACGCCATTGTAATGGCCTCCTGAAAACGTTTTGCTTCATCGTAAACGCCTCTTGGTCCAACAGGATTTACATTTCCCCAGTATTCTTCGGGTTGGGGATTTACACTTGGATCTCCGTAAACCTCTGATGTTGATGCAATAAGAATCCGGGAGTTTTTTGCCCGTGCTAACCCTAAAAGATTATGGATTCCTAACGACCCAACTTTTAATGTTTGAATAGGGATTTTTAAATAATCAATGGGGCTTGCAGGCGAAGCAAAGTGAAGGATATAGTCAAGCTCTCCCGGAACGTGAACGAATTTGGACACATCGTGATTATAAAACTCAAAGTTCTCCAGTTTAAATAAGTGCTCAATATTTCTAAGATCACCCGTAATCAGGTTATCCATAGCAATAACATGGAAATCTTCTTTTATGAACCGATCACATAAATGGGATCCCAGGAAGCCCGCTGCCCCGGTAATTAATATTCTTCTGCGTGAATTCATGCCTCAATTACCTTACGTCCTATGCTGTTATAATAATAACCGCAATCAATCATTTTCTGCAAATCGTACAAATTACGACCATCAAAAATTACCTTTTGTTTTAACAGGCTTTCCATCCGATCAAAATCAGGATTCCGGAATACCGACCATTCTGTGATAACGAGCAGTGCTTCTGCATCTCTTAACACTTCGTACTGATCATGAGCATATATTATTTTATCTCCTATCACATCCTTTACATTATTCATTGCTTCCGGATCAAATACACTGATCAAAGCTCCATCTTTTAATAGTTCCTCAATTACGTACAATGCCGGCGCTTCACGAATATCATCGGTCTCGGGTTTGAAGGAAAGTCCCCATATAGCAAGTTTCTTACCTTTTAGATCTCCTTTATAATAAGCACGTATTTTCTCTACAAGTTTTATCTTTTGAAGCTGATTTACCTCCATGACAGACTTGAGTATCTTAAAATCGTAGTTGGTTTCTGTGGCTGATCTTTCAAGCGCCTGAACATCTTTTGGGAAACAACTGCCTCCATAACCCACTCCAGGGAAAAGGAAACGCTTACCGATACGGTCATCTGCTCCAATACCCCGGCGTACGGAATCCACATCGGCCCCTACAAGCTCACACAAGTTGGCAATTTCATTCATGAATGAAATTTTAGTAGCCAGAAAGGAATTTGCTGCATATTTGGTCAATTCTGACGACCGCTCATCCATAAAAATGATAGGATTACCTTGCCGAACATATGGGTTATACAATTCAGTCATAAGCTTTTGTGCGCGTTCGCTGGTTGTTCCAACTACTACACGATCCGGCTTCATAAAATCTTCTACGGCAACACCTTCCCGCAAAAACTCTGGATTAGAAACTATATCAACTTCTATACTGGTATTATCTTTAAAGACTTTTTTTACTTTATCTGCTGTGCCAACAGGAACAGTAGACTTAGTAATAACTACTTTATACTCCGTTATAAGCTTTGCAATATCTTTTGCTGCACCCAGAACATAACTCAGGTCGGCAGAACCATCGTCACCTGGAGGAGTCGGCAAAGCAATAAATATTAGTTTTGCTTCTTTAATTGCCTCTGAAAGACTGGTTGTAAATTTCAATCTTTCCTGTTCGATATTACGGTGAAATAGTATGTCCAGACCGGGCTCATAAATAGGCAGTTGACCGTTTTGCATCATTTGTACCTTCTCTTCATTGATGTCTACACAAGTAACTGTATTTCCCGTTTCCGCCAAACATGTCCCTGTAACCAGACCTACATATCCTGTTCCTACAATAGCAATTTTCATCTATTTTAAGTGCTAAATCTTTTAAATATTATCTTCGGCGAAGATAAAAATACTTTTAATGATTTTTCTATACGATCTGGGCATTCAGTTGTATATCTTGAGTATCCGCATTGCATCATTGAGGAATACCAAGGCTAAGCAATGGCTTAATGGTCAAAAGAATCTCCGGGAAAAAATCTCCGGGAAAATTAATCCCGGACAACAATATATCTGGTTTCATTTTGCTTCGCTTGGTGAATTTGAACAAGGAAGACCGGTAATGGAACAAATAAAAAAAGATTATCCTGATGAAAAACTGTTCATTACCTTTTTTTCCCCTTCAGGATATGAGATTAGAAAGCATAATTCTTTATCAGGTGAGGCTTTTTATCTGCCCATTGATACCAGAAAGAATGCCAATGCTCTTATTAATCTAATTAATCCTAAAATAGCTGTCTTTACCAAGTATGAATACTGGTATCATTACTTTAAAGAACTAAATGAGCATAATATTCCTCTCTATCTCATTTCTGCCAGTTTCATTAAAGAGCAGTCGTTCTTTAGGTGGTATGGCAGATTGAATCGGGAAATGCTCAAATTCGTCACCCACTTTTTTGTTCAAAACAATGCAAGTAAGTTACTGCTTAAAGAATTAGGCTTTGAAAACTCAACTATTACCGGAGATACCCGGTTTGATCGGGTAATGCAAAATGCCCTTCATCCAAAAACATCTGATATTATTAAAGATTTTTGTGGAGAGTATAAGGTTTTTATAGGTGGCAGCACCTGGCCTGATGAGGAAGCTTTAATAGCCCGGCTTATACCAAAATATCCGGACTGGAAATTCATTCTGGCTCCGCATGAGGTAAGCGAAGAAAAAATAACTAGCCTCGAAAAAATTTTGCCGGGAAAATCAATTAGATATTCAAAATTATTGAAGTCAGAGGCTGGAAGTCAGAAATCAGAAATAAGCGGATCTCCATACTCCATACTCATTATAGATAATATCGGCATGCTATCTTCATTATATCAATATGCCGATATAGCATATATTGGCGGAGCTTTTGGGGCAGGGCTTCACAACGTTCTGGAGGCTGCTGCACTGGGTATTCCTGTTGTTTTCGGGCCGAAATATCAACGTTTTCCAGAAGCTAAAGATTTGATTGAAAGAGGAGCGGGCTTTTCAGTTAAAGATTTCGTCGGTCTGGACAATATTATGTCAATTTTTCAGGATGATTCTAAAAGAACTGAGGCCGGAGATGCTAGTAAAAGGTATGTTATTGAAAATAAAGGAGCAACTACTCTGATAATGAGCCACATACAAACAACACTTTAAACTGCATTGTGTACCATTTGTTCCAAAGCTTCTATCCATTTAGGATGATCGTTTAAGCTTTCTACCAACTGAACATGTTCACCTCCCAGCGCTTTAAATTCATCTCCATACTCTACTGTAACTTCATAAACAGTCTCTAAACAATCTGCAACAAAAGCCGGGCAAAATACCAACAAACGCTTAATACCCTTTTCAGCTACCTGTTTGATAACTTCGCTGGTATAAGGTTGAACCCACGGATCTTTCCCAAGCCGGGATTGAAAACAAACTGTATACCGGTCTTCGGGCCAGTTTAATTTCCCGGCGATTAACCGGGCTGTATCATAGCATTGGGCAGAATAGCAAAATTTATTATTCGCAGTCAGCGTTGCACAACAGCTATCAGTTTTCAGGCAATGATTCCCGGAATGGTCTGATTTTATTAAATGACGTTGCGGTAAGCCGTGAAAACTGAATAATATATGATCATAGGTTTCTGGATGATGCTTTACAGCATGTTCAACAAAAGTTTCGATCATTAATTCATTATCATGAAATGAATTAACAAAAGAAATATTTGGTATAGTTTGCCAGGATTTGACAAGCTCCATAACTTTATCCAGTACTGATCCTGTACTTGCTGATGCATAGTGCGGAAAAAGAGGTATAACCCTGATACTAGTTACCTGTGCGTCTTTTAATTTATTTAATGCAGATTCTATCGATGGATTTTGATACCGCATGGCAAGTTCCACATGATAGTCGTCACCCAGACGCTGACTAAGTGCTGCTGCCTGAAGCTTGCTGAAATGCAATAATGGAGAGCCTGTTGTATCCGACCAAATCTCGTTGTATAATTTAGCCGATTTGGGAGCCCTGAATGGAACGATTATTCCTTTTACCAGAATATTTCGCCAAACAGGATCGACATCTATTACACGTCCGTCCATTAAAAACTCATTCAGATAGCGACGAACATCAGATACAGATGGACTGTCTGGAGTGCCAAGATTAACAAGCAATACGCCTTTTTTCGATAAACTCATTAATGGCAAAAATAAGATGATTTAGAAGATAAGCGGTAATCGTTCAATCTGAAATTAGTTGATAATTAAATCCTGGGTTGATTAAAAAGCTTCTAACGTTTCCTTTACCTGCTGCATCAGCCACATAGGTGTAGAGGTTGCCCCGCATATACCTAACTTATCTCCCGGATTAAACATAGAAGGCAATAATTCATTTTTGTTTGAAATAAAATATGTGGAAGGATTGTATTTCTTGCATACTTCAAATAAAACTTTCCCATTTGAAGATTTTATACCGGAAACAAAAATAATCTTATCAAAATTCACTACAAATTTCCGGAGTTCTTCATCACGGTTAGATACCTGCCGGCAAATGGTATCATTGGCTTTCAGTTCATATCCTTTATCAATAAGCTGCTGCTTAATTGCATAAAATTTATCCGTGCTTTTGGTTGTCTGGCTGTATAATGTAATGTTTTGCGGCAAGTCTATATTCTCTAATTCTGCAATATCCTGGAAAACGATTGCTTCATTGTTTGTTTGTCCCTGCAGGCCTATCACTTCAGCATGCCCGTGTTTTCCAAAAATAAGTAACTTCTCTTTTGCGTCATGCGAGTTTTTAATTCGGTTTTGTAATTTTAATACAACCGGACAGGAAGCATCAATTAATGTTATATTATTCTCTAAAGCAGTACGGTAAGTATCAGGAGCCTCTCCATGAGCACGAATCAACACTTTTTCATTTCGCAGATTTTTAAGCGCTTCATGATCAATTATCCGCAACCCTTTGGATTTTAGTCGCTCAACCTCTTCATCATTATGCACAATATCCCCCAGACAATATAAATATCCCTCCTGCTCAAGTATATCTTCAGCCATATCAATAGCGTACACAACCCCGAAACAAAATCCGGAGTCGTGATCAATAGTGGCCCTAAGGTTATAGCTCATAGTCTAATAACGCAAAAATACTAATTTGTTTATTAGTGCTGCATGTTTGCACATGATAGAAGGAGATGAAATTCAGTTTATGAATTTTATATTACTTATGGCTTTTTGTTTTTGTAAAGTGCTTCTGAACAGATAAGATAGCAACCCAAATTAAGGATAGCATTTGTAACGGATGCAATAGGATGTTTAGCCAGGGATTTTGACCTGATGACAAGGAGATCATCATCCGGCTTAAAACTATTAGCCCGATAGCAAATAGTAACAACTCGTTACTCATATACATTGCAATAGCTACGGGGCCTAGTATTACAAAGAAAATATAAATGGACATACCGGTTACGCTATTCCCAAAGTTTGATATAATGCTGTTGCTAAATCCATGAGCTGAATTAGTGAAACCTCTATACATTCTGGAATAAATAAATCCATTGGCCAATAATGTCTCGGCCTTAAAACCCCGACCTTTTACGAGTTTCATAATCTCACTATCTCCAACTTCCTTCTTTTTTACTAATCGATGCCACTCATGTTCAGCATAATCTTTTGCATCAAACATCATAAACTGACTATTTGTAATGGAAAAAATGGGGCTTTTAAACAGCCGGACTAATCTTAAGGGTATTAAATTAAGTACCAGAAAGTTTACAAGAGGCACTACACAGTGCTCTCCTATAGTCAGCATTAATTGATTTGTAAACAAGCTAAGCAAAGTTAAATGTTGTATTTTCATACGTTGCACAGCATTATTTATTAAATCATTTGATACTATTGTGCAAGCATCCAGAAATATTAAATACTTCCCTGTGGCAGCGTTCCCTAATTGGGCGCAAACCAGGTTTTTCTCTGTCCAACCGGATTTCAATTCAGGTATATTAACACACTTAAAACGCTGGTCGTCTTTACAAAGAGCTTCACATGTTTTTAGTGTAGCTTCTGTAGTACTTATCAGCACTTCGTAATTTTTATAATTTTGGCCCCTGATGGATTCAATCAGATTTATAATACTTTCATCATTTTTTACGGGTATTAGAACAGATACTGCATCCTGATGCTGTTTACCAGAATGAGTAAGTTTAGGATTTGAAATAAAATTGAAAACAGTAACGGTGAAACGCAGGATCAGGAAGAAAAAAATAATATATATAAGAAACATATTAAACCATTAATCCCTGATTTTCTGCTTAATATCCGTGCAAATAAATTCAGTTTATTTTAAGATAACAATTAAATATGAGTTTAGTTGGATAATAACCAATTGAAGCTATGGTTAGAAGTTTCAACATACAGAATGCTGCTGATAATAACTACTTTAAAGTATTTAACACATTAAACATTTTTTGCCTTGCAGATGAAGCACTGCCATTATAATTATTTATGATGAAAGAAAAAGTAACCGGAACTCCTGAAGAAGTCGTTTGATAACCCGTATACCCAAGAACATCGCTAATAGTGCCGCTTTTCATTTTCATATCATTATACAACGGAAAACTCTCGAAATAGCTCTTAAACCACGGCTCTTTTTTTACATATTGAAGAATGCGGGCCATGGCAGAAGTAGTTATTCTGTTACCTGGTGAAAGGCCGCTCCCATCAGAAATATTTATTTCATCAGGATCAATGCTTAGTTTATCCTTCCAGAAGTTTTGAACCACACTCACGCCTTCAGGAGTTGACGCTTCTTTACCAAATTTCCATGCAAGAGTTTTAAGAAGGTGTTCTCCATATAAATTAACACTCTTTTGATTGAACCAATAAACAACCTGCTCTAATGCAGGGGAAGTTATTGTAGCTATCGGCGTAGTATTAAAAGAAGTTAATGGTGTTGAAAATGACATTTTTCGTGTTGTTGTTGCAGCCAGGCCTGTTTTTATTCCAATCCTGTTTAACGTATCCTGCAACCGGAATGCGACCTCAAAAGCGGGATCCGGGATTGAGCCTGAAATAGGTTTTTTAAGGTCTATACCATAAGTGCCGCGTAAATAAATTAAATCAGAATATGGTGCAGAATAGATATAAACATTATCCCCGCTTCCTGCTTTCCCGGTTTTTACCTCATTCACAATTTTCAGATAGCTAAGATCGGGTACGGTGCGAATAAGTTTTGTAGCATCACCCACGTTATTTCCAGGTTGGAATGTTATATCTACCTGGTTCTCACGCCAGGTTAAAGAGTTTGGACCTGCCCCATAATAATTACCCATATCCTGCCATGTCCACCCAACCGGTGTCGTCTGGGTACCAAAAAGACTATCATCTGCAATTATATTGCCCTTTATTTCTTTAATACCTGCTTTCCTGATCGCATCAATCCAGTTGTCAAAAATTACTTTCGTTTGGGTTTTATTGTAGCGCCAGCTTCCTAAAGTTGGGTCGCCACCACCGGTGATTATTAAATCTCCATTTAAAACACCTCCCGTATTAACCCTGCCAGTATAACCAATATTGGTTTTCCAGGCAAAATCAGAACCAAGAAGGTAATAGGCAGTAGCAGAAGTAACTGTTTTTAATGTTGAAGCAGGTGCTAGTCCAATATTTCCGTTTCGTGAAAATAATACCTCGCCGGTTTGGGAGTGAAGTACTGTTAATGAACTAATTGCATATTTTAATTGAGGATCTTTCTCAAATGCTGTATATGCGGTTTCAATTCTTTGCTTTAATGATTGACCTGAACTAACTAACGATAAAAAACAAAGAAAAAATGCTATACGAAGTTTCATACCTAACTAGTTTAATCCAATAAAAAAGGAATTTCTTCCCTGATTAATAAAAACCTGAGATTAGCTCAATAAATTTTGTTTTAATAAATGCTCGGCAATCTGAACAGCATTTGTAGCAGCACCTTTACGCAGGTTATCAGCTACTATCCAAAGGTTTAATGTATTTGGCTGAGACTCGTCTCTGCGGATACGTCCAACGAATACTTCGTCCTTATCATGCGCATCTTTTGGCATCGGATATTTTGCATTTGCCGGATCATCCACGACAATTATTCCGCTTTGTTCTTCCAGCAGGGCTCTAACTTCATCAACTTCGAACTCATTCTCAAATTCAATATTTACAGACTCAGAGTGCCCGCCCATAACTGGAATACGCACAGTGGTTGCAGTAACACGGATGCTATCATCGCCCATGATCTTCTGCGTTTCGAGAATCATTTTCATCTCCTCCTTAGTGTATCCGTTATCCTGGAAAACATCAATTTGAGGTATTACATTTAAATCTATGGGATAAGCATACGCCATGGGTCCGTCAAACACGCCCTTACGTTCATTCATCAACTGATCTACCGCCTTTACACCTGTTCCTGTAACGGATTGATAGGTAGAAACCACCACACGCTTAATTTTATATTTTTCATGAAGTGGCTTTAAAACTACTACCATTTGTATAGTAGAGCAATTCGGGTTAGCAATAATCCGATCCTCAGAACTCAAAACATTTGCATTTACTTCGGGAACAATAAGCTTTTTTGATGGGTCCATACGCCATGCAGATGAATTATCAATGACTATTGTTCCAGCTTCTGCAAAACGCGGTGCCTGATCCATTGACGTACTTCCACCAGCAGAAAATAGTGCCACATCAGGCTTCATTCCAATGGCGTCATCTATAGTCACAACCTTGTACATCTTTCCCTTGAATTCGATTTCCTTACCAGCACTCCTTGCTGATGCCACTGGAATTAATTCTGTAACCGGGAAATTACGCTCTGCTAAAACTTTTAACATAACCGAACCTACAAGGCCGGTAGCGCCTACAACTGCAACTTTCATTTTTATTTGATTTTAATCTGAAATTATTTAGAGCCGCAAATATGAGGAAATGTTTGCGAATTCTGATGTGGAATTAAACAGTATTCTTATCTTCTAGATGGTATTGAGCTATTTGAACCCTTCTGGCACATAGTATTTCCATGACTTTTATAAACGAAGTAATTGATGTTGTAGAAATCAATGAAAGATTTACAACTTCTTTAAAGTGATAGAGTTGTGTACTAATCATGTGGTTTATTAAATGGATATTGTTAAATAAATTCAATCAGTAGTGTCCGGTTAAAATAAAACGAGGCAACCGAAGTCACCCCGTTTGTTCATACTTTAGAGTTACGACACTTTCAAGCATGAACAAATCTAAAAACTTTAGCGGACAGCCGATAATCAGTCAGGTATTAAAATT
>DATLXK010000025.1:0-48985 GCA_035575925.1 Sphingobacteriaceae bacterium
CAGGCCTACATTGATGAGTATACATACCGTTTTAACAGACATAAAATGAAAGAAGGGATATTCGAGAACCTGATGGGACGGATGATAACCAAACCACCTTTTACGTACAAAATGATTATTAGTCAATAGCCTAATTCAATTAAGCTTAATTGAACTTGAGTGTGTAAACCCGAGCGTATTTCCCGGACGAATCTCAACGTATGGCTTCAAATAACCCTCAATTAATGCTTTTACAATTCGTTTTTTAGACTCTTCGAACTCAGGCATAATAAAAGTTAGAAATTGTTTAAAATGTATCTCTCCCTTTTCATTTACTATCACAGAAATGGAGTAATTAAACTCTTTATACGCATTATCTATCGTGATATCATATTCCGGTAAAAGATATGCGTCAGAAGGATTTACACCATTTAATGGATCAGGAGAAACTTTCACTTTTTCTACCAATATTGCAGCATTTTTACTCCGCAACACTGCTGGGTTTCGTGCGGCAAAAATGCTGTCGGGATGGCTGTTGGCCAACGCCACCCGCGACCGAACAAATAAACTATCCTTCCGGTTCGGACGCTTCAGGTTTTTCGGAACCGCGTGAAGAACGTTTCTTAAATAATTATCTGAGTAAAACGTCATATACACATTGGAGGTTTCACTGGAAATAACCTTTCCATGTACCTGGAGCAACTGAAAGATAAGGCTATCCTTTTCCACATGGATTACCCTGAACCATTCCCTGGCAAAATTAAAAATAGCATCATGATCGTAATAGATGGGGTAATGAATAAACTGCTTTTCCTTAGGACTGAATATTTTAACGGAATCTTCCGCTGTAAACTGCAGTATCCATTCAGGTTCTAGCTGGAACCCATATTTATTAAATGAAATTCCGTTGTCAAATGCTCTTCGCACTTCTGTGTACCGGGTACCGATTACATCTTTAAATGACGGCTTAGTTTTTCCGGGTATTGGCCCGCTTTGTATGCAGGAAATAAAAAATGTGATAACAATAAATAAAACAGAAATTCGTAGCATTAAAAGATTGAAGCGCTAGTATTGATTACCTGATATAATAGTTGCAAGTATACAAAGCAGGTGCTGGTTTCCATTAATAATTGCCTCTTATAAATTTTGGCAACCAGAGCATTCATTTGGTTAAATGATAAGGGTTTAACGGTATTAGAAACTATGGATTATAAATTAGGTGAGTTTGTCCGTTTTGTGGACGAGAAATATGAAGGGCATATTACTAAAATATTCGATGAGCATACGATTGGCGTTACAGGGGAGGACGATTTTGAAATTCCCGTACCTGTAAATAAGGTTACCAGAGTTCATGGTCATATTTATGAAGGAACAGAAAACCAGATTTATGATGAAAAAGCAATTCCCGTAAATGATTTTAAAACAACCGGAATTTATCTAGCCATAGCCCCAGATACTTCAGCAGGCTCAGTAGTTTATTTTCATTTAATTAATGAAACCTCCTACCAATTATTAATTACGCTTAATATCGAAAAAGGCAATGAAGTGCAAGGTGCCTTTGCCGGTATAATTGCACCCGAAACTACTTCAAAAGTATACTCTGCTTCTTTAAGTGAATTAAATAACTGGCCTAAATTTAATATCCAGGCTCTTTTTTATAGTGGATTGGAAACTGGCAAAAAAACACCAATACTTTTTGATGTAAAGTTTAACGCTAAGAATTTTTCCGGAACTATGAAGGAAACGCCCTTATTAAAAAAACATGGCTGGATTTTTCAATTAGACAACCAGGAATTGGTTATTGATGCGCAAAAATTAAAAGAAAGCTTTTTTAAACCGGCTGAAGAAAGAATAGAAATTGAAAACCCTTTAAAAGAAGTAGATCTGCATATAGAAAAACTTAGGGATGATTACCAGTTCCTGAATAATGATGAAATCATAAAAATTCAGATGAATCACTTTCAAAAAGCATTTGAAGCGGCTATTGTCCACAATCTTCCCTCCATTATTTTCATTCATGGAGTAGGTAATGGAACACTCCGATACGAGATTCATAAAGTTATAAGCAAACATCAACAGGTTAAAACTTATTTAGATGCGCATAAAAACAGGTATGGGTATGGTGCTACCGAAGTTATATTGAAGTAACCATCTTTTCAAAAAACATTGTGAGTCTTCTTTTTAGAAAAAGTTATACATCCGGCATAATGCTCAAAGCATAATTTGTACTATGTAAAAGGAAATCAATGAGTTTTATTTAAGGTTTTTGTATAATTTAGTTGGATCGGAGGAAATATTTGATGAAAAGATTCATGAAATAATTTTTTAGTGATCTACAAATATGTTTAATAACAGAATCCTGATTTTGGAAGATGATATCATAATGGCTTCGGAAATAAAGCTGTTTTTAACTAATCAAGGTTTTATATGCGATATAATAAATGACGGAGGCAAACTATTTGAAACTGATCCCGAAGTGTATGATATGTATTTGCTTGACATTAATGTACCTACATTAAATGGAATCGGTGTATGTAAACGATTACGAGATGCTGATCATTTTTCTCCGGTTTTAATGCTTACAGCATATGGAGCCGTATCTGACAAAGTTCAGGCCCTGGAAAGCGGTGCAGATGATTATCTGGTAAAACCATTCCATTTCGAAGAACTTTTAGCAAGAATTAAAGCCCTTTTGCGCAGAACTAATAAATTAGATAAAACAAATGATGTTCTGTATAAGGTGTCTGATTTAATCGTGAATATTACTGACTTTTCTGTTATCAGGGCTGGTAAAAAAATATCACTCACGCCAAAGGAGTATAAATTATTAAAGCTGTTAATTACTTCAAACGGAAGAATAGTATCCAAACGGAGTATTGCATCTGAAGTTTGGGACCTGAATTTTGAAACGGGAACGAATACCATTGAGGTATATATTAACTTTCTCAGAACAAAAATTGATAAAGATCATGACGTTAAGTTAATTCATACCCGGCAGGGATATGGCTATTATTTAAAAGTTTTAGATTAACATGAATTTAAAACAACGGTTTACTTTAATCTTCAGCCTTTTATTTTCTGGTATTTTAGGTTCTGTGTTAATCTCTGTGTATTTTCTTTTTACAAATTTCAGACAACAGGAATTCCATTCACGCTTAGTGCAGCGTGCTGAAAACACTATAAAATTCTTAGTAGGTGTTAAAGAAATTGACAAACAATTATTAGAGTTATATGATCGGAACCGTGTTAACCGGTTAAGCAATGAAAAAACATCCGTGTATAACAATAAAAAGGAATTGCTTTATACAAGCAACAACTCCTATTTTTTTAATTGGAGCAAAAGGGATTTCCGGAAAGTGGAAAAGAACAGAGTTTTTTATACAAAAAAAAGAAAGTTTGATGTTGTTGGTATAAAGTATAAATACTCAGGAAATACCTATTATGTACTTACCTCTGCAGAAGACATAAATAATAATCCTTATATAAATTACCTTAAATATGTTTTATTGGGTGCTTTTGTTTTTGGCACTTTTGCTGCATCTTTATTATCTTATTATTTAAGTAAAGAAAGTTTTAAACCACTGGATAGAGTGCGCAATGAAATTCAGGAAATTACAGATAAAAATTTAAATAAGCGACTTCCCATATCTGAAGTTAAAGATGAAATTAATGCGTTGTCTGTATCCTTTAACCAAATGATAGATAGAATTGAAAAAGCGTATCAGCGGCAAAAACAATTCACAGGGAATGCATCTCATGAAATACGTACACCTATAGCCAGAATAACTGCTCAAATTGAAAATATTCTGCAAGAACCGGAACTGGACAAAAATTTAAAACTTACTTTAAAAAATATTTCTAAAGACACCTATCAGCTTTCAGACATTGTTACATCATTATTGTTGCTTTCGGAGATTAACAATTCTGAACGTTTAAAGAATTTAAATCTGGTTAGGTTGGATGAAGTTATCTTTCAAGCTGCATCTCAAATCTTAAATACTAATAAAGGTTTTAAATTTCATTTTTCAATTGAAAATAAAACATCCAACGATGTTAAACTTGAAATTGATGGAGATGAAACCCTCTTAAGAATGGCTTTTATTAATCTTTTTAAAAATGCTTATTTATATTCTGATAATAAAAATGCCATCTGTCTTTTAGTTCAAAATCCCGAAGGTTTAATTATAAATGTCATCAATTCAGGGAGGGCACCGCAAGTTAATGACACCACTATACTCTTTAATACTTTTGTACGTGGAGATAACGTTGATCATAAACCAGGAAGTGGGGTAGGTCTAAGTATCGTGAAACGCATTCTCCAATATCATAATGCTTCTGTAGAGTATTTAATCCCACAAAAAGACACAAATCATTTCTTAATAAAATTTCCTTTTAAGAATACCCAACGTATTATATAATACTCTGATTAACATATCTTAGCTTTAAGGAGGTCCTGTAATATTCGAAAGTCCAAACTTTAAGGTTTTTTTAAGGACTCTTTAAGGCTTATTTAAGGCTATTGCTGTACCTTTATTAATTACTTACATATACTCTTGTAATCGCACTTAAACAATAACAATATATCTAATAGTTAAACCTGCTATAGCATGATTGAAAAAATAATACATCAGGGATACACCTTAGCCATAATTGTTAGATCAACTTATAAATCTGATGGCATAGAGTTTTTCACACCTGATGATTTTTCTCAGCAGATAGGTTATATGAAACGTGAGAAAGGGTATGTAATAGTTCCTCATAAACATCTGGAAGTTGAAAAAGTGATACTTCAAACCTTTGAGACTTTGATTGTCAGGAAAGGTAAAATAAAGGTATCGCTATATGATCAGCTTGATGATCTAGTTGAAGAATGTATTATAGGCCAGGGTGACGTTGTATTATTATCTGGTTATGGCCATGGCTTTGAGATGCTGGAAGATAGTGAAATCATAGAAGTGAAGCAGGGACCCTATATTGCAGGTTACGATAAAATTGCAATATGCGGAGCAAAAAGCAGCGTTTCGGAATGGAAGCAACAATGAAAGATGACGCATTTGGACTATATGGCACCTATTACGACTTATTTTATAAACAAAAGAATTATCAAAAAGAATCAGAATATATAATAGCACTTTTAAATTCATACAATCCTGCTGCAACTCAATTGCTTGAATTAGGCAGCGGAACTGGTAATTACTCTCTTCAACTCAGCAAGGCCGGCTACCATATTACCGGAATAGAGAAAAGTGAATCAATGAATTACCTTGCAAAGTTTAAGGGGATTGATAATTTTATACCATTACAGGCAGATATGGTTGACTTTAAACTAAATAAAGAATATGATGCTGCCATATCTTTATTCGATGTAATATGTTACTTAACTTCAAATGCGGATCTGATTTCATGTTTTAAAGCGGTTAGCAATCATCTTAAAAAAGACGGGGTTTTCATTTTCGACTGTTGGTATAGCCCGGCTGTTTATTCATCCTTGCCTGTGACAAATGTTAAACGGGTAGAAACTGAAAATGAAAAAATTATCCGTATTGCTGAGCCAATTATAACGTATGAAAAAAACACTGTTAAAGTAAATTATGAATTTATCATAAGCAATAAAATTACAGGTGAGGTTACTTCACTAGAAGAATCACACACGCTTCGGCATTTTAACACCCCTCAGATTGAGCTATTTGCAGAATTATCAGGCTTTAAGGTTGTTCGGTCAGAAGAGCCTGTTACAGCAAATCCACCAGGAAAAAATACTTGGAAAGTTTGTTATATATTACAAAAAAAATGAGCCCCCCTGTCTCCGTTAATACCCCTTTGTTTAATGGCAACGAAAAAAAATACCTTAATGAATGCATAGACACAGGCTGGATATCCTCTGAAGGGTCATTTATTAAAAGATTTGAAACACAATTCAGCGAATTCGTTAACCGGAAATTTGGCATAGCTGTTTCAAGTGGTTCTGCAGCTTTAGACGTAGCCGTTAAAGCTATAGGAATAATGCCGGGGGATGAGGTAATTATGCCCACTTTTACAATTATATCTCCATTACTATCTTTAATAAAAGCTGGCGCCGTCCCGGTTTTTATTGACAGTGAACCTGATACCTGGAACATGGATACCAGTCAGATTGAAGCAAAGATCACTGCCAAAACTAAAGCCATATTAATCGTGCATATATTTGGGTTGCCTGCTAATATTGACGTAATACTACAGTTAGCGAAAAAACACAATTTACTGGTCATCGAAGATGCGGCTGAAATGCATGGTCAAAAATTTCTGGATGAAAAATGTGGCTCTTTTGGTGATATCAGTATTTTTAGTTTTTATGCTAATAAAAATATCACCACTGGTGAAGGTGGAATGATTATGTGCAATGATGAAAAATTAGCTGAGAATTGTAAAAAATTACGAAATCTTGCGTTTGAGCCGGAAATGCAGCGTTTTGTACACTATGAATCTGGATGGAATTATCGAATGACCAATATGCAGGGGGCTGTTGGGTTGGCCCAATTAGAGCAAATTGAACAATTTATCGAAAAAAAGAAACACGTAGGCCAATTTTATCAAAATGAACTGGGTTTCTTGAAAAACTTCGGGTTCAAATTACCTTTAAGCGAAACCGGATACGCTAAAAATATTTATTGGGTATTCGGGCTTATAGCTCCGAATGAAAAGGAAAAGGAGCGATTGACTAAATTTTTACACCATAAACAAATAGGAACAAGACCTTTTTTTTGGTGTATGCATGAGCAACCTTTGTTAAAGAGCCTGGGATATTCTGATAATTTAAAGTATCCGGTAGCTGAAAATCTGGCACGGTGCGGAATGTATATCCCAAGTGGTTTAGGTATTAGTGAGATTGAGCTTAAAGTGGTTACTGATGCAATTAAATCTCTTTATGCATAAACTCAGAGTTGGTATAATCGTTGATTTGAGTTTATTGCAAAATAATGGTGGGGCATTTTCATATTATCAATCCTTACTTAACGGTATCAACAATTTCACCTTTGATCAATCCATTGAAATTATAAACATAGTTTTTTACAAACTGAAAATCCCTGAAGTGCTTCTTACCAAGCCGGTAGTGTTTATAAAGGGCGACATGATTAACTCAAATGAGCTCACTAAGAAAATTGGTAGAATAATTGTCAGGCCCAGTTGGATAAAGCTCCTTAAAAAAACCACGTTTGTACAGTATGCGATATCAGCTCTTCAGAAAGTTAATATCAGTGTCACACAGCAATTGGCTAATAATCACATAGATTTAATTTATTACCTAAAGCCTGAATACGTTAATACAATAGATTACCCATTTATTACTACCCATTGGGATATTGGCCACAAATCTACCCATTCGTTTCCGGAACTATCAATGAATGGGAGTTATGAAAGACGGGAAAACTATTATTCTAATATCTTAAATAAAGCATTATTAATCCTTTGTGAATCAGAAGAAGGGAGGGCAGAATTAAGAAAGTTTTATACATTTAAATCCAGTAAAATTAAAGTATTACCAATATTTGGCAACAGTAAGTTATATAGTATTGTCCCGGAGAAACCACATAATATTTTATCAGCGTACCAATTAAAAGAAAATAGATTTTTTCTTTATCCTGCCCAATTTTGGGCAAGTAAAAACCACTATAATTTATTGCTTGCTTTTAAAGAGTTTAAAAAGAGACAAGAGAATAAAGCGTACAAATTAGTTCTGTGTGGGTCAGATCAAGGAAATCTGACCTATATAAAAAGCATAGTTGAAGAATTTTCATTAAATGAAGCGGTAGTTTTTACAGGATTTGTAACAGAGGCTGAATTAAATACATATTACAGAAATGCTACAGCTTTGGTGATGCCAACCTTTCTCGGCCCCACAAATATGCCTTTAATTGAGGCAGCGCATTTGAGATGCCCGGTTTTATGCTCCAATTTAAGTGGCCATATAGAGATTATGGAGGGTAATGCGATTTATTTTGTCCCTGAAGAAGCAGATAGTATTGAAAGAGCCCTTACTCAAATCACAAATGATGAATACAGATCGGAGTTAATTGAAACAGCATTTAATCATATTAAGAAATCCAAATTCAATTTAGAAAATAGCCTGAAGGTTTTAAATAGTTTATTATTGGAAATAAAACCTATTAGAAAAAACTGGGGATATTGATTGTATGCAAGCTAATGATATAATAAATATATTAACCTATATTGTTACCAATCCACAGCTCCAGGAAAGTAATTGATGTTAAAATCATTTAAAAGCTTTAGTCATAAAGCCGGCTTAGACGCATCTATTTTATATACTATTTCATCCCGGTTTATTCAAAGTGTCGGTGGCATCTTAACGCTCTTTCTAATCACACGGTTTCTTAACACAAATGAACAAGGCTATTATTATACTTTTGGCAGTATTCTTTCCATACAGGTTTTTCTTGAGTTAGGATTAACAGGCATTATCACTCAATATGTTGCACATGAATTTGCACACCTTAAATGGAAAAATTCATCAGAAATAGAAGGCGACGCTTATCATAAATCCCGGCTTGCCTCCATTGTTAAATTTGGTGTGATTTGGATGATTTCTATTTCTATATTTTTATTCTTTGTCTTTTTAATTGCAGGGCAACTATTTTTCTTAAAATACAATAACGAATTAGGAGTGCGCTGGCAATTACCATGGATGTTCCTCTCCATATCTACCTGCCTTATTGTAATAATTAATTTATTTTTCGCCATACTCGAAGGCTTGGGTAAAATAAAACAGGTAACTCAACTAAGATTATTGCAACAAGTGTTACAGCTCGTGTTCATTGGTGTTTTTTTTGTTTTCCATTTGAATTTGTTGGCAGGCGGGATAGCCATGTTATTATCTACGCTCATTACTTCAATCGCATTAGTTATTTCGGGTAATCTAAAAATAATCTTTACCCTGTTTAAATTTAAAATGCAATGGAAAATTAATTACAGAAAGGAAGTACTTCCATTCCAATTTAAAATTGCTCTGGGGAGTATGAGCGGTTATTTAATTTATCAATTAATAACTCCTGTTTTATTTGCGACGCAGGGTGTAGTAGTTGCAGGCCAAATGGGTGCCACTCAGGCTTGTTTAAATGGTATATTAATCATCTCGCTCAGTTGGTTTTCTACCAAAGTGGCATTATTTTCTTCTTTGGTAGCTAAGCATAAATACCGGATGCTTAATTTATCTTATAAAAAGAATTTGTTAATTTCTGTTGCAGTATGCATAACCGGAATAATGTTTTTTATAGTTACCGTATGGATAATGAGGCAATTTTTCCCATCCATGGGAAACCGGTTTTTAACAATAGTTCCCATTATATTTCTTGGCCTAACACAAGTTGCAAGCGTTATAGGGAACGCTCAGGCTTATTATTTAAGAAGTTTTAAGAAAGAACCATTCTTTCTTTCATCAATTATAATCGGGCTTTTATCCGGAACAGCAACGTTATTATCCAGTAAATTATTAGGAATAACAGAAATCACCATGGTTTACTTTATTGTAAACGGAGTTATCGGCTTTGTTTGGGGTTGCATTATCTTTAAGGTGAGGGCCTATGAATGGACAAAAATTAACAGATGGTTTTAAACAGGTAATTTATAATCCCAATAGTCTTTTTTATGAACCCAATTTCTTACGATTTCATTTCTTTGATAAGCCTGCTGATGAAAATTGAATCCTTTTTTCTCTTCACGTTTGAAAAGAGCTTTTAATTCCCTTATTTCTGACGGCACATCGTTTTTTTTATTTGGGGTAAAAGTTATTTTAATACGTGAGACTATTATTTTAATGATAGCACGATACCTAACTTTTCTCTGAACTAAACTGGATTGTTCTTTAAGCTCAGAAAAGGAGTTGCAAACACCCTGAAAGAAGGCTCGTTTCTTAAAATATTCTATCGTCAGCCTTTGTGAGGCAACGAAATGAAAAAGCTTAATTTCAGGATGATAAAGACATTTATAATTTTGGCGGTATGCTTTTAAAGTTAATCCTGTTTCACCGTCTCCCTGATACATTTGAAGTGTTGAGGGCATACAATCCGGATGAAATCCGCCTAAAGAGATAAGCGCATCTTTCCGTATGCAAAAGTTTAATCCCAGAGCATAATTAGGATGAGTGAAAAATTTTTTATCCCCCAAATCAATGAGGCTAAGCCAATCACAATACTTACCGCTTTCTGTATTTGTCCAAAAATACTTTAACCACTCAGGAGGAGCTGATAGATATTTAGGAATGCAGGGTCCGGTGGAAATTTGCACTTCTTCGTCAGTAAAAGAATTACGCACTCCCTGTAACCATGTTTCAGCAAGTTCAACATCATCATCTAAAAAACATAAAATACTTCCTTTCGCTAATGAAGCCCCAAGATGCCTGCCGGTAAGCAGACCAGGTTCGGGATCGTTTTGATAATATGAACTAAGCTTTTTACTTTCGGCAAATTCATTATAAACCTCCAATGTGTTATCAGTTGAACCGTTATCGATAACAATTACTTCTACTCCATTTAAATCATTTTGGATTAAAATAGAGGTTAGAGTTGCCTTTAACGTATCAGCACGATTTAGAGTAGGTATGATTATAGAAATAGTTATCATTATTAGTTTGAAAGCTAAAACCGATATCAAGTAGTCATCGTTACATATTGTATTTACCTAGCATTTAAGCTTACCAAATATAATATTTCGTGTTAACAATTTATCCTTAGCTTGGTTCTAAAGTAATTATTCTCATTAAGCGGTGTATCCTGTTTTATAGAAAACCATATATTATATTTTAATATTTGTAGCGTTTTCAATTCCTGCATCGTATTAATATGAGTAACCTGATAAATCAACTCTTATGAAATCATTCCTACGCTTATCCTTACTTGTACTTTTTTTAAGTCCGCTGCTACTTATTGTTAGTTCATGCAATGACGAAGTGCTACGCACAAGAACATATCAGACCAGGTACCCGGTAATTATGAAAACTGCTGAGTTCCGTGCACAGGCTATAAGCCTTCAGTCACCTTCTGAAATGTCGGTGCCCGGCAGGATTTATGTTTACGGCGATTATCTTTTTATAAACGAAGTGAATAAGGGTATTCATATCGTAGATAATACCAATCCATCGTCCCCGAAGTTTCTAAACTTTATCAGTATTCCGGGCAATAACGATCTCGCTGTGAGCGACAATATCATGTATGCGGATAATTATGTGGATCTCCTTGCTTTTGATATCACCAACCCGGTAACTACTCACATAGTTAAGCGTGTGGAAGATGTTTTTCCGGGTCATTATACCAATCGCGCTGCAGGTCTCTTCCTTACCTACCGTGACACTATCATCACTGAGGTGATGCGTGACGACCAGAGTGGCCGCGGAAGAATGATTGACGGCTTTTTTAATTCAGCCGAGAGTAAGCAGAGCTACGGGCAGGGCGGTTCCATGGCCCGCTTTACCCTCATGAACAGGCATCTTTACACCGTTGACAGAAGCAATCTGCGGCTGTTCAATATAGATAACTCGGCCAATCCTAAATTCATCAGCACCATCGGCCTGGGCTGGGGCATTGAGACTATCTTCCCTTACCAGAATAAATTATTTATCGGCTCAAATACCGGCATGCATATCTACGATGCGGCGAACCCGGCTGCACCTGTAAAACTGTCTACCTATTCACATTTTACCAGCTGCGATCCGGTAGTGGTAAGCGGTGATTATGCTTATGTCACCTTGCGAAGCGGCACCCGGTGCACAATGGGCTCAAATGTGCTGGAAGTACTTGATATTCGCGACCTGAAAATGCCTAAACTGGTAAAATCTTTCCCGATGCAAAACCCACATGGCCTTGGACTTTCAGGGAGCAACCTGTTCATCTGTGAAGGAGCGTTTGGTTTAAAATCTTTTAATGCTGCCAATGTGCTTAATATAGGAAATGAGCAACTGCAGCATATAAAGAACATTAAGGCTACTGATGTAATTACCGGACCGCGCTCACTGATCGTGACAGGTGCAGATGGAATCTACCAGTATGATTATACCAATGCTGGAGACCTGAGACAGCTGAGCCATCTGAAGATAAGCAAACCAGCCCTTTAATTAATGATTGTGAGGTATTGTTTCTTTATTCTGATATTTTTTTTCTTTATGTTCAATGCTGCTGCTCAGGAGCACAGCTTTACCAACCAAACAGAAGCCGGGATACTGGCTGGCTCTGCGGGTACAAGCCCGGTTTTTACTTTTCAGACCTTTAATGGTATCCGTATGGAGCAATGGAATGCTGAAGCAGGAATTACCGTGGGTGCCGATCTGTATAACCAGGTAAAGATATTGCCCATAGCATTAGGCATCAGGTATCGCTTCCTCACCGCGCGTAAAATATCGCCATATTTAAGCTTTGACGGAGGCTATGGTTTCGATTGGCTGGAGCGGGAAACAGAAACGGATTATTCCGGGGGCGGCATTATGTTAAATCCCGCAGTCGGAATAAAAATAAGATCACTAAAAGCTACAGCCTTCCATTGTAATATTGGTTTCAAGAGCCAGACTTCCGCCCGTTATCGTACTACTTTAACACATGTTAACCGGGTAAAAGAGGAATATAAATATGGGCGTTTATCTTTCCGTGTAGGAATTACATATTAGATGCGGACATATTTCTGGCCGCATACTTGTCCCATTTTGGTTGATTCCTGTGACTGAATTAAAGATGATGTTCAAACCCATGAGTTCAAATCTCTCCCATTTAATTCTGAGCCACTTTCACTTCTTCTTTAATCCACTTCACACTATATTTCTTTTCCAATCCGGGCTTTAACTGATCTCTTAACTTTTCGGGGGCAGATATACTCCTGGGATCTCCGTCAGAAACAAACCGGGTTTTATGTTTGATCTGGCTTTTCATAAATGTTTCAGGATTTTCGGTGTGCTCACCAGCCTGTACCCGCTGAATGGCCAGGGGCTTAAAATCTTTTGAATAAGGAGATACCGAACTCACTGAACCTACCAGCAGTACCGCCTGGTGATTATATGTTGTTCCTTCAAATGCACCTTTAGATTCCAAGAGTCTGTTTTTTGCGTGCATGCCTAACGGCAATGCCATGGTTTTTACTTCATAATCAGGTAAAAACGATTTGATCTCTTTTACAAACATAGAAAGGTGCTTTTGCACCTCTGCATCGCTTAATTTAGAAAGCATGGAATGATACCAGTTATGACTGCCTACCTCATACCCATTTTTAACCAGCCATTCTAGTTTCTGCTTTTTGTATTCTGGCTGCGCGAACAAGCGAAGTGTTGGTTTTATAGCTGGCAATACGTAGAAGGTGGCAGTAATGGGGAAATCTTTATGCTTCTTTTTAAAGTCTTCCATAATTCCTAATGCACAGGCAGGATCTATGATCAATTGTCCGTTTTTCTCCAGGTAACGAAACTGCCCGGCGCTGGAGTCATCAAGCGTGATAGCAAAAGGTGTTTTTCCCGCAGGCACATTTAGTTTTCCATGAGCAATATCCAGTACAGATACCGGGTAAAAGTCATTATCATAAAGCATTTGCAGATCCTTGCGGAAGTTTTCGGGAGTTCTTCTCCAGCGATCTTCGGGATAGCCGATCAGATGGTATTCCAGAACCATTACTTTCCCAAGCTCATTGGGTGTGTAGTTTACATTTTTTGCTTGCGCCACAGTGGATACGCCCGTTTCTGTCCCGGCAGTAGTAGTGCTTACCGAATCGCCGCCAGACCGCGCATTACCATTTCCGGAGCAGGAGGCTGAAAAAATGCTAATGATTGTTACTGCTGCAAAAATGATTTGCTTATCGGATATTATCATAGAAAAAGATTATTATAGGTGTTAGTATTACTACGGTAATAAATACCGTTCTGTAACGGGAATGTTTGGCGTAAAGGTATGGAATTTTGAAATAAACAGTTATGGGATCAAGGTACTCTGTGACAGGAAGATGCAGTAAGAAATGCCGTAATTGCTCAGTTTAAGGTCTTTATTAACCATAATTCCCAAGCTTTGGCTGCATATTTGCAAAAGCAAAATTATAGACACGACTAGTTAAGAAATAAAATTTTAAGTCGCATTAAACATTACTATAATATTTTTAAACAATAAGCCTATTTTAGGTCAATTATGGAGTCAGTAAGCCAGCTTTTAGATTTTTTTCTTCATCTTGATACAGAAATTGCTGCAATAAGTAAGACCTACAGAGTTTGGACTTATCTAATCCTTTTCCTTATTATTTTTGCTGAGACAGGCCTGGTTATATTTCCATTTTTACCCGGCGACCCGCTTTTGTTTGCTTCCGGGGCTGTTGTAGCTTCAGGAGCTACCGGAATAAATATTTACATTTTATGTTTAGTGTTATTTGTTGCTGCTATACTTGGCAATCACGTTAATTACCTGATTGGAGGTTATACCGGCCCACGCATATTTAAATCCGGAAACCGGGTATTGAAGCCTGCATATTATGCAAAGACCAAGCTATTTTTTAGAAAACATGGCGGAAAGGCTGTGATATTCAGCCGGTTTTTTCCAATCCTTAGAACGTATGTGCCATTTGTTGCCGGTGTTGGAAAAATGGAGCCCCGCTTATTTTTATTTTTTAATGTGATAGGTGCATTTATCTGGATTGCCGGCTTTCTTGCTTTAGGTTATGTGTTTGGAAATATGACCGTGGTTAAAGAAAATTTTGCGGTTGCGGTTGGAATGATATCTTTATTCACCACTTTACCCCCTCTTATCGCTGCTATAGTGGCTAAAGTTTTAAAGAGAAAGAAAGCCAATAGCCGGAAGAACAGGCCTTTATAATACAACCATACGCTGCATTACCGTATCTTTATATATAAAACCATCATTCAAATGAAAATTAAATATAGCTTATCAATCATACTATTTTTACTAACCATTACCATCCCTGGTAAAGGACAGACACCGGGCAACTTTAAACTAAAATCTGCTACCGACAAGAGTCAATTTGTTTTAAGTAAATCGAACGGAAAATTTGTTGCATTACATTTCCTGCTTAAAACAGAATGTCCTAATTGCCTTCGTCATACCCGGCAGTATTTCAGCAAAGCCGAAACTTTACCAAACGTGATACAGGTCTTTATTAAACCAGATGACGAAACGGAGATTAAAAAATGGGCAGAAAAACTACCGGCAGATGCCCTAAAAAAATTTCCGATTTACCGGGATCCGGATGCTAAACTTGCAGCACGTTTTAAAATTCCAAATGGCTATTTATTCCACAATCAACTGGTGCACTACCCGGCCATGATCCTGATCGGACCCAATGGCAAAGAAGTTTTTCGTCATACAGGTAAAAATAATACCGATCGCTATTCCTTTGAGCAGCTTGCTGTAAAGGTGCGTGAACTCACTAAAAAATAATTCGAGATTCAGCTGATTCTTTAATAGCTTTTGTTCTGATTAATGAAGTAATGGAAGATATTTTTCGCTATTGATTTCAATAACCAATGAGAAAGCAGTGCAGAAAACACAATGCAGTCTTTTTCTTGTTCTTCCTACAATTCATACACAGATTTATTTTATGAAAAAACTTTCCATATTCATTATATGCCTGCATTTAATGGCAAGTGCATCAGCTCAGGTTCAGATAATTTCAAACCTAAGCCAGTCGATAACTCCCCTCTTAAGAGATACAACAAAAACGGACGATGCATTAGAAAAACTTTCCGGTAATAAGTCCGGCTTTTTTCCGGCAATAGATTTACGGGCTATAGATGGATTATTTCTTGGAATAGGTTATAAACTTGTTTCAGATTCCACAAAAGGCCCTATCAGTGTACAAAAGATATCGGCCATGAAAAACCTAAATTCCGAAGCAGTACAGGCTAAATATACCGCCGACTTTAAATCCGTATTCGGAAGCACAGATGTTACCGTAGATGCATTTGCAGATATTAAGGGAAATATCCTAAACTTTTTTGGCAGAGGTAATGATACCTTTTTTGATGATAGTGATGGTTTTAGAAAGTTTTACAGGGTAAAGTTTTCGCTTTTTCAAATCACTCCTGCGTTACGGTTCAACCTATCAGATCAGGTTAAGGTTACTGTTGGGCCCTCGGTACAACACTCCACGTTCGATCCGGATGATAACACGGGTAGGTTTATTAATGACCCGGCAATTGTGGCCCAATATCAAAACTTGCATGAAGATAAAACTCACGGTGGCTTAGTTCTGAACTTCTCCTGGGATACCCGTAATAACATGATGTTGCCAACCAGAGGCGTAAATTTTTCGGTGCTGACACAAGCGTACACAGGTCTGAATGAGTATTCAAACGGATACGCCCAAATCTTTCCGCAATTTTCAGTTTATAACTCATTGGACGCAAAAGGAAATATTGTTTTGGCCAATAGATTTGGGGCCGGTTTTACTACCGGTAAAACCGCTTTTTATCAAAGTGCATTCCTGGGAAGCCAGGACAACCTCTTGGGATACCGTAAATTCAGGTTTGCAGGGGATAATTTAATATATAATAACCTGGAAACAAGAATAAGCCTTCTGGATATTAAAGGAAAACGAAGCGTAAAGGCAGGATTAATCGGGTTTTACGATGTTGGCCGGGTTTGGATTGATGAAGAAACATCAAACTCCATCCACCATGGCTATGGCGGGGGCATTTTCCTAAGTCCGTTAAACCGTATACTGGCCCGTATTGTAGCAGGCTTTTCAAGGGAAGGAATGCAACTTACTGCGGCTGTCAGACAGCGGTTCTAGGAAACCTGCTCTGTCTAATAATCGATAGTAAAATTCCTTATTTTCTTTTATAAAACTGTACTACATGGTCAAGCGCAATAGTACCGGACTGCATTCGTAACTGATTATTATCTATACTGAAATACCGATCTATCATCTGACTATCTTCAAAATCCAATTTATAAGAATATTTATAATCATCGATAGTCTCTGCTACATTCACCATCTTAAATTTAGTGGTGTGAGAAAGCTTCCCCTGATTAAAAACCTGATAATCAGAGCCGGAAATTATAAGTTTTATGTCCATCAGTGGTGTTGAAGCCGGCATCATTCCTCCATAGTTTGATGTCAGCTTCCATTCGCCGTTTAAATCAGAGGATTTTATTTCTGATTTTTTGCAGCTTGAAAATAAAAATAATACGGCGAGCGTGATCAGGTGAATAGGTTTCATAATCGTGTTTTTATACAATACGTGCAGAATGATGAATTCGCTACAATAATACCCTTATTAACTAAATGTTTACTTAAAGGTTAGTACGTATTTTCCAACACTATACTTATAAAACCATGGTAGCTTCCTGCGAAACGAAAACTAAATTTGTCCTGTTCCCCAGCAGCACTGTCAGGAGCGATAATTCATGCACAAACCCAAGTACACCTTAACACTAATCGGCTTCATCATTGCTTTTGTGGGTGCCATTTTGTTTTCAACAAAAGCCATTATGGTAAAGCTTGCTTTTGCGGAACTAAAGGTGGATGCACTTTCATTGCTTACGCTGCGCATGATCTTTTCGCTGCCGTTTTACCTTATCGCCGCATTTATGATCAGCAATCAGGATGGCAACGTAAAAATGTCATCCAGGCAGTGGATGTACCTGGTGCTTTTAGGATTATTTGGCTATTACTTAAGCAGCCTGTTCGACTTTATCGGGTTGCAATATATCTCTGCCGGTCTGGAAAGACTCATTCTATTCCTGTACCCAACATTCGTGGTTTTTATTAATGCGCTGGTTTTCAAGCAAAAAATTAATAGTAACCAATCACTGGCATTGTTGCTTACGTATACTGGTATCGGCATAGCTTATTTCGGTGAACTACAGGTGGATACCTCTAATCCTAACTTTTTCTGGGGCAGCTTTCTCATCTTTATCTGCGCCATCACCTATGCTATTTACATTGTAGGGAGCGGCAGACTGATTCCTCAGATCGGTCCGGCTAAATTTACAGCATACGCCATGCTGGCGGCTACGGTTGGCATATTTGTGCACTTCCTGTTGCGGGGAGAGTTCACCGTACTGTTGCACAGTAAAGGCTTATGGCTTTATGGTATTTTGCTGGCCATTGTAGCTACGGTAATCCCAACATTTATGTTGTCATCCGCACTAAAAAAGATTGGTTCAAACAATGTGGCCATCATTTCCAGTATTGGCCCCGTATCCACCATTGTGCAGGCACATTATTTTTTAGGTGAAAAAATGTTTGCGGAACAAGTCGTCGGAACAGTACTGGTGGTAGCCGGTGTTCTGTTATTGAGTGTGAAGCGTGAAAAACGACCCCTTCAACCTGAGCAGATAGATACATGAGAACGCGGGCAAACCTCAATAAAAAAGCCACCTGAATATTCAGATGGCTTAAAATTGTTCCAGGTGAACCTGTAATTTCAACTCAAATTATAAAGGACTGATGGCAAGACCCGTGTACAAAAGGTCAGAACGGTATTTAACTAATACCTTGGTTTCACCATTATCAACATCTATTCTGAATAATGTAGATTTTGAATCTAACTGATAAATTCCCAGGCCAATGTCTGTAGTAACGCCTGATCTTCTTGGAGCAATATCTAACCCACCTTCGCCTTTTAAGTCTAGCTTTGTAGGACCTTCCTCTATTAATTTTCCGTCATTGGGTGGATCTACTTCAAAAAACTTTTTACTTTGCATATCAAGAACATATAACTCAGTAGCTGTTGCAGGATCGGTGTCATTATCATCATAAGCTGCCGAAGTTATACTGGCAGGTTGTGGATTAATTGATCCGTCAATTATTGTAAAACCCGTTTCTACATTAATACGCAGACTCTGTCCGGTATTGCTAATAATTCTTAAGCGATCGGCCATAGGATTAAAATCAAATCCAAACATAGATCCATCTAATGTAACAGGTATGCGCGCAACAGTAGCATCAACAGGAGGCAATTTTGTTGCTGTGGTAAATAAAGCAGGTGCAACTATTGCCGCCCCGGATGTTGCGTCAATTAAATAAAGGGTGTTATTATTACCCAGTCCAAATAATTGGTTCGTTTTTGGTCGAAAATCAATTGCGAGTATTTTTACAGTACCAAGTCCGGTGATAGAAATAGTGGTTGGGTCATTATCCAGACCTACTGTTGAATATCTGTCCAGAAAAGACCCATTTCGCAAAAGATAAAATGTAAGGTCATTAGGGTCGGTTGAAAGGGTTTTAAAAGGCGATATAATCGTCGTTCGATCGTCATCACGATCTTTTTTGCAAGAACCTAAGGCTATCATAAAGATAACAAGGGAGCAAATCATAGAAATTTGATAAATTTTTTTCATCGTAAATAATTTAAGTGTTGTGTGCCTAGAGTGTATACGTTTTTAACAGAAATGTAGATTCTTTTCTTTAATTAAAAATTTTACCATGGGCAGATTTCTTATTCATAATATACTGACTAACTCTGTATTAATTGAGACTGGAACTTTGTTAGCTACAAATAGTTTATTTGGCAGTTAAATAATCCTATACATCCTTCAGCTCGATCCAGACAGGTGCATGATCGCTGGTTTTTTCCCATCCACGTACATTATGGTCAACGCCGCCCGCCAAAAGATGTTTCTCCAGCTGCGGACTAAGCAGGAAATGATCAATACGTAAACCAGCATTACGGCCATAGGCATTGCGGAAATAATCGAAAAAGGTATATATAACCTGATCAGGATAAAGCTTTCGTATCGCATCAGTCCACCCTTGCTCGGTCAGTTCTTTAAATGCAGTACGGATTTCCGGCCGAAAAAGTGCATCATCTACCCCAGCGCTCGGGCTTGTAAACGTCAAGTTCAGCAGGCATCACGTTGTAATCACCGGCTATAACCACAGGCGTATCCAGTTCGAGAAGCTCTTTTGCATGCAGTTGAAGCCGTTTAAACCAACCTATTTTGTACTCGAATTTAGGTCCCGGGGCAGGGTTACCGTTTGGCAGGTAGAGGCACGCAATACGGATTCCGTTAACAGTGGCCTCTATATAGCGGCTTTGAACATCCTCATTATCACCGGGAAGTACCCGCTTGTGTTCCGCCGGCTTACCGATACGTGAAAGGATAGCCACACCATTCCAGCTTTTTTGTCCGTGCCAGATGGCATCATAACCAGCGTCCAGTATGGCTTCCTCCGGAAATTTTTCCTGCGGTGCTTTCAGCTCCTGCAGACATACTACATCGGGTTTTGTTTCTTTGAGCCACCGAAGCAGCACTGGAAGACGGCCATTTATGCCGTTGACGTTATAAGTGGCTATTTTCATAAGATCGCTATTTCATTTATTACTGTAAATGGCTTGCTCTTTTTGCAACATCAAAAAAACAGAATGGTTCACCTTACAAACAAAACCACGCAACGGATTACAGTGCCTTATCAAGTCATGTCAGCCAGGGCGAAGTAATTAAACAGATGGTCGTAGGGTTATATAAAACGGAACCTCGTGATGATCAAGACAATTTGTTAAAACAGTTTCAGCTGCCATTGTTCCCATCATTTTAAAATCTGTTGATATGGTTGTAATACCATTCAGAAGAAGCTTTTTTAGCGGAGTTTCATTGTATGAAATCAAGCCTACATCCTGACCCAATTTAAAATTTAAAGAATTAATCTTTTCTAACAGATAAACCAGGTCATCTTCCATCACAGTTATAAATAACTGACCCTCCTCAATAGGTTCTTTTTCAATATCATTTACCACAGCATAGTTGAATGCATACTGCTGGCAGAAAAGTTTTAATCCTTTTAATATTTCTTTAGGATAATAGCTTTTTTTAGGGAATACGATTTTAATAGTGTGATATTTCTCTAATTCAGATCTTACTTTATTTAGGGCGTTATAAATATCTTTTTCAAAATTTTCATAAATAGCTGCGTATTGGCCATCTACTCCGGGCACTTTTTTATCTAAGAGCACGAGTTTTTCTTTCGGAATAGCATTAATAATCTCATAGGCCTTTTCTCCGCCTTCTACAAAATGGGGAATGATAACGTAGTGGGAATAACCGTTCTGCTTGTTTTGAAGGAGTTTCTTGAATATAGCAAAGTCATTATTATAAATATAAAAATCTACAAAAGCCTGTTCGCCAAGCGCATCTACAAAAGCATCGTAGATAATTTTTTTGTGTGCAGATAATTTGTTAAACAGCAAGCAAACTCGAATATTCTTTTTAAATTCTATGTTCGAAATATAGTATCCTTTCCCCGGAACAGAAATAATAACCCCCAGCTTCTTAAGATATTTATACCCTTTTTCCGCTGTATCCCTCGAAATTTCCAACAGGTAACTTAATTCATTGATAGACGGAAGAATGTCATCCCGTTTTAATTTTCCATTTTCTACTGCATCAATAATGGAATCTCTCAACTGAAGATATTTAGGAGTGGCTGAGTAACCATCTATTTTGATAAACTTGTTAAAAATTTCTTTTTTAATCATCAGGATATCAAATATCTCTAATTCAATTTATATCTGGTGTATAAAATGAACGGTTTACTTCAGATGTGAAATTCGTCAGTCAAGACTAAATCCATTAATAAGTGTTAGCCTGAGTCTGCTGTTTTATAATGATTGCATTAAACCTTTCGGGAGGATGAATAGTACTTCAGATCAATAATATCATTAGCCAATGACTTGGTATTCCAGTGGTTATGAATAGCAAGTGCTGTACCTAATGCTGTGGCTTGAGCCATCCCCGCCGCATAAACCTCAATTTCAGAAAATTTGGCAGCAAGCAAATTCATGTAGATTGCATTTTTGCTAAACCCACCATCCACAAAAATCTTTTTAATACTGCTATCCGATATTACCTGCCGGGTAGATGAATGCTGTAAATGTATTAGATCTGCAATCAACTGATGATATGCTACTTTTTCATTTTTAAAAAATGTTAAATCCCTAAATTGAAATTCAGACACTTTGGGAATTGGCCGATTATTTGAATGAACAAGATTTTGGATTCCATTTAATTTTAACCCTTTTATTATATCAGGTTCAAATTCCATGTTTTTGAAAAATATGCTATCTACATTAAAATAATCAGCTATTCTTTTAACTTGTTGCTCATGTTCATTGCCGGCAAACAAACGCGCTGCTTTTACTGGTTTTCCCTGATAACTTATGTAGGCAAGGCAATCATTGTTTAATTCTTTAGCTGTAAGCGGAGTTTTGTTAAATGGGTTTAAGCTTATACACCATGTGCCTGTTGAAATTAAAACAAACGGCTCCCTGAAATTTACCATGTAAGGAATCAGTGCCGCAGAGCTATCATGCAGACCCACGCCTAGCAAGAATTTCTTACCCATGAAAGAAGCCTGAGTGACTTCATCTGAGGAAATTATGGGCGCTAATTTAGATTGAAGATTCTCCTGATAAACCCAGCCATGATAATCGCCTTTTTTGAAATCCCATAAATGAGTATGACACCCGATGCTTGTCATATCCGAATAATATTTTTCGGAAAGCAAATAACTCATGTATTGGGGCAGATGCAGAGCAAACTTCAGCTTCTTAAAAAGAGCAGGCTTGTGATATTTTAGACGATACAGTTGCAACCCGGAATTCAGGCTTCCGGATGCTGGTGAAGCGGTTTCTAATACAATCTCTTCCTTGCCCCCGTACGCTGAATAAAATTGCTTTTCCAACTTATTCGGGTACTGCTTAAGGTAATTTTGTAATGATAAAAGCGGATTTCCTTCCTCATTCAGGTATACCAGGCTTGCTCCGTATGTTGAAAAATTAATTGCCCGTATCTCAAATTTTTCAATTTTCAACACTTCCTTTAAGCTATCAAATAGATAATGCCTCAGGCTATCCAGGTTTTCACAGGCATCTCCGTCCTCATCGGTAGTCTCTAAAAACCGGGCTGTATTTTCATAAACAATCTGGTAATGCTCATCAAAAAGAAATAGCTTTTTATTCGTTTTCCCAATATCAAATATGGCGATAACCGGTGTTTTACTCATTTCAGATTAAAGTCCTGTTGCTATTGTTAATGCGCCTCTCTCTTTTACCAAATGATCTCTGACATTTAAACTTCTGTATTGGGAGATCGGATCTAATGATGCTCCGGATCTTAAGCGCGCTTCTGCTACGATAGCTCGAACATCCGTACGGAATACAGACTGTAAGATTTCCTGACATTTAACCACATCATTAGCTTCCTGAGCCTCATTTAAAGCCTTCCTGTCTACCAGTAATGCCTGGGTATACGCAATCATAATAGCTTCTACAGACTGCAGAAGGTCTTCTAGCGGGTCTTTAACATTGTGAGATGCATCTATCATCCAACCTAATCCGCTAGCATGGTTCATACCTTTAGCATCCATGCCCTCAACCAGTTCATTAAATATGAGAAATAACTGATAAGGTTTCATACTTCCCGCTGTTAGGTCATCATCTCCATACTTTGAATCGTTAAAATGGAAGCCACCTAATTTGCCTTCCATTAACAATAAAGAAACGATCTGCTCGATATTTGCATTGGGTAAGTGATGTCCTAAATCAACCAAAGTATATGCTTTAGAACCTAATTTATTTGCGTAAAGCAGGGACTGGCCCCAATCGCCAACAGTAGTAGAATAAAAATTGGGCTCGTAAGCTTTATACTCCACAAACATTTTCCAGTTTTCTGGCAAGGCGGCATAAATTTCATGCAAACTTTCTAATGTATTTTGAAAAGCCTTGCGAAAATTTAACTGCCCGGGAAAACATGAACCATCCGCAAGCCACACTGTCAATGAATCTGATCCAAGATTTACACCTTGCCTTATCACTTCAATGTTATGTTCAATAGCCTGTTTACGAACTCCTTTGTCTACATTTTGAAGGGAACCAAATTTATAACTATATGGTTGATCTTTTTGATCTTGAAAAGTATTGGAGTTCATGGCATCAAACCTTAAGCCTTTCTGAGCAGCCAAGGATTTAATAGCGTTGTAGTCCGTTGGGGTATCCCATGGAATATGTAATGAAATAGCTCCGCTGGATTTATTAAGCTGGTGCAACAGGCCTATATCCTCCATTTTCTCCTCCAGATTGCGGGGATCCCCTCCTCCGGAAAATCTTCCGAAACGTGTTCCACCAGTTCCAAGTGCCCAGCTGGGTATAGCAATTTGAAAATCAATAAGTTTGCTGATCACGTGATCAATTCCCGGAATTTGCGATTCACAGAATTGCATTTTTTGTTGATGTAATTTCAGCAGATCGCTATTGTGCTGATCTATCTGGTAATTTTCTATATTCATAAGCTTTCTTCTCTTCTTATAAGTGAATGCTTTATTTAATTAATTCTAATAACCTTCTCTCTTAGTATATTGAACCGCACTTAAACAAATTAACTCTGCCTTATCTAACAAACGCCATAGCCAGACCACCGTCTACATTCAGAACATTTCCGGTAGACTTATTTAATAACCCTCCGGCAAAAGCAAAACATGCGTTCGCTATATCGTCCGGAAGAATAATAGCATTTAATAACGTTCTCTTAGCGTAATATTCCGGAAGTTCCTCTGCTGTGATACCATAAGCTTTGGCTCTGCCTTCAGCCCAACCACCAGCCCAAATATTACTGTCAGAAATTACCGCATCCGGATTTACCACGTTTACCCGGATTTTATCAGCACCTAATTCTGCTGCATTTAATCTGCTCAAATGCAATTGAGCGGCTTTAGCTGACCCATAACCGGCATTATTAGGGCCTGAAACCAGCGCATTTTTACTGACAATATTAATAATATCACCTCCGATACCCTGTTTTCGCATAATCTTTACGCCAGCCTGGGTAGTTCTGAATTGACCCTTTACTAACACATCATACAATAAATCCCAGTCTTGTTCTGAATGATCCTCAATAGTTTTTGAAATTGAAAGTCCGGCATTGTTTACTATAATATCCACACCACCAAAAGACAACGCAGCAATTTCCAATGCCTTTTCTATCTGTTCAATATTTGTAACATCCATTACTGCCGTTACAAAGGCATCTGTTCCATATAAATTTTCAAATTCTTTACCGATATTCTCAAGCCGTTCGGTATTCATATCGTTCAGGATAACTACGGCACCTTGTTCAACAAATTTTTTGGCAATAGCCTTTCCAATTCCTCCTGCACTGCCTGTTATCAAAGCAATTTGGCCGGATAGTGGTTTAGGTTTAGGCATACGCTGTAATTTTGCTTCTTCCAATAGCCAGTACTCAATATTAAAGGCTTCCTGTCTGGGCAAAGCAGTATATTCAGAAATAGCTTCAGCCCCTTTCATTACATTAATGGCATTAACATAGAATTCTGCAGCTACCCTGGCGGTTTGTTTGTCTTTCGAAAATGAGAACAATCCAACCCCCGGATAGAGTATAATTACAGGATTACAATCACGCATAGCAGGGCTATTATCATTCTTACACGCCTCAAAATAATTCCTGTACATTTTACGGTAAGCTTCAAATTGCGACTTTAATGCGGCTTTAATTGCATTAACGTCTGATAAATCCTGATTAGGGCTTAAATCCAATACAAGAGGGCTAATCTTGGTTCTTAAAAAATGATCCGGACAGCTTGTTCCTAAAGGAGCCAAACGCTCCATGTCATTGGAGTTTATAAATTCAAGAATTCTATTATCATCTGTAAAGTGGCCAATCATTTTGCGCTCATCTGAACAAAAGCCTCTTAAAACGGGCGCAAGAGCAGCAGCCTGGTTCATTCGATGTGCAGGGTCCAAACTTTTTATTTTTTCACCTCCAAACGCAGGCCCCTTTTTTATATAGTTTTGTTCCAGATACTCAGCACACTGTTCAACCACTTCCAAAGTATTCAAATAACTTTTATAAGCAGTATCGCCCCAGGTAAACAGGCCATGAGAACCAAGCATAATTCCCCGTATTCCAGGGTTGTCATTAAGGCATTTTTTTAATTCGAGTCCGAGTTCGAAGCCCGGCTTTCTCCAATTTACCCAGCCTATTTGGCCATTAAATAATTCATGCGTGATTCTTTCTCCATCCTTTGATGCTGCAATAGCTATGGCCGCATCCGGATGTAAATGATCTATATGTTTAAATGGTAAAAATCCATGTAATGGAGTATCTATAGACGGTGGTTTGGATTGAAGATCATAAATGCAATGATTAAAAAGCTCAACCATTTCATCCTCATAATCAATGCCTTTATATATCGTTTCAAGGTTACGTAACCGGTCTACATATAAAGCAGCCAGTCCACTCCTTTTCAAAGTCCCGATATCTCCACCAGATCCTTTTATCCACATTACTTCAACCGGTTCGCCACTTAACGGATCTTTTGAAAAGACTTTACAAGATGTATTTCCTCCGCCATAATTAGTTAAACGAAGATCAGCACCAAGAAGGTTTGAACGATAAATAAGCAGAGCTACTTCATCATGTTCATATTTAGCTGCCTGGGTTTCATCCCACAAATAACTGACATGCTTAAATTGTATTGTATCTGCAACCATTTTACTATTAATTATTTAATTGAATTCCCATATCCCACTACTACGATAGACAGGATGATAAATATAATTCCTGTAAGTACTGTAGCAAACGTTTTTGGGGCTACACCCTTCCACTCTTTCAGAATAAGTCCCCATACATTAGCTACCAGAATAATGAAAGCCATATGAAGTATCCAGGAACTTGGACCATTGCCTAATTTGCTTTCACCCATTCCATAAAAAAAGAACTGAAGGTACCAGGTGGTACCGGCCAGGGCAGAAAATGCATAATTCCGTAACAACGGCGTATTATTATTAGTATAATCACCAAAGGTTTTGTTGCGGGCGTTCAGAAACATGCAATAAATAAAATTCGTGGTAAACCCGCCTAATAAAATCACGACATACGTCACATTATTCTGAAAAAGAAACTCCCCAGTATTTGCATTAGACAATTTCCAAATCGCGTTTGCTTCATTCGCCATGTCTTTACCGGCATCAATTCCAAATGCAAAGCATGCGCTAAGTACTCCTGAAATGATAGAAACAAAAAGCCCGATGCCAATTTTAAAATCATCATCTGCCTGCGTTTTTCCTTTAAGATTAAGATCCCTCTCCTTCATCATCCCGGCTTTGCCACAAATAATAATTCCGATGATGCAGATTAATATTCCTAAAAGCACCATTCTGCCCCAGGAACTATTTATAATGTCTGTAATAGAGTCTTTTCCCGGCGAAGGATAAAAATCATAATAGACAGAGGGAATTAAAGCGCCAAATACAGAACACAAGCCCAGAATAATAGAACTTCCTAAAGAAACTCCGAGATAACGAACCCCTAACCCATAAGTTAAACCACCAATACCCCAGAGAGCACCAAAGAAATAAGTAAAGCTTAAAACACGTCCATCTGTTTTTGCGATAATATCTGTAAAACCTGGGATAGTAAGATAAGCAGCCAGTGGAGGGACAATCAACCAGGAAAATATTCCACCGATAATCCAGTAACTTTCCCAGGACCAACCCTTAACTTTCTTGTAGGGTATGTAAAAGCTTCCGGAGGCAAATCCTCCGATGAAATGGTATATTATACCAAAAATTGCTTGCATGAATGTCAGATTATTTATCAGGAAATCATTTCACTGATGGAGACAAAAATATTAAGAAGTATTTACTATCTGTCATGTACTGTTATGATGTAAAATAAAATTTATCAAAGAAGCATCGTAGATAGCATTGCTTATTTCAGCAAAAAATCATTTCGGCCCGATACACATAATCTATTATTCAATATAACTACGAATGGTTCTTTTGAATACATTTGAAGCTCCAAATAATATTTTAAGAATCAAGAGACCTACAAATCATTAGTTCGAATATTTTCGTTGATTGAATTACCCTTATTTTCTGATGGATATTTTTTCCAGGGACGAATGGAAGTAAATGGAAGCTTTAACAGAAAGCCAATGGTTAGTTCTTCGCTATTATCATAGGATGGTACACCTATAACTACTTGTTGTTGCTGCCTATTTAAGTCAATGGTTTTATGCAGCCTGTCCCAAAAAGAAAAGATGACTGAATAGTTTGAATCGGTTTCGTTTTTTATAACTGAGTGGTGAATGCCGTGCATGCGCGGTGTAACAATTAATTTATTCAACATCTTTTCAAAAGAAAAGGGCAGCTTCCAGTTACTGTGGTGAAATTGAGTAGCTGCTTCAAATATTATTTCATAAACCAACACCGTTACCGGTGAAGCTCCACTTAAAAAAGTAATGGCTCCCCGGAAGAAAATAGAGCCGATCATCTCACCAAAATGAAACCGAAAAGCAGTAGTTATATCCAGATCACGGTCGGTATGGTGCACCAAATGAAACCTCCATAACACAGGCAGCCTGTGATTTAAAATATGCCATACATAATTACCATAATCCAAAATTAAAAATGCAATAGTGGCTTCCAGCCATGCAGGCATTTCATACAAATAATTGAGTCCAAAATGAACAGACTGATTTTTATGGGCCAGCCAAACCATTGCGGGAATAAATAGAATACGAAGTAATGTAAAGGCTGGAATAGCCACAATGAAATTAATAATCATTCTTTTCCATCTGTTCTGCACTCTCTTTCTCAAGCGGTATCTGCTCTCTAAAAAAATGAGCACTATAAATATGCCTGCTAAAACGGGCATCCCCCAAGTGTCAAAAATGGTTCTACTCATCGTCTCTTAATTTTTCTCCTTCACCTTTTTTAGTATGCCAGGTGGCATCCTTATTCAGGTCTAATTTCTGTTGAACCTGCGGAGAGGAACCTTTAGGCGCAATGCCTACCATCATTTTAAAATATCTTATGCCATCCTGTACATTTGCCCAGACATGTTTCGGCGGCTCATAACCGAAGGCCCTGTATTTATTGGGTGACACTTTCCCCTTTTCCCCCACAAAATCTTTAAAATCCTGCACCCAAATTGCAAAAGCAGACATAAACTCACTTTCTCCTACCATATCTTCTGCCTGATTATCGCTGTATTTTCTGCCCTTACCTGTTGTACAATGCTTCCAAAGCTGGTCGGGTACTTCTACGCCACCATACCGGCATTGCCAAACTAAAGGCGCATAAGCATTCCTTTCATTCGCAAATGGTTCCGTTTCCGGATCAAAATAATTTTTATGCTCCAGGATTTTCGGTCTTCCGGTTTCATCCAGTTCATCCCCGCCCTCATCTCCATAACAAAAAAAAGCTGCCGTTCTTCCTCCAAGATGATTTAGGCTCATCGCTTTCCACTCTTCAGTATGTTCCAGCGCCATTGCC
The DNA here is from genome assembly GCA_035575925.1 of Sphingobacteriaceae bacterium. GTDB lineage: Bacteria > Bacteroidota > Bacteroidia > Sphingobacteriales > Sphingobacteriaceae > DASWTL01. Next base: position 29,240 of record DATLXK010000025.1, read on the forward strand.
TTTTCAGGATTTTTATGGTCGATGGTTTTTTCGTCAGGGTTGCCGCCGCTCATACAAACCAATCTGTCAAACATTAGCTTCAGGTTGCTGGATGGAGCATACCAGTTAATGGGACCAATAATTGCCCAGGCATCGGCCATGTCCAGCCTGGCATAAAGGTCTAAATTCCACATCAGATCGGGTTCCTTACTGCTGCCTTTTTCATAACAGTTACAGGGATAAACACACAAAGCCATCGAAGTGGAAACGCAGGCATTGCAGCTTTGAATACGTTCTCTTGCATATACATTGCCCAAGTCTTCATAGTCTATTTCCCAATCCTGTGGCATCATTTCAGCCATCTTCAACATAAGCGTTCTTGACTTACTGTCTACCCCCGGACAATTATATTGCCTCCGGCCCGAACCAGAAATGATCAGTATCCTGAAAGGTCTTTGCTCTGCTGGGAGTTTTGCGTTATTGTCATTTGGTTTCATGGTAAATATTTTTTCTGATTTTCTACTGCACTGGTTATCAGCACTATTAAAAATTAATGGCACACAACATATTTTCTCTTAGCTTCCAGCTGATACTTGAGATTGGATTCAAAGGTTAATTTCATTCTACTAACATTTTACGGCTTTCAATTCTTGCCCTTGCTTCTATGAGTAAGGAATGTAGCTTTTCCTCCAACTCTTTCTTTGGCGGAAGTTCTGTCCAGTATTCGGCTACCATAATGCCGTCTTTGTGCATTTCTAATAATTCGATTTGTTCATTGCTTTTTCCTGCACATAATATTAAACCTATGGGGCTGTTTTCGCCTTCTTGCTTGTCATACTTGTCGAGCCATTTTAGGTAGAGTTCCATTTGCCCTTTATGGCTTGGTTTGAATTCTCCTAATTTCAATTCAATAACAACCAATCGCTTTAATTTTCGATGGTAAAAAAGCAAATCCAAATAAAAATCTTTACCGTCTAAAATGATGCGTTTTTGTCTTTCAACAAAGGAAAATCCTACGCCTAATTCCAATACAAAATTTTCGAGTTCTTTAATAATGGCACTTTCTAAATCATTTTCTAAATAGCCATCTTTCAACCCTAAAAAATCTAAAAAGTACGGATCTTTGAAGGTGTTTTGAATGTCTTCAAACGTGTCAGAAGCTTGCAAACTGGCTATTTCGTTGCGTTCAAAAGCCTTACGTTCTATTTGGTGTTTTAATTCTCGTTTGCCCCAATTACTTTCCAAAGCTTTTTGGGCATAAAAAATTCTAGCTTTTTTGCTTTTTATTGGTATAAGTATAACAAAATGAGACCAACTTAATTGTCGTGCCAGTGGCACCACAATTTCAATTTCCGAGAAAATATCGGCAAATTGCATCATACGATAGAGGTTCCTTAATTCAAAACTCTTGCCATATTTATTTTTCAATTGTGTCGACACTGTCGACACAATCTCTTGTGCATATTCAGCTCGTTTATTTTTCAGTATATGGTCATTGATTTTATATCCTATTTGCCAGTATACCATTACAATAGTATTATTTACCTGTTGCGTAACCTGCTTTTTGCCCTGCTCTATAATATGACCAAGGTCTTTGAAAAGCATATTTACAATTTCCTGGCTCATGTTTATATCGTTTTAAATTCAATCCCTGCATCTTTCCTTTGCAGAACTGTATTGGTTTTTAACGGGTCGTTACCTTTAAAAAGTTTGTCTAAGGCAATCACCTTTGTGGGCGTTTCAGCAATTACCTCGTCCCTGATTTTGTGCGTGGCTATTTCTAATAGCAAAACCATTTCATCGTAGCCTGCGATTTTTGATGCAAAATTCATCATTATATATTTTGTTGAGAAGTGTTCCTAAATCTATCACTCTTATTCCGGAATTCCCAAAAAGCAAAACCAGCCAAAATCAAATAGCTAAACGCTATCAACTCCAAACTTTCTTTAACGGGTTTGAATTGATAGGCAAAATAACTAAATGTTGTAAGATACGACCAAATAATTGCGTACCGGTACGGCGTAAAAATTGAAACGGCCACCGGCAGGCAGATGTACCAGGGATGAATAGTGGTGGAAAACAAATACCAGGCAGTGATAACAAATAATCCTTTCGTAAAAAATGAGTTCGAAGAAATGTTTTTTTCTTTGAAGGAAATTATACAAATAATTAATCCGCCTAATAAGATAAGTGCGGGCCCTGCAAAGGCAATAATGTTATAACCCGTTGTAACTGTTCCGATATATCTCACTAAATAGTAGATACTTGCATTAAATTCAAAATGCCGAAAAAACAGATCAACGCTGTTAAGCATGTGAAGCATTGTATCCCAGTCAAACAACGCAGCAAATAATGCAAGTGTAATGAATCCGGTGATAGCTGCATAAGGCAACCCTTTTTTCCAACCCAATTTATTAATAATTAAGGGAAGAAAAAGAACAGGTACCAGTTTAGTTGCAATGCCCAACCCCAGGGAAACAGCAGAAAGTTGCAGCTTATAATTAAGAAGAAATAAAAATGAAAGCAAAACAAAAAAAATCATCACGCCTTCAAAATGAACATTGCCGATAAGTTCTGTTATCACTAACGGGTTAAGAATATATAGCAATGACAAGTGTTTAGGTAAAGACAGTTTTTTTAATAATTGAATAACTAAATAAAAAGTACCTAATTCTACTATCACAATCATGCACTTCATAAATACAATTGCAGCAAACACATTAACCGGAAATAATTTAGCTGTCAGCCAAAACATACCCTGAAGCACGGGAGGATAAATAGCATAATAACCCTGTGAATTTAGTAGACCGAAAAGCTCTTTTGTAATACCGGTTACAGCCGGCATTTGCATTATCTCTCCGGGCAGGTGACTAAAAGGATTAATTCCATTTGCGGCTAATCGGCCATCCCAGATAAAACGATACACATCATCGGAAAGATTAGGCACAGAGAACAGTAACAAAAGACGAAAAGAAATTCCGGCGATCAATAGATATTTAAAATGGCCGGCTGAAAAAAAACGATATAATAAATAAAAAGCTGCAAATAAAAAGCTATACAAGCCAAATACCTGATAAAAGTATTCTCTCCCGGTTTGATAGCATAACCCATAGTAACCTGCAGCGCTGAATGTGATCAGTAAATAAAAAATGAGTTTATTTTTATACCACAGCGTTTCACTCATACTACTTTAATTGGAGGCTGTCAAGATAGGTGCTGTCAGCGTTTGAGTTGTGATTCCAGTAATCCAGCCAAATAGTTTTTTTACGAATTGCTTTTGTAGTCAGCATTTTTTTATTGGCACCGAAACCATCAGGGTAAGTTTCCTGCCAACCTAAAATTTCATGTGGGAAATCAGTTTGAAAGTAAATTTGTAAAGTTCGTTGAGCTGTTGGATAAAAAATAGTGTAAAGTTGAGCTGATACCTCTTTAATAAAAACAGTATCAGCTTTTGTGAGGCTGAGTACGGCTTCTTCTTTCTTCATTCCGGAATGTGATAAACGCTGCCACAATAATCCGGGTATCAAATTCATTTTACCCTGAGGCAAGTTAGCCGGATTGATCCTAATTTGGTTCCACAACTCATCTTCGAGTATAGCGTAATCAATTTTTTTATCTTCCTCTCCTTCTTTTTCAAAATAAGAATGCAATTGCCAATTATAACTGCTACCTTTTAAACTAAGTTGAGAAAAAGTATGTCCGCACCATTCCTGCGATGAGCAATTTGCTTTGACTGTTTTTTCTTTACCATTTTTTGAAACGGGTGTAAAAACCGATAGCATCATCGAATATGGATAAATCCCCGTGACAAATTCCTTTGTCATGTTCATCTTCATCACACGTATTTTGTCGTTTGCTTTATCGGGCTCATCAAGTTTTACCAATTTATCTTTTGAAAAATCTTCAGTAACAAAAATGAGCACCGCTTCACCGTTTCTAATTTCGCCATATCGTGCCTGCTGAAGATCATAACTCGTTAATTCGGCTTTGCCTGCATTCCATTTTTTATTGAATTGTTCATTAGGTGGTGTAATAGGTGATTGTGATTTTATAGAAGAATTGCATGATATTAAAAAAAATAACGCGAGCAATAATAAAAAATTCAGTTTCATCTTATCTGTATTTAAAAATAGTAGTAATGATCTTATAACCTGCCAGGACAGTACCCTTTACAGTACCGCTTATTTTTGAATGCCCTATTCGCCTGCGATAACTAACAGGCACTTCTACGATCTTCATTTTTAATTTAGCAGCCTTTAATTGCATCTCCACAGTCCACCCGTACGTTGTGTCCCTCATATTTATTTCCATCAGCTTATCAAAGCGAATGGCTCTGAAAGGCCCGAGATCAGTATAGTGAACGTTATAGATCAATTTTAATAGTTTTGTTGCTATGATATTTCCAACTTCCTGTTGAACTGTCATTGATCCCTTTTCTTTTTTGCCTAATTTTCTTGAGCCGATCACCAGATCCATTCCTGCAGAGATAATCGGTTGTACAAGCTTCATTATTTCTTCAGGGAAGTCAGAATAATCAGCATCAATAAAAACCACAATATCTGGTAAAGGTTGTAGTTGTTTTGCATATTCAATTCCTTTCAGGCACGCAAATCCGTAACCCGGCCTACGCTCGTGAAGTACTGTTGCGCCCGCATTTCGTGCATTAACATCTGTAGCATCATTGGAATTATTATTTACCACAATAACTTCATCAACCAACCCTGGAGGAATATCTCCTATTACTTTTGCAATTGAATTTTCTTCATTATAAGCAGGAATAATGACAACAATCTTTAGTTTTTCACTCATGTATGGCAGCTAATGATTTTTGCCTCCATTCTTTAATGCTCAAAATAAACATCATCGAAAAGCCGGTGAGTGCCATCAGAAGCAAAGGCAAGCTTGCGTAGTTTTCAAAAAATATAGCTTGTATCACACCGAATGAAAAATATAAGATCAATACACCTTCTGTAATATTTAACCAGTTAATTTTTGGTTGAATGTATTTCCCGGTAATTATCTTTTTTGTTTGATCACCTGCATTAAATTTTGGCGTACGAATAAATCCCGATTTGATACCGAAATATCCCTGCATAATGCCGATCGCGTTATTTAAAGATAGTCCTATGAATAATGAAACGAAAAGCGGAAACCTTAAAATAAAACCTATAACTTTTTGCATTAAACTGCCGGAAGTGTTATTTAAATATGAAATAAAATAGTGAAGGATATAAATAAAAAAACTAATGCAGATAAAGCTTGAAATTTTAAACAGCAGGTTATAATCAGGGTAAAATTCTTTTACAAAAAGCAAAGGCACGGCAAGCAAGGCATTAGTTATAACACTGATAAAGCCAAAACTGTAAATAAGATGAAAAGCACCGTGCAACTTAACTGATAGCGAAAGTTTTGACGCAAATAAAGACCGCATATTTTTTCTTGCAGTTTCAGCACCACCTTTGGTCCAACGGAATTGTTGCGATTTTAAAGCACTTACAAAGGGCGGTAATTCTGCAGGTGTATTAAAATCTTCGAGATAGGTAAATTTCCAGCCTTTCATTTGAGCCCGGTAACTTAAATCGAGATCTTCCGTTAGTGTATCAGATTGCCAGTTGCCTGCATCTAATATGGTTCGTTTGCGCCATACACCCGCAGTACCATTAAAGTTTATAAAATAACCTGCTGCATTTCTGCCTTGCTGTTCTATGCTGAAATGCCCGTCCAGAGCTATGGACTGGAGATTGGCTAAAAGCGAAGTGTCTTTATTAATATGTCCCCACTTCGTTTGTACCATACCAATTGTAGCTTCTTTAAAAAAAGGAATGGTCCGTTTCAAAAAATCTTTTGATGGAAGGAAATCAGCATCAAACACCGCTAAGAATTCTCCTTTTGCCAAATCAAGCCCGTGTTTTAAAGCACCAGCTTTAAAGCCTTTACGGTTTTTTCTTTGAATATGTTGAATAGAAATATTTTGTTGTTGCAGCAAGGTAACTTTATCTGCAATTATGCCGGATGTTTCATCGGTACTGTCATCCAGTATTTGAATCTCTAATTTATCTCTCGGATAATCTATTACTGCAACTGCATCTATTAATCTTTCCACAACATACAGTTCATTATAAACCGGAAGCTGAATAGTAACAAAGGGTATAAAATCTTTTGAATAAACTACTTGTTTTTTCTTTTTGGAAGAAATCAGGTAATGATAAATAAGATGAGCATCAAAAAGAGAATGTATAAACACAAATAGTATAGCAAACGAATACAGTAACACTATAATATTTACAAAAACTTCTATCATTCTACGGATTATATTTAAATGTATTTGATTATGTATTTAGTTCGCATTTTGTCATCCAGAACGCAGTGGTGGGCTCTATCACAGACTGGTTATTCCTCACACCCGAACCAGATCTCTTCTTAGGTCGAGATGACAAAGTTTAAATACCAAATGCGATCGAAATACATAATCCTATAAAAGTATTTATAAATTACTGTAATAATTATTATTGCCAATAGTGATAGGTTTCTCATTTATCCTTCCTTCTTCTTCTCCGTTTTCCAATTTTAATACCCCCCTGGGGCAAACGGAGGCACAGATACCGCAGCCAACGCAGGAAGCCCTCACAATATTTTGTCCTTTTTGTGCGTATGCCCTAACATCAATTCCCATTTCACAATAAGTTGAGCAATTACCACATGAAATACATTGACCGCCATTGGTTGTAATCCTAAACTTTGATTTATACCGTTGAAATATTCCAAGAATCGCAGCCATAGGGCAACCAAACCTGCACCAAACCCTTGAGCCCATTATGGGATAAAACCCAACGCCAATTACACCGGAAAATATAGCCCCGATAAAGAACCCGTACCATTGTGCAAATGCTCCTGAAACTGAGCCAAGAGTGCCGCCTTTGTAATAAGAATTTAACCAAAGCAAAATAGTGGTAACTGTAATGAAAACAAGCACACTGTGCACCATCCACCTTTCAATTTTCCATGCTTTTAAACTTTTATCAGAAAGATGACGGTAAGGGTCACCGGCAGTTTCGGCTAATCCGCCGCAACCGCATACCCATGAGCAATACCAACGCTTTCCGTATTTATAGGTAAGAATGGGTGTGGCGATAAAAGTCATCATTGCACCCCAAAAAACCATAAACACGCCGAGATTTCCGGAGGACATTAATGAGGAAACATCTGAAGGGAAAAGGTAACTGTATTTGAGGGGCCAGAAATAAGCAAAATAAAATTCAGGCTCATTTAATTTTTTTAAAATCATGGGTATGAGAAAACCAAAACCTGTTTGAAAAAACATCACAGATAAAGTGCGGATTACCTGATAGCGGTTATTCCTGTTTCTTGCAATAAACCGGATACCCATAGTTAATACTGCAAGTGTATAAAAAGCGCCATACATAAACCACTGATTGGCCGGTTGGTTGGTTAGTAATTTACTTAGTGGATCAAAAATTCTTATCAGGCCTTCAAACATCCAGGGAAACCAATAAATAATGATATAAAAACCGGTAAGCACAATGGCTAAAATCCAGGCAATAGTTCCTCTGTTAGTCATGCTTTTAAACATGATACTATTGTTGCGAATGCCTGCTGTGCCTTGGTAGTAAGGTAATGCATAAGCCCCCGCACCAAGAAAAAACATGCCGACCATAATGGTAAGAAATAAAGTTGGGTGTGCATGTCCTGCACCAGCAGCAGCAGCTATTAATGCCAGCACTGCAATGGCAATACACAAACCACCTATCTTTTGATAAACAGATTGTACTCCGCTTTCTTCGGTAAGTGAAAGAGAAGGATTGACTGCAATAGTTTTAGCCATATTTTTTGAATAAAAAATTTTACTAACGTCTTTAGCGATTGCTTAGAAGCTGTAAATCTTTTTTAGTGATTTTTGTTGTTGTCCGCTCTCTGCCGCGGGGGCATCCTACTTTTTTCTTAACAAAAAAGTAGGCAAAAAGTCAAGAAAAGAAATATGCTTCCCCTACACAGGCAAACACCCAGGCCCGCATTTCTTTTCAGCCCCGCCCGCCCCGATTTTTCGCCAAATCCAACCACTAAACACGTTTTTACTAATAAAAAAGCGACATCCGTTTCTTTTTGAGAGTTATATTTTTACCCCTTTGATGATTATAAGCCAAAAGGATGTTTTTTTCATATTTACTAAAAAATTCAGGATCGAAATTAAGTTGATCAAGGTTTGCCATCACATCATCAATTTTTCTTTTCTCCTGCAGCCATTTATCGCATATTTCATGGCGCAGCCTTATGCCTAAAACATTAAGCCCTATAAGGATTTCATCGCTCTTATCATACACTGCACGGAAACAAATTTTTCCGCCTTCGTGTTCCCAATAAAATGAGCTTTCATTTTCTAAAGGCTTAGCATTAATGGTTCCGTATGTTTGGTATTCTATATCAAAAAATTTGGCTGAGTTAAACCATGGCGCAGGATTATAAGCACCATTTTTACCACAAATGGTTTGCGCTAAAGTTTCACCATGTATTCTTCCGGTATACCAAACTTGTTCTACCGGTTTTCTTCCTTCCGGCGGATTTCGGTGTTGAATACAATCGCCAATAGCATACACATCCGGAACACTGGTTTCAAAAAATTCATTCACCAAAACTCCCCTGTCAGTTTCTATCTCTGTATTTTTTACAATAGAAATATTTGGACTAACACCTACTGTTACCCCAACAAATTCACAGGCAATTTCTTCCCCGGTATTGGTGATGATGGAGGTTACTTTTCCATCGCCTTTTATTTCTTTTAGCTCTGTGGCAGTTCTTAAATCAATAGGATGTTCTTTAATATGCCTTGATATCAGTTCCGCTTCCTCCGGCGGTAATATGTTGTTCCAGTATGCGTCTTCACGGATCAAAAATGTAACATGAATGTTTCTTGACAATAACATTTCCGCCATTTCAATACCAATTAGTCCTCCACCAACTATCACTGCATTTTTAATTCCTTTGGTGTTTTCGTTCATCAATTCCAGATCGGGCATGCCATATAAACTTTGCACGCCACTTAAATTTATCCCGGGAAAATTCGGCTTGTTAGAAACAGAACCTGTAGCAATAACCAATTTATCATAATTGATTGAAGCGTCCTTTTGCAATAAAATATTTTTATCCTTTACATCTATTGAGGTAACATGATCATTTACCAATTGTATGCGGTTTTTCTCCCAAAACCAATCTTCGTAAGGCTTGGTGTGTTCGTACTTCATGTGGCCCATGTAGATATACATGAGTGCAGTTCGGCTATAAAAATGTTCTGTTTCAGAAGATATAACAGTAATATCATCATTGCTTTGCTTACGGATATTTCTTGCACAGGTGATCCCTGCAATTCCGTTCCCGATGATGACGATGTTTTGAGGCATTGTTACTAATTTATTTCTGTTCGTTAAGGCTCCAATTATAATTCAGGTAACTAATTTTTGTGTTTGAATTTATTTTAGTTTGAGAATATTTATTTATAAAGTCTACCAGATTTCCATTTTTAGTGAAATCACCGCCGTACCAGTTAAAATATTTAGATAGTTCAGCCTTGTCTACCCGAATCTTATTTTTGGCTTTATCATTTAAAAAGACTTTGCCTGCAGCTTCAAGCTGAGCATCAAGCTTAGCACCGGAATATGCTTCGTTACGCAATTTCGGGCAAGATATTGCAGCACACACAAGGGCAAAATGTATCCGTGGGTCATCAAACTTTTTACGCAATATGCCATGTTCAATATTGTTTAGATCATATTTACTCCCCCCGATATTAATAAATTTAATATCCCAGGGTGTATTAACCTTATATATTTTGCCTGCAATATCTTTAATGCTTTTTACCGGATATTTTTGAAGAATTAAAGAAACAGTATAAGCATTGTAGGCATTTATCCAAAAAGCTTTTTGGTCATTTTCGCTCCAGCTACTTTGGGGAGCATTGTCACTCAGCAATTTTAAATAGGTATCAAAAGCAGCTTTATCCTTTTGAAAGCCCTTATAATCAACCATCCCCGAAGCATTTACATGCTTTTTAAGCAACTTATCCCAAGCCTGGTGCGAAGGAGCTTTCTGGGCGAACATATTTATTGCCAATAAAAGGCAACTGATTGAAAAAAATATCTTTTTCATGATTAGCGCTTGACGTGATTTTTGTGATTACATGTTTTTATAATTTATGATCAGGCTTTATGAGCTCTGGCAATTGTTTCTGAAATCGTTTAATACGAGGGATGCTTTCACCTCTTACATAAGCAACGTCAGGGTTTTTTTGAATGTAATCCTGGTGATAATCTTCCGCCTTCCAAAATTTTTCAAAAGGTACAAGCTGTGCTGCTATTGGCTCAGTATATTTTTTTTGAGTTTCAGCAATAGATTTTTCAGCCTGTATTTTTTCCTCCGCTGTTTTGTAAAAAATGATAGAACGATAAGGCGCACCATTATCGGGGCCTTGTCCGTTTACCTGTGTAGGATTCTGCGAAGCAAAGTAGACTTTTAATAAAGTGGCGTATGATACAATGGATGAATCATAATAAACCTCCACCGCTTCTGCATGGCCCGTAGCATGTGAACCAACCTGCTCATAAGTGGGGTTGGGCTCCTTCCCTCCGGAATACCCGGATATAACCTCATGCACTCCTTTAACGCTTTCGTAAACGCCTTCCATGCACCAGAAACAACCGGAAAGCAAAAGTAGCCTGACTAAGATTTGAAAGATCTGCCCCGGATTTTTTTTTCATCGGCATTTTTTGCACCTGCTGCGTGCAGGCAAACAAAGCAATCGCCAAAAAGGCAGAAACTAAAACTACTGATATTTTTTTCATGCAATTTTTTCTAAATAATGATAAATTAATTTACTTTGAAGTGATTGGAGGTTTCCCACCTTCGGGAACAAAAAATAAGCGCAGCCGAATTCATGCAATAACGCTTGCCGGTTGGAGCAGGGCCGTCATCAAATAAATGACCAAGATGCGATCCGCTTTTACTGTCAACCACTTCACCCCTAACCATTCCGTCGCTGTTATCCTGTACAATTTTAACAGCATCCTTACTAATAACTTCAAAAAAACTTGGCCATCCGGTTTTGGAATCAAATTTTGCCGACGAGCTAAAAAGGGGCTGAAGAGATGCTGCAGAGTAATACGTTCCTTTTTCATAAAAGTGATCGTACTTACCCGTACCGGGACGCTCTGTACCTTTTTTCCTTAGAATATAATATTGGGCTGGAGTTAACCTATCTTTCCATTGTGCATCTGTTAGCTGCATCGGATAACCGGTTTCCTGCATAGTTTTTTCCGGCATATTCTCCTTCATAGCCATTCTTTTATTTGTTTGGGTATTATTGCTGCAGGAAATAACTAGAAAAGTTAAAGCCGTTCCAAGAATAAATAAGCGCATAATAAATTAATTTAGAGTATATACGAATAATAGAACCTTTACAGATGTAGAGTGTATTTTATTTCATTTCAGCACTGCCAAAAAGGTGATTATAGCGTTCGCAATGTATTAGCACGAACTTATGTTTGGTAAAGTCCGGCGTGCCACTTATTTCATAAACCTGATTACCATTGGTTGATTTTAAACTACCTAATGAAATAAACTCTGAAGGTGATGATGCCGTTGAAAGATACACTTTAAGATCGGGACCATTACTGGCGCTGAAGTTTTCTAATTTGAGCATGTATTTGTTATTTGTAAGATAGACCTTTGCCTCTCCACTAACTTTTTCTGATCCATATCCTTTAAATGCGCCAGCATATTTAAGAGTGTCGTCTACACTTATCATTTCATCTAATTTAACGGTGGAGGTTTTTTTGCAACCGTTAAGGATTAGCATAATTGCGATTAAGCAGGTTAAAACAGGTTTTACTTGCATTTTATTTGATTCTATAATCTATTAGTCGCCGGATAGCACTAAACCTGACAAAGAAAACGAGTTATTCGTTTATTTATATTTAAAAAGCAGTATCCAGAAATGATCAATATTCTGAGATGTTCTTCCCGGTTGAGAATGTCGCGTTGCCATAATTATGTGTCAAGTGTTAAGGCAAAATTGATTGCTAAAATTGCACCTACTATTTATAAAATAAATCATTTATATCTGTGAAAAATTACAACTTATGTTTACTAATTAACCTTCTATGCAACTCCAATAAACTCTCTTGCGAACTCCCCATATAGTACTGGGCCCAAATGCGGTAAAAAATGCCTTGCATCCTATATATTCCATTGTCGAAATACTTTCTTGCCGAAGTGGTTACAACATCATTCAGTACCTTAAATCTGCCATATTTCTTTATACGGTGTATAATTTCCTGATCTTCCATCATCAGCAAATCTTCCTTAAAGCCGCCTGATTTTTCGAATACTTCCTTTGATACAAATAAGCTCTGATCGCCAAACCGAACAGCATTTACATCAAACCGGGTAAACCAGGCATTGGCTTTTAAAAACCAGTGGTCATAATCAAAGGCTAGCCGAAAGCATCCGCTTTTTGCACCGTCATCGAAAGCTTTTAGAATTTGTTTTGTGAAGTTATTTGGTGGGATACTATCGGCATGAAGAAAGTAGAGGGTATTATATTTTGCAACCGATGCACCCTTATTCATTTGTGCTGCCCTGCTTTTGCGTTCAGATTTTATTATTATTGCCCCACATTCCTTTGCAATAGCCACAGTATCATCGGTGCTGTCGCCATCTACTACAATTATTTCTGCTTCATACGCACCAATGGCACCTTGTGTTTTGGTAATTGTTTGTGCAATTTGCTCAGCTTCATTATAAGTTGGAATGATGATGCTGATCATCCTCGGCTATCTTTTTTCAGCAACTGTTTTTTTTGTTCACTGCTCAACTCATTTTCTACATCGATATCCGAAAGGGTGGGCAATAAGCAGTAAAGCAGTTTGTCCATCTTTTCTCCAAGATCATTACCCGATTGAAGTTGTTTATTAAAGTGTTCGTTTTCCCATTCATCAGCCCGATCAATATATTCATCGTAAAATAAAAATCTTTCAGCGCCTACCGCAAGTGATATTTTGTGTGTATGCTTTAATAATTGTTTATAAATGTGCAGGGCATTTGCATCACCGAGGGTTAATGCCAATCTTGTCTTGACTTTTCCCGGGATTGGATTTCTAATAAATATGATTAAAGCATTGCTCATTGGTTTTCTTTCCGGTATTAGCAGCACCCGCCACCATCATAAAAGAAAGTACTTTCTGAAATGAAAATATCATCACGATTTAATGCAGTTAAAGCCGATGCGGTTTTATCACAGACAGCTATAGGTTGATTAGGAAAAAGCATGTGGCCTTTACCGTCATCAAAATATTCTTCAGTTCCATAATAAATAGCCGTTTTACCGGTAAAAACACAGGGCCCATCCGAAGGTATTGGGTCCTTAATAGCACATACTTCAACGCTTTCAATAAAAATCAATTTATCAGTATTATAATTTACCGGATCTAAAATTCTATAGGGCCGCTTCGCTCTTATCTCTACTGTTCCAAAACCAATATCCGTAATCATTTTAATATACTCTTTTAAGGGCAAAGAACCACTTAAACAAAGTGCTCTTAAGTGCTCATCTTCCCTTAAATTTTCAGGAATTATCTGTTCACAAGTTGGATCAGATAAAACTAATCGTCCATGCGGTTTCAACACCCGAAACATTTCCTGTAATGCTTTTTTCAAATCATCATGCTTGAATATATTGAATAAGCAGTTTTGAGCAGCGATGTCTATGCTATTATCTTCAATAGGCAAGCGCAAAGCATCTCCTTTTACCAGCTTTACAAATTCAGAACGGAACCATGTATTTTGTTTTTCCGCTTCTGCTAAATTTTCTTTACAAGCATGTAACATTTCATCAACTACATCAACACCGATGACACCATTTGAGTGTCGACTGAAATAAGAGAATTGTAATAATTCCATTCCGCCCCCAATACCTACATACAAAACTTTTGGATTATTTATCAGGTCTCTGGGATTGACTGTGCTTCCACAACCATAATTCATTTCAAGCATTTTTTTAGGAATGCTCAATCCGGGCAATTGCCACACAGGCGTGGTGGTGCAGCACAAGCCTACCTGCGGTTTTTCGGCTGCTTCTTTATAAATCTTTTTTGTTGTTTCTAAATATGACATCTTTAATTTAAACTACAGCACCCCCACAGCTCGAACCTGAACCGGCAGTGCATCCGTAACAATGTTGCCCTACAATAATATCTCTTTTGTTAAGTTCATTGATATTAAAATCTGATATATGCGTGCCGCTACTATTTACTTTTAGATCAAGCATCTGGTTAAAATCGCAATCATAAAGGTAACCATCCCATCCTATCGAAATTGTATTGCGGCACATCACATTTGCCGCTGCAACAGGGTTGTAAGCATTCACCAGTTTCTCCATATAGCTTTCATAATTGCCGCTGGTGAGTAAATAATCCAAATACCGGCTGATGGGCATATTGGTAATAACAAAGAGATTGTTGAAGACAATGCCAAATTGTTCCATTAGTGCCTCTTTATATTCCTTTTCAAGTGATACTTGCAAGGGTGGTAAAAATGCACCAGCGGGGTTATATACCATGTTTAAAATCAAACTGGTTTCTTCTTTTCCATAGCCCACTTCATTCAACATTTGAAGTGCTTTGATGCTATCTTCAAAAACACCACTGCCACGCTGCCTGTCCGTTCTGTCCTGTGTATAAAAAGGAAGAGAACAGACAACCTCGATATTATGCAGTTTATAAAATTCGGGCAGGTCGTGATACTTTTTATTGGCAAGAATAATGGTGAGGTTACAACGAACGATTACATGCCTGTCCAGCTTCCTTAATTCTTCCACAAACCAGCGGAAGTTCGGATTCATTTCGGGAGCGCCACCGGTAAGGTCAACGATTTTTAATTGGGGATTGTGTTTTAAAACTTCAAGACATTGCAACATGGTTTCCGTGGTCATGATCTCCTGACGATCAGGCCCTGCATCAACGTGGCAATGCCTGCACGTTTGGTTGCACATTTTGCCGATGTTTACCTGGAATATTTCTATTTGGGTTGGCTGTAAAGGATACAGATTGGATTGCTCCAATTTCTCCTGAAAAAGAACCAAAGTAAAATCACCGCTCTGCCCATGTTCAATTATTTCAATTTGTTCACGGGTATCGGCAAGGAAACTATTTTGTGCTTTTAAAGATTTTATCATCACATGGCAATTTCCTTCACTTTATTCATCATTTGCACACCATGCACCAACGATGCACCTCCACGAACTGCACAAGCTACATGCACTGCTTCCATCATTTGCGCTTCATTCCATCCTTTTTCAAAGGCATCGTTGCTATAGGCATCTATGCAATAGGGGCATTGAACCGCATGGGCCACCGCCAGCGCGATCAACGATTTTTCTCTTGCTGTTAGTGCGCTGTCCTTGAACACCTCACCATAATAGCTAAAGAACTTTTCGCCCATTTCTTTCTGAAAGTCGACTACATTGAAAAATTTCGGCAGGTCTTGTGAATTGTAATAATGCTCGCTCATATTTATTTGATATTTATAATTGTAGTTATGCCACAAAAACGTGGCATAACTACAATTGAGATACTGATTTACATTTTTTCTTTCATTTCCATTTTCATTTTCATCTTGGCTTTCATAATTTTTTCCAAAACGTCTTTACTAACTGAGTTTTTGTCGGTAAAACCTGTTTCTCCTTTAGATGCAGTAAACTGGAAAGATTTCATGTAGGGAGATGTCTTTTTATCTAATACAAATTCTTTAATGGCTCTTGTATAAAAATCCCGGGCACCCTGCACTGTTTTTTTACCTGTGATAATATCATGGGCAAGATTTAAAGCCAGGAAATTTGCTCCTTCAAAGTCGCATTTAGCTGATATTTCACCATCCGTTCTATGTACACTCACACTACCGTCATACTCTGCCAAAGCGCTAAATTTATTTGCCGGAACTTTATGGTCAATTACCTGTTCCATTACATCGGTGTGATCTACAGGGAAAATATGCTTGGTTTCCATGTTATAGATAGTGGTTTTTTTCCATGGACCGTTATTGTACCAAACCAGCATACTAGGTGTAGTTTCATTCGGCTTACCATACTTGTCCATCATTTCTTTGGCTGCCATTTGTGATGCCTCGGGCCAGCTTTTTATATCTGGCATCATATTATTCTGTGCTTTGGCCGGGGAATATACAAGACCCGTTGCCGCTATCATAATTGACAGCATAATTTTTTTGATTTCCATTTTTTGATTGTTTTAAATTGTTAACAATTAGAATTATCAATTGTTAGTCGTATAATTCTATTCAACCTGACAAGCTGGAATAAACATTTTATAAAATTTTTGAAATTATAGCTGCTTCCAGGTCATCGGTTTTTTCGATAACAGCAAGGGTGCTAAATTTTCTTTGAAGAAGTTCATTAATTAGCCGGCTCTGCTTCATGTAATTTCTGCAGCCGGAACACATGGCGGTATGCATGTGCAGCTGCATCGTTTTTACCAAACTTAATGGAACATGTTCTTTCATTTCCATAAGCTCTGTTGCCTTTACGCAAGACAACATCATCGCATTCATAATATTCATACAAAAAGTTTTACGTGTGAGAAGTTCGGGGATATTTATCTGATTCTACAACTTACGCAGGAACTACAATGCCACTACGATACCATACACCAAATGGCCAATCCATGAGCCTGTTATGATATTACACTTCATAATAATTGGTTTTATTTGATGATTAGTCGCATTATCGAGTAATTCCTGACAAGCTCATTGTTTAAACCACTTAATCTCCAAACAATTTCTTAATTGAAGTTTTGCCCTGTGGACGATCTGCCAAAAGTTGGAACTTGTAATTTCCAGTTCGGAGCAGATGGCTTTGCTGTCATATTCTTCAAGGTATTTAAATCGAACTGCTGAAGACCATTTTTGCGGAAGTTTTTCAAAACAAGCATTAAGTGCTTTTGAAAATTCAGGATCATCCAACAATTCTTTTTCATCTCCCCATTTTGTTGGTCTGTATTCCGATCTCCACCTACTATTTTCGTCAAAAAATTGATTAATACAATCAAATTCAACATTCTCTTTATATTTTAACCGGTAATAATCTGCAATCTTATGTTTGAGGATTGAAAACAACCATGTTTTTACATTGCTTTCGCCCTTGTAGCTTTTGTAGGATTGGTAAGCAGAAAGGAATGTATCCTGCACTAAATCTTCTGCAATTTCCTTTTGTGGAACTTTAGTAATAGCGTAATTAAGTAAATCTTTTGTATATATTTTTACCCAGGAGATAATATCATTCTTATTAGCAATCATTTTATACTAAGATTTAAAGGTTCCCTCGGAAAATATTGGTTTGGCTTAAAAAGTGCATAAGGTAAAAAAACCATGCTGCAAGCCAAAGATGCTAATTGAATTTCAACTATCTGGAAAATTTCACTGAAAAACAGACCTGTTGGCAGCAGGTTGATATCCATCCCGACAGGGAATCCAATATGCCTGTGGTGAATTCAGAAAAGAATTAATTGGCTTGCCTGTAGGCAGAATATGAGCAGAAAGGTAATTGTTGAGATAATACTGTAGCAGAATTTTCTTTAAAACTATGAAAACAGAGATGGAACACCATCAAAAAAATCACTATCAGAGAACAAGCAAATTAGCTGTATTTGAATATGTTAAAATATGGTATAACCGGGATAGAAAACATTCTTCTTTGGGATATCTTACAACCTATAAATATGAAAAACTGGTAATGAATAATGAACTTGCAGCCTAAGAAAAAATCTCCAGTAATTGTTGCAATTCCAGTCCGATAAACAGCTTTTCCTGATAATCTTTTTTTCCCTGCATGCTCTAATTTAATCAGAACAGCAGAGGGAAAAGTCACTGTTTAAAGAATTGTTAGTTGTGCAATGGCCACTTTTGAGACAGCCTCCTTTTCATCTAAACGTAAAACCCGAATAATATTTTTATCACATATCACATATCAGCTTTTAATTTCTTCGCTTGTTCCAGGTGCATGGCTATAGCTTGTCGTGTGTCTGTTAAATGTTTTTTCAGGGCATCATTTTTTGCCTGTTTCATCAGCTTATCATCAATCATCGCTATGGCCTCGTTGTGGCCTTTAATCATGGCATCAACATAGGCACTTTCAAATTCTTTACCATCCTTAGGTACCAGTGTGGCCAGTTCTCCGGCTCCTTTCATGTATAAATCATTTACTGCCTTGGTATCACTTGGGGTTACATTAATTGTTTGACCTAGTTTCATGGTTTTGCCCATATTAACACCATGCTCAGTATGCAGCATTTTTGCATAATCCATCACCGGCCCGTTTATTTTCTTTTTCTGCGCTACTGATGCTGCCAGTATTTCGTTTACGTTTACGGCATTTACAAAGGAAAGCACTTCTGCGTCGGTACCTTCGGTTCCGGGCACATCACGCATAGCAGAACCCGGAATAACAGGTTTATCTGCGAAAAGCACATTTTGTGCTGAGGGTGTAAACTGTAGCTTTTCTACATAAGGAGGATGCTTGCCTGCAAAATCAGCAACCACGTTTTCACCAAATGACTTTCTTGCCTGTTCAACAGTTTTGGTTCCATTGATAATGTCTCTGGCAAGGTTCAAAGTCAGAACATTGTGTCCTTCCAAATCGCAACGGGCAGACATTTCGCCTTGTGTTTTGTTAATGGTGGTGCTGGCATCAAAAGCCACAATGTCATCTATTTTATCAATAGGCACATTGTACGAAATGGTATGCTCCAGAAAGTCCATGTGGGGTGCCGGAAAGTCGTGCGCTATTTCTTTTTTGGTCACCATGATGCGCTTGTATGGCCCGGCATTATGCCATATAATTGCTTCGGAGGAAGTCTCAAGCGGTTGTCCATATTTTTGCGTCATTAAAAGTACCGCCAGCCTGGGGCGAGCGGGCCAGTCCGACAGATCAGGCATACCCGCTTTCATGTCCATAGAGGTTTTGTCCCCGTCACTTGTTGATCCATCACTTGTTTTGTCTTGCCCCGGTTTATTGGTACACCCGAACGTAAAACTTGCTCCTGTTATAAGTAGCAGAGCGATTGTTTTGATACTTGCTTTCATGGTATTAGAGTTTTATTCTTCAACAGGCTGAAAAATAAAATGTTTCAATTAGAATTTATAAAAGGTTGTCAATTCTAAACCAGAAGTTCTATGTAAATGGCCATTTTTGGGATAAGCAGAATAACTTATTCAGGATTAAAAGGTCTTTTTTAACCTTTTTTTAACGGGTTGCAGTTTTCATCCAGATTATCTACGGGTGTAATGCCAAAATTCTGAATCCGCCAGTTTAATTCAAAAATCTTATAGGTGTAGGGCTATGGTTATATATATCTAAAGAAAATATTAACCTGAGTTCGATTAATAATTAGGATAAAA
Organism: Sphingobacteriaceae bacterium; assembly: GCA_035575925.1. Classification (GTDB taxonomy): domain Bacteria; phylum Bacteroidota; class Bacteroidia; order Sphingobacteriales; family Sphingobacteriaceae; genus DASWTL01. The sequence goes on from DATLXK010000025.1 coordinate 48,689, forward strand.
AGGCAAAAAACATACAAAAAAGGAGAGTAAAAAAGGTAATATCCAGCATTATTTTATATATTTAAGTATCTGAAATTCAAATATATAGATAAATAAAACATGAATATTACCACTGATAAAGTTACAGAAATTTTCTATCTGACTGATGAGTTTTGTAAAGAATTTAAATGCGTTATAAGCGCTTCTATGCTAGGTAATGCGCCTAAACGGAAGCCCCGTATGTCTGAGAGCGAAGTAATTACCCTGATGACCCTCTTTCATTCAAGCGGTTTTAGAAATATGAAGCATTTTTATCAG
>DATLXK010000026.1:0-47875 GCA_035575925.1 Sphingobacteriaceae bacterium
ACCGGCAGGAAACCGAGTTGGCGTTTAAGGGAACGGACAGGGCTTTCCTTAGCCTGGGAGGTGCGACGCGTCGGGCAATTGCGGCACCGCTTTTTCAGATTTAGTAAAAGCCGGACATTCTGACAATTGCGCCTAACATCAAGCTTTACGCCATTACAATGAAATAAATTGTTATGCGGGTCCGGAATCATCCGGAGAATTTAATAAACTTTCCAGGGCAAGGCGATATCCATCCAGGCCAAAACCCGTTAATACGCCTTTACAGTTTTTTCCGGTAAGTGAAATATGCCGGTACTCTTCCCTTGCATATATATTTGATATATGAACCTCTACAACAGGAGTTTTTATAGCTGCAATGGCATCCGCTATAGCGACAGATGTATGGGTATAACCACCGGCATTAATAATTATGCCGTCATAACTAAACCCGGTTTCGTGTAGTTTATTGATGATTTCCCCTTCTACATTGCTTTGAAAATAATCTATTTCTAAAATACTGTATTTCAATCTAAGATCATCCAGATAACTTTCAAAGCCGGTGTCACCGTAAATAGATTTTTCCCGTACACCCAGTAAGTTTAAATTAGGGCCATTAATTATTTGTATTTTCATCTGAATAATTTGTTTTTTTACGGTGATGAAGCTTCCATGTGCTCTTGTTCATTTTTGTTTGTGTGCGGCAGCACATGGAGGTTTCATTAAATCAAACTTATAAAATAAATTGGATTGGCAATCAGGAATACGCGGATTTCGTTCATATCTCCGTTTGGAACGTTCTCTTTCTCCAAATACGGTGGAAGCATATTTACATGATGTAGATAAATTGTTTCAGTTTACCGAAGTTTCAAACGGACAGGCTCCTGATAAAATAAGTACGGCAGATCTAAAAGACTTCCTGGTATGGGTAAATGAGCTTGGAATGTTGCCGCACACCCAGGCACGTGTTTTATCAGGATTGAAAGCATTTTTCAAGTTTATGCTTCTCGAAGATATTATTGAAACAGATCCCTCTGCCCTGCTTGAAAGTCCCAGGCTTAGTCGTAAACTCCCGGATACTCTTAATATTCATGAAATTAATAATCTCATAGCAACCATTGACCTGTCTAAACCTGAAGGCATGAGAAATAAATCTATGCTTGAAGTTTTATACGGATGCGGTTTACGGGTTTCAGAATTAACGGGGCTTCGTATTTCTAACCTTTACCTGGAAATAGAATTCATAAAGATTTTAGGGAAAGGAAACAAAGAACGCTTGGTACCCATCGGATCTGTAGCGGTTAAGTTCTTAAAGATCTGGTTACAAGATGTGAGGGTGCAGGTACAGCCGAAACCCGGCCAGGAAGATTTTGTATTTTTAAACCGGAGAGGATCAGCGTTAACCCGGAATATGATTTTCATCATCATCAAAGATCTGGCAATAAAATCTGGTTTGAAAAAAAGAATCAGTCCGCACACGTTCAGACATTCTTTTGCAACACATCTGATAGAAGGCGGTGCAGATCTTCGTGCTGTTCAGGAAATGCTTGGCCATGAAAGTATTACTACCACTGAAATTTATACCCATTTAGACCGTGATTACCTGCGGGATACCATCATACAATTCCACCCGAGAAGTTAATTCAAAGCTCTGCCTTAATCATTCTATCCTTTTCCTGGATATCTGCCTTTAATATAATGTTCCTAAACCCTTTAACTAGTAATAATGAAATAGTTTCTTTAGCTAAAGCTTCATTAATCTCAAAAAATAAAAGTCCGTTGCCTGTAAGGTTTTCTAAAGCAAAATCTGCAATAGCATTATAAAATAATAAGGCATCTTCATCAGGAACAAATAAGGCAATACGGGGTTCATGATCAAGTACATTCTGGTGCATGTTACTTTCCTCGGAATGGGTAATATACGGTGGATTACTAACTATTATTGAATATGGAGTCCCGGGTGTTGAGTTGTGGATTTGGCTTTGGAAACCATCCGGATTTAAAATATCATATAGAAAAAAATTAATCTCTGCCTTGTTTGAAATGGCATTAGATCTGGCAACTTCTAATGCTTCTGATGAGATATCCAATGCAGAAACCTTATAATCCGGCAGATGCTTTTTCAATGCAATAGGAATACATCCGCTACCGGTACCTATGTCCAAAATGCTTTGCACCTCGGGCTCTTTACTCCTTAATCTTGGGTCCTGATTCTTTATTTCTTTAATTATCCAATCAACCAGCTCCTCTGTTTCCGGGCGGGGAATTAATACTGCCGGGGTTACTTTTAACCTTAGGCCATAAAAAATAGTTTCTCCGAGGATGTATTGCAGCGGTCTGCCAGTTCTTAAATGATTAAGTATCTCAGTTACTGATGCTTCTTCTGTAGAGGTAAGCATATCTTTCTTTTTTGCAAGAAACTGGGCTTTTGAAATTTTGCATACATAACAAATAGTGAGATGTGCCAGCGTCTTGGCTTCATCCTGATCATACCAGTGCTTTATCGAATTAATAATTAATATTTCTGCCTCGTATAGGGTCATACAACAAAGTAAGTAAAAAAGCTACTTTTGTGTGATGCCTGAGCATGAATTATATATGCAGCGTTGCCTGGAACTCGCTAATCGTGGAGCAGGATATGTAAGCCCAAACCCCCTGGTAGGTGCAGTTATAGTTTGCGACGGGAAAATAATCGGCGAAGGTTACCATCAAAAGCATGGTGAAGCACATGCCGAAGTGAATGCAATTCAATCTGTAATTAACAGCCACAGCAATGCAGAAGAAATTTTAAAGCGCTCTTCCATATATGTTAACCTGGAACCCTGTGCCCATTTTGGTAAAACCCCACCATGTGCAGATCTTATTATCCGCTATAAAATACCAAAAGTTATAATTGGGTGCCGCGACCCATTTGAGCAAGTAAATGGAAAAGGCTTAGAAAAATTAGAAAATGCAGGCATAGAGGTAATTACGGACCTGCTTAAAAAAGAATGCCTTGATCTGAACAAGCGTTTCTTTACCCGGATTAATAAACAAAGACCTTATATTATTTTAAAATGGGCACAGACAAGCAATGGGTTCTTTGCTCCTGCCGATGGATCTCAAAAGTGGATATCATCTCCCGAAGCCAAACGCCTGGTACACCGCTGGAGGGCTGAGGAAGATGCGGTATTAGTTGGAAAAAACACTGCTTTATCAGATAATCCGCAATTAAACGTACGCAAATGGAAAGGTAAAAATCCGGTTAGAATAGTTATCGACCGTCACTTGCAGCTTCCCCAACATCTGCATCTTTTTGACAGGTCGCAGGATACCATTGTTTTTAATGAAATTAAAACCGAAATAACAGATAAGATTAAATATCTTCAACCCGATGATTTTGATAATTATCTTCCTCAAATGATTGCTTATCAGCTGTATATATTAGATATTCAATCGTTAATTGTAGAAGGCGGCGCACAAACCCTTGATCTGTTTATTAAAGCCGGAATGTGGGATGAAGCCCGTGTATTTATAAATACCGAGGAATGGAGTGATGGGATTAAAGCGCCCCAATTAAGCTTTTCGGCAGCTGAAAAATTAAAAATCGGTACAGATACACTAATGATACAATACAACACACTATAAAATGCTTTATATATTTTTAAGTATCTGCTGTAATATCACCGTGGCCGTTCTGTTCAAGCTATCTAAACGGTATCACATCAACACCACGCAGGCAATAGCGTGGAATTACGCCTCAGCGGTATTGTTAAGCTGGCTCATCTTCCGCCCCCAATTTCCCGAAATTTCTGCTGCACCGATGGGCATTTATGTGTTTCTTGGATTGCTGCTCCCATTTATGTTTGTAGTTATAGCAGCATCTATACAGTACACAGGAATTGTTCGTACAGATGTAGCCCAGCGCCTATCCTTATTTATCCCTATTGTGGCTGCATATTTTTTATTTAGAGAAGATTTTTCTACTGTAAAAATAGCAGGTATACTATTAGGTTTCATTGCTATTATCTGCGCAATTCCATGGCAAAAGGATAAAACTATTAACACCGGCAGACCGCAATGGGCCTATTTACTGACAGTATTTTTGGGGATGGGTATTATTGATGTCCTGTTTAAACAGATTGCAAAACAAACTGACATCCCCTTTACTGCATCGCTTTTTATTGTATTCATTATCGCATCCGGGATAGCTTTTGCTACTCTGATCATACTTATCATACTTAAGAAAATGAAATTTGAGTGGATAAATGTGCTGTGCGGTTTAATACTCGGGGTTTTTAATTTTGGAAATATTTTTTTCTATTTAAAAGCTCATCAGGCACTTGCAAATACTCCATCGATAGTGTTTTCGTCTATGAATATTGGAGTAATTATTCTGGGCTCTATTGTGGGGATATTAATTTTTAAAGAAAAATTAAGCCGTTTAAACTACATAGGCATTGCCCTGGCAGTTGTATCTATTGTGATCATTACGATGGCTCATTAAAGAAAGCCTTTATTTAAACTTTTATTGGCAAAAACTTATAGCTAAAGTTGTACGTCCCTGCAGAAAATTTAAAAACGAATATAATAGATTGCGTAGTTGGCTGGCCATTTACTATTGCCGGTTCTAATCGTGGAAGCTTGTATAACTCTCTGATCAGGCCTGAAGTAACCTTATCATCAAAACCATCTTTTAAACGGAGTGATTCTATGACTCCTTTTTCGTTAATTGTTCCCTCAATCGTTAAATTATATATATTGTAAAACTTGATATCAGATTTCCCCAGAAACGGATTTACCAGACGTATGATTTCATCGCTTAACGCGGTCATACCGTTACGATATGTAGCATTCATGATATTCTTCCTTGACATGGAAGGATCACAGGCTGTAGGGGAAACTTGCATCAGCGATGCGTTGTATATTGGCAGTAATTCCGGATTAACCAGCACTATACGGGAAGCGTCCGAATAAGCACCCAAAGGTCCGCTACCTTTCACAAAAGAACCACCTTTAAAAATCTCTGAACTCATAACCGTATTTGTCCGGTCATTTGTACGCCTGGCTCTCCAGGTACCGTCCGGAAAACCATTAACCAACTTACCTTGCCAATAAAGCGTTTTCAGGTCTGTTTTAAATTCGCCATTTCCACCATCAACCACTTTTTTACCGGATAAATCCCACGCATCATTTACCTGTATTTTTTTTTCCGTAGCTGTAAAGTTCATCCATGGCTTGCCGTCTTCGTAAAATAATTCCCAGGCACCATCCATATCACCGTTTAAAAACCGGCCTTTGGCCTGAACATTATCATTCATGTATCTTAAAACCACAGGACCGTCAAGTTTACCCTCCTGGGAATATTTGCCTTCCGCAAGAATGATAAATGGATCTTGTTTATTTAAATCACGAAAGGGCCCAAAAAAGTGTCGTTTTTCAAAATTAAAATGCCCGTATCTTACAATACTGCTGCAGGTATCCTCAATCAGAAAATAATCCTTATCCAAGTGAAGGTTTATACTATCCTTGCCAATTGAACGATAATTAACTCTGCGTTTGCTCATTTGCTGTTGAGAAAATACATTCAAACTAAAAATAACGGACAGAAAAATTAGAAAAATTATCCTCATATACATCAAATTGTTGTGCAAATTAGTATTTTATTTATCAAAATGATACCTATCCCAGAAACTGATCTTATTCTTAACCCGGACGGCAGTATTTATCACTTAAACCTGTTGCCTGAGGATGTTGCACCTATCATAATTACAGTTGGAGATCCTGATCGTGTATCGGATATAAGCAACCGGTTTGACAGCATTGAGTTAAAGAAAGGAAAGCGGGAATTTATAACCCATACAGGCTATGTTGGCCGCAAGCGGGTTTCTGTTATTTCCACAGGTATAGGAACTGATAATATTGACATCGTAATCAATGAACTGGACGCACTGGTAAATCTGGATTTTGGGATGCGTATGCCAAAAACTGAACTTATCTCTCTGGATATCATCCGCATAGGCACATCAGGAACTATACAACCAGACATTGAAATAGATAGCATCCTGTTCTCTGAATATGCATTTGGGTTTGATTCGCTGATGCATTATTATTTTCATACCCTGGAAGGCGATGAACGTATGATGCAAGACCACATCCATTCCTATTTTCATCATTTAAATAATATTAAACCTTATGTAACCTCTGCATCGACTACCCTGATGGATAAGTTTGGCAATAGCCATTTAAAAGGAATCACTGCAACAATTCCGGGGTTTTATGCTCCTCAGGGACGTGAATTAAGGGGCAGGACCACAATCCCTGATTTTGTCCAATTACTTAATACTTTTGATTTTAATGATCTTAAAATAACCAACTTAGAAATGGAAACAGCCGGAATTTATGGGTTGGCGAAAGTTTTAGGGCACAAGGCTATATCTGTGAATGCCATACTTGCAAATCGAACTACAATGAAATTTAGTAAAGATCCCCTAAAGGTTATAAGCAAGGCCATTGATCATATATTAATTAACCTGTAGTAATATATCACCCATCGGGGAATGTAGTTACAGTTCTTTTAAAAGATTAAGATACAATTTCAGCGCTTTACGTTTTTTTTCATCCAGTGTGTAACTTATTTTATGGGTAAGATAATCATTCACGTCAAAATCATTTCTTGGGGATATACTATTAATAATTTTATCAATATGCTCCAGTCCATATTTTAAAGCATTGTTAAACTCTGTAATAAACAGATCATCAATCTTTTTATTGACAGCCCACACAGCGAATACGAAAGGTAAACCCGTAAATTTCTTCCACTCCTCTGCCAGATCATAAACAAATGGGTATTTGGTTTTTTTGCCAAATGTCCGGTCTCCAATCTCAATAAATGCGTCTGAATCTTTATCCGCAACCCTTGGATCAACTTTCCAGTAATGTTTGAACAGAATACTTAATAGTCCGTTTGAGGTACGGGACTGGGCATCTGGCATAAACGTTTTAATTTCTGTAATAGGTTTTTGGCTGAACAGAAACACCGAGTTTACTTCACCGTCAGCACCGATGCAGTAATCAGAAATGATTTGTGCTTGCGGAATTAATAGCATCGCAGCCACAGGGATTAAGCCAATATCAGCCCTGTCTTCAATTAATTTCTTCGCACATTCAAAGGGTATATCCAGGCTGAGTTCTATTTTGTTTGCTATTTCTGAATGCTGTAACCCATAAACAAAAGGCTTGGAATTGGTATATGATACTGCTGAAACCCTGATCTTATCCACAAAAAAATTAATATATATATTTAAGGTGATCCGTATTGTTATAATCAATTATTGAAAAATCTGCACCATCATATTTCACTTTGTATAAGGTGGTATTTGAATGGGGAAAGGTTTCCATTTCTGATAAAGGCAAGTTGGTAAGCAGACAAAGAAAAAGCCGCATGGCGCGGCCATGCATACAAATTAGCAGGTTGGTATCATTATTTTTTTCAATAAGGTGCTCCAAAACCACGAGCTGACGTTCCTTAACCTCGAGGGGACTTTCGCCTGCCTCAAATTTTTCATGCAAGTGCCCTTTTGTCCAAAGTGTGGTAATTCTTTTAAACTCGATCCTGGTTTGCTGGGTTGCTTCTTTGCCTTCATGTATTCCCCAGGCTAATTCATCAAGTCCGGGATATTGCACCCACGGTATACCGGCATCAATAAAATTTTTAACTGTTTGATGCGTACGTTTAAGTGTTGATGTATAGATTTTATCAAAAGGTATATGCTGGTATGCACGATAAAATGTTTCCGATTGCTTCATTCCTGTCGCGTTCAAATCGGTATCCATTCCCCTTCCCTGAACTATTCCCCGTTTATTAAGATCGGTTTCCCCGTGACGGATAATGTATAATGTTTTGTTACAATTACTTTGATGTTCCTGCATTATTCTTTTTCAGGACTTAGATGACTTTCCACGGATTGCTGTATTACCGGAAGGCTGTAATATTTTGATTGTTTTTCCTCATCGGGGAATTCATAATTGGTAAAGTCGGTAATGATATTATACAATGTGTTTCTTTCTACAGGTTTGCGGCCCACCTGCCTGATCAGGGTTACCAATTCTTTTGTACTCATTGCCGGGTTTTGCTCCTCCGCCCCTGCCATGGCGTAAATTTTAGTGGTGTCGTCCAGTGTTCCATCAATATCATCAACACCAAAATTTAATGACAACTGCGCTGTACCCCTGCTAATCATTGCCCAGTAAGCTTTAATGTGATCGAAATTATCAAGGTAGATTCTGGAAACAGCATAGTTACGCAAATCTTCAATAACTGAAACTTCAGGAATATGAGACATCTGATTATCCTGGTTCCGAAACTTTAAAGGAATAAATGTTTGAAAACCACCGGTTTTATCCTGCAACTGCCGCAATCGATCCATATGATCAATCCTATGATGGTAGTTCTCAATGTGGCCATAAAGCATAGTTGCGTTAGATCGCATTCCGAGTTTATGCCACTCTTCATGTATCTGAAGCCATTCATCGGCAGTACACTTATCCTTTGCTATTTGTTCACGTATTTCAGGATGAAAAATCTCAGCACCGCCGCCGGGAATAGAATCAAGCCCTGCTTCCTTCATCAGGCGCATGCCTGATGAATAGTCGATTTTTGCTTTTTTAAATATATAATGATATTCTACAGGCGTAAGTGCTTTAACATGAAGTTCAGGCCGATGCTCGTGAATTTTCCTGAACAGATCAGAATAAAACTGAATATCATATTGGGGAAGAACCCCTCCTACAATATGAACTTCGGTAACTGGCTGGCCATCGTATTTCTTAACAATATCCAGCATCTCGTCTATCGTTAACTCCCAGCCTTCAGACCGTTGCTTAATTAGTCTGGAGTAAGAACAGAATTTACAATCATATACGCACAGATTGGTAGGTTCAATATGGAAATTACGATTAAAAAAAGTCCTATTACCATGTTTTTTTTCACGGATATAATTTGACAATACTCCCAGATAAGGTAGCGTTGCTCTTTCATAGAGAACCACGCCCTCAGCAAAAGAAATACGTTCACCTAACTCAATTTTATGTGCGATTTTTTTTAATTCTTCAGATAGATTAGCATCTTCTGATAGCAACCGTAAATTAGATTCTGCTTCCATTAAACTTTATACAAAAATACGATAATGAAAAGAAGATAATTAATATTGATCCTTATTCTTACAGAAATGTTATATCTATGGCACCATATTGAAAATTTTTGCGTTAAATTTATATAATCTTTCAAATCGCGTTTTCTTAGAAAACAATTTTTAATAATAAATAGTATTCATATTATGAAATTACCCCAATTCAGAGCCTGGATAAAACCGCTAAATAAAATGGTTAGTGTCAGCACTCTTTCTTTGGCACCTGCCACAGATGCAGGGATTGAATATATTGAAGATGGGCAAAAGTGTTTTGCTCCGATGAAAGATTGTGAAGTACAATACTCGGTAGATATACAAGATCATAGTGGCAATGAATATTATTTTTGTGATGTGATCATGACTAAGACAACTATAGGTGTTTTAGTATGCTGTGATGGCAACCTGGGCCTTGCTTCATGGGTTAATGGTGCTTATCATTGTTTTTGCAGTATCAGTAAAGCAGAGCTGGAAGCATCAGAAATTATGGGGAATATTTATGAAGAAAATAGTTTACTTATTGAAGAAACAGCCTGATAGCAATCGGTTTACTTAATTCTTCTGGCTGTAACACGGATAGCCTCCTTGTCCATTGTTTCAAAAATAAGTTCCTCTTTAGTTAGCTTTGATACCAGAAAAGGAAATTCACGGAATTTACCACCAGGTAGATTTTCAGTATAACGGATCATTTTTCCCTCCATTTTGAATTTCCCATGCGAAAGCGGTTTGCCTCCCCAAATAATTACCAGTTTGTTATTTTTATCGAAATTAATGGAGGGCGAATTGGCTGCAATTTCTTCAGCGGTAGTGCTTTCTGATGGATTGTACACATCCAGGATACTCACGTATTTCCATTCTCCATACAGATCTTCGGGTTTAATAGTTGATGAGCAGGATATAAAAAGCATGGTCAAACAACACCCAATGATAGCTCTTTTCATAATTGAATTGAACAGCTAAAATAGGAATATGCCATCATATTCATAATCTATCTGCATTCTGTTCAGCTTAAAGCAATATCTTCTTAGTAATTTCCTTATCGATAGTTATAAAACCAGGATAATTTACTTTACGGTTAGCAACATCCAATGTTGGCCGTACTTTAATGGTTAATAAGCTTTTATTATTTTGATTATCTTCTTTTGCAAAGAAATCAGCAATTGCCCGTTGGGTCTTATCATCTGCTAAAAGATGATAAATATTTGAGCTTATTCTTACGGGAACTATAACCTTTCCCCCTCCGGGTGATACCGATATGTTTTGATTGACAAAACCGCTAGCCAACTCACGGTTTCTTACTAATATTTTATATTCAAACTGGCTTATAGCGGCGACTACGCCGGATGGATTGCTTATTTGAAGGTTGAGTTTGGCATCAAAGGGTACATTTCTGCGTAGCAAAGCAAGTGCAAGCCTTGGGGCTTTCTTAAGATCCATATCCTTCTTTTCTATCATCTCTTTTACGTTGATATTTGCTACATACATACTGTCTGCAGAAACGAGTTCATATTTACAGTCCTCAAACGCTTTAAGCTGCGTAAGCTGGTGTTTTACGCCGCACTGGGCAAAAAGTACTGCTACAAAGGGTAAAAAAAATAACTTTTTCATATTTTTCCTATTAATTGAATTTGTATCTCGGGCCTAAAGATTGGACATTGATTAACAACTTTAGTTTAATATATTTATTGCAGTTAAAATTAGATTATATGAGAAATTACTTATTCGTTATCGGTGCTTTGTTATTTTCTGCCGTTTCTCTTGGGTTTATAATTGATGAAGAGCCATTAAAAAAGATCGTTTCTAACCTGGAAACTTTCCGAAAAAAATTTCCACAGGAAAAAGTCCACCTTCATCTGGATAAACCATATTATGCCATCGGGGATAGTATATGGTTTAAAGCCTACGTAGTAGAAGCAGAAAAAAATATGCCAACCAATAAAAGCAAGGTACTGTATGTTGACCTTATTAATGAAAAGGATTTGATTGTTAAGTCTCTTAAATTACAATTAATGGCCGGATTAGGATGGGGTGATTTTCCGTTACCTGATACATTACAAGCCGGTAATTACCGGTTACGTGCCTATACTAACTGGATGCGTAATTTTGGCAATGAATATTTTTTCGATAAAACTTTAGCGATAGGTAATGCGGTAAGTAATAATATAGTCACAGATGTTAAGTATACCCTATCTCAGGAAGGTCAAAATGAAAAAATAACTGCAAATATTTCCTATAGGGATATGAATGGAGTGATTTTAGCTTCGAAACCAGTTAGTTACCAGGTATTTCAATCAGGAAAACCAATTAATGGCAGCGGGATTACAGATGACAAAGGTGTTTTACAACTTTCATTTATTAACAATAACACGGGAAATTTTCAATCGAAAAAAATTACCACTCAAATTAGCCTGAATGCTAAAAGTAAAGCATCAGCTTCTTTTCCTGTAAATGTTTCCTTATCACTTTCAGAAGTTACATTTTTTCCGGAAGGCGGAGAGCTTGTTGAAGGTATTCGTTCAAAAATTGCATTTAAAGCACTTGGGGTAAATGGTAAATCCGTTAATATCAGCGGAAATATAGTAGATAATGAGAATACAATAGTTACCTCTTTTAAATCCGAACACGCCGGAGTGGGGATATTAGGATTATTGCCGCAAACCAGTAAGAAATACACTGCAATTGTAAAATTTGATGATGGCTCTGAAAAAAGAATACAATTGCCAGATCCGAAAGGTCAGGGATATGTGCTATCGGTGAATAATAACGATCCTGAGAATTTACTGGTAAAAGTTTCTGCATCCGAAAATCTTCTTAACAAAGGCGATATCACCATAGTGGGGCAATCAAATGGAATAATACATTATATGTCCAAAAACGCTATGAATTCACCTGTGCTAAGTGCATCTGTCCCAAAAAGCCGCTTTCCAAACGGAATATTGCAGTTAACTTTATTCTCAGCTGAAAGTCAGCCCATAGCAGAACGGATCGTGTTCATTAATCGCACGGGCTTTTTACAAATTACGCCCTCGCTTAATAAAACAAGTTATGGGAGTAAAGAAAAAGTAAATTTAGCTCTTGATGTAAAAAACTCAAAAGGCGAACCTGTTACGGGTAGTTTCTCTGTCTCCGTGGTTGATGAAACCAAAGTTCCGTTTAAAGAAACGGATGAACATACCATCATGTCTGATTTGTTATTAACGTCTGATCTGAAAGGTTATATTGAAAGGCCTAATTATTATTTTACAAATAGCAATGAAACAACTAACAGGCACCTGGATTACCTGATGCTAACCCAGGGTTGGAGAAGGTTTACATGGAAAGATATTTTAACAGAACAATATCCGGTAACCGCATTTCAGGCTGAAAATAATATGAATATTAGCGGAAGAGTATTGACATTTGGCGGCAAGCCCCTTGCAAAAAGCAAGATAAGTCTATTTTCCTCTGCAGGAAGTTTGTTCTTAATAGATACGCTGACAGATGAAGATGGAAAATTTAACTTCACTGATCTGATATTTAAAGATAGTACCAGGTTTATTGTTCAGGCAAGGTCGAGTAAAGACAAAAAATATGTAGATATTAAGCTTGATCCCACATCTTCCCAATCTGTGTCACCAAATAAGAATTACCCAGACTTCGAAACAAATGTAAATCAGTCTATACTTGCTTATTTAAAAAACAGCACTGAACAGTATAAAGAATTAAGGCGTATTAACAGCACCATTTCTTTAGATGAGGTTAAGATAACTGCCGAAAAAAAACCTATTATTTCTCGGTCAGGGAATCTAAACGGCCCGGGAATGGCTGATCATGTTATCCTGGGAAATCAAATTGAAAATTGTTTTAATATATTACAATGTATCGCTAATCGGACATCGGGAATAAAATTAGAGCCAAACGGGAAATTGTATATGAAAAGATCTATGAACAATACCTTTGATCCGGCTTTAAATCCCTTACAACCGATGAGCATTGTATTAGATGGAATTATGATCTCCCAGTCAGGGCCAGATCAGGAAGGAGCTAACGAATTTGATATTTTACAAAGTTATAATTCAAATGATATTGAAAGTATTGAAATCTTAAAAAGCACAAATTTTACAACCATATACGGAACAGGTGGTTATGGAGGAGTATTAATTATAAATACTAAAATAGGTGCTAAGATTGCATCTGCAACTCCGGGCTTAATTAAATATACGCCGAAAGGATTTTATCCGTCACGGGAATTTTATAGTCCTAATTATAAATCAGGGAGTAGTCAGCCAGATTTACGAACTACTATTTACTGGAATCCTCAGGTAATAGTGAATAACGGTAAAAATATGCCTGTTGAATATTTCAATGCAGCAGGTAAAGGAACATATAAAATCATTATTGAAGGGATTGACGCCGATGGAAATATTGGAAGAACTTTATATAATTATAAGGTTAATTAGCTTCAACATTACTAAAATCATCCATTAATTCATTTATTTTGCGTATATTGCGCACTTATTAAAAAAATATAATGCAAAAACAAGGAACAGTAAAATTTTATAATGTAACAAAAGGTTTTGGTTTCATTTCTCAAACGGATGACAGAAACGATATTTTTGTACATTCAACAGGACTTATTGACGAGATTCGTGAAAATGATAAGGTAGAGTTTGAAGTAGAGCAAGGTCAGAAAGGGCTTAACGCGGTTAATGTAAAAGTAATATAGAAACAACATTATATATTCATCGTGAAGCATCCACCCTAACCAGGGCGGATGCTTTTTATTTATAAAAATTTCGGTATAATACTAAATAAAAACAATAAAATTAATGAAGATATTTATTAAAGGATTACCATTACAAGTGGGCGAACCAGAGTTAACAGAAGTTTTTGGTGATTTTGGACAAGTAAAATCACTGCGTATCATTATGGACCGTGAAACAGGCCAAAGCAAGGGTTTTGGATTTGTGGAAATGCCTGATGATACAGAAGCGAGAGAAGCTATTAAAAATATGAATGGCGGTGATTACTATGGTAACAGAATACTGGTTTCGGAGGCGAAAGAAGATATGGGCACAGGTGGCGGAAATCGTGGAGGTAATTTTAGTAATAATAACAGGGCAAAGAGCGTAAGGTGGTAATATAATTTATCCTGTAACTTTAGCTGCGATAATTTTTGGGGGAAACTGATTCTATTAAGCTGTAATTTAAAATAGTGGAAGAACCTTTTGATATTACCATTGGCAAGATAATATATTCCGTCTTCCCTGAAGAAGAAGGGGTTTATACCATCTTTAAGGAAGGTATTGAACACATTAAAATACTAAAAGATACTGATCAGTTATGGCTAAAGTTGGACAATGAAACAGATCTGCCCCTTTTCGGAGAAAATGATGAGGTCAACAATATCGGGGCTGAAATACAGAAGCACAACATAACCGGGCAGGCAAACTAAGGGTGTTTTTTGACCAGATGGTTCTATTCAAACACATCCAATAAACCAATTAATTAGGTTCCATTCCTCCGGATGAAGCTTAAATATTAACTGCAAATAATACCCCTGTTTTGTAACCAACTACTTCTAACTTTGCTGCGTTCCTTCATGCGAAGCATATACAACAAATACAAGCCTCATTACCAAACCAATTTAAACCTGGCTATGCCCGTTGTGATTTCACAGCTTGGCCATACTGTTGTACATACTGCTGACAGCATAATTGTCGGTCATTTTGCCGGCACTATTCAACTTGCAGCGGTGTCGCTGGTTAACAGCATCTTCATGGTAATTATGGTGGTGGGGATTGGCATTTCGTACGGCATTACCCCATTAATAGCTCAGGAGAGCGCCAAAAAAAATCATGATGAATGTGGCAAGCTTTTATTAAACAGCCTGGCTTTGAACTTTTTAACTGGTATCATCCTGTTTGTTCTGATCTACTTTGGCTCTTTGACCTTTATTGATAGACTAAACCAGGATCCGGAAGTAGTTATTTATGCAAAATCATATCTGGGATTATTGAGTATATCCATTATTCCTTTAATGATATTTAACACCTTTAAACAATTTGCCGAAGGCCTGGGCTTTACAAAGCAGGCTATGGTGATCTCTGTCTGGGGCAATGTGCTTAACATTTGTTTGGGTGTGATCTTTGTTAAAGGTTTATTCGGCGTTGAGCCTATGGGAGTAAGAGGCGTGGGATGGAGTACGCTGATAGATCGGGTTATAATGAGTTTAGCTATGATGTTTTATGTATTCCGCTCCAAGCATTTTACACCATATCTGAAGCATTTTGTATTCTCTCAATTAAACAGCAGCAGATTAGCTTCCATATTTAAAATAGGTGGCCCGGTAGCGTTACAGTATGCTTTTGAAATAAGCGCTTTTAGCGGGGCAGCAATTTTAATGGGAACTATAGGAGTTGAAGAACAGGCTGCGCACCAGGTTGCTATAGCCATGGCAGCCATGACGTATATGATGGCAAGTGGTATTTCAGCGGCAGCAACTATAAAAACAGGGAATAATTACGGAATAAAGAATTTCATTGAATTACGTCTTTCTGCTATTTCAAGCTATCATATCGTGCTGGTATTTATGACAATAACAGCTATTTTATTTATTGCATTACATCGTGTACTACCGTGGATGTATACCTCAGATATTGCAGTAATCACAATAGCTTCTCAATTGCTAATCATTGCCGGAGTTTTTCAATTGTTCGATGGTGCCCAGGTTGTAGGATTGGGAATATTAAGGGGTATTGGTGATGTAAATATTCCTACGGCGATCACATTTATAGCATACTGGATAATCGGATTGCCCGTAGCGTATTTTCTGGGAATAAGTTATGGTCTTGGAGCTAATGGGATCTGGTATGGCCTGACACTGGGCTTGCTGGTATCTGCTGCATTGCTTTTTATTCGGTTTCATTTTATTACGAAAAAACTGGAATTGGTTAAATAATGTTATGCTAATACCCATATACCTGAAGCATTATTTCGTAAATTAATTTGGATCTTCTATAAATCAACGTATTATGAAAATTCTTTTCCGGACTGTATTATTTGTTTTACTTTTTGTAGTTAAAAGTACATTTGCCGCAAAAGTAGATACTGTTGAAACCTTCAGCAGTTCCATGAATAAAAAAATAAAAGCGGTCGTCATTACTCCGGAAAGCTATGGGGCAGGAAAAGAATTTCCGGTAGTATATTTATTACATGGAGCAGGGGGGGATTACTCAAATTGGGTAAAAAAAGTTCCTGCAATCCGGGATTATGCAGATCAATATAACCAGATTATAGTCTGTCCGGATGGAAATTTAACCAGTTGGTACTTCAATAGTCCGGAAGATAAGGAATCAAAATATGAAACCTATATCGCAGACGAACTGGTAAAATGGATAGATAAAAATTACAAATCAATAAAAAACCGTACGGGCAGGGCAATTACAGGCCTCAGTATGGGTGGTCATGGCGGGCTTTACCTTGCTTTTAAACATCAGGATATCTTCGGAGCTGCCGGAAGCATGAGCGGAGGTGTAGACCTGAGACCGTTCCCTAATAATTGGGGGCTTGCAAAGCACCTGGGTACCTATGCTGCTTTCCCGGAGCGCTGGGAACAAAATTCAGTGATTAACATGCTGCATCTTCTTACACCTAAATCACTTGCCATGATCATTGATTGCGGTACGGAAGATTTCTTTTTTAAAGTAAATGAAAATCTTCATCAAAAGTTATCGGAACGAAATATCCCTCATGATTATATTACCAGACCGGGTGCCCATAACTGGAATTACTGGGCCAACGCAGTAAATTATCAGTTGCTGTATATGAATAAATTCTTTACAGCAAAACCTTTAGTTAACTGACGATTCGACATCACTTCCATTTAGCCGTGCAGAGACAGATTTTATAGTAGGATTAGGATAATCCTTTTCAATTAATCCATCACGCATCCGCACTATTCGATGTGCATGCAGGGCTATATCTTCCTCGTGTGTAACTAAAATAATGGTGTTTCCTTTTAAATGGATCTCTTCCAGAAGGCCCATAATTTCAATTGAGGTTTTGGTGTCCAGATTTCCTGTCGGCTCATCAGCAAGGATGATGGAGGGATTATTTATCAGTGCCCTGGCCACAGCAACACGCTGGCGTTGTCCGCCGGATAACTCATTCGGTTTATGGCCCACCCTGTTTCCAAGCCCCACATTTTCAAGAGCAATTTTTGCACGTTCATTACGCTGATCTTTACTTACTCCTGCATAAACCAGCGGAAGTGCAACATTATCCAATGATGATGCACGCGGCAATAAATTAAATGTCTGGAAAACAAACCCGATCTCTTTATTTCGCACTTCAGCCAGTTCATTATCAGACATTTCACTTACCCTGATCCCGTTCAGTATATATTCACCCTTTGTAGGAGTATCCAAACAGCCTAATATATTCATCAGAGTTGATTTCCCTGAACCTGAAGGGCCCATTAATGCCACAAATTCACCTTTATTAATGTTTAAAGTAACCGACTTCAGGGCATGGATAATTTCAGCACCTATCACATACTTTCTGCCGATATCTTTAATAACTATTAATGGGTCTGTAGTCACGTTGTTTTTATTTTAGAGGCCATGGTTGGTAAGATTGTTACAATCCTTATGGTTTATTGATCACCTTAGCCACTCTGAAATATTTCCCGTCCTGCTTTGGTGCATTTAATAATGCATCCTCAACGGTTACTTCCTGCTTCAACACATCATTACGGTAAACGTTCACTTCATTGGTAAGGTAAATTAAAGGCTCCACATTCTCTGTATCCACTTCATTTAATTTATCCATAAACTCAATGATCCTGTTCATATCCTTAATCATAGCTTCTTTTTCGGTAGCCGAAAGCTCAAGCCTGGAAAGGTGCGCTATCTTATCAACGGTAGAATTATCTATTTTCATGAAGTTTCCTGATTTATTATACCAAATACCTTATCCCTCAACTCATCAGCCTGTGCTACCACCATACCAGTCGTTTCAATAGGGCGATGTACGCAAATATGGCAAATTCCCGGCTGGCTTCCGTGTTTTTTTCCATCATCCCACATAATTTCCCAAAGTTTTTTAATCGAAACCGGAATAATTGGGATCTGCTGTTCAATAGCCAATCTGAAGGGACCGTTTTTAAACTCATGTAAAACCGGAGGATAATCCGTTGATATTTTACCTTCGGGAAAAATAATCAGGCTCATGCCATTCTTTAAGTACTCCTCCCCTTTTTTAAACGCCCGGTAAGCACCTATTTTGCTGTCGCGATTAAATGAAATATCAATGGTTCGGAAAAACAAGCCGGTTAACGGATTTGAAAGCAATTCGTCTTTTCCAATAAATGCAAATTCACCTTTCGCTAGTATGGTTAGTGCAGAGATATCCAGGTTTGAACTATGATTTGGACAAAGAATATACGGTTTAGACCAGTCTATTTTGGTTTGATAATGATACCTGTACAAAATACCCACACTTGCCGAGGTAAGAAAGCTTAAAGCACTCCTCCATTTATTTAACGTTTTATAGCGTTCTTGCTTACGTGAATAAAAGTAAAACGCCGGATACATGACCAAGAAGAAAAAACCTACCGAAATCAGATATATACGTTGATGAATCTTCTTTAAAATAGTCGTCATTTAAATCAAAAATAGAAAAAATCCTTACTTTCGTCACTTTATGGAAACAGTAGTAAGTGGCATTCGGAGCACAGGAAAATTACATTTGGGCAATTATTTTGGCGCCGTGAAAAACTCCGTGCAAATGCAGCATGAATATAATTGCTATTTTTTTATTGCGGATTACCACTCTTTAACTACCCATCCGGCTCCTGAAAACCTGCACCAAAATGTTAAGCAGGTGTTGGTAGAATATTTAGCGGCGGGTATCGATCCTGAAAAAGCAACAATATATATACAGTCTGATGTGCCTGAAATTGCAGAACTCTACCTGTACCTGAATATGAATGCTTACCTGGGCGAGCTTGAAAGAAGCACTTCATTTAAAGATAAAGTTCGTGCACACCCCGATAATGTAAATGCAGGATTATTAACTTACCCGGTTTTGATGGCTGCTGATATCATAATACACAAGGCTACGAAAGTACCGGTAGGGAAAGATCAGGAACAGCATTTGGAAATGTCGCGCACATTTGCCAACCGGTTTAACCGGATGTACAATACAGAATACTTCCCAGAACCCTATGCATATTCATTTTCTGAAAACCTGGTAAAAATCCCGGGACTTGACGGAAAAGGGAAAATGGGGAAATCTGAAGGAGAAGGCAATGCAGTATATCTTTCTGATGAGCCGGAGGTTATTAGGAAAAAGGTAATGCGTGCGGTATCAGACAGCGGCCCAACTGAGGAAAATCAGCCTAAGCCAGAAGCGATTCAAAATCTATTCGATCTTCTAAAAGCGGTTTCCGGTCAGGATACACTTACTCATTTTGAAAATCTTTATAATAACTGCCAGATCCGCTACGGAGATCTGAAAAAACAGCTTGCAGAAGATATGATCACTACTACGGCACCGATGCGGGAACGTATAAAGGAAATTGAGAAAGATGAGGTTTACCTTCGCCAGGTATCCAGATACGGTGCGATAAAAGCACGTGAAAGCGCCGCTAAAACTATAAAAGAGGTTCGGGAAATAATCGGGTTCAGGAGTTTTTAAAAGTTCCGCCTTTGTAATTGTTAATTTTTACTTTTAACCATAAACTTTGATCCTGTAAAATGCATATTGCTGTTGTTGGAAATATTGGTGCCGGTAAAACCACGCTCACTGAGCTTTTAGCCAAACATTTAGGTTATGAGCCGCAATTTGAAGCTGTAGATCATAATCCTTACTTGGAAGATTTTTATAGCGACATGAAACGCTGGAGCTTTAACCTGCAGATCTACTTTTTAAATACCCGCTTTCAGCAAATCATAGAAATACAAAAAGATAATTCTAACGTGATCCAGGATCGCACCATTTATGAGGATGCATACATTTTTGCTGAAAATCTTCATGATATGGGACTTATGACTTCCCGTGATTATGAAAATTACCGGGCCATATTCGATAATATTACTTCTTTTATCAAGCCTCCCGATCTTTTGATCTATCTGAGAGCTTCAGTGCCCACTCTTGTAAACAATATTCAGCGCCGGGGCCGTGAGTATGAAGCAGGTATCCGGTTAGACTATCTTTCCAAATTAAATGATAAATACAAAAAATGGATTGATGGTTATAATGATGGTAAATTATTGATCATTGATAAGGACAAGCTTGATTTCGCAAACAAGCCTGAGGACCTCGGATTTGTAATTCAACAGATTGAAAGAGAGCTGCACGGATTGTTCTGATTAATGGAGCGTACCCGTTAATTACAATATCCGCTCCTTAAATTTGTTTCCAAAAACCTATCTTTGCGCTTCAAATGAAGCATATACGTAATTTTTGCATTATTGCACATATCGATCACGGAAAGAGCACATTAGCTGATCGCTTATTAGAATACACCAATACCATTACCCCGCGTGAAGCGCAGGCCCAGTTGCTTGATAACATGGATCTGGAACGAGAGCGTGGTATCACCATTAAAAGCCATGCTATCCAGATGGATTATATCCAGGATGGGCAGCCATATATCCTGAACCTTATAGATACTCCGGGTCACGTAGATTTTTCTTACGAGGTTTCAAGATCAATTGCGGCTTGCGAAGGCGCCTTGTTAATCGTAGACGCTTCACAAGGCATACAGGCACAAACCATATCAAACCTATACCTTGCTCTGGAGCACGATCTGGAGATCATCCCTATACTCAATAAAATGGATCTTCCGGGTGCTATGCCCGAGGAAGTGAAAGATCAGATCATTGAACTTATCGGATGTAAACGCGAAGAGATCATTCCGGCATCCGGCAAAACCGGAATGGGCGTGCATGATATTTTACGGGCGATTGTTGAACGTGTACCGGCGCCAAAAGGAAATCCTGAAGGAGAATTGCAGGCTTTGATCTTTGATTCTGTTTTTGATTCCTTCCGCGGGATTGTAGCATACTTTAAAGTATTGAACGGAGAGATTCGAAAAAAAGACAAGGTAAAATTTGTAGCTACTGACAGAGAATATATTGCGGAAGAAGTAGGGACGCTAAAACTGAAGCAATTACCAAAAGATATCATCAAAACTGGTGATGTAGGCTATATCATTTCCGGTATTAAAGAAGCCCGTGAAGTTAAAGTTGGTGATACGATCACTCACAAAGACAAACCAAGCAGTGAGCCTATCAAGGGGTTTGAAGAAGTAAAACCAATGGTTTTTGCAGGTATCTATCCCGTCGATACCGATGAGTACGAAGACTTGCGTGAAGCCATGCATAAGCTTCAGCTCAACGATGCATCTATTGTTTTTGAGCCCGAGTCTTCTGCCGCATTGGGTTTCGGTTTCCGTTGCGGATTCCTGGGGATGCTGCACATGGAAATTATCCAGGAACGTTTAGAACGAGAGTTTGACATGACGGTTATTACCACAGTGCCAAACGTTTCTTATAAAGCATCTACCACTAAAGGTGTGGAAATTGATGTACATAATCCATCAGATCTGCCCGATCCAAGCAAGTTGGAATATGTTGAGGAACCCTATATTAAAGCAAATATTATAACTAAATCTGAATTTGTAGGTCCGATAATGTCGCTGTGTATTCAAAAAAGGGGTACTATTGTAAACCAGTCTTACCTAACATCAGATCGGGTTGAACTGATATTTGAAATGCCCATGGGCGAGATCGTTTTTGATTTTTACGACCGGCTCAAAACCATTTCTAAAGGATATGCATCATTCGATTATCATCAGATAGGTTATCGTAAATCCGATCTGGTACGGTTGGATATTTTACTGAATGCCGAGCCGGTAGATGCTTTATCATCATTAATTCACCGCAGCAATTCGTACGATTTTGGGAAAAGGATTTGTGAAAAATTAAGAGAGCTGATTCCGCGCCAGCAATTCGAAATTATAATTCAGGCTTCTATCGGGGCAAAAATTATTGCCCGTGAAACGGTAAAGGCCCTGCGTAAAGATGTAACTGCTAAATGTTACGGAGGGGATATTTCGCGTAAGCGTAAATTACTTGAAAAACAAAAGAAAGGTAAAAAACGGATGCGGCAGGTTGGTAATGTAGAGATACCTCAATCGGCATTTATGGCGGTTTTAAAATTAGATTAAAGTATGAAGTATCAAGTATCAAGACAGGCCGCTTTATACTCAATACTAAATGAGATTGGAAACTTTAGATGGGAGATGTCAGATCCTTACAATATCTCAAATCTCAGTACTAAATACTCAATACTAAATGAAATTACTTGACGGAAAATTTGTATCCGAGAAATTAAAGATTGAAATAGCTGCTGAAGCTGCTGCAGTGCTTGCAGAAACTGGTCGTAAGCCTCATCTGGTTGCCATTTTAGTGGGAAATGATGGGGGCAGCGAAACTTATGTTGCCAGCAAGATGAAAAATTGTGAAAAGGTTGGCTTCAAATCTTCCCTGATCAGGTACGATAATGCTGTAAGTGAGGCTGAATTATTAACTAAAATAAGGCAGATTAATAAGGATGACCTGGTTGATGGCCTAATTGTTCAGCTTCCTTTACCAAAACATATTGATCCTGAAAAAGTAACCGAAACTATAGATTATCGTAAAGATGTGGATGGGTTTCACCCGGTTAATCTGGGGCGGATGATGCGTAACCTCCCCTGCTTTATTCCTGCAACACCATACGGGATCTTGCTTATGCTGGAAGAATATAAAATTCAGACATCGGGCATGAATTGTGTGGTTGTTGGCCGAAGCAATATTGTGGGCAGCCCGATGAGTATATTAATGGCCAGAAATGCTAACCCGGGCAATTGTACAGTAATATTAACACATAGCAAAACCAAAAATCTTACACAAATAATAAGATCAGCAGATATTATCATTGCGGCTATTGGAAGAAAAAATTTCATTACTACAGACATGGTTAAGGACGGTGCAGTAGTAGTCGACGTGGGTATAAACCGGGAACGCTCTGCAGAAACCAAATCAGGG
Source organism: Sphingobacteriaceae bacterium (assembly GCA_035575925.1). Lineage (GTDB taxonomy): Bacteria > Bacteroidota > Bacteroidia > Sphingobacteriales > Sphingobacteriaceae > DASWTL01. The sequence goes on from DATLXK010000026.1 coordinate 23,222, forward strand.
TATAAACTCTACGGCGATGTTGATTTTGAAAATGTTGCGCCAAAATGTTCATGGATCACACCTGTTCCCGGTGGCGTAGGCTTAATGACTATTGTAGGGCTTCTGAAAAACACATTAGCCTCTGCAAGAAAAAAAATTTATCCCTGATATCTCAATAAAATCGCAAATGTTAAAAAGAGCTTTTAAAAGTAATTCGCATAATGGTATTTTCAAGGCAATGGCAGGGTTTGGCAGATCCATGAACAGGCTGTATGAAAATAGAAATCATGACAGTAAAAGTAATGGTGAAGTAACTATTTTAAAAAAACTCGCACACTTTAACCCTCAGGTTATTATAGACGGTGGCGCTAACCATGGTGAATATAGCCTGTTGGTGAACGGGATTATGAAAGATTGTGTTGTTTATTCATTTGAACCCGTAATTAATACGTATGAAAAGCTTAAATTGAATTTAAACGGAATTAATAATGTATTTCCAATAAACCAGGGTCTATACCATGAAAACTGTTCAGCTGATATAAATATTTTCAATTCAGATGAACACTCTTCCATGTATAGCTTTGAAAATCTATCTCAAAAACCGGTTAACGTAATGAAAGCCGACTTCATAAAGGGCGATACTTTTCTTGAAGAGAAAAAAATCAATCGGGTTGATTTATTAAAACTTGATTTAGAGGGTGCTGAATTTGATGCATTAAAAGGATTCGATACTTCATTAAAAAATAATAAAATCAAGTGTATTCAATTTGAATATGGATATATAAATATTAAAACCAAGAAGCTGCTTATTGATTATTATGAGCTACTTACCTCTTATGGATATATAATAGGGAAAGTATATCCGAAACGCGTTGAATTCAGAGATTATAATTTTAAGCATGAAGATTTTTTAGGCCCCAACTATCTGGCAGTAAATGCAACAGAGAAAGAACTTATTCAGGCTTTAGAGAATTAATAGTTTCAGGCAATTATGTTAATGTTCAAGTCAATTTATCCCTGATGCATATTCTTCTGGCAAACAACACACAAATCCCGGCTTTAGAATATGGCGGAACGGAGCGTGTGATCTGGTGGCTGGGAAAAGAACTTGTTAAAAAAGGACATAATGTTACTTATCTTGTAAAAGAAGGGTCTGCATGTGATTTTGCTGATGTACTTTATTACAACCCTCAAAAAAGCATTAGTAGTCAAACCCCTCCAAGTATTGACCTTGTGCACATGCATTTTACAACCGCAGAAGTATTGCAAACGCTTTCCGTAACCACAATTCATGGAAACCCTCCTTTCGGGAAAGCATTACCCATAAATAGTATTTTCGTTTCACAGAACCATGCTGGACGATATGGTAGCAAGGCTTTCGTTCATAACGGTCTTGATTTTTCTGATTACGGTGATCCGGATTTGGATAGTAAGCGTACCTTCTTTCATTTCCTGGGCAAAGCTGCCTGGCGTATTAAGAATGTACAAGGCGCTATAGAGATCGCTGATAAAGCCGGAAAAAAACTTGTAGTTATAGGTGGACATCGTTTAAATATTAAGATGGGGTTCAGGTTTACACCAAACCTCAATATAAGGTTTAAAGGAATGGTAGGCGGAGAGGAAAAAAATGACATACTACGAAACTCTAAAGGCCTGATATTCCCAGTTTTATGGAACGAGCCATTCGGATTAGCCATAATTGAAAGCATGTATTTCGGCTGTCCCGTGTTCGGTACACCTTACGGATCTTTACCTGAACTGGTTACACCAGAGACAGGGTTTTTATCCGACAGAAAAGAAGATCTTATTAATGAAGTAATCAATGGCCATTATATTCCAAAAAAATGCCACGAGCATGTTTTAAATAATTTCAGCTCAGAAAAAATGAGCGGAAAATATCTTGAGTTTTATGAACGCGTGTTTAAGGATGAAAACTTAAACATCTCCCCTCCTGCTTTACAAAAGCATCAAACAGAAAAATTTATGCCTTTTTATTAATACGTAATATAATTTATTTTTACACGTATAAATGTTAATTTTGTAATTAAATACTAAAGTTATGGATCAGAAAGTAACTCTTAGCTTTGATAACGAAGTGATAATCAAGGCTAAAAAATATGCGGAGGAGAACAACATCAGCCTTTCCCGTCTGATAGAATTTCTTTTAACCCGGATTACGTCCAATGAGTACGGTTCATTTGAAGATTTTCCTATTCATGAATGGGTACATCAGCTTGCAGAAGGAAAAGCCACTTACCAAGTGAAAAGAAATCGTAAAGATGCAAAGAAAGATTTTTTCGAATCCAAAAAATGAGGGTATTTCTTGATGCAAATATTCTTGTTTCCGTATTAAACAAAGAATATCCTTTATTCCCATTTACTTCACGCATTTTGAGCTTAGCGGGCAATCAACCTTATACATTTTATACATCCCCTGTCTGTCTGGCTATTGCTTTTTATTTTGCAGAAAAGAAACACCGCACAATGAAAGCAAAACAGAAAATAGAATTGCTGTGCAAGTACATTTCCATAGCCGGAAATTCTGAAGCGGGTGTTTTAAACACACTAAAAAATAAATCTATACATGATCTGGAGGATGGACTGGAATATTATGCAGCTTTAGAAAGTAAATGCCAGTGTATAATTACAGAGGATAAAGAAGATTTTTATTATTCCGAACTCGAGTTGCTCAGTAGCAGCGAGTTTTGCAAAAAATATTTAGCTCGGGCCTGATTATATCATATAAATCGCGGGGACTTTCAAATCTTCTTTTTCATCATTCCATACCATGGATGTTATAAGCCACTTATCTTCAGTAAAAATAAACTGTATATAATTTACACCCCGCTTCCACTTTTGTCTTACAGATTTAACATTGCTATATTCATAAACGCTTATCCGCTGGGCAACTTTTCCAAAAAATTCGGTAATATCGCTAATTTCCTGTTGAGCATAAAAATTAACATTGCCTGATTCAATTTGCTGCATCATTGCTTGTGAGAAACTTTGAGCGGTAAAATCTATCGGATTGTCAAAATTATTGTTAATCAGTTTCCCTGCCCCATAGAATAAGTCCTGCATGGTATCAAAATTAGGATACCTTTCCTGATCAAAGCTCACACACTGGTAAAACTGTTCTGTTAAATGATCTAGTGCCTGTGTATTTAAAAGCGAAATATTTTCCTGAGTAGTTTCCATTTTTCTTCAATTCCTATATAAATACCATCATCCCGAACTTCAAGCGGATAAGTTTCCAGGTAGTCTCCCTGCCCTTCCGCACCTTCGCCCGTGGTAAGATCATATTGATAACGATGGAACGAGCAAATCAGTTTTCCATTTTTACACCATCCTGCAGAAAGATCGGCGCCGGCGTGAGGGCAACGGGATTGAGTTGCATAAAACCTGCCATCATTCTTTATAATACAGTATTTTTTGCTTTCAATTTTTACAGTTTTTATAAAATCATCCTGTTTAATGGAATCGTTTGACAATATCATTACCCACTTCATAAGCTTACTGGTTTGTACAATCGTATATTTGCAGCCTAATTTACAAAATGTCACATCAAGTACCTGAAGACGGAACGCGGCTTCCATTAATGGAAGAATTTTACACTATTCAGGGTGAAGGTTTTAATACCGGGAAAGCTGCCTATTTTATCAGGTTGGGCGGATGTGATGTAGGGTGCCATTGGTGTGATGTAAAAGAAAGCTGGAACGCTGATTTGCATCCGCTTACAGAAGCAGATAAAATCATTGAAAACGCCTCGCAATACCCCGGTAAAGCGGTTGTTATTACCGGTGGAGAGCCTTTAATATATAATTTAGAATATCTCACCACAGGGCTTCATCATAAGGGAATAAAAACATTTATCGAAACCTCCGGAGCCTACCCTGTGTCGGGTGCCTGGGATTGGATATGTTTATCTCCTAAAAAATTTAAGGCACCACTGCCGCAAATCAATTCTTTAGCGCATGAATTAAAAATAATTGTATTTAATAAAAGTGATTTTGCCTGGGCTGAGGAACATGCAAAAGCTGTTTCACCTGCATGTAAACTTTATCTTCAGCCGGAATGGTCACAAAATCAAAAAGTTACTCCGTTGATTATTGAATATGTAAAGCAAAATCCCAAATGGGAAATTTCTTTACAAACGCATAAATATCTGAATATACCGTAACATCGCAGGCGTAATTCCGTTAGTATGCTTTGTTATGAAGAAACTATTCCTGCTCATTTTTTTATGTTATGCAAATAGCAGTTTTGCACAAAATAATGGTTCAAAACATGGTGGAGCACAAAAGGCTTATGATGAAGCCGGTAAATCAATTGCATATAAATCATATGACAAAGCTATTGAGCAGCTCAAGCAAGCTGTGTCCTTAGATAATAAATTTACTGCAGCCTACCAGCAGTTGGGAGATATCTATCGAAGAACCAAAAATTACCAGGAATCAAAAAGTTACTATCATAAAGTTCTTAATCTGGAACCTGAATTTCATTCTCTAACTTATTTTGGACTGGCCGAAAGTGAACTGAACACCGGTGAATATGAAAATGCCCTGAATCATCTTAAAAAATACTCCTCCTATCCAAATCTAACTGACGCCAATAAAAAGTTAGCCACTAAGTTTATTAAGGATGCCGAGTTCAGCATAATGTCAATAAAAACTCCGGTCAGTTTTAAACCGGAAAACCTAGGGGAATCTATAAATACCCGTGCCATGGAATACCTCCCCGCTGTAACTGCTGATGAGGAGGTACTGATTTACACCCGTATGGCTAATAAAAATGAAGATTTTTTTAAAAGCATAAAAAACAAGGACACCTGGAATAAATCGGAATTTTTAAGCCCAATTATAAATACACGGGATAATGAGGGAGCTCAATGTATTTCCCCGGATGGCATGTACCTGTTTTTTACGGGTTGTAACAGGCCTGATGGCATGGGCAGTTGTGATATTTATATTTCACGCCGTGAAGGAAAGGAATGGAGTAAACCATTTAATATTGGTGCACCTGTAAACTCTCAGGGGTGGGAATCACAGCCATCATTAAGTGCGGATGGCAGAACGTTGTATTTTGTAAGTACCCGTAAAGGCGGCATGGGTGGTTATGATATCTGGAAATCGGATCTTAAGGAAGAAGGCGAATGGAGCACACCGGTTAATCTTGGCGCTTCTGTAAATACTTCTTACGATGAACAATCTCCCTTTATTCATCCTGATGATCAAACATTATATTTTTCATCAAATGGATGGCCGGGGCTTGGCAATAAGGATATTTTTATAATCCGGAAGAATGATGCAGGAGGCTGGCAAAACCCTGTAAACCTGGGATATCCTATTAATACTTTTGGGGAAGAAAGCAGTTTAACAATCAGCAGCAATGGAAAAACGGCTTTTTTTGCTGCAGACCGAAAAGGTGGGTTTGGTGGAATGGATATATATTCATTCGAACTGCCGGAGAAATTACGGCCTAAAATGGTTACCTACGTTAAAGGTCAGGTCTTTGATAAAGAAACTAATGAAGTATTAGATGGCAAGATCCAGATCATCAATTTGGCGAACGGAAAAGTGGTTTATGATGATGTAGCAGATTTGGAAACCGGGGAATTTTTAGCAACTATGCCCATAGGAAATATGTATGCGTTAAATGTATCTAAAGAAGGCTTTCTGTTTTATTCTGAAAATTTTTCTTTAAAGTCTGTAAAAAACAATATCCCCTATCTTATAAAAGTGCCGCTTCAAAAAATTGCCATTGGTAAAATGGTTACTTTAAAGAATATTTTCTTCGAAACAAATAAATTTGATCTGCTACCTGAATCCAAAGCCGAACTTCAACAGCTGGTATCTTTTCTGCAGCAGAACCTTAAAGTGACCATCGAGATATCAGGACATACAGATAACATCGGAGACGCTCAGTTGAATACTGTATTATCTGATAACCGGGCAAAAGTAGTATATAACTATTTGATATCTAATAAAATAATACCTTCCAGATTAACTTATAAGGGATATGGAAAAGGTCAGCCAGTAGCAAATAATAATTCTGAAGAAGGCAGACAAACTAATCGAAGAACAGAATTTAAAGTAACGAAAAACTAATTCTCGGCAATAGCCTGCCTTATACGAATCAACTTAACCAATAGCCCCTCCAGTAAATCCAGTTGAAGCATATTAGCTCCATCAGATTTTGCAGCTGAGGGCTCTGGATGAGTCTCAATGAATAACCCATCAGCACCTACTGCAATGGCAGCCTTAGCAATAGTTTCTATTAATGCAGGCTTGCCACCTGTAACACCGCTGGTTTGATTGGGTTGCTGTAAAGAATGCGTACAATCCATAACAACAGGAACACCAAAACTTTTCATTTCGGGAATGCCCCGGAAATCAACTATTAAATCCTGGTAACCAAAAGTATTGCCTCTGTCGGTAAGCATCACATTGGAATTACCTGAATCTATAACCTTGTCCACAGCAAACTTCATTGAATTGGCTGACAGAAACTGACCTTTTTTGATATTCACAACCTTACCGGTTTTTGCTGCAGCGGCCAGCAGATCGGTTTGACGACATAGAAATGCAGGGATTTGCAAAACATCTACATATTCAGCAGCCATGCCGGCCTCCCCGCTTTCGTGAATATCAGTCACTGTAGGCACTCCAAATTCTTTATTTATTTTCTGAAGGATTTTTAAAGCTTTTTCATCCCCTATTCCGGTAAAAGAATCTATTTTGGAACGGTTTGCTTTACGATATGATCCTTTAAAGATGAAAGGTATCTGCAGTTTATTTGTAATTGAAATAATATGCTCTGCTATACGCATTGCAGCATCTTCCCCTTCTATAGCACAGGGGCCGGCAATCAAAAAGAAATTATTTGTGTCGGTAAACCTGATTTTTGGAATGTTGTTTAAATCCACTAATTGCCTAATTCTGATAAAAACTTAATTCGCATTAACTGTATCTCTTCGCGGGTATAATCTTCATCGCCAAGCTCTTTTAAAGCATCTTCTATCGAATCTACTTCTGCCCCCCTGAAGTAATCAAATACCTCGTCCTGACGATCTTCATCAATCACCTCGTCAACATAATACCCGAGATTAAGCTTGGTTCCTGAACTTACAATAGATTCTACTTCACGGAGTATTTCTTCATAGGATAGTCCTTTTGAAGATGCAATATCCTCCAAAGCTATCTTCCTGTCAATATTCTGAATGATAGAAACTTTAATAGCAGATTTATTTGCAGCACTTTTGATCACCATATCAACCGGACGATCGATATCATTTTCTTCGACATGTTTTTTAATAACCTCAACAAAAGGTGCTCCGAATTTCATTGCTTTACCAGATCCAACCCCGTGAATTTGCTTAAGCTCATCCAATGTTATCGGATAATGTGTACACATTTCCTCTAATGAAGGATCCTGGAAAATAACGAAAGGTGGCAGGCTTTTTTGTTTAGCGATCTTCTTTCTAAGATCTTTTAGAATTAATAGTAATTGGGTATCCAGCACTGCGGTTCCTTGCTGTACACCACCGTCTTCCGAGTCATCATCGGTAGATTCCATAGGGTTATTCAGAATAAACTTGATAGAATGCGGATTCTTAATAAAATTACTTCCTGATTTGGTAAGCATTAAGATGCCATACTTATCCACATCTTTCTGAAGATAATTATCCAACACCGCCTGTCGAAACAATGATTTCCAATAAATCTCTCCCACTTCCTTACCACTTCCAAATAAAGTATGCTGGTGATGTTCGTATGATGTTATCTGGACATTTTCTATCCCCATCATAATATTGATAATATGCTGATCGTCAAATTTTTCATCCAATTCTTCTACAAGTTTCAGGATGTTGAGTAATGATTCTTCTGCATCGAAATATTTTTTCGGGTTACGGCAATTATCGCACATGTTATTACAACCGGTCTCGTTAAAATTCTCACCGAAATAATGTAATATCTGTTTTCGCCTGCATACCGATGATTCGGCATAATCTATAACTTCTTTTAATATCTGGGTCCCAATCTCACGTTCAGCGACTGGCTTATCCTTCATAAACTTGGTTAGTTTCTCTATATCTTTTTCAGAATAGAAAGCAACACACACTCCTTCTCCTCCATCACGACCTGAACGACCTGTTTCCTGATAATATCCCTCCATGCTCTTTGGGATATCGTGATGAATGACATAACGTACATCTGGCTTATCTATTCCCATCCCGAAAGCAATGGTTGCCACAATTACATCCACATCCTCCATTAGGAATTTATCCTGAGTATCCGCCCTGGTCTTAGGATCAAGGCCGGCATGATAAGGTAGCGCCTTAACGCCATTCAGTGATAATGCTTCTGCAACCTCCTCAACTTTTTTCCGGCTTAAACAATATACAATTCCGGATTTCCCGGCATTCATTTTTATATAACGAACTATTTCCTTTAATACATTACGCTTTGCGCGTACATCATAAAACAGGTTTGGCCTGTTAAATGAAGACTTGTAAAGGGTTGCATTGTTCATTTGCAGGTTTTTCTGAATATCCTGCTGAACTTTAGGTGTAGCTGTAGCTGTTAGTGCTATAATCGGAATGTTTTCACCCAGATTATTAATCACCTGGCGTATTTTACGGTATTCGGGACGAAAATCATGTCCCCATTCAGATATACAATGCGCCTCATCTACAGCAACGAAAGATACAGTGATGAGTCGTAAAAAATCGATGTTCTCTGCTTTGGCAAGAGATTCGGGGGCTACATATAATAATTTGGTATCACCCGAAAGTACATCTTGTTTTACCTTAACTATATCCGTTTTTGTGAGAGACGAATTCAAAAAATGGGCAATACTATCTGTTCCACCAAATGCACGGAGCTGGTCTACCTGATTCTTCATCAGGGCAATTAACGGAGAAATTACAATAGCCGTCCCCTCACTCATTAATGCCGGCAACTGATAACAAATGGATTTGCCACCGCCGGTGGGCATAATCACAAAAGTATCTTTGCGTTGTAAAATATTATTAATTATAGCTTCCTGATCTCCTTTAAAGTTATCAAACCCAAAGAAATTTTGCAGATTATCAAATAGTGACCTCTTTACTTCCATTCGTTCTTCCCGAAATAATTTCGAAATTGTAATAATAAACTTCAAAATAACATATTTTTGCGAGAAAATCGAACTTATTATTAAAAAGATTACTAATTGAAGACCAATACCGAAATCCTGGAAACAGCAACAAAGATTCTCCGCATCGAGGCAAATGCGATTTTGGGACTTATTGAGCGTTTAAACGATGATTTTGCCAGAGTTGTAGAAACCATATTAGTATTAAAAGGAAGAGTAATTATTACGGGAATTGGAAAAAGTGCAATTATTGCACAGAAAATTGTTTCAACATTAAACTCTACGGGCACTCCGGCAATATTTATGCATGCCGCTGATGCTATTCATGGAGATCTGGGAATGATACAAACAGAGGATGTGGTAATTTGCATTTCAAAAAGCGGAAATACTCCTGAAATCAAACTACTTACACCATTGTTAAAAAAATCAGGCAATACATTAATAGGCATGGTTGGCGATACAACCTCATTTTTGGCAAGGCATGCAGATTTTGTTTTGGATACAACTGTTGAAAAAGAAGCTTGTCCGCATAATTTGGCACCTACAACCAGCACAACAGCGCAATTGGCTTTAGGTGATGCATTCGCTGTATGCTTATTGGAGGGCCGGGAATTTACAAGCAAAGATTTCGCAAAATATCATCCGGGAGGATCTTTAGGAAAACGATTATATCTTACAGTGGCCGATCTGGCAATTCATAATGAAAAACCGAAGATAGAACCATCAACTTCTGTGAGACATGTTTTGATAGAAATTACCAAAAACCGGCTGGGTGCTGTTGCCGTAATTGACCATGAAAACATTTTAGGTATTATTACCGATGGTGATATTCGGAGAATGGTTGAAAATAATTTATCAATCGATGAAATTGCAGCTAAAGATATTATGTGCAAAATGCCTAAAACTATAGATAAAAATGAACTTGCGGTTGAAGCATTAGAAATTATGCGCAGCAACAATATCACCCAGATATTGGTTACCTCTAATAACAAATATGATGGAATTGTCCATCTGCATGATCTTTTACGCGAAGGAATAATTTAGCATCCACAAAATGAATAACAATTACGCTCTCATATTGGCTGGCGGCATAGGAAGCCGGTTCTGGCCAAAAAGCCGCACTTCATATCCTAAACAGTTTATTGATATCCTGGGAACAGGAAAAACTCTTATACAAAACACGTATGAACGCTTTCTTAAAATAGTGCCTAAAGAAAATATTTTTATCGTAACCAATGATATCTATCGGGATCTTGTAAAAGAGCAACTTCCTGACATACAGGATAATCAGATATTATGCGAGCCCATTTTACGTAATACCGCTCCTTGTATTGCTTATGGCTGTAATAAGATCGCTGCTCTTAATCCGGATGCATGTGTAGTTATCGCTCCGTCGGATCATTTGATATTAGATACGGAAGCTTTTGTTAATACGATTGATAAATCACTTAAGACAGCATCAAAACATGAATGTCTTATTACTCTCGGTATAAAACCATCAAGACCGGATACCGGTTACGGATATATTCAGTTTAATTCACAAGTTATTGAAGATGAGTTTTATAAAGTAAAAACCTTTACGGAAAAACCTAACGTAGAGCTGGCAACCACATTTATACAAAGCGGAGAATTTTTATGGAACGCGGGAATATTCGCATGGTCAGTTAAAAACATACTTAAAGCTTTTGATGATCATTTACCTGAGATAAGTGAGATTTTTAAAGAAGGGAAAAATGCATACAATACAAATGAGGAACACACTTTCATTCAAAATGCATACTACCAATGCACCAATATTTCTATTGATTACGGGATAATGGAAAAAGCTGATAACGTATATGTTATCCCATCTGATTTTGGCTGGTCAGATTTGGGAACATGGGCATCTGTATATGACCTTGCAGATAAAGATTATGTTGGGAATGCGGTAATACCTGCAAATAAAGTGGTAATGTACGATTCGTCAAACTGTATGGTAAATGTACCTAAGGATAAATTGGTTATTCTACAGGGGTTACATGATTTTATAGTTATAGATGATAATACCGCATTGCTTATCTGTCCGAGGGATCAGGAACAGGGTGTGAAACAGATTGTAGCTGATGTAAAGCTCCGGTTTGGCTCAGAGTATATTTGATTGTTTTTTACGCTGACGAACGGCCTCATACAACACTATTCCTGCTGATACTGAAACATTTAATGATTCAATTTCCCCATACATAGGAATTTTTGCCAGGTGATCAGCAATACGTAACAACTCATTGGAAATACCATCTTCTTCTGACCCCATGATCACTGCGGTAGGAACACTGTAATCCGGAGCATAAACATCGTCATTCGTTTTTTCTGTGCATGCAACTAATTGCAATCCGGATTCCTGAAGAAAGCGTGCTGTCTTCAAAAGGTTTTCATGCCTACAAACCGGAATTTTGTAAAGTGCACCTGCAGATGTTTTGATTGCATCCGGATTTATCTGCGCAGAGCCTTTTGAAGGTACAACAAGAGCGTGTACACCTGCACATTCGGCAGTACGTGCCACAGCTCCCAAATTTCGCACGTCTGTTATTCCATCAAGCACAACTATCAGAGGCGTTTCTCCCCGCTCATATATTGCCGGAATAATATTTTCGATCCGTTCATAAGTGATAGGAGAAATAAATGCTATAACGCCCTGATGATTTTTGGTAGTGACCCGGTTAAGCTTCTCAACAGGCACTTGCTGGTATACTAACCCTCTCTCAGATACTAAGACTCGCAATTCCTGAAAAACCCCGCCACCAAGTCCTCGCTGTACCAGCAAACTTTCGATTTCCTTATCACTTTTTATTGCCTCAATAACTGCACGTATTCCAAACACCATTTGGTTATATTCCCTTTTGGGTTTTAAGGAGTTAGTGTTCATGAGCATACAAATTTCATTGCCGAAGGTAGCCAAAATTATACTTGAAACAGTGAAAATTTTGATGATCATTGGTTAATCATTAAATATAGTTAACACTGTCTTTAGTTATTAACAACACGGCACAACCTTGATAATCAGATCGCCTAATCTTTATTAACAAGATATTAACAATATATGTGAATAATAAAGTAACTTGAGTGCAGCAAATCAAATAGTGTATTTTCTAAAAATTTTCGTTGTGAGAAACTTATAAACCCACGGTTGATTTTTTGTATAATTTTGTATTAGTTATGAGTTTAGAGAACGAAGAAAATTTAGGCAGAACTAATAAATCCGCTCAATTTTCTGACAAACGTACCCGATTAAATAGTCTGGTAAGCGGCTTGGGGAAGCTGCCACCACAAGCTGTTGATCTTGAAGAAGCTGTACTGGGTGCGTTGATGTTAGAAAAAGATGCGCTTTCTGCTGTAATTGACATTTTAAAGCCAGAGGTTTTTTATAAGGAAACCCATCAGAAGATTTTTCAGAGCATCCATAATCTGTTTCAGAAATCTTCACCTGTTGATATACTGACTGTTACAGCTCAGTTGCGACAGCAAGGTGACCTGGAAATGATTGGGGGTGCCTATTATATCACAGAGCTAACAAACCGGGTAGCTTCTGCAGCAAACATTGAATATCATGCCCGTATAATTTCTCAGAAATTTATCCAGCGGGAACTGATACGCATCTCTACGGAAATTATTAACAATGCTTACGAAGACACTACAGATATATTTGATCTTTTGGATCATGCGGAAAAGAACCTCTTTGATATAGCTCAAAATAACCTTAGGCGTGATTCCCGTAAAATGGATGATATCATCCGGGAATCTCTTGATACGCTTGAAAAGATGAAGGATCGTGTTGATGGTTTAACCGGCGTACCTTCTGGTTTTACCGGCCTTGACCGTATAACTTCAGGATGGCAACCATCAGATCTTGTTATTATAGCAGCACGCCCTGCAATGGGAAAAACGGCTTTTGTATTAAGTTGTGCCCGTAATGCGGCCGTTCAATTTAATAAGCCTGTAGTTGTGTTTTCTTTGGAAATGTCATCTGTACAGTTAGTGAACCGATTAATTTCGGGTGAAACAGAAATTGAACAGGAGAAAATCCGTAAGGGAAACCTGGCAGAATGGGAATGGCAGCAACTGCACTCCAAAATTGGAAAACTTACTGAAGCGCCTTTATTTATAGATGATACGCCGGCACTTAACATATTTGAGTTCAGGGCGAAATGTCGCCGGCTGAAGGCCCAGTACGATATACAGATGATCATTGTTGATTATTTGCAATTGATGCATGGAAAAGGTGATGGAAAAGGTGGAAACAGGGAACAGGAAATTGGCAGTATATCACGTGCGTTAAAATCTGTTGCAAAAGAATTGAATGTTCCTGTTATTGCACTTTCGCAATTAAGCCGGGCTGTAGAAAACCGGCCCGGGGGATCAAAAAAACCAATGCTATCCGACTTAAGAGAATCAGGTTCTATTGAGCAGGATGCTGATATGGTTCTTTTTCTTTACAGACCTGAGTATTATGGCCTTGTGGAAGATGAGGAAGGAAGATCTACTGTTGGCATAGGCGAAGTAATTATTGCTAAACACCGGAACGGTGAAACCGGAACCGTACCGCTAAGGTTTGTTGGAAAATATGTAAAATTTACTGATCTGGAAGATGATTTCAGCTCTCCACAATCTTTCGGTTCAGGAAATTTAAGTCCGTTAGCCGGAATTGCACCTTCTCAGAGTTTTGAGCGGCCCGGTGGTGGAAGCGGAGAATATATAATAAGACCTTCAAGGATGGACGATCTTGATGAAGAACCACCATTCTAATTATAAAAGTAAACCTAAAAGAACTCCAGCAACTATCAAAAGAGGAGTTTTTACTCTTGTGAAAACAAGTAGGATAAACGTAATAAAAATGGTACTTATGGAAATGACGTGGAAGCTTATCTGATTAGCCAGTAATACAAAGGTAGCACCAAGAAAGCCTACCGATACTGCATTAATGCCTGAAAGAGAATTCTTTATTCTTGTTATCTTTTTAAGATCATTCCAAAACGGAACAATAAATAAGATTAAAATCAAGCCTGGCAGGTTAATTCCTAATACCGCAACAAAACTGCCCAGTATTTGCCCTGGTATTCCATATCCATAATTTTTTAGTGTTATACCTCCTAAAAACGAGGTGAATGAAAATGTTGGTCCCGGAATGGCCTGTTGTAAAGCGTATCCCGTAAGGAATTCCTGTGCTGTTAAGTAATGTTTCATCTCAACAAACTCTGTAAACATGAGCGGAACTAAAACCTGGCCACCTCCAAATATGATAATACCATTACGATAAAAGTTTTCAAATAATCTAATAGGTAAACTAAACGGCGATGTTTTATTAATTATCGCCCCGAGCAAAGCAAATAGCAATAATATGCCCAGAAAATAAATAACCTTTTTGGTATTTATATTTTTGAATAACCTGAACCGAAGTTCGCTTTCTTCAATTGGCGACTCAAGTGCAGATGAAATTATCCCTCCCAGCAAAATCAGAATGGGAAAAACATACGCATTACGCAGAATAAGAGTTGCAATAATTGAAGCCACTGCAAGCCAAATAGCTGTTTTATGTTTTAAAACAGATTTCGCTAACAAATAAGTTGCGTAGGCTACAATTCCTACAGCTATAGGCTGGATATAAAAAAGAATGTTATTAAACTTATCCTTCTCATCTAAAAGAGAATAACTGATGGCTGCAAATGTCATTATAACAGCCGAGGGAGTTATCCATATAATAAATGTAATCAGGCTTAAAGACAACCCACCTACTTTATACGCTATTCCAACAAGGGTTTGGGTAGATGAGGGCCCCGGCAAAACCTGTGTGAGTGCGTTAAGCTCTAATAATTCGGCTTCAGAGATATAATGCCTCTTATTCACCATATTTCTCACCATCATGGCTATGTGAGCCTGTGGACCGCCAAATGCGGTAAACGTGAGCCATAGGACGTCACTTAAGAAAAGAAATTGGCGTTTACTCAAAATATTAATCGTCTTCGTAATCCAAACCCATTATTAAATTATATACAGCTTGTAGTTCAGAAAGAGCATGGTTATTGCGAGCTGCACGTGCAACCTGCATCCCGGTCTGATATATTTTTATTGCAGCATCTTTTTGTTCTAAACCTTCGTATAACTTCCCTAAATGGTAATACGTGCCTACATATTCAGGATGATTTGTAACCAGGTCAGTAAAGTATTCCAGCGCCTTCCCGGTATCGCTTAAGCTAAGATATTCTGTTGCTAATGCATATTTAAGAAACGGATCATCCGGTTCGTTGTTAAGAAATTCATGTAGTTTCGTTAATCGGCTATACTGCATTGTAGAAAATGGCTTTTTTGAGTAAATTTGCAAAAACCTGAATAGTTATGAAAGTATTAGTTTGTATAAGCAACGTCCCGGATACCACGTCAAAAATAACTTTTACCGATAACAATACCCAATTTAATACAACGGGAGTACAATTCATTTTAAACCCGTATGATGAAATTGCCCTTGCCCGTGCTATAGAACTTTGTGAAGGTGAAAAAGGTACTGTAACGGTAATAAATGTTGGCGAAGTAAATACGGAAACCACTATCAGAAAAGCTTTGGCAATAGGAGCTAATGATGCGGTACGGATTAATGCAATTCCACGCGATGCATATTTTGTAGCTTTCCAGATAGCACAATATGCAAAGGATAAAAGTTATGACATCATATTAACTGGCCGGGAATCTATTGATTACAATGGATCGCAGGTGGCAGCAATGGTTGGAGAGTTTTTAGATATCCCTTCCATTTCCATTGTTAAAAAATTGGATTTTGATGGTTCAGAAGGCACATTAAGTCGTGAAATTGAAGGTGGCAAAGAAGTATTAAGTGTTCCGGTACCTTTTGTTGCAAGTTGTGCTGAAGGTGTAGCCGAGCCAAAAATTCCTAACATGAGAGGAATAATGTCTGCCAGAACAAAGCCTTTGGTAGTTATAGAATCTCAGGAAATAGAGCAGGTTTTAACTATTTCCCGCTTTGAAACCCCTGCTTCGCGAGGAGCAGTAAAAATGATACCGGCAGAACAAGCGGAAGAACTTATATCTCTGTTACACAAAGAAGCCCGCGTTATTTAACAACACAATCAGTAGATATCACAACTAATTAGAAAAGTAGAATATGTCAGTTATAGTATATGTTGAAAATACAGAGGGCAAGTTTAAGAAATCTGCTTTTGAAGTGGTTTCGTATGCAAAAGCTGTTGCCGATCAGTTAAATTCTGATGTGGTTGCAATTTCAATAGGTGATGTTGCTCAAAATTCCTTGTCTAATCTGGGCAGATACGGTGCTTCCAGAGTGTTAAATGTTTCAAATGAACAATTAAAAACTTTTGTCAACCAGGCTTATGCATCTATTATAGCACAGGTTGCTAAGGCAGAGAAAGCAACTGTAATCATCATGTCTAATTCATTTAGCGGAAAAGGATTAGCTCCCCGCGTAAGTGTTAAATTGCAAGCTGGTTTGATCACCGGTGCTGTTGATCTCCCCACTTTTGAAGGAGATAAGTTGACTGTTAAAAAAACTGCTTTTTCCGGAAAGGCTTTTGCTTTTGTGGAGCTAACTTCCGAATTTAAGATCATTACTTTAAATCCTAACTCTTATCAGGTTAATGAGATTAATTCAACAGCTAAAATTGATACTTTCCTGTATGAGGCAAATCAAACCGATTATAAAATTGTTTTAAAAGAAATTGTAAGAGCTACTGATAAAGTTCCCCTACCAGAAGCAGAACTCATTGTATCTGCAGGCAGAGGGATGAAGGGACCTGAGAACTGGAAAATTATTGAAGAACTTGCTGAAGTTTTGGGGGCTGCTACGGCATGTTCAAAACCTGTATCTGATGCAGGCTGGAGACCGCATGAAGAGCATGTTGGCCAAACCGGAATATCCGTAAGTCCAAATCTTTACATAGCAGTAGGAATTTCGGGAGCGATCCAACACCTGGCAGGTGTAAGTTCATCAAAAACCATAGTTGTAATTAATAAAGATCCGGATGCACCATTCTTTAAAGTGGCAGACTACGGCATTGTAGGCGACGCATTCGAAATTGTACCAAAGCTAACTGATGCTATAAAAACTTATAAAGGCCAATTGTAAAGTTACAGGATTATCGTATTACATGAAAAAGATCAAGTTAGATATTGTCGGGTTATCCTATAGTCAGACACAGTCAGGCGCTTATGCGCTGGTTTTAGGAGAAGTTAATGGCAGGCGGCGCCTGCCGATTATAATTGGTGGATTTGAAGCCCAGGCCATTGCAATTGAGATCGAAAAAATGACTCCAAGCCGTCCATTAACCCATGATCTTTTTAAGTCCTTTGCAGAATGTTATGGCATTCTTATACAGGAAGTAATTATTTATAATCTTGTAGATGGTATATTTTATGCGAAACTGCTGTGCTCCGACGGAAAAAAAACCATGGAAATTGACGCGCGAACCTCTGATGCCATAGCACTAGCCGTTAGATTTGAATGCCCTATCTACACATATGAATTTATTCTTGCTACGGCAGGAGTTGTAATTGAAGGAACCGATTTTGTTTTTCTGGATAACCTGGAAGCTACTGCAGAAGAAACTGTGGAAACCCCTCCTCAGTCGCAAAGCGGTTTTTCAGCTTTAACGGATGATGAGCTTAAGTCAAAACTTCAGGAGGCATTGACGGAAGAGGCTTATGAAAAGGCTGCAAAGATCAGGGATGAAATTTCGAGACGTAAATCTTCTTGATAATTTTTGTTCGATTAAAAATAAGTGTACTTTCAATTATAAAACTTCTGAATTTTACTTAGCCCGAACAATTAATGTCTCCCATCCTTATTCACATTTTGCGAGGGCTGCTAGGTATAGCTGCTATCATTAGTATTGCATATTTGTTTAGTTCTTTTAAAAGATCAATCAGCTGGAAAATAGTTATTACAGGTTTGATCATCCAGGTGGTTTTTGCCATAGGAGTTTTAAAGGTGCCCCTTATTAAGTCATTTTTTAATGCAATATCCAGTGTTTTTGTAGGAGTACTTGCTTTTACAAAAGCTGGAGCAGCATTCTTATTTGGAGATCTGATCTTAAAAACGGATACTTTCGGCTATATATTTGCCTTTCAGGTACTGCCTACTATTATTTTCTTTTCTGCATTAACTTCCCTGTTATATTATCTTAATATTCTTCAAAAAATCGTTTTTGTATTTGCCTGGGTTGTATCTAAGTTCATGCGCCTTTCAGGTGCAGAAAGCCTGGCCGCTGCAGGAAATATATTTCTCGGACAAACCGAGGCTCCCCTGTTAGTCAAACCATACATTGAAAAGATGACGCGGTCTGAATTACTTTGTTTAATGATTGGAGGAATGGCAACAATCGCAGGCGGGGTTCTTGCCGCTTATGTAGGTTTTTTAGGCGGCACTTCGCCTGAAAGTCAGCAAGCTTTTGCTACACACTTACTTTGCGCATCGATCATGTCGGCACCGGCAGCAATTTTAGTATCTAAAATATTACTGCCCGAAATGGAACCCGAAAAGATTAATACCAGCTTGAAGCTTTCTGAAGAAAAAGTAGGAACCAATATTCTTGAAGCAATTTCTATCGGAACATCAGAGGGCTTAAAACTTGCTATAAATGTGGGTGCGATGCTACTGGTTTTTACAGCGCTTATGGCAATGCTTAATTTCATCTTTTTTCAGGGCATTGGTTCATGGTCTGGGTTAAACGAAAGCATAAAAGCCAGTTCAGGAGGACAATACCAAGGATTAACACTGCAGTACATACTGGGGTATTTATTTTCTCCCGTCGCCTGGCTTATTGGAATCGATACCGGTAATATGTTTCTGGTAGGACAATTATTGGGTGAAAAAACTATTTTAAATGAGTTTTTTGCCTATGCTACCCTAGGTAATCTGAAGAATGCAAACTTGCTTAATGAGCGATCGGTCATCATAGCTACTTATGCCTTATGCGGGTTTGCAAACTTTGCTTCTATCGGAATCCAAATTGGCGGTATTGGTTCACTCGCCCCTAATCAAAGAGCTTCACTTTCACAATTAGGCTTAAAAGCACTTCTCGGAGGAACATTAGCCTGCCTGTTAACAGGAGCAATTGTAGGAATGATCATTTAGATAATAATGCATTAAAAATCCCGGTGAGTACCAGGATCATGTTATTATTATTAACGCTCAGCTATTTCTACGTAACTGCGATCGGTTTCGCCTACATATATCTGCCGCGGACGTCCTATCGGCTCTTTATTCTCTTTCATCTCTTTCCATTGTGCTATCCATCCTGGTAGCCGCCCCAAAGCAAATAGTACAGTAAACATTTCTGTCGGAAACCCTAAAGCACGGTAAATAATACCGGAATAAAAATCTACATTGGGATAAAGTTTTCTTTCAACAAAATAAGGATCATGTAAAGCGGTTTCTTCCAGTTTTTTAGCAATACTTAAAACCGGATCGTCTACTCCCAGTTTATCCAGAATATCGTCACAAGCTTTTTTAATAATTTTTGCACGCGGATCAAAATTTTTGTAAACACGGTGGCCAAAGCCCATTAATCTGAAATCGTCATTCTTATCCTTGGCCTTTTTCACCCATTTTTCAGTATCTCCGCCATCATTCTTAATAAGTTCGAGCATCTCAATCACAGCCTGATTGGCACCTCCGTGCAACGGTCCCCACAATGCCGAAATCCCAGCTGAGATGGAAGCAAACAGGTTACAGTCAGAAGAACCAACCATACGTACAGTAGATGTTGAGCAATTCTGTTCATGGTCTGCATGTAAAATAAGCAGCTTATTCATGGCATCTATAACCACCGGATCTATGTCAACTTCTTCGGTGCGCTGTCCGAAAGTCATGTTTAAGAAATTACTTACATAGTCAAGCTTGTTTTGTGGATAAATGAAGGGATGGCCTAAGGATTTTTTATAAATCCACGAAACTATCGTAGGCATTTTAGCCAACAACTTTATTATAGTAAGATTTATTTCTTCAGCACTTTGGCGCGGATCTAATGATTCCGGATAAAACACAGAAAACGATCCGATTAAAGAACATAATTGTCCCATTGGATGTGATTTCGACGGAAATCCGTCAAAGAATTTTTTCATATCCTCATGTACCAGGGTATGTCTGCTTATCTGGAACTGAAAATCTTCCAGTTGAGCCTGGTTTGGTAAATTACCATATAACAATAAGTACACAACTTCAATGAAGGAGGATTTTTCAGCAAGCTGCTCTATTGGATAACCACGGTATTTTAAGATACCTTTTTCGCCATCCAGAAAAGTAATGGCACTTTTTGTGGCACCCGTATTTTTGTAGCCAGAATCTAAAGTTACATAACCTGTAAGATCCCTTAATTTTGAAATATCAACTGCTCTTTCATTCTCCGTTCCTGTAATGACAGGTAGGTCATAAATTTTGTCTCCTATCTTAAGTGATGCTGACTCTGACATAATTAATTATTAGGGTTACTTTCACAAAATTAATTAATTCTGCCTCTTATGGAATTAAAACGTGTATTAATTCTTTTTTTTTGTGATTATTTTATGGAGGAGGAAATGCAATGAATGTACATAGTGGAGTTTATCATGATCGAATCAAAAGAACTAATAGATATACCCTTTTATAAACTAGGGGGGTGAAGTTGTAGAAACGATGGTTTACAGAACACGTCATGCACGGCTCGAAGCATTGCAATGATATACCTATACGGAATATTTAAATGTTACTGTTCATATTTCGAAAGATTCCGATAATACTTTATCGTTTAAGTATAATATAGCCCTTGTTTAAACGGCTTACCGTTATGCCATCTACTACCCTGTTCGTTGTTATTAGAAAATAATAAACCCCGTCTGGTAAAGGCGTACTTGTATTAGTCATCAATCCTTTGTTCGCATAACCTTTAAAAACCTGGTCAGATTCGTTATAACCTTTGATATAAAAAATTTCATTACCCCAGCGGTTGAAAATAGTTACTTCATTATCAGGGAACGAGAGAATATTATCAATCTTAAAAAATTCATTTCCCTGGCCATCTCCATTCGGTGATAACAGCGGATCTGGCGTGATATCGGGATTTTGAGGAAAATCTCTTTTAACAGGTAAGGCAGGTTGGGTATCAGGTGGATAAATATCATTAATTATAACAACTGCACCATTTCCAATACGTACCAGCGTGTCCGAGGTTGAAGAAATATTTAAAATAACATCCTCATCACCTTCCTGAAGATCGTCTGTCAAGGCTGCAATAGTAATCTTTTCAGTGGTTGTAGTACTACCCTTCGGAATACGTATCCTTTGAGACTGGTCCAGCAATAAGTAGTCTTTATCTTTGATAGCTTTTCCTGAATATGATATAGTAATAATTACATCATCCTTATAAGCGCGCATTAATTTTGCAGTCACGGCTCCCTTTCTACCTTCCCGAACATTAGAAATTTCTGGTGTAAGAGATACAATTGTAAAAGGTACCACGTCAATAATAGCGTTAGCTGTAACACATAAACCTGAAGTATTACATACCTCATAGGTAAACGTTTCTACACCCCAATAGCCTTTATTCGGAGTATAAACAAACTTTCCATCACTTGAGAAACGTATAGTACCATTTTTAACCTGAGTTTTCATAGTAAATGTTAGGGCTTCACCCTGTCCGTCACTATCATTTAATGACACATTTCCTGGTATGGCCTCATCCTGCAATGTTTTGTATTTATCGTTAATCGCGGCAGGAGGACAAATTTTCGCAATCACTTCTGCCGAGGTAGTTACTGAACAATTGTTCGCATCAGTCACAATTATTTCATAAATTCCTGGTGATAAGCTAGTTATAGAAGCTGTAGTATAGGATTTGTTTTTCCATGAAATAGTATAGGGTGGAACACCACCTGATATTAATCCCGCTATACTTCCATCATTAGAATTTTTACATACTGTAGGTTTTGCGGTTAAAGTAACGCTAAGTGCTGATGAGGGTTCAGTGATTACAATTGTGGAAGTTGCAGTACAGTTTTTGGCATCAACAACATTTACCTTATATGAGCCCGGCGCAAGGTCGGTAATATCCTCAGTTTTTTTATCATCAGACCATATAAAGGAATACGGCTGAGTACCTCCTGTAACAGTAAGATTTATAGTGCCGTTATTAGCACCTACGCAACTTACATTGATTTTTGTATGGGCAATAGAAAGTATTTCGGCAGGCTGATCGATTGTGATAATTTTAATTGCTTTACACCCATTAGCATCTGTAACTGTAACTGTGTAAGTTCCTGCTATTAAACTATTCAGATCTTCTACAATTTCTTTATTAGACCAACTATATTTAAACGGAGCGGTACCTCCGGTTACACTCAAGTCTATTTTACCATTATTTCCTCCAAAGCAGTTTATATCTGTTTTTACAAAGGAGATAGATATAGCGGAATTTGGTTGACTGATAGTAACCGGCATAGAAACCGTGCAATTCCTGGCATCAGATACTAATATTGCATAGCTTTTTGAAACCAGATTGGTAAAAATTCCCGTAGTGTTATTTATTCCGTTTGCTGAATAGGTATAAGGTGATGTGCCTCCTTCTGCAGTTACAGTGACTGAACCCGTATTCTCCCCAAAACAAGAAACATTACTTTGAATATTTACAACCCCTTTTAATGGTGCCGGCTGACTTATTGTTACCGGAATATTAACAGAACACTCTTTGCCATCTGTTATTTTAACTATATAGTTATTAGCGTTAAGATTAGAAAATATTCCTGTCGTATTACTTATTCCATTAATGGAATAAGTATAAGGCAGATTACCGCCTATACCTTGTACCGATGCTGATCCATTGCTCTCTCCAAAACAATTCACATTAACCTGACTCTTGATACTACCATCTAATGCCATTGTAGGCTGATTGATTATGGTTGGAACATCAAATGAGCATCCTTGGGAATCCAATATTTTTACAATGTAACTGCCTGCAATCAGGTTGGTAAATATTCCTGAAGTATTTCTTGTGCCATTAACAGAATAAGTATAAGGGGATGTTCCGCCTACGCCTTGCACATTTACCGAACCTGAAGCTTCGCCATAACAGCTTACATTAGATTGAGTAACAATGCTTCCTGACAAAGAAGATGCGGGTTGGGCAATCATAGTATTAACATTTGCAACACATCCGTTTGCATCTGTTATACGAATGCTATAGTTACCCGTTGCTAACCCGCTAAATATACCGGTATTATTGGTTATTCCGTTTAATAAATAGCTATACGGCAAAGTCCCGCCTTCACCTTGTGCAGTTAACAATCCGGTGCTTTCTCCATAACATAATATATTAGTCTGACTAATAATTTTACCTGACAAATATGCTGCAGGCTGGCTAATATCTACAGAAACATCAGTAAAGCACCCTTTAGAGTCTGTTACGCGGATGATGTATATATTAGCGACCAGATTACTAAATATGCCTGTATTATTAACAGTACCTTTTGTTGAGTAACTATAGGGAGATGTACCGCCCTGCGCTTGTACTGTAACAGTTCCGGTGTTATCACCAAAGCATAATACATTAATTTGGTTGTTAATTATACTGGTTAATTTTGCTACCGGTTGTGCCACAACCAGGTTATTCAGGGAGAAGGTACATCCATTGGCATCGGTAACAACCAGAGAATATGTGGTTGCCGGTACACCGCGGATGTTCTGGGTGGTGGCTCCGTTTGACCATAAATAAGTGTACGGGGCGGTTCCACCGCTGCCGATAACCGATACCGAGCCGCTGGCATCTCCAAAACAACTTACATTGATGATCTGTCCGGCTGTGAATGAAAGGGCGGCCATTGGCTGTTCAACAATTACTTCAACCGCTTGCACACAGCCTTTAGAGTCTGTGATAATTAACCGGTACGTTCCGGCGGCCAGCCCTGGAATAGTACCAGAAGATGCACTAACAGTTGCCGATGGAGATGAACTGCCTCCGTTATAAGAATAGCTATAGGTGTAAGGTGCCGTACCTCCGGTTATAGTATAGGATACCGAACCGGTAGTACTTCCGAAACAGTTAATATCTGTTTTAGTGGTGATAACAGCCAGTGGTGCTGCAGGTTGGGCGATGGTAATGGCAGCGCCGGTTGAAATACAGCCATTGGCATCTATCACAGTCAGGGTATAATTTCCTGCTGTTACTCCGGTAAGGTCTTCGGTGGTGGCACCGTTTGACCAGGAATAAGTGTAAGCGCCTGTTCCACCGCTTACCGTTACGGTGATCGAACCGTTAGCTGAGCCGAAACAGTTTACATCCTGTTTGCTGTCAACAGCAATAGAGGGCACAGCAGTGGGCTGATTGATAATTAAGTTGTTTAAAGTGACCGTACAGCCTTTTGCATCGGTTACTACTACAGAATAGTTGCCGGCTACTACCCCGCTTATGTTCTGGGTGGTGGCACCGTTTGACCACAGATAGCTGTACGGTGCAGTACCCCCGCTTCCGGTAACCGAAACCGATCCGCTGGCATCTCCGAAACAGCTTACAT
>DATLXK010000027.1:0-123790 GCA_035575925.1 Sphingobacteriaceae bacterium
AGCCTTCACGATCGCCTTCCTGAAGGAGAGCCAGACGATCTTCAGGACTGAAGGATCTTCTTTCTTTTTTCATAATTCCCTAATTTAATGGTTCTAAATTGTTTTTATAATTTAGTCCAGCCTTTTAGGGGGTTAATACATTTACAAAGACTTTTGCAGCAATTAGTTTACGACCAAATAATTAACGAGAATGAGACTTTAGTTTTATTACAAAGATTATTACCAGTAAGTTTTTCAAAAACGAATAATGACAAGAAAGCCATTGGAACACTAAATGACTTTATTTCTCGATTTAAATTTGAATTCCAATATTTTGGTTGGAGCGACAAAGACTTGTATGAAATTAATAACAAACTCAACGACACTTTGGTCGGTGCCTCAAGAACAAAAAAAAGAGATTATGGGCGACCAATTGAAGACATGAAAACACTAATAAACACCAGTACCTAATTTCAGGTTTAAATTATGCGCGGGCGACGAGGTTCTTGTTCTGTTCTGCTTTTATTTACTTTAGTCCTCCGGGCGACAAAGAAGTGCTTTCTATTCGGGCATAATATAACCTGTAAACGTTAAGCATGTTAACAGCAGCAGAAAAGCATCTATAGGAACTCCACTCGTATCTGTACTCGCTCAGCGTCAGGATCACTCATCGGCTTGATATTTATTATCTCTGATTCATTAAAATATTTGGCTATGCCTTTGATTATGCCTGTGGCAAGTGCGCCCATCCGCCTTTTTGAATAATAGTCAATTATCAAAAGGTTTTCATTAACCTTACTGACATTTAACACCGGAGGGTTAGCAATGCTATTTAATTTTCTCACTGCACCATGCATCACACCCTCAGTGTGAAGAAGCACATCAAAAGTTTTCCATTCCGGACGCAAATAGTCTGCATAGAGCTTAAATAGATCAGGCACAAGAAACTCTCCAAACCTTTCTTGAATTTCTTGTGGAGAAATCCCGGTCAGTTGCGAAGCCGCAGCTACTATCAATCCAATTTCCTGAAGTGGATAACTTTGTGTCATTTCGTAATCACCGGATGCGCCAGACAGTTTAATTAAATTATCCCATGTCCCTTCTGCGAAATTGGAATTCACATACTTCTTTAGCAAAAAAAATATAGAGCCATGAACATTCGTAGTTTCGTCAATCATTTTCCAATGTAGTTATCGGGTATAAATTAAATAAATCTACCATTGAACATCATAATGATATCAATGTTTGGAACAGGAAATATGAGGATTGCCTCTGGACACAGACCATAGATAAAATGTCTTTTTCTATTCTACGCATACTTGTTAGTTAACAACCTTTATTTCTTCAATAAGATTGTAAGCCGCGAATACACCCACCCCTCCTTTAATATTAGTATAAATTAATACGGGTTCTGCAAAGGGATTATCGTCGGCTTCGCGTTGCTTAATAACGGAATTATGATATAAATAATAATTTTTATCAGTTACAAGAAGCAGTAAATGCAGCTTATATGGCCGTTGAAAATTATCCGGTTTTGAAGTTTCATGTACTTTATCAATACAAATGAGTTCCTGGCCGTCATGATCTTTATCAGTTATGTACATATCCTTTTCATGCCGCGAATTAAAAGTCTGCTGAAATATTTGTGAGTTGATTTTATTTTCACGGTAAGCCAGCGTTTGGTAATAGTTATCCTGACCCGGGGCGTCCTGCCATTTAAAATTAAGAATATTTTTAAGTCCGGAAAACTTGTCACTTTTAACATTAAGCTTATAACCGGTTATCGAAATATTAGCTATAACAGGCACCGTGGTAACCGCGGATGCCTCCCAACCATTTGGTGTTGTTACATTTAGCGTATACGTTTTTCCGGCTACAATGGGAAGAAGAGTCTTCTTTGCATGATAACTATCTTGTTTTTCAATATAATTTAGAGGGAGTGACTGATTTCCGTCTGACAGTTTAACCACTGCATTTTTTATTTTTAATTCATCACCTGTATACTGCCGGCCAACAGCAGGTTGCGTACGTTGTAATTTAACCACAATGCCGGTATCCTGAGGCGAAATAAACGCAGTTATTGCTAATTGATTGAGAACTTTTAAATCCACTTTTCTGGTTACATCTTTTTCGCAGGCCTGCATTCCTGATAATAAAATTAAGAAGATAAAAGTGCGTAATATGATTAGTTTCATTTGATTGTACTATCAGTTTATGGATGTAACCTAAAATTTAAAATTGTAGCTAAAAGATGGAATAATTGGGAACAAAGAAACCTGAGTTAAGCGTGTGGTAGATCCGCTTGAACTACTGTCAGTATCCAGGTAATAGTAAAAAGGATTTTGACGACTGTAAGCGTTATAAAAACTAATTTCCCATGTGCGTTCGCCCCATTTCTTTTGCTTGTGAAACTGAATACCTGCATCTAAGCGATGATAAGCTCCCATCCTAAAGCTATTTTTATCCCCATAAATTGTGCTGCCTGAAAAATAATTACGAGAAGAATTTGTATACCCATGAGGAAGATGTGTAGCAGCAGAGTAGCTGCTTTGAGGCATAGTAATAGCATTTCCTGTACCATAAACCCACGTGGTTGATAGTGTTATGCGATTGGTAGCCTTATAGATTCCAACAACAGAGATATCATGCCGACGATCGTAGCGGGCATAATATTTTTTTCCGAAATTCAGCTCGTCGAATTGTAATTGGGTCCAGGATAAAGTGTAGCCTGCCCAACCAGAAATTTTTCCAATCTTACGCTGCAGCAAAAATTCCATTCCATAAGACCAGCCCTGTCCGGCCGTAATATTATCCTCATAATTTACTTTTTTTGATGATTCCGGATCGTCTATCAGTAAGAAGCTTGCTCCTTCTTTATATCCAATAATATTATCAGACTTTTTGTAGTAACCTTCCATTGTAAAGCTTAAATTTTGTTTTGTTAAATCTTTGGCGATTCCAACTGCTACCTGCTCTGATTGCTGAGGAGCTACCCTTTTATTTGATGGCACCCATAAATCTGTAGGTAAACCAATACCGGTATTGCTAAGCAAATGCACAAACTGATTCATACTTGCGTAAGATGCTTTTAAAGCAAAATCTTCTTTTAATCGATAGCTTATAGCTAACCTGGGCTCGGGCTTGATGTAATATTTATTTTTAGCAGCGAAGTGGGTTAACCTAAATCCGCCATTTATTTGCAAATTAGAGATGGGCCTGTAAGTATCTTCAACATATATTCCTGTTTCTACCACATCAATATTATCTACTTCCCGTATAATTTTGTCTTCATCCGGATCTTCTACAACTAATGCACTTGGCTTAAACCGATGATATGTTGAAAGTAGTCCCGTCCGCACGGTATGTCTGGGATCCGGAAAATAATCCAGGTCATATTTAAATCCGATATCGCGAATTCCTGATAAATAATCCAATTTGTATTTATCATTATCATACTTTTCGAGAGAAAAAATATTAAATTGATAATTGCTGTAAATTAAGGAAGTATTGCTAAATAATTGGTTATTAAACAAATGGTTCCAACGCACGGTGCCTGTGGCATTACCCCAATTAATACCTGTTTCATAAAAATCCCCATTGCCTTCTTTACTTTTTACAGAGAAGCGGTCCTGGCCGAAGTATCCGCTTAGGTATAACTTATTCTTCCGGCCGAAATCGTAGTTTATCTTTGTATTTAAATCATAAAAATAGTAGCCACCCTTTTCATCACTGGGCATAAACGGACGAGCGAGTAAGTCTACGTAAGTACGGCGCCCCGAAATCAGGAAGGATGAAACATTTTTTTTCAGTGGACCTTCTACCATTAATCGTGAAGCAATCAACCCAATGCCGCCTTCACCATGAACTTCTTCTTTGTTACCATCTTTCATATTCAATTCAATCACAGAAGATAGTCGACCCCCATAGCGGGCAGGGAATCCGCCTTTAGTCATTTCTACACTTTTTAAAGCATCACCATTAAACAAAGAGAAAAAACCAAACAAATGGGATGCATTATAAACCACTGCATCATCCAGCATAATTAAATTTTGATCAGGTCCCCCTCCACGCACATAAATACCACTATTACCTTCACTCCCTTTTTGTACACCTGGCATAAGCTGCAATACTTTCATCACGTCCTTTTCACCTAAAAGCGCGGGAATATCTTTAATCTGGCTAATCGGGATCTGAATATTACTCATCTGCACAGCCTCACTTATTTTTTCTTTTTGGGTAGTGGTAATCTGTACCTCATCTAATGTATTGCCCGGCTGTAGCTCAATATTCACTTCTACATTCTTATCCAGTTTTATACGTCTAATCTCAGGACTGTAACCTACATACGTGAATACCAGATTTACGGAATCGGTGGTGGGTAAAGTGAGCGAAAAAAAACCATAGGTGTTTGTTACAGTCCCTATGTTAGTGCCTAATTCATATACATTAACACCAATCAGCAGTTCGGCACTCCCTTTTTCCCGAACATATCCACTTATGGTATGCTTAGGCTGGGCTAAAATAGTGGTAATTTTAAAGCTAAGGAGTAATAATAAAGCAAAAGAAAATCGCATTTTTAGTGTATTATTAATAGAGTTAGAAAGTAATGTTTTAATATGGAAGTCATCCTTGTTATTTACGCTGATATAAATTTTTGATCTTTATTGCATGAGATGATTATACAGAAAATTGCTATAAGGAATACGATTTAATTTTTCATAGTGATTTAAGTTTAGAGATATTTATTCACTCATTGATCCCTACAATACTACACGAAATTATTTGATAATTATATCCCCTAAAAGGAGGATATTGTATGTTATAACATATATAAAAAACAATACATATTAACACCACTGATTTCAGTTACAAATCCTCAAAAGCATAATTTATTGGTTTTACCAGCGGGTTTCCCCTAGTGATCCGATAGGAACCGCGCCATCATTCAGTGATGACACATTTGATATAAAAAAGCGTTATTGAGTGATAGATCACTCAACATGAAAAAAATATTTTTCACCATCCTGATCCTGATAAATTATTGCCAGGCTCAAATTATTACTAAAAATATGAAACGGGTAAACGATACTCTTTACGATATTTTAGATTCAAGTACCAGCGAAGTTGTGACCTTCAGCAAGGTAACCACATTTGTCAACTTCCAACCAATGACAGATGCTTACTGCGATGGAGTTATCTACCGGAAGTTTGGTAGCGAGTATTTTAAAAGAAATTATTCAGGCTTAATAGATGTTAAGGTTTTTGGAGCAAAGGGAGACTGG
This sequence comes from Sphingobacteriaceae bacterium, assembly GCA_035575925.1. Lineage (GTDB taxonomy): Bacteria > Bacteroidota > Bacteroidia > Sphingobacteriales > Sphingobacteriaceae > DASWTL01. The sequence continues at coordinate 5,262 of DATLXK010000027.1, forward strand.
ATTAATGACGATACAGAGGCAATTCAAAAAGCGATTAATGTTACCCGTGTTTGCGGAGTAGGATTAAAGTTTAGTCCCGGAAATTACCGGGTGTCAACCCTTACAACCGGAAGAATTGAAAACACCTGGCAATTTGATAATGCTCAATTAGTTGCTAATTCAAACGCGCCGCAGGACTGTCTGCTAAAATTTTCAGGGCTGCACTGTAAGATTAACGGCTTAAAAATAAGCCTCGAAAAGAAATTAAATTATAAATCCGCTATATGGTGGTATAATGCCGCAGAGTCCAGCCAGCACAATGATTTTATCAGTCTTGAGATCAGATACGCCAAAATTGGTATTATATACGGCGAGCTCCCGAACGTAAACAGTACCGGTTTCGCGCAAAGCGAGAATACAATTTTCGGTTATAAAACCCGGGGCGTTGAAGTCCCTCTCTATAATAATCATTCTAACGGATTCCTTTTCCTGAGTAACCCAATGCTTGTTGCACATGCTGAAGAATGGAATGTTTTTGGAGTTACCGGCTTTGATAGAACGAAAAACAGATCTTTTATTAATCGCATTGGTGATCTGATCATAACCGGCGGCGAGATTCAAAACTCAATTGGAGACGAAGCCGAAGGATTTGCCGCCGAAGTTAATGGAGGCACCGTTTACATTACGAGCGCTATATCGGAAGTAAACGTCCCTTTTAAAATTAACGGCGGATCACTGGTTTTTAACGGCGGTAAAGTGCTGAATACTCAATCAATTACCGATGGTTTTAAAATTACCGCTGATGCCGCTAACGGTAAGCTTAAGGCTTCAGGTGTCAAGTTCGAAAGATCAATCGGTGTCGGGGCCTTTAGCGGACGGGTTTTCATCAATAAACAGGATGCACCCGCATCTTTCAATATCGCTATAGATAATTGCGAAATTTACGAGTGGGCTGATCAGTCGATTGGTTCTAACAAACCGCTGGTATCCGGAAGCGTTGAAAATGTAAAAATTTATAACACCAAATTTATAGAAACGAGCGGGTTTCAGCCTTTAAACCTCAACCTTACTACTAATATTCTAGATAGTAAAGACATTGATAATACTGGTAATTCTACCACAGGCTACAGTCTTAAGGTGAATTACGGCGCTGGAACAACCCTGACTTTAAATAATGATTCCCCGGTAGCAAATACGCCAAACTCTTTAGCGCTCCTGGCTACCGGTGAAGCGAATGTTTCTACAATAGATTACACCTCCGTAGAGACCATCCAAAAAACGGGTTTCCGGGTAAATACAGGAGACGCTTTTATCGTAGAAGCCTATCAAAAGATTGCTTCGGGTGCACAGGGTGGCTTGTGCATAGTAGGTTATGATAAAGATGGAGACAACGCCCAGTTTATAAAAATCTCTGATCAGGGAGGCCCTATTTCCGCAAACTGGAAATGTCTTCGTTCTCATGTAATCGTTCCTTCCGGGGTAAGCTTTGTGGGTTTTGGATTTTGGGGGGCATTTTCAGAAATAAGAATTGCCAAAATGGTGGTATACAAAGCAAATCAATAAAAATGCACAGAACATCTTCACAAATAGCAGCCGGTACAATCGGTTTTGTTGGAACGGTAGCCGATTCAGCAGTGCAAACAGTAACGGTGTAGTCCTTTCTAAATGATACAACTTTTACAGTTTGCTCCTTATGCTGTTTAGCGTTGATGTGCTTACCATCCAGCAGAGCTTTATTCAATTCTCGACACGTCTTTTTAGAGAATGCCAGCCTTTCGGCGCGGGTTTTATAATTATTGACTTGGTAATCTCTTTTCCTAACCATCCTATGTTGCAAGGCATCCCAAACCCAAAAAACGATATACCAGCGGACTGTAAACGGCTTATCTGAGTTAACTAATCGGGCCTCTTTAAAAGGAAATTCAGGCATATCAGAAAGGGTTGAAACTAGCTTATAACGGTCAACAACTGACGTGAAAAGTGACGCAAAAACGGAAAACCGCCCTCACATATATGTAAGGGCGGTTTCGGGTGGATGATGGGGCTCGAACCCACGACCCTCGGCACCACAAACCAATGCTCTAACCAACTGAGCTACAACCACCGTGTTTTAGAACGACAAAAATAATAATCTTTCGTCTAAAATCAAGCAATTTTTGTTTGTTCCTGATGGTAAAGACAACACATTGATTAGTAACACGGTAGATGGTATGTGTACTATTTCTACATCTTTATAAAAACATAAAAAGCCACGCTACGAGGTGATGACTTCTCCGCCTGCGAGATTATCTTACAACGGGCATTTTTTTTGGTGTTCACAAATTTATTAAGTTCGCGACTTCAATCTATAGCTGAAATTAATAGCTAATCTTCCCCTAATAGTGAAAAAGCAAGATCTAAAATACTTTGAAGAAATTTTCAGATCGCATCATTCAGATCTTTGCCGGCATGTTGACCGCATCGTTCAGGATATGGATGCCGCTGAAGACATTGTGCAAGACGTATTTATCAGCTATTGGGACAAAAGCAAAGGAACAGTCATTGAGAATCCTCAAGGTTATCTCTACAGGGCCTGCATAAATAAAGCGCTTAACTATGTGAGCAGCACTACCCGGAGGAAAGAGATAAATAACGATGTCTTTCTACCTGATCAGTCGGCCAATACCCGGAGTCCGGCTCAGGATATGGAGTTTCGTGAACTGGAGAAGCAAGTACAGGCCCTTATAGAAGCTCTACCCCCGATGTGTAAAAAGGTTTTTTTGTTAAGCCGGTATGAAGAAATGTCGCATAAAGAGATTGCTGCTTTTTTGGATATATCTCCGAATACGGTGGATAATCATATCAAAAAGGCACTCGCCATATTGCGGCAAATAGTACTGCATCTGCCGCTTCTGCTGCACATAATCGACCAATTCTGTTAATTTTTAAAAAACGTATAGCGGTGAAAGCGATTTCACCAGTCTTAATATTAGAACGATGGAAAACGAAAGTCATTTCTGGGATCTCTCTGCTAAATACCTGCATGGAAAAGCAACTGCCCAAGAACAAGAGCAGCTGCAAAAATTGCGGGCATTGAGCAGTGAACATGAAAATCAGTTCCAAGCTATGGAAAAGGTTTGGGCTGCAACCGGCTATAAGCCGGAACGGGATGCCGATATAGACAAAGCGTGGGCCAGAACAGAACGTGTGTTACAAGCACGGATCAACGAGAAACGGCCGGTGAGGTTGTTATACAGCGTTTTAAAAGTGGCGGCTTTGGTTGCAATTGTGAGTGCTGCTGTATGGCTTTTCAGAAGCCCGGTATCTCCTTTTGATAAAAGTGAAATTGTAAAAGCAAACGGCAAAAGAACAGAGGTCGTACTGCCGGACGGAAGTCAGGTCTGGCTTAATATCGGGAGTGAGCTGGTTTATAGCAAAGATTTTAACGGCCCCGAGCGGACGGTTGAATTAAAAGGTGAGGGATTTTTCGAAGTGCAGCCGGATCCGGACAGGCCGTTTATTATACATACCGGTAAGGTATATACCGAAGTACTCGGAACTTCTTTTAATCTGAGCGCCTACCCGGCCGATAGCGTGGTAGATCTCGCGGTAGCAACAGGCAAAGTCCTTTTCCGTACTGAAGGCAGCAAGGATGAGGCAATAGTAACCCGCGGTAAAGCTGCCAGGATTACCAAGCTGAGCGGGCGCCTGAGTACATTCAACATCAAGGGGAAAAACGAGTGGTCATGGAAATCGGGCGAGCTCAAATTTACAGACGCTCCTTTAAAAGATGTTCTGAAGGACCTGGAGAAGCATTATCGCGTCAAACTTGTACTTGAAGGGAATAATCTGCAGAGCTGTCGTTTCACCGGCAATTTTAAAAACGCAAAACTTGAAGAGATACTCCAGGTGCTTCAGGCATCTCTGGATCTGACATACAAAGAAACTGCCGGCAAAACGATTAGCATTAACGGGCGTGGCTGCCATTAAAAACATGAGAAAAAACCAATGAGGAAGAACTTTAAATTTTTATTATGCCTGTGCCTGGGATGGCTGGTTAACACTCAGATGGTTTTCGCCCAAACCGGCATCTTGAATCAGAAAGTCAGTATTACAAAAAAAGCTGCCTCTCTGGATGAGATACTAAAAGAGCTTAGCGCCAACTACAAGGTCAATTTTTCATATAGCAAAGATCTGGTTTCTCTTCATCAAAAAGTAACGGTAAATGCCTCGCAGCTTCCTCTTAAAGATGTTTTGGACAAACTGTTCGTTGATGCCCGAATCCAGTATCTGCTGATTGGAAACCAAATCGTTCTGCAAAAAAATAAAAAGAAGAAAAGTGTAATGCTCAAAGGGTATATCAAAGACGCGGCAACTGGTGAGGCTCTTGAAGGAGCAACCGTCACCAATGGCGGGTCAGGCACCATTTCCAATAATTACGGCTTTTACACTCTTGTGCAGCCCTCCGGCATGATGAAACTGGAAGTGAGATACCTGGGATATGATTTTAAAACTATCCTAGTGCCAGCGCTTTCGCGGGATACGCTGATATCTTTTCAATTACATCCCACTGTCAACGAGCTTGCGGAAGTGAGTGTCGGTTCAGAAGCAAATAATGGCCTGCAGCCAATGAACAAGATTTCAATGACCAGCAGCGAACTTAAGCAGCTACCCCGCTTTATGGGTGAAGCAGATGCTATAAAAGCTTTTCAAATGATGCCGGGTGTTCAGGCGGGAAAAGAAGGTTCTTCCGACCTCATTGTTCGTGGCGGCAGCCCTGACCAAAACCTGATCCTGCTTGATGGAGTGCCGGTATACAATGTATCACACCTGGGCGGCCTATTCTCGGTTTTTAACCCGGATGCAATCCGGAAGGTTGACCTGATAAAAGGCGGCTTCCCTGCGCCGTATGGCGGACGCTTGTCGTCGGTACTTGATATTCGTCTAAAAGAAGGGAATACTCAGCGCTTAGGCGGTGAGGGTTCTATTGGGCTTATCTCATCCAAGCTGCTGCTGGAAGGCCCCATTAAAAATGAAAACACCTCTTTCCTGATTTCCGCACGCCGAACCTATCTCGATCTAATAATAGCAGTGATTGATGGAAATAATAACAGTTACAACTTTCACGATTTGAATGTAAAGATTAATCACACTCTATCTTCTAAAGACAGGATCTATCTCAGTGTTTATGGCGGGCTCGATAAATTTGTATTCCGGGATAAATATGCCCAGGAACAAAAATTTAAAATGAAATGGGGAAACACGACGGGCTCGCTGCGTTGGAACCATGTCTTTGGCCGTAAGCTGTTTGGCAATGTTACGCTTACTCACAGCGCATATAGCTTTGGCCAGAACTCCGAAGTTCACAGTACCAGCAATGGATTTACTCTAGACCGGGAAGTTGATTTCAATTCCAGTATTAACGACTGGGGAGCCAAAGCTGATTTTGATCTTGCCGCAGGAAGCGGTCATAGTGTACGGTTCGGTGGCAGCTATGTCTATCACACTTTCAATCCTGAATCGGTGTCTTTTCAAGCTGAGGGCCTGAGCTTTACAACAAGCTCATTTGATAAAACGAACGCCCATGAAATATACATGTATGCAGAGGACAGGATACTGATCAGTGAAGATTTGGAAGCTACTGCCGGTGCGCACTGGTCGGGTTTTGCTGTGAAAGGTAAGAATTACAGCTCTTTACAACCACGTCTGGCAGTAAATTACACGCCAGCTACAGGTATAAGTCTGCGAACCTCCTATTCTACCATGGCTCAATACCTTCATTCTCTGAGCAACACCGCTACGGGATCACCCACGGATTATGGGGACCTGCAACCGATAAAGTAAAACCGCAGTGCTAATGGCAGGCTACAGCGGGCGCTGGTGTTCCTGTGATCGGCGGTAGGTTCGAGCTGAGTATGGACCTGTATTATAAAAAACTAAAAGATGTGGCTGAGTTTAAGGACGGAGGGGATTTCATTGGGCAATTTTTACGAAACGGCCCGGATACCAAATTTACCTCCCTGATAACAGCACCCTATGAGGAGCGGATCACGAGTGGAATCGGCTGGAGTTACGGCTCTGAGTGGATGCTGCGGAAACGGGAGGGTAATACAACCGGCTGGCTGGGCTATACCTTATCATACGCCAGAAGGCAGTTAGAAGGTGTCAACAACAATAAATCTTTCCCCTATTCCTACGACAGCAGGCATAATATTGCGACGGTTGTGAATCACAAGCTTTCAAAAAAATTAAGTGTGGGTGGCAACTGGTCTTACCGTTCTGGCTATGTCGGCACTGTGCCTGTTACTACCTATAAGGCATTTATCGAACCTGCCCCTTACAACCCTTACGGAGGTACTTCATATAATCCTGACAATATTGATTACCTGCCGGAGCGAAATAATTTCCGGATGCCGTCTTATCACCGCCTCGACCTAAGCCTGACCCACGTTAAGCTGAAAAAATGGGGGGAACGCTCCTGGAATATTTCCATATATAATGCTTACAACCGGCAAAACCCGTACTCCCTGGAGATGAAAAAATCAAATACGGGCCAAGGCTTTAAACGCGACTTGTCCCAAATCGCCCTATTCCCGGTATTACCCTCATTTAGTTATGGCTTTAAATTTTAGAATGATGACAGATTACAAATATTTTACCAGCGTTCTAATTGCATTGCTTGTTTTGACCGGATGTTCCAAAAATATCGAGTCTAACTTGCCTGATTATGAGCAGGTGCTGGTTTTAAACAGCGTATTCAATCCTGATAGTCTATTTTCAGTAGATCTTAGTACAAACCGTCCGATCTCGTCTAATGCCCCTTTCGCACCCATAGTGAATGCCTCTGTACTGTTGTACCGGGATGGTACTTATTTAACAGATTTAACACATTCAAAGAATGGGGTGTATCAAGCATCTGTAATGCCGGAAAGCTTAAAAAAGTACGAGATCCGTGTAAAGGCTCCGGGCTTTGACGACATCAGCGCTCACAGCACGGTGCCCGCGAGGCCTTTGATAAGCGATATCAAGATTTCGCAGTTTCAGCCTGATGGTAGTGCTCCTGCCACACTCATGTCGTTCACCCTGAGCGACCCGCCCGCAGAGGAGAACTTCTATTCCGTTCAGGCCTATACATTTGAAAAAGACTTCAGGGGGAATATTTTCCAAAGACCTTTAAGCATCAAAATTATTTCCGCAATTGAGGAAGACTACTTTAGGAACGGGCTCTTGTTTTTCAGAGACAAACTATTTAACGGGAAAGCTTTAGATTTAAAATTTAATCTTTCAAATGTCATACCGAAAAACGCCTATTTTCGAATTGCGCAAGTTAGCCCCGAATACTACCTATATGGCAAAACATATGACATGCACCGTCAAACAGACTTTAATATCGGCCAACACCCGGTGTCAAATAATATAGAAAATGGCCTGGGAGTTTTTGCTGGGTATAATGCGGTGACTATTAGGCCGTGACCTGATTCTCAACGTTAATGAAGGTTTGCGAACTGAGGGATAAAATATTAAAAGTACTTGTTGGTGAGGATACCAACAAGGGGATAAAAAAGCGATAATTAATTAACCGTAATGAAATTTATGAAAAAAGTATTATTTGTATTTTTAGTATTAGGACTATTTATCAATGAATCACATAGTCAAAAATTATCAAAAAGCTCTTTGAGTTATGGTTTGGGTATTGGTTATTCTGGTTCAGGAAACAATGATTATGGGGGAGTTGGTTTATCTTTATTAATTGGTTACAAACGAGATATTTGGAAAGATAGATTAAGATTAAATCCAAATCTAACCGTTGGAAGTTATAAAAATGGTAAGGATGATAAAACTAGAGATAAGTATTTTAATGTTGCAAACTTAAATTTATCTTTAGAATATGACTTTCTAAGATATAAGGCTTTCTCTTTAAATATTGAAACTGGAGGATTAGTTGGTTTTGCAAATGGATTAAAAGGAGTTGGAGTTGAAACTGAATTTGGTGATGCGACATATACTGATATAATGCATACTGAATCAGAGTTTATTGAAAATTTCAATTATGGTGCTATTGTAGGTTTTGGATTAATGATTTCTCCTTTAAATAGTAAATATGCAATAAAGATTTCACCTGTAAATCTTCATTTTGGAAACGAAGATTTAACGGAATTACATTCGTTCATCAGTATAGATATAAAACTTTAGTAAACGATTTAAATTCAGTTGTTGCAGAATTTTTAATAAAATGACTAATTTCAGTTTAAAGACATAGTTGCCAGTAAGCGGAGTAGCCTTTACATTTAGTGAGAATCTTAAGTAATAAAATATTCAAGAACTGTTGTTATCAAATATTTAATTTTACTAACTACTAAAAAGACATTATGAACACTAAAAATGCTTTTAAGGCACATTTTTTTACATTGATTTTTATTTTTATTGCAAGTATTTCAAAGTCGCAAACTGCAAGCTTTAAACTAATCAGTTCAGCTTTCGAAGAGGGAAAGCCTATCCCCGCTAAATATACCTGTGATAGCTCTAATGTATCACCAGCGCTTAGCTGGAGTGGATTTCCTGAAAAAACGAAAAGTTTTGCCATCATTATGGATGATCCGGACGCACCAATGGGTACCTGGGTACATTGGGTAATGTATAATATACCAGGCACAGTTACTAGTCTTGAAGAGGAACTGAACATCGAAAAAATCAAAGCGACAGACGGTTTAAATAGTTGGGGTGATAAGGGATACAATGGTCCTTGCCCTCCGGGTGGAACCCATAGTTATGTTTTTAAATTATATGCTTTGGATAATACTTTAACCCTAAAAGAAGGGATGGAAAAAGATGAACTTCTGCAGGCGATGAAAGGTCATATACTGAGTGAAGCTACATTAACCGGATTATTTAGGGTTGAGTAGATTGATGCTGTTTTATGGGTTTATGGACGAGCTTCAAGAAGGATTTATATAATGAATTCCAGCGGTGTGAAATACTGGTTTAGGAGCATTCAAATCTTAAAACGAACAAGGGCTGGCATTTGGTAAATAGAACTAGCTTACCTGATTTTTCCTCTTCCAAATTTCCTAAATTTGCTATTCTGCTTATTTTCGTGCTTTTTACCATAATTATCTTGTGTCTGTGTAAGCTATTAGGCAGTTGGCAAAAAAACGGGAACTCGACTATTTGAAAACAGTAGATCGCACACCCCGCTTAAACCAAAATCCTTATAATTGCCTTTTCTAACACCGAAAAACAATGATTGAGCTTTATACAGATGGCGCTTCCAGTGGGAACCCCGGACCTGGGGGATTTGGAGTCATATTACGATCCGGCCAATATTATAAGGAAATTTTTGGCGGTTTTAGAAAAACAACTAATAACCGCATGGAGCTTTTAGCCGTAATCACTGGTCTGGAAGCTATTAAAAAGCCCGGGCAGGATGTAAGTGTTTATTCTGACTCTAAATATGTGATCGATTCTGTGGAGAAGAAGTGGGTTTTTGGATGGGTAAAGAAAGGTTTTGCAGGTAAAAAAAACAAAGATCTATGGCTTCGGTTCTTGCAGGTTTATAAATTACACCATGTACGTTTTATTTGGGTGAAAGGCCATGCCGGGCATCCTGAAAATGAACGTTGTGATGAACTTGCTGTAGCTGCCTGTAAAACCAGGGAACTGCTTATTGATACATATTTTGAGACTGAGAGCCTGAAAGAAAAACTTTTTTAATCAATCCCTCCTATGATACCCAGATCCGCAAGCTTTTCATCGGCCTTATCCAAACTATTGATCGTGTTTTCGGATGAAAATTCCTTCATTAAGGCTTCTGCTTTCAAAACCATATTATCAGAGCCAATAAAAATAGCCGACCGCTGATGGAGAGATTCGACAGCAATATCCAATATACGGGTGAACCCATTTGTCGCTCTTCCACCTGCTTGTTCTATAATGAAAGCCATTGGATTACACTCATATACCAACCGAAGCTTACCAATTGAAGCGTTTGAGGTAGTAGGATAAATAAATATACCACCCATTATCATGTTCCGGTGTATATCTGCAACCATTGATCCGATGTAACGGGATGTGTAGAGTCGTTTTACCTCTCCATCTTCCACCTGGCAGTATTTAATATACTTTTTAACACCTTCCGGAAAATGAATATAATTCCCTTCATTAATTGAATAGATAATTCCATCCTTAGGGATCGTCATATTAGGATGAGACAGACAAAATTCTCCGATGGAGGGATCCAGGGTAAACCCGTTTACTCCTTTTCCGGTAGTATAAACCATCATTGTGGAAGAACCGTAAATAATATACCCTGCCGCTACCTGTTCTGTTCCCTTTTGAAATACATCATCAAGTGTAGCCTGCCCTTCTACAGATTTTCTTCTGTAAATCGAAAAAATTGTACCTACGGCAACATTAACATCAATATTAGAAGAGCCGTCAAGCGGATCGATGGCTACGATATATTTAGCATTTTTAGATATCTCAGAATTAATATGTATGCATTCTTCATTCTCTTCTGAAACTACGATACAACATTCTCCACCGCTTTGTAAAGCAGAAATAAACTGTTCATTCGCATAAATATCCAGTTTTTTTTGGCTTTCTCCCTGTATATTCACTGAACCTGCCTCACCAAGGATATTCATTAAACCCGCTTTATTTACCTCCCGGTTAACAATTTTTGATGCTATCCCGATATCTCTTAACAAACGCGAAAGCTCTCCTTTGGCATACGGAAAATCGTTTTGTTTTTCAATAATAAACTGCCCTAATGTTGTAACTCCTCCTGACATACTTAGTGTACTTTTTACATTACCTAACACCCAATTCTATAACCTCTAAAGTATGTATTTTATCTTCAGAAATGCAGAATCTGATAAGAGAACGTATTTTATGCCAACCTTGTTTTCCGGCAGCTCCCGGGTTTAAGTGTAAACAGCTGATTTTTTTATCGTAAATAACCTTTAAGATATGTGAATGACCGGAAATAAATATTTTAGGGGGATCAGAGAATATTTCAGCTTTAATTTTAGGATTATATTTCTCCGGATAACCACCGATGTGGGTTATCCAAACTTTCACCTCTTCACATACAAATTTCAGGTGTTCCGGATAAACCACGCGGATATCCCTGCCATCAATATTTCCGTAAACCCCTCGTAAGGGTTTAAAGGCTGCTAAGCTATCTGCGAGTTCAATATTTCCAAAGTCACCAGCATGCCAGATCTCATCACACTGATCAAAATGCTTAAAAACACTATCATCCAGGTAGCCATGAGTATCTGAAAGGAGTCCGATGCGGATCATGTTGCAATTTCGCACATAATACGTGATATGCTGATAATAAATCAAAAGATAGTCAGAAAGTCTTTCAACAACAGTCGGTATTGTTCGCTGTAAACTTTTGGTGCGGCGTAAATTACCAGGTTACTGTTCGTGATTTGGGTTTCCTCATTTCCGAAGATTAGTATTCTTCTGTGCGGGGAAGAAGTTTCAAAAGAAAAAATGCTTATTTTCTGATTTAGATACAGATTATTGGTATTAGCCTTTTCAATAATAGTGTTGGCAATATCAACCGGAAGAATTAAACAAAAACTGCCATTACTTTTTAAAGATGCTTTACCTGATGCAAGTAAATTATCGAAAAAATGCGTGGTGGTATGTCTGGCTATTTCTTTTGACTTGGCCGCTGATTTTAGCGAATTGATAAAAAATGGCGGATTGGAAACGATCAGATCATACTTTTTATCCGGATGTTGCGCAAAAAACTGTTCAAATGATAGAGGATAGCATGTACAACGATTATGGAAACGGGAATTGCTGAAATTATTTTTTGCAGTTTGAGCAGCATCTAAATCAATTTCTACAGCATCAATAATTGCATCGGTGTAACGCTGAGCAAGCATCAAAGATATAACACCTGTTCCTGTACCAATATCGAGAATTGAGCCACAGCTGTAAGAGTTAGCTAAAGCACCCAGCAAAACGCCATCCGTATTTACTTTCATAGCGCAGTTGTTTTGATTAATGACAAACTGCTTAAAGTAAAAATTATCCGGCTCTTTGGGCATTTATTTAAAAGCCATTACACTTACTCTCCCAATATATTATGAAGAACATGATTATAAACTTCCCTTACTTCTGTAACAGTACCAAACGATTTTTCATCAACCAACAGATTATCCCCGGATGTTACTTTACCCAATAAACTAAATTCAGTATCAGACACAGCAAGTAACTCAACAAAAGCTTCCTGGCTATCAGGACACACAGATACTACAACCCTTCCCTGGGCTTCACCAAAAAGAAATGCATCCTGGCGTATTTCTGCATCGGTTTCTATTGAAAATCCAAGCTGGTGTGGCATGGCAGATTCCAGGAGGGTAATATATAATCCTCCATCAGCAACATCATGCGCACTTGCAATTAATTTCTCGCGTATGAGCTGTTTAATTACCTGATGCATTTTATACTCTTTATCGAGATCGAAATAGGGAGCAGGGCACGTAGTTATACCATGGAAAGATGCAAGATATTGTGAAGAAGCTATATCGTTTACGCTTTCACCGACCAGGTATATAAAATCTCCTGCATTTTTAAAATCCGATGTCATTAATGTATTTACATCATCAAGAACACCCAGCATACCAATAGTTGGTGTAGGAAATACCGGACCATCGTCTGTTGACTGATTATAAAAGCTTACATTACCACCTGTTACTGGGGTTTCGAATTTAATGCAGGCTTCGCTCATGCCCTTTATGGCGCTTACAAATTGCCAGTAGACTTCCGGAACATATGGATTGCCGAAATTGAGACAATTTGTAATAGCAACAGGTTCCCCGCCCGCACAAACTATATTTCTGGCCGCCTCCGCTACGGCTATGGCACATCCTTTTTGTGGGTCTGCATACACATACCTGGAATTACAATCTACAGTAAGTGCAATAGCCTTATCAGTTCCCTTAACAGCAACCACAGCTGCATCACATGGTCGATTAGTGGTCATGGTAGCAGTTCCCACCATGGAATCGTATTGGTTAGTAACCCATTGTTTTGAGGCTATATTTGGATGTGAGATTAAATGATCTGCAACATCTTTCAGATCTGCCGGCATTGTTACCGTATCCATATTAAATTTTTGATTTTCCAGATAATAAGCAGGCTCACGATATTCCCGTTCGTAAACCGGTGCTCCGCCACCCAAAACCAGGTCATCGGCCGGTACATCAGCAACCAGCTCACCATTCATGAAATACTGTAACCGTTTTGTATCTGTTACCTCGCCAATAATAGCGCAGTTCAAATCCCATTTATCAAAAACAGCTTCTACATCTTTTTCCCTGCCTTTCGCTACCACAATCAGCATGCGCTCCTGAGATTCTGACAACAGAATCTCAAAGGGTTTCATATTCTCCTGACGCATCGGAACCCGGTCCAGGTAAATCCGCATTCCGTGCTCGCCTTTTGCAGACATCTCGGAATTAGAGCAGATGATTCCGGCTGCGCCCATATCCTGCATACCTATTACAGCGCCCGTTTTTATTACTTCAAGTGTTGCTTCCAGCAACAACTTTTCCTGGAACGGATCACCCACCTGAACGGCTGGCAGATCATTTACCGAATCTTCAGTTATATTTTTGGATGCAAATGCCGCACCGTGGATACCATCTTTTCCTGTTGCCGAACCTACAATATAAACCGGATTCCCTACTCCATAAGATGTGGCAGAAACAGTTTCTCCAGCCTTGACTATGCCCGCTGACATGGCATTTACCAATGGATTTACGTTATAGCATTCGTCAAAAAAAACTTCTCCACCTACCGTGGGTATGCCAAAGGCATTTCCATAGTCCCCAATACCTTTTACTACCCCTTTTACAAGCCATTTCGTGCGGTCCAGTTTTAAATCGCCGAAGCGAAGCGAGTTTAACTGAGCAATTGGCCTTGCTCCCATAGTAAAAATATCTCGATTTATTCCGCCCACACCTGTAGCGGCACCCTGGTAAGGTTCCAGGGCAGAGGGGTGATTATGAGATTCAATTTTAAATGCACAGCCTATACCATCACCAAGGTCTACCAATCCCGCATTTTCTTCCCCAGCTTTTGCCAGCATGCGTGGACCATCTTTAGGAAGGGTTTTTAACCAGGTAATAGAATTTTTGTAGGAACAATGCTCGCTCCACATTACAGAGAAAATAGATAGTTCAGTAAAATTGGGATTGCGTCCTAGTATCTCCTTTATTCTCTCAAACTCTTCGGGCAATAAACCTAAATCTTTAGCTGTTTGTAATGTGGTAACGTCAGTATTTTCCAATGCGGTGGGGTTTTAGAATATGTCCCAAAAATATGTAAAAACGTTTAATTACTCTGATGATTTTGACATTCGAAGACTCTAAAATGAAAAAACTTCATATAAAGCAGCTTCGCTATTTAACTTGTCGTTGATACGCAAACAAGGGGTTTAATTTAAAGGCTGACAATAAAAACTGCCGTGAATAACAGCATTCGGTATTTATCAGGTGCAGGCATTTCACCCTTAGAAATTAGTAACAAAAATTTCAGGCAATGATTAAAGCTTATCCAGTTCTTCCACAGTAAATGCTTTCTCCCTGTTTTTAAATTTCTGACGCACCTTGATCACTTCCCCGGCATTGACTTTATCGCCGTTATTTTGCCAGGATTTCCTGATGAAACTAAGTAATTGGGCAACATCTTCATCAGAAAATTCTTTGCTGAAGCCAATTCCCGGCATATCACCATTAATTTCCGGCACTTTATATAAGTGGCCATTTACCCGTACAGGCCCTGTTAATCCGAACAATACAATTGAAAGAAGTTTTTCTTTGTTCCCTGTTACCCATTCTGATTTATTTAAAGGGGGTGCTAAACCTTTTACTCCATTACCATCTGCCCCATGGCAGGCCTGGCAAGATGAGCTGTATATTGCCGAACCTTTTGGAAACTCCTTAATAAGAAGGCTAGGATCCTGGTTTTTTGAAGCATTTTTAATACTAATAATTACCTTCTGTAATTGCTTGTGAATAACCAAATTAGTGTCTGGTATAGCTTTCGTGATTTCATTCAGGTATAACTCTTCCCGACCTTCCAGATTACTGATAACTGCGTCTGAAACATATTTATCATTAGGGTACTTTTTTATAAGTTTATGTAATAAAACATCAGCTTCAACCTGATCAAAGGATTTGATAAATGGTATAAGAAAACCAATATACGGTGCAGCAAGATCATCATTTCTTGCAATCATTTCATTTAGTGCTGAACCATATTGTTTATAAGCAGCATTGTTTATCACTAATGGTAATATACTTAAAGCCTGCATCCGTATAGGCCATACCGGCTGATTTAGCAAGTATAAAACGTCTTTATTAGGTAGTTCGCCTAATCCCTGCAGCGTCCACATAGCATGAATAACCTTTAAAGGATTGCTCGTTTCTTTCAATACTTCCCGTAAAACCGGAACAGCCCGCTTATCCTTTCTATCTATTAATAATTGCTGGGTTTTATCACGTACCCAGCCATTGGAATGCCCAAGTAATGAAACCAATTTATCAGCAGTTTCAGGAAACTTTACGCTTTTCGCTTTTTTCTTCTTTGGAACTATCTTGTAAATGCGTCCGCAGTTTAACGGAGCACTTAATTCCCGCAGGGCTATCTGCTTTTTAAGATAGGGTGTCAGATATGTTTTATGTTGAATAATTCCACGATACATATCTACCACGTACAAAGCACCATCGGGGCCATTATACAAATTTACCGGACGAAAGCGCTCATCCACACTGGCTAAAAACTCTTTGCTTTTATACGCTTGTTCTCCACTAGTAATACCTCTATTTTCGCTTAGAATATTGCGTTTAATAAGATTTGCTGATGGCTCAGCTACAAATGCATTGAAATTATATTCAGGGCCAAATAAATCACCCCTATAAATCACAGGACCGCAAGCTGCAGTAAAATTAATTAATCGCAAACTATCATCCAGAATATTTTCCATATAACCACGGTTCACCCCGGGAGTTGGTCTGACAGGATAAACCCTATTATCAGCTACTATTTTTTCATCAAACCCTGAAATACCACGTTGATTTTTATTTGAGCTGCCTAATCCCGGCGTGAAATAATCCCCAAGCAGGTTTGTAGGGTTTTCATTATAATATAACCGGCCATAATTATCCTGACTAATTCCCCACTGTCCGCGGAAATGCGTTTTTTCTATCAGCCAGTTGTTGCCACTTTTCCGGTATCGTTTATCGGATTTAGCATTATAAATCCAATTATCCATTGCCCGCAAAAGACCATTGGGATAATGCTCAACATTTCCTTTCTGTGTGTATTGATTATCAACCAGTATTCTTTTGCCAGGTTTATCATTAACTATTTCATAATACCATAAATTGGGTGGTTCTGCAACCAGTATACCACTTTCAATAAGGCATATAGCGCGTGGCATTACTAATGAATCCAGGAATACTTTTCGCTGGTCAAATTGCCCATCGTTATTCTTATCTTCAAGAATAACTACTTTGCCGGTTGGATCTTGCTCACCTGCGCCTGTACTATCGGGCATATACCCATTCATCTCCACCACCCAGATGCGGTTATTATTATCGAATGCTAATGCTACAGGGGCACTTATCAAGGGTTCCGAAGCTACCAGTTTTACTTCGAACCCATCTTGCACTTGCATCATTTTAATTGACTCAGCGGGGGAGATTACCGGAGATGTATTTAAATTTACTGATAATGATTTCCCATCAGGTTGCTTCAGTATTACGCCGGCGGTTTTACATTGGTATAAACTTAGAATGATTAGAACTAATAAGAAACATATATATATTTTCGCATGACTGCGACCCGAATGTTTGTCCATCTTTTTGTTATGAGCTTTACTTTATAATTTGTTCCATAAATTATTATGGTTACACCAATTACAAAATAGCAATAAGCACTTCTAACCCTTTTTGTTCTGCAGAAACATAACCCGAATAAATAGTAGAAATCACATCGGATGCCAGACTGCTATTACTTTCTACGTGATCGCCATAAGCTGCAGATCTGTAAAAAGCATCCATTTCATGCTGATAACCGGCAAACCATCCTTCATCAGGTGAGATTGATGACCATCCAGCTTTGGTTTCTGTTTTTTCTACCACATATACATCTTTGAAATAACTCTCTGAAGGTGTATAAGCTTGCATTGAAGTATTCGGATTAATATTACATACAGTCCTGTGATTACTGGTATTTACCTCAATCCAATTATGTACACCACCCAGAACCAATTCACTGGCAAATACATCAGCAATCGTACCATCCTCAAATACCACATGCAGCATCGCAAAATCTTCAATGTCTTTGTAGGTTGTTCTCAAATGGCCTTCATCCTTAAAACCAGGCATGCGTGTTATGGCATGTGTACGGGCAGAAATAGATTGTGGCCTGATAGGTTTTCCATCCCGGGCCCGACCCTCAACATGCTTTAAATAAATTGCAGCAGAAAGCGGATGGCATCCCTTTCCTATCATAGAGCCTCCTCCTGAGAACTTCCACTGCCCGTAAGTTAATGAATGAGACCCTGAATGAGATTCTTCGCCATGCATCCATAGTATTTGGGCCTTGGTTTTCTCTAAAATTTCTCTTTCTTTTTGTATGGATGGTGCATATATCCAGTTTTCAGCGTACATAATTAGCCCTGTACTGTTTTTTTCAGCTTCAAGCATCCTTTGAATGCTTTTTAAGGTTTCATCTAATCCATGTTTACGTGAGAATGAATCCCCGTTAAAATCTACAGAACCGTCTCCGAAATATCCTGTAAATGGCTTTTCTACAATCACATGCTTATTTAGCTGTAATGCTGCTATGACAATGGATTCATGGGTTACCGGTGGTGTACAAATATGAAGAACATCACATTTTTCAATGAGTTCTTCCAAATTATTAAAAGGTGCTATGTTTCTTGCTGAAGTAAATTCAAGAAGGTTGGCTGACGAAGGAGAATATGCACCCACAATTTCAATTTGTGCGCTGAAAACCCGTTTTAATGCATCATAATGAAATTTTGCCGCAAAGCCAGATCCAATTATACCGGCCCGTATAACTTTTTTATCCATACAAAAAATTAGAATAGTAACTGATCATTTCTTGTACAATCAACTTAAGTGGTTTGCTCAAAGCTTTATCAAATTTTAAAGAGAATACCCTGTAATAAAATTTACTTCGCTTTTAAAGAAAGTACGTATTTAACCATTTTCTTAACATCTGCCGATGGTAAAGCAGGGTGAGGTGACATAGGAATTTCTCCCCAAACACCGCTACCTCCGTTAATAACTTTAAGTACCAAACGGTTAATATTTGCCTCGGTAGCAGCATATTTCTTAGCTACATCCTTGTAAGCAGGACCAACCATTTTATTCTCCGGGCTATGACATGCTACACAATCTGACTTGGATATCAGTTGTTTTCCATCTTCAATATCTTGTTTAGATGCAAGTGGTTTTTGTACCGATGCATTTTTTAATACAGGTTTAGCGGATGTCTTAGTTTTTGAGGTTTGAGACAAAGCGGCAAAACCGCTGCCCAGTGTAACAATAAATAAACAACTGGAAAAAATAAATTTAAGCTTCATAGTATATTAATTGTCTTTAAATAGGTGATTAAATCAAAAGGGAGATTTATTTATAACTGCAATTAAACAAATATATTTTAATCAAAAAAGTCACCGGCTTATTTTTTTAATTAGTTTTAGATGGCTTTATCTCAGATCTTTCATCTCGACTGCATCCATGTCTGCATAGTCCAGATTTTCACCTGCCATAGCCCATATGAATCCGTAATTAGAAGTTCCGCAACCCGAATGTATAGACCAGGGTGGAGAAATAACAGCCTGATTATTCCTAATTACCACATGTCGTGTTTCTTGTGGCTGCCCCATATAATGAAATACAATTTGATCTTCCGGAATATCAAAATAAAAATATGCTTCCATACGCCGGTCATGCGTATGCGAAGGCATTGTATTCCAAACACTTCCTGGCTGCAGGATAGTTAACCCCATTACCAGCTGACAGCTTTTTTGTCCCTGCAGATAAATATACTTATAAATAGAACGTTCATTAGCAGTTTCTTTACTGCCTATATTTACCGGTAAAATCTCTTCTTTTTTAATTATAACTGAAGGAAACTCCTGATGTGCCGGAGTAGAAAACAGATAGAATTTTGCCGGATCATCTTTTGAAACACTCTTAAAAATTACTTTTTTATTTCCTTTTCCTGCATAAGCAGCATCCAGCTTGTTAAGTTGAAAAGCAGAGCCTTCTATATTAATCTCACCGGGGCCGCCTATATTAATAATTCCCAATTCACGTCTTTCAAGAAAATATTCAGACTTCAAATTAGAATAATTTGGAAGTTCTAAATCACTACTGACGGGCATTACGCCTCCTATAATAGCGCGATCATAATGAGAATAAGTGAAGTTAAATTGATCCTCCAGAATTAAATCCTCTATCAAAAAGTTTTGACGAAGTTTATCCGAATCCATTGTGCTAACATCAAGCGGGCTATTTGCAAATCTTTGTATCATCTAAATCTATTAGTAATTATAAAACCATTAAAGAACCTCAACACTTAACGGATTGTCCAGGCAATATTGATAATTTGAAAGGTATTTAAACCAATCTGCAGCTGTTTTAATACTACCTGCCCTATTGTAAACTCCCCCATTGTAATAAACTAAAGGCGTATTATTTTGAACTGCAGATCTACTGAGTAAATGACTGTGAGCTACCTTCATTTCTTTTGAATTCGCTGTTATTATTCCAAGGCCCATAATCCCTTTTCCACTCACCTCAGGTTCCCAATATCCCATAACTCCATTTTTCTCATCTAATAAAACAGTTCCCGGGGCTTTACGCTTTAAAATACCTAAAACTGCATCTGTTTCATTTGCTCCCTGAATTTGGTAATTAACTTCTACCCTGTTCATTTGAGATCCGGCATTTAACGAGATGGTTTTAGTAGCTGTTATTTCTTTAGAATCTACTTTCCAACTATCATATCCCAATTGGAAGGTAGATCGAAGGGGTCCGTTATCAAGAACCTTATAATGATGGTAATTTTTAGAAAAATAAATAGAATCATTTAAATAAGGAGCAATATCTCCTGCACCAAGTGTTAAACCAACCTGATAATAATCCATGCCCTCCCCCATATCTGTATGATAATCGCCTGATTTATACCATTTGTTTATAACCAGTTTATTTGTTCGTTTAGACCATATATCAGTTCCGTATGCATTATCTTTCTCGGTTTCTAATGCCTTCCCATACATCCTAAACGCTATACGATCATTCTCCCATGCAAAATCGTCCTTTCGCTCAGGCACAAAACGGGCAAAAGTTTTGGCCTCCGGTTTTAAAGGGGTGCCCAAAGTAAGTTCTAATACTATCTCCTGACCTGGTTTTAATCGTTGTATTTGCACTAATAAATTCTGCGGTGTATCCATGCCCTTAAATTCTAACTGATATGGCATTTCTTTTTTGGTAATGGATTCTACAAGCTTAAAGGATTTACCATTAATCTTTCCGGCTAAATCAGAAAATTTAACCTCTATAACTTCGGCAGTTCTCTCAATTGCTGAAGTATTTTTTACACGAATAACTGCAACAGGCTTAAACGTGGCAGCTAGTGCCTGTAAACAACATACTGCTAAAAATAAATACAAGAAGATCGCAGTTTTTTTCATGGGGTTATTAGTTAACTCTGAAATAAAATGATAATAATACGGGAGGGTTAATTATGGCTCCACATCAAATAAATGCACTATTGAACCTTAACAATAATACAATAAGTAATTTATATAACTTATGATTCAGGGTTATTTATTACGAAACCGTTGTAGTTTTGAATAAAATTACTGATACTCCAAACAACTACCTGTTACTGAGTACTGATAGCATTTTATTATCTTTAAACCCTGGATAGAAATGGCTATCTGATTAAAACTCTGTCATTATTTAGCTATGAAAGTAGAACGGATTACGATGAAAGATATAGCAAAGGCATTGGGTCTTTCTATATCCACAGTATCCAAGGCATTGAGGGATAGCTATGAAATTAGTCAGACCACTAAAAAATTAATTGTAGATTATGTACAGGAACAAAATTATGTTCCTAACCCTATAGCTAGAAGTTTGAAAGATGGTAAAAGCAAGTCTATAGGTGTTGTACTTTGTTCAATTGATAACACTTTTTATTCACAGGTATTAAATGGCATTGATTCTGTGGCATACAGTAAAGGCTATAATATTATTATTAATCAAAACCATGAGTCTTACGAAAGGGAATTACTTAACATTAAGCATCTGATCTCCACATCAATTGATGGCTTACTGGTATCGGTCTCTACTGAAACTAAAGATTATACTCATCTGATTGAACTACAGAAAAAAGGTTTGCCCATCGTGCTTTTTGACCGGCTTGTGGAGGAAATTAATACGCACAAAATAAAAATTGACAACCTTCAAGCGTCTTATGAGGGTACTGTACATTTGATAAAAGCTGGGTTTAAAACTATTGCCCATATAACAAGTTCTCCAAATCTTTCAATATCAACTGAACGTTTAGCTGGTTTTAAAAAAGCTTTAACAGAAAACAATCTGCCTGTTAATGATGAATACATCAAATTTTGCGATCACGGTGGCATGGTTGCCGATGAAGTGGATTCTGCAATAACACAGCTACTGAATCTGGCTCAGCCACCTGATGCTATTTTTACAGCATCAGACAGGATCACCACACGAACACTTTCTTTTCTTAATATCGCAGGTATAAAAATTCCGGAAGATATTGCGTTGATGGGATTTACGAATACGGCCTTAGCTGAAGTCCTGAACCCACCTTTAACATCAATCACACAGCCCGCATTTGAGATGGGGCAGTTAGCTGCTCAAAAACTTATTGAACTTGTGGAAAGTAAGTATCCTGTAGAAGAATTTGAAACCCTGGTATTAAATACAGAACTTCATATCCGAAAATCTACCTCTAAAGGAAAAATCTTCACTTAATAATGACGATATAGAACCCATTATCATTAATATTTATAAAAAACATAAAATCTGCTTTAATGGAAAACTTAACCCCCGAGCAAAATTTTGCTAAAACTGGTTTAATATTACCTCCGGCTCCCACGCCGATCGGAGTTTATACCCCTTACCTTATCGATGGGAAATATTTGTATATATCCGGTCACGGACCGGTTCAGAATAACAAACAGTTAATTAAAGGCCGGATTGGCAAAGACATGGATATGGATCAGGGCAAACTTGCAGCACAGCAAGTAGGTTTGACCATCCTTTCAACCATTAAAACAAACCTTGGAAGCCTTAACAAGGTTAAACGGGTTATAAAAGTATTGGGAATGGTTAATTGTGTGCCGGAGTTCGAAAAACACCCTTATGTAATTAATGGTTGCAGTGAGCTTTTTGCAAAGGTATGGGGTAAAGATAAAGGAATTGGCGTAAGAAGCGCTGTGGGGTTTGGTTCGCTTCCTGATAATATTCCAGTAGAAATTGAAGCTCTGTTTGAGTTAGGGAATTTTCCAAAAAATCTTTTCGATTAAGCTATGTTAATATATTTATCACCCTCAATCCAGTCAGTTTAAGTATATCGGTTAGAAGGAATAAATTGAGTTATAATCTCTATAGCATTCAGCTATCAACTTAACTGATAACTTATCTGTTAGTGGCAATAGCGTTTAAATCATATACAATTTTTCCTCCTTTTATAGTCATCTCACATTCCAGTTTTTGCTTTCCATCCTGCCTGTTACCGGCAATATCTCTGAAACCAAAATCTCCATTTCGTACTCTAAATATGGCTATATCTGCTATTGCACCAACTGAAAGATGACCCAATTCTTCACGTTTAATTGCCTGAGCCGACGCCCATGTACTTCCCTTAATTACCGAAGGCATATCCATGCCCATAGCCATAAATATGGAAAGCACATTCAACTGGTCCTTCATGGCACTGTTCATACTCCCGGTGTGAAGGTCTGTTCCCATAGTATTAGGATAAAATCCATCTTTTATTGAGGGTATTGCCTGGCGGAAATCAAAACTGGCACCACCGAATCCAACATCAAAAATAATTCCCCGCTCCTGCGCCTTTTTAACAAACGGTTTTAATTTACGTGTGGCTACATCTACTATCGGTTCTCTTCCCCTTAATTCAGTAAATGCATGGGTATAAATGTCACCGGGGCGAAGGTATTTCATAAAAAGCTCTTCAATAGAAAGGTTTCCACCACCAAAGTCTATTATAACAGGCATATTGGCCAGTTTTCCGGCTTCAACTATTCGATTAACAGGCGTCCAATCAGGGGCAGCAAAATGTGCCAGCTTAAACCCAACAATATCATCCCTATTTTCTAAAGCAGTTTTTGCAGCCATTTTCGCATCCATATCACTTAGGTCCTGCTCATATTCTCCACCCCGCATACCTTCTCCAACAATATTTAAAAAAGACAAGATGCGGGTTTGGGATTTATCTATGATATTTTTCTTAAACCTTGGAAACGACACCCAACCTGCGCCACCACAGTCAACCATGGTAGTAACTCCGGCACGGAAGCTAAATCCATCCGGGGTTACACCTACCATCCCGTCACTCAGGTAATGATTAGGCTCTGTACCCCAGAAAACATGCGCATGAATGTCAATAAGGCCGGGAGTTATGTACATACCCGTGGCATTTACCACCTGTACACCCCGGGCAGCATCAATATTCTTAGCTATCCTGGCAATTTTACCATCCTGAATTGCCACGTCCATCGCCTCATTGATCTTATTTTTTGGGTCTATTAAGTGCCCACCTTTAATAACAATCCCGTAAGGTAGATTTAGAACTTGTTGTTTTTGTGCAAGTATAGAGTTGACCAGAAAGAAAAACGCTAAAAAAAGCAAATATGTTTTTCGCATATTAATGGTTTATAATATTCGTAATGTATTTATTTTCTTGCAGGCAAATTACTGGCAATAGCATTCAGATCGTAAACTATCTTTCCACCTTTAATCGTCATTTCGCACTCCAGTTTCGACTTGCCTGCCTGCCTGTGCCCAGCAATATCCCGGAAACCGAAATCACCTTTACGAATTCCTATAATAGCTACATCAGCAATTGCGCCTAAAGAAAGATTACCAAGTTCTTCGCGTTTTATAGCCCGTGCCGGAGCCCAGGTACTTCCTTTAATTACAGAAAACATATCCATTCCCATTGCCATAAAAATGGATAATACATTCAACTGGTTTTTCATTGCACCATTCATGCTGCCAATATGAAGATCAGTTCCCATGGTGTTGGGATAAAATCTGGCCTTAAGCGCAGGTATTGCCTGGCGGAAATCGAAACTGGCACCTCCGAATCCAACATCAAAAATAATTCCTCTTTTTTGAGCAGGGATTATAAATGGTTTTAATGTTCTTGTTTTGAGATCTACTATGGGATCTCTTCTCGGTAATTCTGTAAAGGCATGGGTATAAATATCACCAGGACGAAGGTGTTTAAAAAAGAGTTCTTCAATAGATAATGGGGCGTGGCTGTTATCTCCACCAAAGTCTACAATTACCGGCAGGTTCGCTAAATTTCCAGCTTCAACTGCACGATCTGTCGGCACCCAGCTTGAATCTCTGAAATGAGCCAGTTTAAATCCAACAATATGCTCCGGATTGGCTTTAGCCATTTCTGCCGCTTTAACAGGATCCATATCGTTAATATCCTGTTCCCATGTAGGTTCGCCACGCATTCCCCACCCAACAATGTTCAGAAACGATAGTACCCGGGTTTGAGAACTTTCAATGATATTCTTTTTAAAAGTTAGAAATGACCTCCAGCCTGCACCTCCGCAGTCTACTATGGTAGTTACACCAGCACGAAAGGTATATCCATCCGGGGCAAGTGCACTGCTGCCGTTACTGTAAGCATGATTGGGTTCTGTGCCTGCAAAAACATGAGTGTGAAGATCAATAAGCCCCGGAGTAACAAATAAACCTTTTGCATTCACTACCTGGGCAGCCTGTGCAGCATCAATATTTTTTGCAATAAGCACAATCCTTCCATCCTGGATGGCTAAATCCATTAATTCGTTAATGTTATTTTTAGGATCTATAACATGACCACCTTTAATAACAATCTTATAACGTGGTACTGCATCCTGGGGGGAGATTTGTGCCTGAATAAAAGGAGTTATAAGAAATAATGCACACGAAATCAACCATACTACTTTTCTCATTGTATCATATCTGTTAGCTACTTCCAAATAAAAACCATGCTGTAAGTTTATCATTAGCTTAAAGCCTTATGGAGCTCTTCCTGAACACGCCTTGCAACTATCTTTTCTTCACCGGGTTTTAACATAAAGACAGTAATATTGATCGCATTATTATCTTTAGCCATAACTTCTATGGAAGGATTTCCATTGCGTAAGTTTGTCATAAGGTCTTTACTGGTCATTTTAGTTTTATTAGCATCCCATGATATACTCAGCAGCGGCGTATGATTGGCAATTGGTGGCACACTGATACTGGTGGTCACTCCTGAAACTTTCCTGGCCGCATTTTCAATAACCGCTACCTGATTTTCCCATTGCTTCCATTCTTTATTATGATCCTGATTTATATACCGCTCAAGTGCTGCATACATTCCAAAGACCTCTTCTTTGTTTACTTTCATACCACGACCAATATTACCCCCGTTAGGAGGTGCATTGAGCCTGGCTGCAGCTATCAGATCTTTACGTCCCATCAGTATGCCGGCACTCTGAGGTCCTCTAATTGCTTTACCCCCCGATACACATACCAAGTCGAAACCCATATCATTATATTTCCAAAGGTTCTCTACCGGCGGCACATCAGCAGCAATGTCAATCATGGTCGGGATATTATGCTTTTTAGCTATAGTTAGCCATTCTTCATGCATAATTTTCCCTAAGGGTCCGCTTGAGTTAAGGAACCACATCATGGCAGTTTTATCAGTAATAGCTTTTTCTAATTCCTCAGCCGTTTCTATTTCAACAACCTGAATTCCGGTATTTGTCGGCGCATGAACATAACCTACATTATGTGCTTTTTGAACAATCAATTGTGTCTTTTGAAAACCGGCAAGATCAGGTAGTTTACCAATTTTATTTCGATCTGTGCCTGTAAGAATTCCTGCAGTTCCGAGGACAAGCGCAGACCAGCATCCTGCAGTGACCATACCTGCTTCAGCATGACATAATGCTGCAATTTTTTCTCCTACTTTATCCTGAACATCATTAATCATTACAAAGTGTTTTGAAGCATGATTAATTGCTTCCATTACATCTTCATGCATTAAAGAGGCGGTATGAGTTGTATATGTTCCTGCGGCATTAATAAAGGTTCGCAGCCCTAATTCCTTGATGAGATCACGTTTTGCTGTATTAGGTACCCCTGCAATAACAGACTCAAAGGGGATTCCTGAAGCAAGAATACCGCCGGCTACGGGTGCCACTGATAAATATTTGATAAGATCTCTGCGTTTCATTTATTAGCTATAATTAGGTTACACTGATGCTCTTAAATATTCTATTTTGAAATAACTGAATGGGTTGAAATAACTATTTTCAGTTAGAATCATTATTCTTATTTAAAATATAGAGTTACCTTAAATCTATTAAATAATTGGCACAAAAAAATCAAATTAAATACATGTTATATTTTTATTAACAGATTACATGGGTTTAAACAAAAAAGTTCAGTTACTTGAAAATGAAGTGAAGAATTACGTTTAAACATCAACGCTATGTTTACAACATCTTACAAACAAAAACGGTCCGGCATAAAGCCGGACCGTTATCAGTAGAAAATAAACCTTCTGATTATTTCATCCAATAAAACTTCACATCCTCATCATCTCTGCCACCCAGACTACCAGAAACTGCAGCATCATAAGCAGCTTTACTTGAAGAGGCTACAATTACAGGATAAGTAAGTCTTTTAATAAATGTACCTAAAGGAAGTTTTGGGTTTTTAGGATCCATAATATTATACAATTTCGGATATCCTGTTCTTCTAAACTCAGACCAGGCTTCAGTTCCTTCAGGAAATACTGTGATCCATTTTTGAGTAATGATTTTCTCCAGTTTTTGTTCTGCAGTTGCAGCCTCGTTCCATTTAACGGTGACGTCTGATAAACGAGGGCTGTTATAAGCCGCTTTTTTAGGATCAACATAATCCATTTGCATACTGGTACTCTGCAAATATGTACCCTCCGGAACTCCGTTTAATTTTAAAGATGCACGTACACCCGCTTCATATAAAGCCTGAGGTGTACCACCCATTGCCCATCCTAATAAAGCACCTTCAGCTCTTAAAAAATAACTTTCAGCACCATCCATTTGTTTTACTGGAGTTAGTTCCTTAACGTTATATTTTGAATAATTTTCATAAACGGTTTTTGTCGGCCGTTCTACTCCGGGACGAATACCTCTGTATGTTCCAGCCAAAACAGGATCAGTTCCGGGTAAAGCATAAACAGGTAAACGCGGATCACCAAATCCTTGCAGGTAAGTAATTACAGCAGCAGACACCCTGGTATCAGACCACGCATTTGTAAATGTAAAGTATGGATTAATACCGGAAGTCGCCGCAACAGACCAGGATCCCTCAACATCAGTTAATACACCTCCGCTGGTTGCAGCCATAGCTTTTTCACCTTCGGTTTTGGCAAGTGCTGCGTCTGGAGTTCCGGAAATTCTAATCGCTAATCTTAAACGTAATGTGTTTGCAATTTTTATCCATTTGGTATACTCACCTCCCATCGAAGAAACATCCCATTTCTTAAATCGTGCCTGATCTGCATTAGGATCAGCAGTTTCTGCTGCCTTTAATGCAGCAACAGCCTGATCGAGATCCTTAAAGAATGCTGCATAAGCTTCCTGTGGAGTATCAAACTTTGGCTCTGCTGAACTACCATAAGTGGTGTAAGGATATGGTCCAAAAGTATCAACCAAACGGCCTCCTGCAGCTACTTTTAATATCAAAGCTATAGCATACAAATCAGGGTATTTCACATCAATACCAGTTTTTTTCATTTGCAGCCAGTTATTCATCACCCCATTAGTTGAAGTGTTATAGGAATTTGGCCAAATACCACGTGTTACGTAAGTAGTAGGATTTACGTTTCCGATAAAGTTACTTGGAGCCTCCAGGTAATTTGCGTAGGACTCTGCCTGCAGATTTTGCTGAGTCTGCACACCAGTTGTGGTACCTACAACACTGTGCATAATGGTAGGAAGAAGAAATCCTCCTTCATTTGCATCCTGAGCAAGCGCAGAAGGAGGCATTTGTTTAAGATCATTGTTTAGTCCCTCCAAATCATCTTTACATGAAGAGGTTACAAACAAAAGCAAACTCAAGCTTATCAGCTTATACTTGTTGTTAATTATTGAATTTCTCATTTTTTTTATTTTATAATGATTTATATTATAATCCTGCTCTAAGAGTTAAACCCCATGATTTTGCAGATGGGATTTGAAAAGCTTCAAAACCCTGTCTGTTATTTTCGGTTCCTATTGCCAATTCCGGATCAAATGGTGCATCTTTTTGGAAGAAAAACAAGTTTCTGCCAACTAATGAAAGGCTCAAGTTTTTTACAGCATTACTAAATTTTGGCAATTTAAATCCTAAGGCCAATTCCCTTAAGCGGATATTAGTCGAATCGAATACATATTCTTCCCCAGCTGCACCAAAATCTGCCTTTGCTGAAATAAAGTTAAAATACGTTTCTGCGTCAATCATTTTTCCATTTAGCATTACTCCACCTGCATCACGTGCCTCTCCGCTTCTTTTCGATAAACCTTTATAATCCAGCCATTGCTCAGTTGATGAAGATACCAGGCCGCCAAAACGTCCGTCAACCAAGAATGAAAGAGTGAAGTTTTTGTAGCCGAACTGATTGTTCAGGTTTAATAAAAAATCAGGATTAGCATTTCCTAAATATTGATTATCGACAGTTGATAAAATAGGAAGGCCGGTAGTTGCATTGAATGTTTTATTTCCATCAGCATCCCTAACATATGTTTTAGCAAACAGATCATGGTATGCACCATATTCCCTTCCATTTAGCAATGTGCTTCCCGGACGTAAAAGAAACAAATTAGTTAGCCTGTTACCCGAGTTTAACACGAGTCGGTCACTAGTTAGTAAGTTACTTAATTCTTTAATACGGTTTGTGTTCCTGGAGAAATTCACGCTTGGTGTCCAGCTAACCTTTCCGAAATTTGCATCATAACTTAATGAAGCTTCAAGACCCCTGTTCTGAATAGTACCGCCGTTAATCCAGAAGTTTGTAGCTCCTGAACCAGAAGGTGCAGCAATTGAAAATACCTGGTCTTCTGTAGTGGCGTTATAATAGGTAATACCTAAATTCAATTTATCTCTAAAAAATCTGAAATCAGCACCTACTTCGTACGATTTGGTACGCTCTGGTCTTAAACTAGTTGTATCAGTTCCACTAAAGAAAGGTAATGAATTTCGGCCGTTGATAATTTCAACAGTATTAGGAGCATTATTTGATTGTATAGTATAATATGGATTGCGCTCTGCAGCACCAAATGGTATATCATTACCCACCTCAGCGTAAGAACCTCTTATTTTTGCAAAGGAAAGCAAATCACTTGCTCCTAAAGTCTCGGTTAAAATATAGGATAATCCGGCAGACGGATAAAAGAAAGAATTATCAACCGTAGAAGACCACTCATTCCTGGCAGTCAGATCTAAAAACAAAGTCTCCTTAAATCCTAATGTTGTGGTACCAAATACCGCTTGTGTCAGGGTTTTTCTCAAACTTTCTGTTGCAGTAAAGTTACCTGTTAAACCGTAAACAGAAAAGAAATTTGGGTATGACAGTGTATTCTGCCCTCCGTTATTACTGTTTTCTACAATTCGTGAATTTGTTGAAGTATTACTAACTCCTGCTGTAGCGTTTAGCGTAATATTTGTGCCAAACGATTTATTTCCATTAAGCAAAATATCAGAATACGAATCTTCTCTATTATTTACAATTTTAGAGTATGAACCGTTTGAACCCACAAGTATAGGGTCTGAGGTAGCATTTGAACGATTTTCTAAATCGGCAGTACGTTTAGTAAATGTGGTACGGGCTGCAACATTTAACCAGCTGTTAATATCCCATTTGGCACCGCCATTAAAAATAGTACGATCAACCAAATCATCGCCCTGTACACGGTTTTGTATCCAGTATGGATTTTGATTGGAACTATGCTCATTTTTAATATATGGCCAATTCTGAACCCACATATTACGTGTCTTACTGAATACTGCGCCACCATTCGGGCTGTATTTAGACATATCGT
Source organism: Sphingobacteriaceae bacterium (assembly GCA_035575925.1). GTDB lineage: Bacteria > Bacteroidota > Bacteroidia > Sphingobacteriales > Sphingobacteriaceae > DASWTL01. The sequence goes on from DATLXK010000027.1 coordinate 35,632, forward strand.
CGCCCATTGGAAACAAATACAATCCAAACATCGGACTACCATACCACTGAGAGGAATTTTGATTTTCAGTATTGCCTTTAATATAATTAACGCCACCATTAACGGTAACTTTATTGTTAAAAAGTTTAGTATTACCTCTTACAGTTACATTATGACGGTTATAATCATAATTAGGAATCATAGCCTTCGACGTGGTATTGGCATAAGAGAAATAAATTCTTTGATCTGCATTTCCACTACTAACCGATAAGCTATTAATGTAATTTTGGCCTGTTCTGAAAAAATCCCGGATATGAGAGTCACTTCCGTTTGAAATTTTAGGACCCCAGCTATCATTTACCGGAGTAGCAACTGTTACACCTTTAAGTCCTTGTCCATAAGTAGTTTGAAGGTTCGGCAATTCTAATGGATTATCAAATGTAGCTGTAGAAGCAAATTCAACATTGGTAGCTCCTGATTTTCCTTTTTTAGTAGTAATTAAAATTACTCCGTTAGCTGCTCTTCCACCATATAAGGCAGCAGCTGATGCGCCCTGTAGGATTTGTAAACTCTCAATATCTTCAGGATTAAAATCAGAGAAACCCAGAGGAACACCGTCAACCACATATAATGGCTCATTAGTTCCTACTATAGACTTGTTACCGCGAAGAATAATACGAGGCGAAGAGCCGGGGCCACCGCTTCCTTGCGTAACAAAAACTCCAGCCGCTTTTCCGGCCAAAGAATTTAGAACATTGGCACCTTTTACCTGGTTTAACTGTTCAGCAGAAACGTTGGTAGTAGCATAAGTAAGACTTTTAGCTGACTTCTCTATACCCAAAGCAGTTACAACTACTGCCTCTAGTGCTTTGGAGTCTGAGGCTAGTGTAATATTCACTGCCGATCTTCCATCTGCATTGGCAGTCTGGCTCAAATAGCCAATAGAACTGAACACCAAAGAAGAATTTGCGGGTACTGATATGGAATAATTACCGTTCATATCGGTACTGGTTCCTACTGAAGAACCACTTACTTTCACAGTAACTGCTGGAACCGGTTGATTTTCGGCGTCAATTACTTTCCCTGTAACAGTAACATTTTGCGCAAACACATAGGCTTGACACAACATAAACAGTACAAATAATTTGTAAAATTTTCTCATCATAATTAATGGTTAAAATTTGAAAGGTTAAAAATTAAGGATTATTGTAATAATTTTTGGTTTGTCTAAAGTACAACAATTAACGTATTTAACAAAAACATAATATTAAAAATTGTGTTACACGATGTTTAAAGATATATATGTTGCTTTATTATATAACTGCAAATAATTATTATCAGCTTAGCGAGATTGAAATAAGTGTATATTTTAATCTAATAAGCATCTAAAGAGCAGGAACACCGCTTGTAACAACAGGTACGGGGTCTGTCAAACCATTAAGATCATAATATACTCTGCCGCCTTTAATGGTTATTTCACATTCAAATTTCTTATTACCTGTCATACGCTCTCCCCGCTGATCCCAAAATCCAAAACTGCCTTCCCGTATCCTAAGTATAGACACATCGCCTTCAGATCCTGCAGACAGATTACCTAATTCAGGTCTTCTTATTACTTGTGCAGGTTTCCACGTTACGGCATTAATAACCCCGGGTACATCCATACCCAACGCCAGAAACTTGGCCATTACACTAAGAATATCTTTCATAGAAGCATTCATACTTCCACCATGATGATCTGTGGCAATTACATCCGGAAAGAACCCTTCTCTGGCAGCCGGCTTTGCATGCGCATATAAAAAGCTTGCACCTCCATAACCTACATCCCACACAATTCCTCTTTTTTGTGCTGCAAAAACAAATGGTCTTACTTTTTTAGTTGCGGGATCTATTATTGATTCCCTCCCTGCGCCTCCCCCACCGAAAGTATGTGTGTAAATATCGCCGGGGCGCAATTTTTTCATGGTAAGCTCCTCCAAAGAGAGTCCTCCTCCTCCAAAATCAATCATTACGGGCCCATTATTTGACAACCGGCTGGCAGCAAGCGCACGATCTATAGGGATCCAGTCAGCACCGTTATAATGCGCTACCTTGAAACCAATTATATGCTCTTTATATTTTTTTGCTATTTCAGCCGTCAGGCGTGCATCCATATCACTTGTATCCTGCTCAAATTTGCCTCCCCGCATCCCCTCCCCTACAATATTCAGAAAAGAAAGCACCCGGGTTTTTGACCGGTCGATAGTTTGTTCTTTGAATTTTTCAAATGATTTCCATCCCGCACTTCCGGCATCTACTACTGTTGTTATTCCACTACGAAATGAAAAGCCATCAGGAGGAATGGCATAAAAGCTATTACGTAAATACAAATCCGGCTCGGTACCGAAAAAATTATGAGTATGCATATCAATAATACCCGGCACAACATATAAACCCGCGGCATTTACAACTCTTGTCCCCTGCTTTGCATCAATAGTTTTTGCTACAAGAGCAATCTTTCCTTCCCTGCTAATAGCCACATCCATCTTTCCATTAATCTTATTCCTGGGATCAATTACGTGTCCTCCTTTAATTACCACAGCATATTGTTGTGTTTGTGCGATCGCCCCGTTCAGAGTGAAAAAGCAAAGCATCAACATCGTTATTTTCTTCATTATATTATTTAAGGTGTCTGTATTAATTTAAAGATTATGACCGGTAAGTACGGCGTTTAGCCTTCCAGGCTGCCATCCCATATTCACCCATGCTTACTTTTCCTTCCATGGTATCTCCGCTCACAGTGCCTGTAAATTCAAAATTAAGACGCACGCCCTGACGCGTATATGAACTTCTTATCATGATTTCACGACCATATAATGTCCCGGTAAGGTCCCGTGCACCAAAACCTGCAGTATGAGTGCCCAATAATTCATTCGCTTTCTGCTCCAACATCAGTGTTTGATCCACTGTGCTTGCAGCAAACTTCATTTCAAGATCCCATTGACCGGTCAGATCGAAGGCGGCAGCACCGCCTTGCCTTTTTATTTTTGGCGGATTTGCCAGCACACTGTAAACCCGGTCTGCAATAAGTTTTTCTTCACCGGATCCCAGTTGGGAAATATTTATGCTGATATTCGGACGAAGGTTTGGCGGGAAAGGCAGAAAGCTTCCTGCACCGCCTACTGCAATACGCGGATTTCCGTCCCAGAGCAATTGCTCAACATCCTGCCCGGTAAGGGAAATCTGCTCCATATCCCACTGTACATTAAGCGAAGGTGAACGATTAGAACGTCCCTGTGGTTCGTTGATCGACACTTTAACTCCTGGTATCTTTTCCAGGCGACGGGAAATTGTATTAAGACCCGACATCCATACCTTCCATTCCTGCGCATGATCGCGTTTGAACCACATTTCTACTGCAGTAAGCATTCCGACAATTTCTTCGCGGCCAACCTTAAACCCCCGCCCAAACCCGTGATGAGGGGCAGTAGTGATCCTGGAGGCCTGAATTAAATCTTTACGACCAATTAACAGACCTGCACACTGAGGGCCTCTCAGATATTTTCCGCCACTGTATGCCACAAGATCCGCACCCTGTAGTAAATGCGGGTTAGGCACTTCCAGGCCTTCAGCAGCAGCATCCACAAGAATCGGAACACCCATGGGCTTAGCGATAGAAGAGATTTCTTTCAGGGATAATGGTCCATTTTCAGACCGGCTGCCGGCAAGAATGAGTATCATAGCGGTTCTGGGGCCCAATGCTGCTCTTAGATCATCTGTTGTGGTTACCTCAACCATACGTACCCCTACAGCTTTTGCTGCCGTATCATAAGCACTTCGAGAATATGAAGTTATAATTACTTCATCTTTCATTCCGGTAAGGTCAGGTATTTGCCAGGCTTTATCCGGATCTCCTCCCGTAACACATCCCGCTGTACCGGCTGTTATGGCCGCAGACGCTCCAGCGCTAACAAATCCCCACTCTGCACCGGTTAGTTGTGCCAGTCTGTCTCCAACCTTATCCATTAACTCATCTATTTGTACATATTCCTTTGTTGCATCATCCATTGCCTGCTGTACTTCAGGCAGTATCCGGCTTGCACCAACAATGGTTACCGTACCACGGGCATTAATAACAGGGCGAACTCCCAATAATGTGTAAATACTTTTTGAGGATTTCTGTAAAGATGATGTTGGTGACGCTAACGCAGAATGCCACGAACTTCCAATAACGGTGCCGGCTAAAGGCAATGCTGTTAATCCCTTTATTACTTCTCTTCGCTTCATATTAAGCTTTGTATATAACGAAATGGGAAAGTACAATTTAAAGAGTTAAATTTGACATGTATTCCCTATATAAAGATAAAATAAAGGAGAATTAAAATAGCAATTCTTACTTTAATTTTTTTCCCAGCATAGGGGATAGCGCCATGTTTTACTCATAACAAGAGTTATTATGTACAACCTAATCCTGATGCGAAAAAATCATTTTTATTTTTTTAAAGTCTTTTTCACTTTCCTTTTATTAGTAACACATTCGTTTTTTATAAATGCGCAAGAAACAACCCGTGCCAGCAATACAAGACCAGCACCAATTGTTAAAACACCTACTGCCTTAAGATCTGATGTATTTGTAGAGAAAGTAATGGATGTAGGGCCTCTGGGAGTCCGGCTGCTAAGAAATCCAAAGACAGGGGAATTTTGGTATACTGCCTTTGATGGAAGTGTGTTTCGTATTAAGGGGTTTGATACAAAATATGCTAAAACTGAGAAAGTGTTTTCGTCCGATGATCATGGAATTTCCCGTTTGCAAGGTGCCGCTTTTTATAAAAATACGCTTTTTCTTTGCGGTAATATGAGTGCAAATAATGGAAAGGGAACCAAAGGCAGAATGGTAAGGTACGACCTAAACCGTTCCCGACCGGTAATGAATGAAGTATTTAATACGGTGGAGTATGGTACTAATGCAACTACGTATGACCATGGATGGAATGCTTTAGAGATCAGTCCGGATGGTAAGTTTATTTATGTAAATACCGGTGCCCGAACCGATCATGGAGAAGTGCAGGATAATCAGGGTGCCTATCCAAATGCCCGTGACAATGCGTTGACAGCTAAAATATATCGGTTTCCGATTAAAACAAAAAATTTACTCCTGGTTGATGATCTTACTAAAATGAAAGCTGAAGGATATATTTTTGCGGAGGGGGTACGAAATGCTTTTGATATTGCCTTTGACGGCTCAGGCAAACTGTTTGGAGTTTCAAACTCCCCGGATTATGATATGCCTGAAGAAATGTATTGGATAAGGAAGGGGCATCATTATGGTTTTCCATGGGTTGTTGGCGGGATCGTAAATCCGCAGCAATATCCTGATTGGAAACCAAACCCTGCAACTGACCCTTTTATCAGCCCTGGCGCACATGCCTGGGTGGTGGGATATTTTCGTAATGATCGTGACTTTCCCAAAGCACCTGCCGGAGTTAAATTTTCGCCCGGGATACAAAACCTGGGCCCTGCGGCTAATGAATATCGTGAAGTATCAACAGGTAAAATTGTAGATGGAGATTCAACACGGGTGCCCGTCAGCACATTTAATGCACATTGTGTTCCTATGGGCCTGCTTTTTGATATTAAGAAATCCCTTGCAGATGATCTTAAAGGAGACGCATTTGTATTTCGTTATGGAGGAGGCAGAGCAAGTTCCACAAATGCATTGTTAAAAGAAGGTAGAGATCTGCTGCATCTGGATATGTCATACAATGCTACAGCGGATAATTTTTACACCAGGACCACGCGGATCGTTGAGAACTTCAATGCTCCTGTGGATGCTGTTATCGCAGGAAATAAAGTGTATGTACTTGAATACGCAGGTAGTGAACCCGGCGGCAGGATCTGGAAAATAACGCTTCCTCAGGATAAAAAGAGACCTTCTAAAAAGTAGTATCGATTGAATTATAGTAAGAATTTTTTTATCCTTATTTTTTAACGATTGATTTTCGTACCGCTGCCACCTCTGCAGAAGTTACTGCATCAGATGTGTTTTCGAAATTACTCCTTATAAAGGTTAATACTTCGGCAATTTCCTCGTCTTTCAGGAAGCTACCGTGGGCGGGCATAACTTCGTTATACGGTTGTCCTTTAACCTGAATTGGACCTTGAAGGCCATTTAAAACAATGCTTATCAATCTTTTTTTATCATTATTTACCCATTCTGATTGATTAAGGGGAGGAAACCGGGTTCCATCACCTTTGCCATCTCTCTGATGGCAAGATCCGCAATAGGTATTGTATACCCTGGAGGCATTAATGGGTTTTCCTTTATCAAGATTGTCCTTGATTTCATCAGGTGTTTTTAAATTCGATGCAGTTAATTTACGCTTTGCCATTGAACCTAACTGTGCAGTACCAAACGCACCCTTATTTCCTTTAAACATAACGCGCCAAATCTTACCTTTCTCTGTATCACTTATATACAAAGACCCGTCAGGGCCTTCAGCCAGGCCCATTGGCCGATAAGCGGCATTACTTACATTCGCTATCACATCAATTCCTGCAAAACCATCAGCAAATACCTCCCAGGGGCCGGAAGGCATTCCATTTTTAAATGGAACAAAGGCAATAATATAACCGGCTTGAGGATATGGAGCTCGGTTTGTAGCACCATGAAACGCAATAAAAGCACCATTTTTATAACGCACCGGAAACTGATTTCCTTTATAGAATAGTATGTCATTAGGAGCAAAGTGGCCAGGGAACCCAATTAAAGGTTTCGGGAGTTTGGAAGAATTTCCTTCCTTCTTTTTATCGCCACCATACTCCGGGTTTAACAACTTCTTCCCTTTTATCTGATCATAGTAATAATAAGGCCATCCTCCGTCAAATCCTTTTTTTATCTTAAAAAATTCCTCCGCAGGCAGCATAGCACTCTCCCACGGACTGTACATGGCAGGCCATAATACTCTGAAATCATCACGCCCATGATTCACGGCATATAACGACTTACTAAAATTATCCCATTCCATGGCAACAATACTTCTTAACCCGGTAGCGTATTTAACTCCGTCAGCTTGTTTCTGACCGGTTTTATTTTCATTAAACATCCATATTCCGCCATGATCTTTTAAAAGGGGACAGCCCTGATCTATAGAATGGGGTTGCCCTATTCCGGGAGAGCCCGGACGCCTGTTTAATTCCTGGCAGTTGTTAGATCCCGCACCCCATCCGACATACATATTTCCTTTACCGTCAAATGCAATAGGCTTGGTTTGATGCTCATGGTACGGCGGATCATCAACTACGATAGTATCCATTTTACTATCAGGAACCAGTTGTCCTGGCTTTAGCTTATGACGGTAAACCATTAGTTCTGAACTGAAATACAAAAATCCGTTATATATTTTCATGGCAGTTCCGTAGCTGCGTCCCTCATATTGACCGAAAGGTGTTATAATATCTGCTTTCCCATCATTGTTTACATCACGCAGGGCAACATTACCAAATCCACCATTTCTATCATGGTTTCTCGACTTAACATAAATATCCCCATTACTATTCACTGCAAGATGCCTGGACTGACCTTTAAGGCTATCTACCACAACCAACGCTTGAAATCCGCCAGGCAAATAAAGTCCACCATTATCCGGATCGGCAAGAGGCAAATCAGGATAAGTTTTATATTGGGCAAAACCCATAACTATTAAAAAAAGAACCGGAAAAATAATATAGATTCTCGATACCCGGGAACGATAAAAAGCTTTTATATTGATCATAATAGATTTGTCAATCGTTATTGTTGATTAAAAACTTAAAGGATTTGAACACTATAATTGGGCGTATTCTTAATCCCTAAATTTCTGAAAATTCTTTAACATTTTACTATTTTTATTCTGTTTTAAGTCTTAATTTTTCTGTTAATTAACAACATCCTTAACTATGCTGTAAATACCTTCGGAAATGGTATTTTCAGGTGACTTATTTTACATCTAATATATACAACTATAATTCCTAATTAATATGGAGATAATCTGGTCTCAAAATTACGATCCGCTTAACAATGCAGTATTATCAACCATGCTGGCAGCGTTACCCATAATTGTTTTACTGGGCTCAATAGCTGTTTTTCATATACGCATTCATTATGCGGCATTAGCAGGGTTAGCCGTAGCACTACTTGTTGCAATTTTTGTTTATAATATGCCGGGACAAGCAGCAGCAGCAACGACTATATACGGTGGCGCTTATGGATTGTTCCCCATTGGCTGGATAGTTTTAAACCTGATATTCTTGTATCAGCTTACGGTGAACAAAGGATTGTTTACCCTGATTAGAGAACATCTTTCTTCTATTGCCCCCGATCCCCGGATCCAGGTCATTCTAATTGCATTTTCATTCGGTGCTTTCTTTGAAGGTGCAGCCGGATTTGGTACACCGGTTGCTATCTCTGCAGCTATATTGATGCAGCTGGGTTTCAGACCGTTATCGGCTGCCGGACTTTCATTAATTGCCAATACTGCCCCTGTTGCCTTTGGTGCACTTGGTACTCCTATTATTGCACTATCTGCTGTAACCGGGATTGACATATTTAAGTTATCGGCCATGGTTGGACGACAATTACCGTTTTTTTCAGTTTTAATTCCATTTTGGGTTGTATGGGCTATGTCAGGTCTCAGGGGTATGCTAGGTATCTGGCCGGCAGCGCTCACAGCTGGATTATCGTTTGCGATATGTCAATATCTGGTATCTAATTTTCATGGTCCCTGGCTTGTTGATATTGTAGCATCGATCGTTTCTATTGTTTCACTCATTGTACTTTTGCGATTCTGGAAACCTAAAACCCTATGGGAATTGCCTGATGTTGGAGATAATATCCCTGCTCAAATAAAAACATCATCAACATCGGCAAATAAAAAAGAAATGGTCCGCGCCTGGACTCCATGGCTTCTCCTGACTTTATTTGTTTTTGCCTGGGGGATACCCGCCGTAAAAAAATCATTAAATACCATATCTGCCCCGGAATATGAAGTTGCTCATTTACATAATATGGTTGTAAGAACTTCGCCTGTTGCTCCTGCCCCTACTGCAGAAAAACCATCCAAACCCGAAGAAGCTGTATTTAAGTTAAACTGGCTTTCAGCAACCGGCACGGGAATTCTTCTGGCTGCAATTATTGCAGGCCTTGTTATCGGCTGTTCACTATCAGAAATGCTTGATACGTATATTAAAACTATATGGACTGTTCGTTTTTCGCTGATCACTATTGCAGCTATGCTGGCTTTGGGTTATGTAACCAAGTATTCAGGAGCTGATGCCACACTTGGCCTTGCGCTGGCTAAAACAGGTGTGCTGTATCCTTTTTTCGGAACCATGCTGGGATGGCTCGGCGTTGCACTTACAGGGTCTGACACCGCTTCCAATGTCCTCTTTGGCAGCCTTCAAACCATAACTGCAGAGCAAACCAATGTAAGCCCGGTACTTATGGCTTCAGCTAATACCTCTGGTGGGGTGATGGGTAAAATGGTTGATGCACAAAGCATAGTAGTAGCCAGTACGGCTACTAACTGGTATGGACATGAAGGGGAAATACTTCGGTACGTTTTCTTTCATAGCATAGCGCTTGCCTCCCTGGTTGGGCTGTTAGTTTTTCTGCAAGCTTATGTAGTACCTTTTTCTAATATGGTGGTGAAATAGAAAATCCGGGAATAAAAAAACCCCTGATCGCATTCGCAGATCAGGGGTTTTTTATTCTTATTAAACAGGAATTATCAGGTTTTGGATAATTCTTCTTTAAGACGTTTTGCCAGTATTTTTTCTTCTCCGGGAATCATGACAAAAGTTGCGATCTGTATACTATTATTGCCGGGATTAATCTCAATAGATGGATTACCATTCCGAAGATTTAATTGCATCTGCTGAGTGGTTAATTTTATTACTTCCGGATCCCACTTAACTTCCAAAGTGGGAACATGATTGGCAAAAGGCGGAACAAAAGCCCGGGTAGAAACTCCCTTTATGGTTTTTACCGTGTTTTCAATATGCGCTATCTGATTCTCCCACATCTTCCAATCCCTATCAGCGGTTTTAATAAACCGCTCAATGGCCACATATAATCCAAGTATTTCTTCTTTATTTACCTTATGTCCACGGCCAATAGTGTTCGCACGGGGAGCTGCGCTTAAACGGGCAGCAGCGATCAGATCTTTCTTACCCATCAATATACCTGAACTTTGAGGTCCACGTATGGCTTTACCCCCCGAACAGCACACCAGATCAAAGCCCATGTCATTGAATTTCCATAGATTTTCAACAGGAGGTACATCTGCCGCCATATCGATCATGGTAGGAATATTATGTTTCCTAGCTATTCGTACCCATTCTTCATGATTGATCTTGCCGCTATTAGCAGTAGCATTCAAAAAATGCATTAAAGCAGTTTTATCAGAGATCGTCCTCTCCAGCTCTTCTACCCCGTCTATCATGATCACTTTTACCCCGCAATTTGAAAATGCGTGATTATAGCCAATCTCATGACCCTTTTGCATGATCACTTCCGTTTTCATACCCGTACCTTCCAGGTTAGGGATCATGGCGGCCTTTTTAGCATCCAGTCCTGATAACACACCGGCCATTCCGAGCATTAAAGCAGAGAACGCACCCGAAGTCACTGTAGCGGCCTCAGCATGAGTCCATTCAGCGATTTTAGCACCTACCTTATCCTGAAGCTCGTCAATCATGCAAAATGATTTAGAGGTATTCCGGATCGTGTCCAGCACTTCATCATGCATCAGGGAGCCCGTCATAAAAGTAATAGTTCCCCTGCCGTTAATAAATGTGCGCACTCCCAGTTCCTTAAACAGATCCCTTTTGGGGGAGGGCAAGGGTGACAAAACGGATCCAAGTGAATCTTTGCTTGATAAAACACCTCCTGCCAGAGGCAAAAGTGTTAATCCTTTAAGTAAATCTCTGCGCTTCATAAAGTATTATATTAATAGCTGTTATCTGTCAAGTTAAAGCTTAAACGCTTGTCTTGCAAGCAGCTTCCACTGTCCGTGTTCTTTTTTCCAGACTAATAAATTACCTATACGTAAATCGACAGGTGTGCCTGCATTAGTAGCTTTAGCTATAAAAACATGCCTGACAATGGCATTTTTTCCGGAAATTGTAATTTTCTGATCGGACGTATTCACTGTTTGAAACCTAAATGTGCCATTGACAAGGTCTTCAACAAATTCCGCTTTAGTTTGAACTTTCCCACCTGAGTGCCCGTAAGACAATCCATCAGATGCAATATTTTCAAGCAGGTTTTTTTCAGGAGAAAGGATGCCTTTATTTAACATTTCAACAGCAGCCGCTACTGCTTTTTCATCTTTAGATTGGGCGTTTACCGCAGTAACACTTAGTGTGAATAATATAAATAAACTCAGAATTTTTTTCATGATATTTAATTGAAATTATACTTATTTAATACTTCAGCTATCTTAATGAGATCGCACAGCTTCTTCGGTAACTGGCTCTTCATACCCTACTGGTGGTCTTTTATGCCAGTAGGATGCAAGCATGGATCCGGTAATATTCATCAGCGGCCCAAATACGGCCGGAGCTAAGCCCATCGTGGCTATCTTACCCAGGGTATTAGCAATTCCCGAGGCGAGACCGCCATTCTGCATACCTACCTCAATTGCAACAGTACGTGCATCACGTTCAGGCATTCTGAATAAACGTGCAAACCAATAACCCAGTGTATAACCAAATACATTGTGGATCAGCACTACCAATATTAAAAGACCGCCAATTTTTAAAAGACTGTCTCTTCCTGCCGCAGTAATTACAACAATTATTAATGCTATACCGAGCATAGAAACAAAGGGCATCGCATTATCCAGCCATTTCGCTTTTCCGCTCAATAATTTGTTAAATATTAATCCGGCGCCAATCGGAAGAATAATCATCTTTGAAATATCCCACATCATAGTCAGCATGTTTATTTCAATAAACTCACCGGCCAGCAGCTTCATTAATAAGGGAGTTAGAACCGGCGCCAGAAGTGTTGCTATTGATGTAATAGTTAAAGAAAGCGCCAGATTTGCTTTCGCTAGATATGACATAACATTTGATGCCAATCCGCTTGGAGAACAACCTATAAGCACAATGCCTGCTGCAACTTCAGGCGGAAAATTGGTGACTGAAGCCAGAAGATAGCCCATACTTGGCATAATCATGAACTGAGCCATAATACCTATTAAGACCCCCTTAGGTGTTTTAATAACCGCCACAAAATCCTTTCCACTCATAGACGTACCCATGCCAAACATTATAATTTGAATCAGAGGGGTAATCAGACCTGTTAATTTGAAATCGCCAATAGAAACAAAATACTGTGGATAATACAGGGCGGTAGTTACAGCGGCAAATATCATCACGGTGTAGGCAAAGCCTTTCAGGCTTTCATAACCCCTGAAGCCTAAGGCTAAAGCTGCGAAAAAAGCAATAATTACCGGACCTGCGTTTACCAGGTTGCCACTCACTGCCATGACAAGCGCAGCGATAAGACATAACGCAGCTATTCCTAAGGCTGCAGAGTGAATGTTTAATTGTTTCAAAGTTTAAAAATTATGTGGTTTAGTTAGGGTTTTACAAAGTTACCAGGTTCTCTTGCTCATCAATACATCAAGTTCTGCACGTGTAATTCTTGGCTCATTGGGATGCTGATCCAGCCATTTCAGGAAGTCCTGTTTAATCGTATCAGGCCACTGGCTATCAATCTGACCTGTTGTATATCGTCCCGATTTTACCATCTCAAAGCCAAATTTATCTTTTACAGAAACAAATTCTGCCGTAGCAACAACCTGCTCGGCCAAATGCGAGGGCACAAACAACACCCCTATTCTTCCGCCTATTACTAAATCTCCGGGCAACACCATCACCTTCCCGATACGCACCGGCGTATTAAGGCCCATCAATAACATATCTTCCAGAAAAGAAGGATGAAAATCACGTACAAAAGCATTAAAACCATTTATCTCAGCTAATCCCTGCACGTCCCGCGCGGCACCATCAAATATTACCCCAGTACCCGTTTTACTAAAAATCGAATTACCTAATGTACTGCCCATCAATGTGCCACCGGCAATTTTACCAAAACCATCTGCTACATAAACATCGCCTTTAGTAAGAACATCAATAGGCCAGGCATTGGTATTACCTATTCTGCCGGCCTTTGTACCACGTTCTTTAATATTCTTCTCAATATCCGGGCGTGTGGGCATAAACATAGCTGTTACAGCCCGCCCCGTAACCGGAAGGTCATTTACTGTTTTCCAGCCCAGTTCAAACTGGCTGGTATAACCTAAATTTTTTAAGACTGTCCATGCGTCATCTATTCCGATAGCTCTGGCTCTTACTAATAAATTATCGGCAATTTTGGGCCGGCCATCGTTAAAACGCTCACCTTTCCATTCTGATGTTAGAAACATCAATTCTTCTTTAGAAATAGTTTGTGCCAGCAATGAATTAGAAAGGCTAATGCAGAATATGCCTAACAATAATGGGATAAATTTGAATTTCATCATGTAAATATTACTAAAAAGATCGCTTGTATAAACTCTTGATGTTATTGCTAATTAGGAGTAGCAGCTGGTGTTGGAGCAGATCTTCTCTGAACTACAACTGGTTTAGCTATACCATTAAGATCATATACTATATTTCCGCTCCTTATGGTCATTTCACACTCCAGTTTTTTACTGGTTTCCAGCTTGCGTCCTGTATAATCAAATAATCCAAATTTACCCTGCCTGATATTAAGTATGGCTACATCCGCATCAGATCCCACAGAAAGGCTTCCTAATTCTTCTCTTTTAATAACCTGCGCAGGTGCCCAGCTACTGGCTTTTATAACACTTTGCAGATCCATTCCCATAGCCATGAATTTTGACATAGTGGTAAGCATATCTTTCATCGCCGCATTATAACTGCCCGTATGGATATCTGTACTGATTGTATTTGGATAAAACCCACTCTTAATAGCCGGAATAGCCTGCGAATAGGCAAAGCTTATTCCTCCATAGCCCACATCGAAAACAATTCCCCTCTTTTGTGCTGCCCAAACAAATGGCTTAGGTTTTTTAGTTAATGTATCAATTATAAATTCACGCCCGTTCAGCTGTCCAAAGCAATGTGTAAAAATATCGCCCGGACGGAGATGCTTCATAAACAGCTCTTCAATAGAAAGCGTTGGGGTAGCACTGCCAAAATCGATCATTACAGGGAGTGCTCCGGCTTGGTTTCCAGCCTCCACTGCGCGGTCAACGGGTATCCAGTCACGGCGGTTATAATGTGCCACTTTAAATCCAATAATATGGTCTTTATTAGCTAATGCTACCTCAGCCGATAACTTAGAACTCATATCAGAAGTATCCTGTTCAGCTTTTCCAGCCATGCCTTCCCCCACGATGTTCAAAAACACCAGTACCCGGGTTTTGGATATATCAATAGTTTGCTTTTTATAATCCGGAAAAGTTCTCCAACCAGGGCTTCCGGCATCTACAACCGTTGTAACTCCATTACGAAAAGTAAACCCATCCGGAGGAAGTGCATTGGGTCCGTTCATATATCCCTGTTTTGCAGTTCCCCAGTAATTGTGAGAGTGCATATCTATAAGGCCGGGAGTAACATATAGACCTTTTGCGTCAACAACCTGGATAGCGTTTTTAGTGTCAATGTTTTTTGAAACCTGCACAATTTTACCGTTGCTGATCGCAATATCCATAACACTGTTAATCCTATTTTTAGGGTCAATAACGTGTCCGCCTTTTATAACGATAGAGAAAGACTGACACCAGGCGAAATGGGTGGCAAACACCACGGCAAAAAGAAAAAGAAATGATTTTTTATTCATTGGTAAAATCGGGTTTCAGATATTCCAGTATACTGACTATGGGTTACTCTTTCCTAATTTTCTAAGGTAGGATAATAATTGCCATCTCTTTTCAGCTGATAGTGCTTCTTTAAATGGGGGCATATTTCCTCTTCCTTCAGACATTTTCCAGTAGATGGCTCCATCAGTCTGCTTTTGAACACGCTCCTCGTGAAAATTTGCCGGTTTTACTCCAAGTGCGCCTGCTGCGGGGCCATCACCATAACCGGTTTCCCCATGACAAGACCAGCAATAAATATTATAGAGTTCTTCACCCTGCGTTTCAGCAACTGGCGTTACAGGATAAGGATTTTTAATTGAATCGGCTACAGCCGGAGCTTTCCATGGCTCTTGTTTAATATTTATAGAATTAAATTTCATAGATGCCGACAGCATTAAAACACATAAACTGCATCCACCAATTACCGAATAAAATCTTGCTCTTCTCATCAGTTTAATATGCTTATATATATGCTACAGCATCCATCTCAACCAGTGAATCTCCCGGCACTCCGCCCTTTGCTACAGCAACGGTTGTACGAACCGGGGGTTTGCTGCCAAAACGCCCTTTATAAACTTCATTCATACCTTTATAATCTGCAATATCATTCAGATAAACGTTAACTTTTAAAACTTTTTCCATAGACGAACCGGCTTTTATCAGTTCTTTTTCAAGCTCTTTAAGTACAATTTCGGTATGGGCCTTTATAGTAAATGGCTCGGTATGGGCGCCCTTACCGGCAACAAATACCATATTTCCGTATCTTGTATTTCCGGAAAACAATGGCACATTTTGAAAATTAGTTATATTGGATGCTATTTTTTCCGGTGCAGCTTCTTCAGTTTTAGCATTCGCAACTAATCCAAACCCCGTAACTCCAACAACAGATGCAAATAGTCTTTTTAATACGGATCTTCTTTCTGTTTTCATATTAGTTTAATATTTAGGTGTATTTATTTTTTTCTCATTTTCCATTCACGTCCGGGAACATCAACAAGAAAACTTTCCATGTTGCCCTGATCTTGCAAGGTTACATACATCGTTCGTCCATCTTTTCCGCCAAAAGCCACATTACTGGGTTTTTTTCCTGTTAAAATTATTTCTTTTAATACTTTTCCGGCGGGTGAAAGTTTAACGATCGTACCCTTACCGTGTCTGGTGATATAAAGGTTTCCGTCAACATCACATCTCATGCCATCCATACCAAAATCCGGAAATTCATGGAACAACCGTTTATTACTAACTTCTCCTTTTGAAGATAGATTATAAACCCAAACTTTACGTTGTACGGATTCATTAACATACAATAATTTATTGTCGGGACTAACTTCTATACCGTTAGCCGTACCCATACTATCCAGTAAAGTAGTTTTACCATTTGTATCTATTCTCCATATCCGGCCCGTACCTGCTTTCCAGTTTGGGTCACTGGCATACAAACGGCCTTTTTTGTCTATGGCAATATCATTGGGCTGAGTCATTCTGGGCTCATTTGAAAATACACTTAGCTTCCGGGTAGCCATATCTACCTTCAGAATATTATGATTTATATAATCGGCTATCAGCATGTCTCCGTGCTTGTTAAACCGGATCCCGTTACCTATACTGCCATTTGGTAATTCTATAAATAAACTGGCTTTACCTTCAGGAGTGATGATACCAATAGTACCCTGACGGGAAAAATTTACTGCGTAAATATTTCCATTTCCATCTGTTGCAGGGCCCTCGACGCCGCCCGTAAAACTATTAACGGGCGTTAAAACTGATGATTTATAAAGTTTGGATGATGGATCCTGTGCATTTGAAGCTAGTGAAAAACTAAGAAAAAGAATAAAAAATGATATCTTCTGAGAAGTTCTGTACTGAAAAAAATATTTACGCATATTCATATATTTACATGAGAGTATAAAACAAAAACTATTCCTATTTAATCAGAGAAAAATATATACTCTTCAATATGGCTTACCGGTTACCACACTGATAACAGGTTACATCCTTGTTTATAATTACAGAACTAATAACCACTTTTAAATTTAAAAATGGTGTTTTAATTTATAATATCGTCTAAACGCACTAAATTATAATTTTATTTCTTAATCGATGTATATTTTAAACCCCATATCAGAGGGAGTGATTATTGCAAGATTTGCCGGAGATGTGAAAAATGCCCAGGCTTTTTCTAATGAAACTTTCAGCAGCTGAGTGGTATGGAAATTAGTGCTTTCCATCTCTTTTAAACTTGTTCACTTTTTCAAAAATAATTTTCAACCATTCAGAATAATTTCCCAGATTATCCCGGATATCATTTCTGAGGGATTCCATACTTACAAATCTCCAATCCTGAACTTCATTTGGGTTAATAACGGGAAGTCTATCTGTAATACCAAAGAAAACATGATCATACTCATGCTCAATTAAATTATTATCTACCTCGGCTCGGTAAATGAAGTGGAAAGCTTTTTGAATAACGCAATCCATGCCCATCTCTTCTTTTAACCTTCTTACCGCGGCCACTGCTACGTCTTCTGCAGGATGGGGATGGCTGCAACAAGTATTAGACCAAAGTCCGGGTGAGTGATACTTGGACAAAGCCCTTTGCTGCAATAACAGATCGCCGTTTGTATTAAAAACGAATACAGAAAATGCACGATGGAGCAATCCTTTTTCATGTGCCTCCATTTTTAGCATTAAACCTGTTTCAACATCTTCTTCGTTTACTAAAACAACTTGCTCACTCGAAAGTGGATCTTTCATGTTTTAATAAGTTGATTTAACCATGTAACCTTTTATACCTTGCTTTCAGCCCCGTCGGACTTAGAGTGAGATTGTCTGCTTAAGTAATCAAACGATTAAAGATCCTATAAAAATACCTATTACGATTAAGTAAATCACACACTTAAGACGAATATTTTTATATATTTTTGTAATAAAATCCGCACACCTTGATATGAGAAGATTTCAACATATCTTTTTTATTATTATTCTCTTCTGTTCATCCCAATCTTTTGGACAGAAATTTAAAGTTGATGATGTTTTAGGTTATCCTTTTCCTACAGAACTAAGAAGCTCGGCCCGGGGGTCTAAAATAGCATGGGCTTTTAACGAACGCGGAAAGCGTAATATTTACGTGGCCCAAGGCCCCGCTTTTACTCCTGTGAAATTGACAACTTATGAAAAAGATGATGGACAGGAGATCAGCAGCTTATCTATTTCTGCCGATGGAAACTGGATTGTTTATGTGAGGGGGGGCGACCATGGTGGCAATCAGGCAAGTACTCCTGTTAATTCTAATTCCGATCCCTTAATTTCAAAAGTACAGGTATGGACTATTCCATTTACCGGCGGGGAACCCCGGGTTTTAGGAGAAGGTGATTATCCGGTTATTTCTCCGGGCAGTGATAAAGTTGTTTATAAAACCAGCGGTGGGCAAGTATCAGTTGTACCTGTTGATGGGTCAGCTCCAGCCAGGCAGTTATTTAATAATCGCGGATCAAGCAGTGGTTTAACCTGGTCACCTGATGGTTCATCTCTGGCATTTGTTTCTTCAAGGGGAACCCATTCTTTTATTGGAATTTATATTGGTGCTGAGACTCCAATCAAGTGGATATCACCTGCATTTTCAAAAGATGAATCTCCAAAATGGTCTACTGATGGTAGGAAGATTGCTTTTATCCGTAAACCCGGCTCCGGAGGTGCCCGGGATTCTATTTTAGCCAGACGACACCAGCCGTGGGCAATCTGGACAGCAGATGTTGCTTCAGGCAAGGCGTCAGAATTATGGAAAGCCCCGGAAACTTTAAGAGGATCATTTCCATCTTCAGACGGGGGAGCTAATTTAAATTGGGCTGCAGACCACCGTATTGTTTTTACATCATATCATGATGGATGGCCGCATCTTTATTCTATGCCGGCTACCGGCGGCCAGCCCTTATTGCTTACACCAGGCTCATTTATAATTGAACATGTAAAGTTAAGTCCTGATAAAAAGTGGCTGGTATTCAGTACCAATTCCGGGCCTGACAAATGGGATCTTGAGCGCCGGCATATTGCGCGTGTACCAGTAGACCGATCAAAAATGGAAATACTAACGCCCGGTACAGGCTTAGAAACCTACCCTGTAATAACCGGTGATGGGAATACCTTGGTTATGCTTAGTTCAACAGCTGTAAGACCGTTATTACCTGCGGTAAAGGATCTTAATCAAGGAAAAATACAATTGGTCGGAGAGAGCTTTATTCCACCATCATTTCCATTAAAACAAATGGTTGCTCCAAAACACATTACTTTTAAAGCTGCTGATGGGACTACTGTATACGGACAGCTGTTCGAACCACAGGGCGGAAAATCTAAAAAACCTGCCATAGTATACATTCATGGAGGTCCAAACCGCCAAATGCTGCTTGGATGGCATCATATGGATTATTATTCTATAGATTATGCTTTAAATCAATATTTAGTAAATATGGGCTTTGCTGTTTTATCAGTTAATTACAGGTTGGGGCCCGGCTACGGATATGAATATAATAAACCTGCAAATGCAGGAAATACAGGCGCTTCTGAATATCAGGATATTAAGGCCGCCGGAGAATGGCTGGCTTCTCAACCACAATTTGATTCACAACGAATAGGAATCTATGGCGGGTCTTACGGCGGTTACCTCGCAGCCCTTGCACTTGCACGTGATTCTAAATTATTTGCTGCTGGTGTGGATATTCATGGTGTACATACCAGGTTCAGTAACTCACAATCTGACAATGTGGAACGGGCTCCAGATAATGAACTGGCTGAAAAAGTTTCCTATGAGTCTTTACCCATCGCAAATCTTGATACATGGACATCGCCTGTTCTTCTCATTCATGGAGATGACGACCGAAATGTAGCATTTAGTCAAACTGTTGAACTGGCCCGCCGCTTTGAACAAAAAGGATTTCCTTTTGAATACCTTGCCATACCCGATGATACTCATCATTGGATGAAATTTCAAAATGCCGTAAAGGTGAGCGAGGCAACGGCCGACTTTTTGCGCAGAAAATTATTAAAATAATCTTTAAATCCAATCCTGTGGTTTTATCATCGTTTGAAATCTATAAATATTCCATTCCTATAGAACCGTTTACCATCGCCACCGGAACTATGAACTATGCACAGAATATATTTATACGTGCGCATACAGATTCAGGAATAACTGGTGTTGGTGAGTGTTCCGCATTTCCAATGATTGTAGGAGAAACCCAGGCCACATGTTATGAAATGGCTAAGGATTTTGCCGCTTTATGGAAAGGCAGGGACGCTGCTGATATTGAAGGCAGAATGGATGAGCTTCATTTGTACACAGCTGGAAATTATACTGTAAAAAGCGCTTTTGATATGGCTTTATATGATATTGCTGCAAAAAAAGCCGGACAGCCGCTGTATAAATTTTTAGGAGGCGATACAAGAACTATAACAACTGATATAACAATAGGTATTGATACTCCCGAAATAATGGCTCAAAAAGCCACAAAATTTGCAAATGAAGGTGTTAAAATCATTAAAGTGAAGCTAGGGAAGCGGCCGGCAGATGATATTTTACGGATTAAAAGTATTCGGGAAGCTGTAGGGAGTGAAGTTAAATTGAGAATTGATGCCAATCAGGGGTGGGGTTTTGATGATGCTGTATATGCTTTAGAAGCGCTGAGTCACTATAATATTCAATTCTGCGAACAGCCTATGCGTACCTGGAACGATGAATTTTTGCCGGAACTTTGCAAGAAATCCTCTATTCCTATTATGGCAGATGAAAGCGTGTTTTCACATCATGATGCTAAACGGATTATTAAAAATCATGCTGCAAAATACATCAACATTAAATTCTCAAAAAGCGGTGGAATTCTCGAAGCAACACGAATCAATAATATAGCTGAAGAAAATGAAGTAAAATGTATGTTGGGATGTATGCTGGAGAGCAGGCTGGCTTTAACGGCTAACGTTCATTTCGCAATGGCAAATAAAAATATTATCTATTTTGATCTTGATACCTGCTTATTAGGTCAACTTGCAGACCCAGTTATCGGCGGAACCAGCTACCAGGGAATGGATATGTTTCTGACCGATGCGATTGGAATCGGCGCTGATGTAGATCAGTCTTACCTTGATAAATGCGAACACGTAATTGTGTAAAGTATCACTTTAACAGATAAGCCGATACATGGTATATTTAGATGGGAAACCAGGAAGAACAGCTGTAATAAATGGAAAAAAGTTTCTTTTTTTTTCAGGATATAATTACCTGGGGATAGACAAAGTTCCAGAATTTTTACAATTATTACAGGAAGGGCTTGAAAGATATGGATGGCTATTTCCCTCTTCGCGCATATCTAATACCCGTTTAGCCATTTTTGAAGAATGTGAAGCTCTCCTTTCAGAAATTACTGGGTCAGAAGAAACCGTTTTAGTATCATCAGGATTTAATGCCGGTAGGCTTGCTACTCATTTTAACGTTAATGACATCATGAATGCGCCTGATTCGCATCCTTCCATTAACAGAAATGCAGCTGCGAACAGCGATTTTAAGGAGTGGGGCAATTGGTTTGTTCAAACTACTAATGCTAATCCAGCGGATCACTCCATCTTTGCAAGCGATTCTTTAAATCCCATCAAAGCCACCCTGAATGATTTTACATTTTTAAAACACACAAAAAAAAGGGTCAGCGGAATTATAGATGACTCGCACGGAATTGGAATGACCGGTGAACAGGGTAAGGGCGTTGCGTCCATAGTGCCTGCGCTTACTAATCTGGATTATATTTTTACTTATTCACTTTCCAAAGCCTTTGGAATAGCTGGTGGAGCTGTAAGCTGCTCTAAAGAAAGAGCTGCCCTGATAAGAACTTTGCCCGATTACACCGCAGTTACCCCCCCGGCCCCCGCCCAGCTTTATGCTTTTTTAAAAGCACAGCACATTTATGCAATCCAGAGAGAGAAATTATTTAACAACATTTCATATCTTGGGGAATGTATAAAAGATATTCTGGGTATTAAATTTAATCCCGATTATCCAATTGTTCTGTTACCTGAAGCTTTTGATGAAAAGGTTCTGTTTGATAATAATATAATCATATCCTCTTTTTCTTATCCGGATCCATCAAGCGCTAAGGTTAACAGGTTAGTTTTAAATGCATTGCACACTAAAGAAGATCTGGAATTCATCGCTGAATGTTTACATAAAGCAATTTTAGATTGAAAAATCAGTTAACAAGATATAAGAGTTAATTTAATAAAATGAGAACCATTGCAGTAAAACTATTCATTTCAGGCTTTTGTAGCATCATGATATGCCTGATTGCTACACCAGCAGATGGGCAACGCCTCACCGAACGAAAAATTAAACGGGTTTTTGACAATTCAGAAATTGTAAATGACCATTATACAGGCTTCGTATTATATGATCAGCGTACTGATAAGGTTATTTATGAATTAAATTCGAACAAGCCTTCCGTTCCGGCATCAAATACCAAACTTTTTACACTTTATACTGCCTTAAGAATGCTGGGAGACTCTATTCCCGGTTTACGATATATTGTTAAAGGTGATTCACTTATTTTCTGGGGAACAGGGGATCCTTCCCTGTTTCATCCTGACCTCAAATCAGCAAAAGTTTTTAATTTCCTGAAAAACTCTCCACAGAAGCTCTTTTATTCCGGAGCTAATTACATCCCGTCCTCGAGATCCGGATCGTTTTCGCTGCAAACCGAGTTAACATCATTTCCCATCGGAGAGAACACCGCCGTAATTTTTGCCGGCGCGGATGGAAATCTCAAAATCACACCTTCTTCTCTTGCCCTAAAGCTAAGGCAGGATACCTCTTATCATCCTAAAACTTTTACTATTCGGAGGGACGCTTCAGGAATAGGGTTCTCCTACCCTTTAATGCAAATAACCGCGGGATTTAAAAAGCTTTTTCCCATCCGGCATGAACCGGATATTATAGCCGGTATATTGCAAGACACGTTAAAAAAACCTGTGGGTTTTATTGAAATGCCCATGCCGCAAAATGCCGCAACGGTATATAGTCTTCATTCAGATTCCCTTTATAAACGAATGATGTTGCCGAGTGATAATTATCTGGCAGAACAAATATTATTAATGTGTTCATCTGTATTACCAGGCCCGTTAAGTTTAGACTCAACCATTGCTTACAGCTCTAAAAATTATCTGAATGACTTACCTGATAAGTTTCAATGGACAGACGGGTCAGGCCTTTCGAGATATAATTTATTCTCTCCCAGATCCATCATAAAAATGCTGGTTAAAATCAGGGATAAAGTAGGTAATGAACAACGATTACTTAATATGTTTCCTGCAGGAGGAATTAGCGGAACTCTGAAAAATGCTTATAAAACAGACAATGGTGTTCCATTTGTTTGGGCAAAGACCGGAACTTTATCAAACGTGCATCTGCAAGGTGGATATCTGGTGACCAGGAAAGGAAAAAAGCTGATATATTCATTTATGAATAATAATTTTCTTCGAACTACTTCTGAAATACGTGATGAAATGGGACGGATTATAACTGATATTCATAATCGCTATTAATACTTAACAATTGACCATGATCTATAAAAGGACTTTCCTGCTTTGTATTGTCTCCATATTGAGCTTTAATACATCTGACCTTTACTCCCAAAATTCTCCTCGTTCGGGAATAGAAGATGCCATTTTACGCGATAAAAGTAACTTTTATTATATCGATTCTAAGAATTATCCATCCGGAAACCGCTCACTCCCCATAGGCGTTTTTGATTCGGGTACCGGAGGGTTAACTATTTTAAATACCCTTATTCAGTTTGATCAGAATAATAATTCGACTAAAATAAACGGAAAGGATAATGTCCCTGATTTTGCCTCTGAAAAATTTATTTACCTGGCAGATCAGGCCAACATGCCTTATGGAAACTATTACAGTGAAAAGAAAAATGACCTTTTAGTGGAAAACGTTTTAAAGGACGCTCAATTTCTACTCTCTGATAAATATTATTTGCAGGGTAGTTCAAAAAGTTACAGTTCTGATAAACAAAAGGTTAAAGCTATAGTTATTGCATGCAACACCGCTACTGCCTATGGGAAAGAATACATTGAAGGGTTTATAAAAAAAACCGGAATTAATTTGAAAGTGATAGGAGTGATTGATGCCGGTGCACAAGGCACTTTGGATGTTTTTAAGAAAAATGAAAATGGCTCAATAGGAGTTTTTGCAACGGTAGGTACTATTGCTTCTAAAGGGTATGAAAAAACAATCGTAAATCTGAAAAACAAACTTGGCTATACGGGTAATCTTCAGGTATATAACCAGGGCGGTTACGGACTTGCCGAAGCTGTTGATGAAGAACCTGATTTCATCAGCCGTAAAGCCACCTTGCCCAGATCAAATTACAGAGGCCCTGCAATGGAAAGCGGAGAATACAAAATCGAAAAAACCCTGCTCGATATCTACAACTTTGATTTTGATAATAACAAAATGCTTTGTGACAACAAAACCGATGACTGTGGAAGTATGCAATTAAATTCTGCAGATAATTACGCCCGTTTTCACCTGGTGTCATTAATGGAAAAAATTCGAAAAACACTTGGATCCCAGCCTTTAAAGGCACTTGTTCTGGGTTGTACTCATTACCCTTTTCTAATAAAGGATATTCGCGGGATCCTGAAGGAACTGTATACCTATCAGAAAAATGGTAAATATATTTATCGCGCTTTCATGGTTAAGGATATTAAAATTATTGACCCGGCAGTAAATGTGGCAATAGAACTTCATGATTTTTTGAATAAACAAAATTTGTTTAATCCTACCGGAGATATGAAAGCCAGTGAGTTCTTCATCAGTGTTCCCAATAAGGATAATAAAAATGTGGTTACAGACGAACAAGGCAGGTTTACATACAAATATAAATATGGAAGAAACGCTGGTGAAATACAGGAATATGTAAAAGTAGTACCGTTCAGTAGAAGCAATATTCCATCAGAAACTTTAGATCGTATAAAAACAGTAATCCCTTCTACTTATACTTTAATAAATAAATTTCATTCCACTAATCCAAAAACTCTTGCTTTACCGGAAAAGGATAGAATTAAAGAATAATTATAAACGCTACAGGCAACGCTTATCTTTTAGGGCTTTGCGAAGATGGCGGGTAGAAAGCACAACTTTGCCACTCGGCACAAAACTTAGTTAAATGTAGAGATATTTTGAGAACCTCGTCACCCGCCATTTTTGCAAGAGCCTGTGTTAGCGGTAGTTTTTATAAAGTATGATGATTAATCTGTCGATAACTGGGATTGTAATTGTCGTCAAAAAAGTGTGAGTATGGTCTAAAAGCCCCATTGTATAGTTCATGATTTACAACGTCCGAAGTGAAAAGCGACTTTGTTTTTAGATTTCGATGAATATTTAAAAGTTTTTCATGAATAATGTCTTCATTATGCTTTCTACAGCTGATTCCTAGCAAAAACATGTCGTTTTGGTCGGTCGGGTCTTTCTCTAAGTCGAAGTATGCAAAAACCCTTTCGTCAGTCTTGCTTTGAAATATCTCGATTGAGTGGTTATTTCGATTTAGATATTTCTCAACAACCAGTTCTCGGTCACTTGTTATATCCAGTAACTCTAATATTTCCAATAGTTCAGTTCCATTTAATTCAGTTTCCCATGAGGAATTTTTAACTATGAATATTTCGTAGAAGCAGGCGTGAAAAGAAAACTCTACATAATCCTTATTCATACAATGTTATCCATTTACAGTAAATAAAATGTTCCCTAAATTGAATTGCCAATCGTAAAGTCGGTAGTTAAATTACCGCTTATCGTTTTGCAAATTTGTGCAGAAATGGCATTGCTTGCAAAACCATTGTCTTACCGTACTGAACTAAATAATTAACGAATGAATTAACGTAAACCACTGTCAGCCATTTTTGAACAAATTTGCTGTTATATGCCGTTTTTTTATTTTATTCTATTGTCTGCTATTACACGAAAACGAAATTCCTTATTCGTTTCATTTCCATTTTTGTCAACTTGGGTTATGTAATTTGCTTTTGATTTTATTAATTCAACACTGTCTTTTTGAAAATAGCTTTCATTTCTTATAACTAGTTTATTTGTCCTTATGCAATTGTCAATATTTGATTTATCAAGAGTAATGCTATCTTTCAAAGTATATGTTCCGTAAAAATAACTTTGTCCAAGTCCGCTTCCGTTTGCCATAACATATGTTCCATCTGTCTTAAAGTCTACCGAAAATCCATTGAAGCCACCGTCATTAAAGCCACTTATTAAAGTCGGTAAATTTGCTTTGTTCTCTTGGTAATAGAATAATCCAATATTTGCCAAAATAAATATAAGTCCAATAAAAGTCGGAAGGTAACTTTTCAACTTTCGGGAAGTCTTGAACTCTTTAAGGTCTTTAAAAATTGTCCAGATAAAAATTGATAGCCCAACAATACCTATAAACAGAAAAACAAAACCATCAAAAATAAAATCATTTTCAGCAGATTTATACAGTTTAACAGTGAACCAAATTCCGAAAATGGTCAGCAGTATAATTCTTATTGTTTTGTTCTTCGGTGTCAAATGTTTCGTCTTTTAAAATGGCATATAACAATTGCGTTGCCGCTTATATTTTAAAAGAGGTGTTAAATATTTACAATTAGTATCCGTAAGTATTAGGTAATGCCATTGCAGGTTGCTCTAAATTTACCAGAAATCCGTTAATAACAGCATAAACAGGTTTATTATTCTTAGTTAATAAAAAATGTGCCGTTTGGTTTAGTCCGGCAGCTTGGGAATTATTTGTATCGCTGTTTGTTAAATTCAATAACCTGTTGCTTACAGGACCAACAAGTGATTTTTCATCCAACCATTTTACAAATAAATAACCTTCTTTTATAAGCTTAAGCTCATCAGCGGGTTTCAATCCTTCCCATTCATTCTTTGTCATAACTTTAACCAGGGCCGGTGTGTATATTAAATCTTTTGCGTCTGCTTCATCATAACCAAAAGCAAAATCCACATCTCCGAGTTCATCAATATTTCCCTGATAGCTGATGCTTCTGTAATCAGCGCTCTTAATCTGGGACCGGTTTATTCCCAAATTAGTAGTAAATGTATTCCCTGCTTTAGTAACGGTAACATTACGTATCAGCACATCATATAATGATCTGCCATTTTCAGGAATATCGGCATACCGGTTATAATCTTCTTTCAGATATGACTGACGTGCTATAGCTTCAAAAGCACTTAAAAGTGAATAAAAATTAAGCTTCCGGATGTGTTCTTTTTCAGGATCCCCTGGAAAGCCTCCGGACTCAATTAAAATAGTAGATATATCCATGCCCTGGAAAGTATCACCAAAGCACCGCGGATCATGGGCGTCATCATATTTGGCAACTTTTCCGGGTATTTGTCTTTGCAGGGCGTTATTCATTAATACAATTACCTGAGTGGCTTTCTTTCGAACCTCGTTCATACTTTTTTCATAATTGTAGGCAGGGGCAAGAAATGAAATAGTTGCCGTATTTCTTGTCGCTCCGGCAGAGTAAAGCGTACTCTGGTCGTGAAGATTAAATCCAAATTCGGGCTGAAGCTCTTTAGCTATGTCCATCAATATCGTTCCTTCAGGTGTAACCTGCATTCGGGCATCCCGGTTAATGTCGATATCCAGTGTATTCCGTCTTTTATACATTTCAGCACCATCCGGATTAACCATAGGTACAAAATGAAGTTCAAGCTTATCAAGCAGAAACTTCCTTAATGCAGTATTCTCATCATTTTTAGCAGTAAAGAAATTAAAAAGATCAAATAATGATCTGGTGGCAGTTGTTTCATCGCCATGCATTTGAGACCACAGCAATATTTTAGTTTTCCCCCGTCCAACGGCAAGATGATGAATACTCCTGCCCTGCACGGAGTTGCCTAAGATTTTATGCCTAAAAAGAGTTGACTGAGCATGCTTTTGAATAAGGGGGACTATATCACTGTGTTTAAAAAACCTGCTATTTAATGCCGGCTCTTTATATTGGGCATATTGGTTCCATACTGAAGACAGATCCTGGCTTAAGCCAACCTGTGTGAAAGCCAGCAGAAATGCAGCTAAAATTGACTGAATCAAAAAAGAACTCTTTTTCATAGCACGTAATTTCCATAAATATAAAAAGATTATTTGGAGGTAGAATATTGAAGAAGGGCTGTATAAAAATATTAATTATGTGTGTAAGTAAAATTATATTTCAGACTTCGATTGAATTTTAAATTTTTAACATTTTCCCGTTAAATGAACATAATCTTTCCAGGCATTTATATACGGTTTTCTTACTTCAGTAAACGGTAATTTTAAAAGAAACAGCTTGTCAGTTCATCGGCATCCATGCGGAGCATCAACATACGCGACTTACTATCCACACCCGGACAATTATACTATCTGCGCTCTGAGCCGCTGATAATTAATATTCTGAATGGTCTTTCTTCTGGTGAAAGGCTGGCATTTTTATCATGTGGGCGCATAGATTTAAATTAAACCTTATTCATCCTGATTAGTTTTCGGTAGGTATTTACCAATTCTGGCTGCGAAAATCCTAACTTATACATAATAAATATCAGGTAAAAAGTACACTTTGTTTTGAAAATTCCATTTTCAAAATATTTGCGGGCAGAGGTTGAAACGGGCTTCTTTATAATTTTAAACCGTGAGAATTTTTTGATGCGTTTAATAATTTCCTGATCTTCCATAACAATCAGTTTTTCATCAAAACTACCCGCCTTTATAAAAATATTTTTATGGATAAATAAGCTTTGATCACCGAAACGGAAATAATCACAATCAAATCTGGTAAACCAGGCATTTGCTTTTAAGAGCCAATGATTAGCATCAAATGAGAGCATAAAACAACCTGAATTGAAGCCATTTTTAACAGCACTCACAATATCATTGGTAAAACCGTTGGGCGGGATAGTATCTGCATGAAGAAAATAATGGATTTCTCCCTTCGCTACCGAAGCTCCGTAATTCATTTGGGCAGACCGGCTCTTTTTCGGACTTAAAATTACGGTTGCCCCCGCAAGCTTTGCCGTTTCGATAGTCTGATCTGTACTCCCGCCATCAATTACCAATATTTCTGTCAGGTGTGCGGGGTTTCCATTTTTACGAATGGAATTTATGTTATGAGCTATACACGATTCTTCATTAAACGCAGGAATGATAATGCTGATCATAAAGATCTAATGATTTATATCACTTCTTTCCAGATCTGCAGCTTCATCCACATCATGAAGCTTTTCTAATAAACCATAAGACATTTTATATTCATCCAATTTAGCGGTAGTCTGCAAAAGAACATGAGATGTACTCCAATCTACATTACTGAATAATTCCGGAACCGGAGAAGTCATCCCTAAAAGGTAATATCCTCCATCAAAGGCCGGACCTATAATCACATCAGCCTGATCGAGTTTTGTGATAGCTGTTGAAAGAATATCTGTACGTAGTTCTAAACAATCGCTTCCAATAATTAATACCTTTTTAAATCCCTGTTCAAAAAGATCATTAAATGCATTTTTCATTCGCTCGCCTAATCCATCTCCTTGTTGTAATCGCTTGGTATAACCGGGATTGTTCCATAAATCATATTCGGTCAGATTATCTGCGTAATACACAAATTTCCGGCAACCTACATCCCGGGTAGTTTCAAAAGTATGCTTTAACAGCATTTGATAAATAGCCAAAGTCTTTTCATCCCCGATGCTCTTAGCTAATCTGGTTTTTACTTTGCCTAATTCCGGATTTCGAACAAAAATAATGAGCGCTGTATTTAGAAATCTATCCATAATTTAATCTGTAACAGTACCTCCACAGCTTGAACCTGACCCTGCTGTACATCCATAACAGTGTAAAAAATGTTACGGTTTTTCAACTCGTCAAAATTAAATTCACTTACATGCTGAGAGGTCGAACAGGACACTTTCAAGTCCAGCATCTGATTAAAATCACAATCATATAAATAACCGTCACAGCTTACGAAAATAGTGTTTCTGCACATCACATTTAATACTGCCGAAGGATTAAATGCAGTCACCAGTTTTTCCATATATGCTTCGTAACCTTTAAATTAGGGTTTAAAAATGCTCGCGACAACATTTCTGGCATCTTTCCTCGTTGGGTTACTATCTAACCTCAATACAAATGCTTATCAGCCGCTAAGTTCTAGGTGTCATTTTAATTCGGAATAGAGTTATAATATTTTTTAAAAAAATCAGCATGTAATTTCAATCCTTCGTAAAAAAAGAATACTTCGCCCTGAATACCTCTCTTCCGGTTCACCTCAATCATCTGGTTCAAAAATTCTTCAGAAGGACTGTAATCACTCACCTTTAATAGCACACCTGGATAGAAGATATCATAGTCAGTTTCAGGCATGTATTTTAAATTAGCATCCAAATTGGTGGTGTAGGCAGCAATATTATACCGATATACCTGGGGAAATATGGAATCAACCCAGCCATTCTTAACCCAGGTCGGCCAGTCTTGAAGGTACTCTTCCTTGCTCCAAGGGAAAATGCTGGGTGCCATGGTAACTGCTATGTCTGGTCTGATTGCTTTTATCTCGTAGTGAATACGCCTCATAAAATCGTTTAGCTTATTTGCACGCCAAGTGACCCAATCAGTGTCTTTATAATCATTAGGAGGAGGTAAATTATTATGCTCTTTTTTGTATAATGCTACTGTATACTTATCATAGCCTGCTGTTGATGGATTGGCAGGCAATCTGTCATCGCCCTGAATACCATCTATATTATAGTTTTTGGACACTTCTTTAATTAAAGACAATATGAAATTTTGCACTTTTGGGTCAAATGCATTCATCCACTCAAAACCATTTTTAATAACTAACTTTCCATTGTTATCAATAGCCGCCCATTCAGGCTTGCGCCTGATAATATCTCCCCCGTTCTGTTTATAAGAAGAAGAAAAGCCATATTCAAACCAGGCATGTACCTTTATATTCTTCTTATGTGCTTCATCAATTAGTTCTCTTAACGGGTCTCTTCCCTCAAAGCGTTTATCAATAAGTTTTCCGAACATTCTTTCCATAACTCTGCTTGGATAAAGTGTCTGGCCTGCGTTCCATGTGACAACATAAATATTGTTTATTCCGCTTTCGGCACATAAACTAACCGCATCCTTTATATTCTGACGCGAATCCAGAACTGTACTTGCAACATTAGTAAGCCAAACTCCTCTGACGGGTCTATTAGAAGTTATTGTACTAGAAATAACAGAAGCAGGGCGGGTAACATAGACTTGTGAGCATGCCGACATAACTAACACCATCATTGCTGAAATTATTCGTAATCGTTTCAAAATCAGTTACGCAACGTTTGCCATATTCTTTGTAAATTATTCTTAAATCTTTTTATGCTAATATGAACAATATATGTTGTTTCATCTAACAATTGTTTACAGATAATTTAAGAGGAATACCGTCATAGGACAATAAAAAAAGGCTCAAAACTTCTTTTGAGGCCTGTGCGCCCCTCTGGGCTCGAACACTGTATATTAGTAGCTGATAAGTAAAGTGCTCATATATTGCGTTCTAGTTGTTGACTTTCAAAATTTATCGAAGAGCTGGTTTCGTTGACGCTTAAGGGAAAACCTGTGTTGGATCTTCTTAATATCCAGCATTAGGATATATTGTAATATAATAATAAACGTACGTATTAAAATTATAATAATAGTATGTATTTAAATTATAATAAGTGTCAGTTATGAAATTATAATTGACACGAAACTATATCATAGCTTCATCCGCAATTGACAGATACGCCTCTCCCGTCAGGATTAGAGATTCAGACTGATGTTCGAGGAAACCGTTGCGCCAATTATTTTCTGAGTTAGGAAAACAACTTTAACCGTGGTTTACCGTAACGCATGCATAACCGACGCTTTTCCATCTCTTAATTACAGATTACACTGAGGTAAAACTAAAAACAGTTAGTGGGATTGGTAACCAGAATTGTAGATTGATATGACTAAAAGAAAGTAAAAAATCTTGTAAATCAAAATACTTACAGGGTTTATCCAAAATGAACTGTGCTCGTGCGCCCAGATGGGCTCGAACCTTCGACCAAAAGATTATGAGTATTTTGAACAGGTGGCGATTAACGATTGATTTACAACTATTTACAAAGAATATTTATTTTTTTCCTAAAGTATTTCTAAAGCTAAAGCGCATCCTTCAGCTTTTTCTTGGCAATTTCCCCTCAGATATTAGCCTGGATTAGTGGATGGTAATTTAAAAATCGCATAGAACATCCAAGGAGTTTGAACGGTCAAGAAAATGTCATACTTTAGGATAATGAAGTTTATTGCATTGGCCAGCTGTTTGCTGTTACTCTCAAATTGCAAACCTAAACCCACACTATCTAAAGTTCATCAGGGGACATTAATTATAGCTATCATATGCGAAGATGGCATTATAATCGCTTCTGATTCTAGGGGTGCATTCAGAGAGATAGTTGATGGAAAGCCACGCACCTACATATCTAGACAGTATTCAAAAAATATACCAATTAAACAAATATCCAATTGCCGTTGCTGGACTGACGGTTTTTAATAAAATCACGCTAAGAAACCTTTTCATTGATTTTAAAAGCAAAAAGGCCCCTGCGAGAGATATTGAACACTCGTTTGCTTTATTCATGGACTTTTTAATAAATGAACGTGGTGTTAATGAGAGGGAAATCTTTTTAAAGAACAACTCATGGATAATGGGATCCTACGAAACAGGAGTTCCTAAGCTTTTAATAGCAGCGGAGGATAGTATTTCTGTTTTAACGCAGAAGAACGACATGGCGTTTTCCCATATTCAAGCATATCAAACATTCTCTAGGCTTAAGAATAAATACAAACTACCGCTAACGATGAAACACGCTGCTGGATTAGCCGAAGAAACTATTCGTCAATATCCCAAAGAATATAATTTAGAAACAGAAATTGGCGGTCCATTAACGATAATTAAAATTACACCAACCAATAAAGTAATGTATTTAAAATCCTTCAAACCGAAAGTATATAACACCTACGGCCATTTTCTAAAATCAATATTAGCAAACGAAACAAAGGTTAACTATATTTATCATGACAGTAAAAAAAAGTTGTTTGAAATCATACAGATGCAACTCCAAGAAGGGTTTTAATGTAAAAGACCAGAGCACTTCGTCGAACATTCGCTGCATCTATATCATCAAGATCCACCATGCGGCCTATAGCCTTTCGGTAGTTCTTTAACCTCGGCTCCAGTTCTTCAATAATATCGCTATCCTTTAAATTGAATTTTCGGTCAAGTTGGTTTTTCACAACAAAATGATCCGTATCTATGTAACGGCTTTTGCTTTTATGGCCAACCCGGATTTTGACGTTCCATGTCTTATCTTTTTTTTTATCGTCTTGGAAGAATAACAGCAGCAACGGTGGCCATAGTTTTCTAAAGTTTTTCTAAAGTTTTATTCAATAAACGTACGGAAAAAGACGTACAATGTCTATAAACAGGTCTGAATTTTTACCGAAAGAAAAAGGAATTAGACATAAAAAAGCCCCTAATGATGCTTAGAGGCGTTTTTATTCTCGTGCGCCCAGATGGGCTCGAACCATCGACCAAAAGATTATGAGTCTTCTACTCTAACCAACTGAGCTATGGGCGCGATTATATTTAGCGTCGCAAATCTACATATTTTCAGTTATTATTAAAATTTTCATGACGATGCCGTAAAATAAATTGTCCAACTCATTAAAATACCTGAATATAAACTCTACTAAAATGGTAGATTAAATATTATATTTGCCGAAATGCCTGTAAAAAAATTACCAATCCAACCAGGGATACCGGTTTTTATTAATCCCGGCAAGCTTAATATCTTGCTTATTGGTAATCGTACCCATAATGCTGAACTCGCTGACAGGCTTAAAACACAGTTACCGGATGCTGTTCTAACTCACGAAAAGCCCGGTAAAGAAAATTATAAAACATTACGGCTGGACAACTACCACCTTATTATTGTGGATGATGACGACCCGGAAATTCAATTAAAGATTCATAATAATGCGATCAGTAAATGCAAGTTCATAGAAACTGTAGGACGGCCTGATTTAAGCAACTATCATTTAAACGGAGCTGCGATTAAACAGGATAATCTTCCCAAATCCATAGCAGCAAAACAAGAGGAACGAAAATGGATAAAAGTGGCAAATTGGTGCCTGTTTGCATTAGCATTCATGATCATAGGCCATTCTATATTCTCGTATTTATCTCTCGACCAGGTCTGGAAAGAGGTTTCTACGCATATAGATGATCGTTTTGTATGGATGCTTTTTGCCGGGTTTGCCGCCCAACTGGTTGACGGAGCCCTGGGGATGGGTTATGGGGTTATATCTACCACAGTTTTAATACCAACCGGCCTTAACCCGGCCGCAATCAGCGGAGCCATACATACTGCAGAAATGTTCTCAAGCGGTGCATCGGGCTATAGCCATTATCGTTTTGGGAACGTGAATAAAAAACTGTTTAAAACCCTGCTTATTCCCGGGATTTTGGGAGCTATAGCTGGTGCAGTATTGCTCAGTTATCTGGGTGAACAAAACTCTAAATGGGTACGCCCTGTACTATCCGTATACACCTTGATATTGGGAATACGTATTTTAAGTATGGCTTTTAAAAAGAAAAGTCCGCCAAAAAAAGTAAAACGGGCAGGATGGCTTGCCGGAGCCGGGGGATTTTTAGATTCATTTGGCGGAGGAGGCTGGGGGCCATTAGTTACCAGTACGCTTATTTCAAAAGGAAGAACGCCACGGATTGTTATTGGAACAGTAAGTCTGACGGAATTTTTTGTTACGGCAAGCAGCGCCCTTACTTTCTTTTTGATGCTGGGCGTTAGTCATATACAAGCTATTGCAGGGCTAATTATAGGAGGGCTTTTAGGCGCGCCTCTGGCTGCACGATTGGCAGGAAGGTTACCACTTAAAAGCATGTTAATAGGTGTTGGGATAATTATTATATTTTCAAGTCTGCGGATTTTTTACAAGCTTATTTTTTAATAACCACCCGACCGACGTGTATTCCAAAATAAAAAACATCATTTTTGATTACGGCAATGTTATCTTCCTGATAGATTTTAAACGCACTCAGGACACCTTTACAGAACTTGGAATTAAAAATGTATCCCTCTTTTTTGGGCATACCGGTCATGCGCTATTATTTGATGAGTTTGAAAAAGGAAAAATAACTTCCGCAGAATTCCGCGATGGCATCAGGCAAATTACAGGGTCATTTGATCTTACCGATTCGCAGATTGATTACGCATGGAATACACTGCTTATTGGTGTACCACCTGAAAATCATGATATCCTGCGCAAGGCAAATGAAAAATATCGCACCTTTCTTTTAAGCAACAATAATGAGATCCATTATAACTGGATTATGAACTACCTTAAACAGGAACACAGCCTGGTTTCAAACGATGAATTTTTTGAAAAAGCTTATTATTCACATTTAATGGGAATGCGCAAACCTGATCCGCAAATTTTTGAACTGATGATGCTCGAAAACAATCTAATCCCTGAGGAAACTTTATTTATTGATGACAGCCCGCAGCATATCAATACTGCAAATAAACTTGGCCTTCAAACTTATTTATTAACTTTTCCTGAAACTTTAAAGAGTTTTATGAGCAGTTCTGGACTTATTTAACAGGAGTATAAACCTCTTTTTAACATAAACAATATCATTTGGCCTGTGTTATATCAGCATGGCAAACGTAACAGAATATACTAACATGGTCGACGCTTTAGAAGACCTGAAAAAAGAAGGATATACACATGATTTCAATATCCATAACAACTCATTACACAGTACGAATGGTGATATAACCTTAAGTCCCAGAGACTTTGAGATCGATAAATTTTTCAGGTTTGAAGGCATGACCAATCCATCAGACAATTCAATTCTATATGCAATCAGTGCTCCCCGCCATGATGTAAAAGGTGTATTTATTAACGCCTACGGAGTTTATGCAGATGATATTTCAGAAGAATTACTTAGAAAATTAAATACGCCCGGCTGATAAGCTGCGGCGTTTTTTCTCCCTGATTATCAGGCTTAGCTCTCTTCCAGTTAGCCCTGCAATGGAAGAATTTTCCTGTGCCCGCCTGAATAAGTAGGGCATAACGGCCTTAACCGGACCGTAAGGAACGTATTTAGCAACATTATAACCTGCGTTTGCAAGATTTAAACTAAGGTTATCGCTCATGCCTAACAGCTGTGAAAAATACACATGATTATGGCTTCTGGTGACCCGGGCGTTGTCCATGAGGTGAACAAGCAGTTCACAGCTTTCCTCATTATGAGTCCCGGCCACTAATCCTGCGTGATCAATGTTTTCAATACTAAACTTTAAAGCTTCGTTATAATCCTCGTCAGTAGCTTTTTTGTCTGGATGAATGGGTGAAGGATAGCTGAACTCTTCTGCTCTCTTCCGTTCCTTTTCCATATATGCTCCGCGAACCAGCTTTGCTCCCAGAATAAAACTTTCCTGCTTAGCTGTGAAAATATCTGCCTTTAAGGATTCCAATTTATCCCGTCTGTATAACTGATAGGTATTGTATACGATTATCTTTTCACGGTTATATGCCCGCATCATCTTTAAAGCAAGATCATCAATTGCACCCTGTATCCAGCTTTCTTCAGCATCAATCATGACAGGTACGCCAAATTGGAAAGCCGCCCTGCAAATTTTATCTATTCTGGATCCTGATCGTTCAAATTCTGTTACTTCTTCAGCAGATAACTCTTGTTTTGCTGCCACTTTTTCAAGCAGGGAAAAACGGGCTACACCTGTTATTTTAAAAACGGTTAATGGAATACGATCATCATCTTCTCCTCTTTGTATGGTTCGGATAATTTCTTGCGCAGTTTCTTCAAAAACCTCCTCTTTCTCTTCGCCTTCTACAGAATAATCCAGTATGGTGCCCACTTTACCAAGGGCAAGCTGGCTGATAACGCCTTCGCAATCCTGTATGGTTTCGCCTCCGCAGAATTGCTTAAATATGGTTGCTTTTATAAGAGGCTGAATGGGTAAACCAATATTTAAGGCAAAAGTGGTAATCGGAGTACCCATTTTAGTTAACAGATTAAAGCTAATGACTTTAAACAACCAAAAGGCCCGGTTAAGTTCAGCATCGGTTTTATTACGAAAAGCTATTTTAGTATCATCAAATGACAGTTCACTGCTTTGCAAATCATCTTTTAAATCGGCCATGTATAATATGTAAATTCTGTATAACTAACGTATCCAAGTTTCGTAAGTTTGCACATGATCGAATTCATACTCGAAGGTGAATATATTCCGCTTATTCAACTGTTAAAAGCTACAAATCTGGTACAAAGTGGCGGGGAAGCGCAAAATGTGGTTAGTGACGGTTTGGTGAAGTATAATGGTGAAGTGGACTACCGTAAACGATTAAAGGTTAAAAAAGGTGATCAGATAGAATTTAACAGTCAGGTAATTTCAGTAAAATAATGCATCCCATTCAAAGTATCGGCTACCCTGTTCATTTTCAAAACAGCTTACCGGAGATTAAGAACTTCATTTCTAACGGTAATTATTCTAAAATATTTGTTTTGGCAGATAGTAATACCGAAAAACATTGCCTTCCGCTGCTTCAGCCCTATTTACCTGAGAATTATGATATCATTGAGATTGATCCCGGAGAAGAGAATAAAAATATAGATTTCTGCATCGGCGTTTGGAAAAACCTTCTTGATTTTAATGCAGAGCGAAATAGTCTGCTGATTAATTTAGGAGGGGGTGTGATTACCGATATGGGAGGTTTTGCTGCATCTACTTTTAAACGGGGAATTGATTTTATCCAGGTTCCTACTACTCTTTTAGCACAGGTTGATGCGTCGGTAGGTGGTAAAACGGGTATAGATATGGATCATGTAAAAAACATCATCGGAACTTTTACCCAACCCAAAGCTGTATTTATTGATTCCGCTTTCTTAAAAACCCTTGAAGATTGCCAGTTGGTTTCCGGATATGCCGAAATGATTAAGCACGGCCTTATAGCTGATAAAAAATATTTTGACCAGCTGAAAACTGCCGACCCATTAAATATTGATCCGGCACTTGTTTATCGTTCGGTTGAAATTAAGAACCAGGTAATTACTGCCGACCCACACGAAAAAGGGAAAAGGAAAATTCTGAATTTTGGACACACCATTGGCCATGCTGTAGAAAGCTGTTCGCTAACCGACAAAATTAACCCCCTGTTGCATGGTGAGGCCATAGCCATTGGAATGATCTGTGAAAGTTATCTGTCACATAAAATAAACGGGCTCATCGATGTTGAGTTGCAGGAAGTAACAAACGCGATAATCAAACTATTTCCGATCAGCCCGATCACAACTAATAATGATGATTTATTAGCTGTAATGAAAAATGATAAGAAAAATGATAACCAGCGTATTGGCTTTGCGCTGTTAACCAAAATTGGAGAGTGCTCGTATGATAACTTTGTAGAAGAAGATTTGATAGTTAAAAGCCTTGACTTTTATAGAAATTTAATAAAATAGCCATCAAATTTACTAATCCGCGAAAAAAATAAATTTTTTTTTGGGATTTTCATTTTAGTATGTACATTTGAAAAACATAATGATGAGAAATACAAATGCATATTGGTTCGGTTATTACTTTTACTATAGCAGTAAAAGCCGGGACTAGTATGCACTAATTACATAAAAAAGAATTAAAGCAAGTCCGGGCAAACAGCCGGGACTTTTTTTTTATCAGATAATGAACAAAAAAAGAGTAGCCATTCAGGGAATAAAAGCTTCTTTTCACGAAGAGGCAGCATTCAGGTTTTTTGGTGAGGATATTGAGACGATAGAATGCAACTCTTTTAAACAGACATGTGATGTTTTAAAGCAAAAAAAAGCTGACTACGTAGTAATGGCTATAGAAAATTCCATTGCAGGGAGTCTGCTGCCAAATTATACACTGCTGAGAGATTATCATTTTCCTATAATCGGTGAGGTTTATTTGCCCATACAGTTACACCTGCTGGCTTTGCCGGGAGTAAAATTTGAGGATATTAAGTTCGTGCAGTCACATCCTATCGCAATCAGGCAATGCATTGATTTTTTTGATGATTTTCCACATCTACAGATTATTGAGAGCAACGACACGGCCGCATGTGCAAAAAAGATCCGTGATGAAAAATTAACGGACACGGTGGCTATTGCAAATACTTTGGCTGCACAACTTTACAATCTTGAAGTTATGGAGCGCCGGATTGAATCGAACAAGAAAAATTACACCCGCTTTCTTATTCTTACAGATAAAGACAGTGAGGTAAAAAATGCAGATAAGGCCTCGTTAAGCTTCCAGGTGGGAAATGAGGTGGGCTCACTCTCCAGCGTGCTGAACATTTTTGCCGAACAAAGTATCAACCTTACTAAAATCCAATCCATGCCTGTACTTGGAAAGCGTAATGAATATAATTTTTATGTTGACATAGAGTGGAGCAACCAAGCAGGATATGATACAGCAATCAGGAAAGTATTAAAACACACCATAAATTTCACCATTATGGGTGAATATAAAAAGAACGATAACGTATAGAACCCCACATTAAAGAATTATGAAACTAAATCTTGATATCCAGCCATTAAGTTCATGGGTAAACATTAAAAATGAGCCCTTGCTAATTTCAGGTCCCTGCAGTGCAGAAACTGAAGACCAACTACTTGCAACAGCTCACCAGCTGGCAAATACAGGAAAAGTGAGTGTTCTGCGTGCAGGTATATGGAAACCCAGAACCAGGCCCGGAGAATTTGAAGGAATTGGAAGTATTGGCCTGGAGTGGCTTAAAAGAGCAAAGGAAGAAACCGGTCTGCCCACAGCAGTAGAGGTTGCCAATGCAAAACACGTGGAAGAAGCCCTTGCAGCAGGAGTTGATATTTTATGGGTTGGGGCACGCTCAACAGTTAATCCGTTTACAGTGCAGGAAATTGCTGATGCTTTACGCGGTGTTGATATCCCGGTAATGGTTAAAAATCCTGTAAATCCTGATCTGCAGTTATGGTGCGGAGCATTAGAGCGCATAAATAACGCGGGAATCAAGAAATTAGCGGCTATTCACCGTGGTTTTTCTTCATTTGAAAAAACAGCGTTCAGAAATGAGCCGATGTGGGAAATCGCCATTCAGTTAAAAACTCTTTGTCCGGAGTTGCCAATCATAAATGATCCCAGTCATATTTGCGGTAACCGCGAACTTATATCATACATCTCTCAAAAGGCGCTTGATATGGATATGCAGGGATTGATGATCGAATCTCACATGGATCCTTCCGTAGCATGGACCGACGCAAAACAGCAGTTAACTCCATCTGCGGTTTCCGATTTAATGGACCATCTGACTTTACGCCACCCCGAAGTATTGGGAAAAGAGCTTACAGATAAACTTGCAGGCCTGCGGCACCAGATAGATAAA
The DNA here is from genome assembly GCA_035575925.1 of Sphingobacteriaceae bacterium. Taxonomy (GTDB): domain Bacteria; phylum Bacteroidota; class Bacteroidia; order Sphingobacteriales; family Sphingobacteriaceae; genus DASWTL01. Next base: position 76,070 of record DATLXK010000027.1, read on the forward strand.
CTGGATGATCAGATCATTCAGAAAATGGCAGAACGTATGACCATTGTTGAAAAAATTGGTGAGTACAAACGTGATAATGATGTGACCATTTTACAAGTAAACCGTTGGGATGAGATTATGCATAAACGTACCTCGTTTGCTAAAGCATTGAAATTAGATGTCAATTTTGCAGGGAAGCTTCTTGAGTTGATTCATAGCGAATCTATTCGCAAGCAAACGGAGATTATGAATGATAAACCAGTTACCGAAGATCTGAAATGAGTTCTGAGAACATTACCTTATTCATAAAAAAGGAAAAGCTTTCAGGCACCATACAATTAACAGGTTCTAAAAGCGAAAGCAATCGGGCCCTGATCATGCAGGCATTAAGCATGGGAAAGGTTAAAGTAGAAAATCTTTCAAAAGCTGCGGATACAGTAACGCTGGAAAATATTCTGAGGTCCGAAATCCGAAATCCGAAATCTGAAATCAATGTGGGCCCTGCAGGTACAGCTATGCGGTTTCTAACTGCTTTTGCAACATTGCAGCAGGGAGAGATTACGCTTACGGGAACAGAACGAATGAAACAACGGCCCATCGGAATACTCACCGATGCGTTGAAAGCCCTGGGAGCGCAAATCCAATTTACTGAAAATGAAGGATTTCCACCGGTAAAATTAACAGGCCCTTTGCAGCAAAAAACCAACAGAATAATTATTAAGGGAAATGTAAGCAGCCAGTACATATCTGCATTATTATTAATCGCTGCTAATTTACCGCAAGGTTTAAATGTAACCATTGAAGGGGAGCTAACTTCAAAACCTTATGTGGAAATGACCCTGACTATGCTTGATCAGGCAGGTATTAAGCATACATGGAATGAAAATACCATCTCCATTCAGCACCAGGAATTTAATCATGCTGTTATCCCGGTGGAGCCGGATTGGAGCGCGGCTTCTTACTGGTATGCTATAGCTGCACTGGCACCTGAGGCAGAGTTATTTTTGCCCGGGCTAAATGCCTACAGCCTTCAGGGCGACAGTCAGATAGCTGAAATTATGGCCAATTTCGGAGTAACTTCCCAATTTAAAAACGGGGGTGTGCTGATTACAAAAGAGGCTAAAGATGTAACCCGGAAAATATTTGATTTTAAGGAATGTCCGGATCTTGCACAAACTGTTATTGTTGTGTGTGCAGCCTTAGGTCACGATGCTACTTTTACAGGCCTGGAAACCTTGAAAATCAAAGAAACAGATCGGGTTAAAGCCTTGCAGAATGAACTGGAAAAGATTGGGGTGAAGCTGATCGAGAAAAATTTTACTTATAAACTGGATTGCAGCGGGCTAAATTTTCCCAACGAATTAGTTGTAGAAACCTATGAAGACCACCGCATGGCTATGGCTTTTGCTCCCCTCGCGCTGGTTATAAATAAGGTACAGATAGAAGATCAAAAGGTGGTTGAAAAATCTTATCCTCATTTTTGGGAAGATCTGAAAAAAGCAGGGTTTGAAATTAATTAGATTTGCGTATAGCGTATTGAGATTTGCGAAGTTTAACTTTCATACTCAATACTCAATACTCAATACTCAATACTAAACATGGCTGGCAACTCATTCGGAAAATTATTTTGTATAACCACTTTTGGAGAATCACACGGCCCCGCGATTGGGGTCATCATTGATGGCTGTCCCTCGAATATTTCTGTAGACTTAGATTTCATTCAGGCAGAGCTGGATAAGCGGCGCCCGGGACAATCCAAGATAACTACCCAACGAAAAGAAAGTGATACTGTACAAATCTTATCGGGTATATTTGAAGGAAAGACTACGGGTACTCCGATTGCGATGCTCATCCCTAACGAGGATCAGCGCTCAAAAGATTATTCTCATAATACAGACACCTTTCGCCCTTCGCATGCAGATTATACTTACCATGTAAAATACGGAATTCGTGATCACCGGGGAGGCGGACGCTCATCTGCCAGAGAAACTGCGGCCCGTGTGGCCGCCGGTGCCATGGCTAAATTGCTGTTAAAGCAGCTGGGCATTGAAATTTTTGCTCATGTTTCTGCAGCAGGAAATATTACTGCGCCAAATATTGAACTATCAGACCTGAATGAACTTACCGCTATCCGGGAAAATAACCTGGTAAGATGCGCTGATCCTGCCACAGCAAACCAAATGATAGAACTCATTGATAGCATTAGAAAAGATGGCGATACTGTAGGCGGGAAAATATCATGTATTATACGTAACTGTCCGGTAGGTTTAGGCGACCCGGTTTTTGATAAATTGCATGCAGATTTAGGAAAAGCCATGCTGAGTATTAATGCCGTGCATGGGTTTGAATATGGTTCCGGCTTTGAAGGAGCAACGATGAAAGGTTCTGAACATAATGATGTCTTTATTCCTGCAGCGGATGGAGAACAGATCCGTACCAGAACTAATTTCTCGGGAGGTATACAGGGAGGTATTTCCAACGGAATGGATATTAATTTTCATGTAGCGTTTAAGCCTGTAGCTACCATTTTACAAACACAGGCAACTATTAATTCAAGTGGCGAGGCAGCAGAAATTCAGGGCAAAGGACGTCATGATCCCTGTGTTGTTCCCCGGGCTGTAGCTATTGTAGAAGCCATGGCTGCCCTGGTAATTGCTGATCACTATTTAAGAAATTTATCTATTAAATTATAGAAAGAATATAATTTAATAGTATTCATCAGCGATATTAATTATCGATTTAGACATACAAGGAGAATGCCCAATATTTCAAGATAAGTGTTTTTAACTAAACTCTGTCTGATTTTAGTATCACGGGAAACCTCATTAAATTAGATGATTGAGTTATCTATACCAAAAAACAGGAATTTTTATACTGTATAGCTAAGGTCGTACCATTCAATTATTCATGTTTCGAAAAATAAGTAAATGTAGGCAATTGAGTTTCTTAAGAAATGAATTAAAGCAGTCGACCAAAAAGCTATCCCGGGGTTTTTACAATAAAAATAATAAGTATAGCTTAATATTAAACCTACTGTGAAAGCATAGACAACATAGCTTGCACTATAAGTATGCAAAACTCCAAAAATGAGACTTGACAGAATAATATAGATCCCATACTTCTTTTTAGTAACAGACCAATGTTGCATAATTTTAAAAACTAAATGTTGAGAAAAATAGGTTTCTAAAATAGGAGCTATAATCAAAATGAGCACAAATAAATTTGTGTCGGGTCCAGTCTCACCTTTTTCTGTAACTTGTTCTGTAAGATAAATAAACGGTGCTGATAATATTGTTACCACAATTGAGGTAACGTAAAAAATTAATATCTGTACCCAATACGGCTTTCGTTTAAGTAAAAAAAGAAGCTTCCAGAATAATAATCTTTTTATCTTAAAGATTAAATTTCGCATAATGGTAAGGGCTTTGATCTCTTTGAGTACCGTTGCGGAAGATCTCTTTTTTCCGACCTTCGTGTAGTTCAGTACTTAATTAATCTATTTCTGTATGAATTACCAATACACGATAGCCATTTAAAATAATTTAGGAAATCTGGCTGAATCTGCCTCTCCCATCATCTCATAAACTATTTCAATAATATCATCAGTAGATGGTTTTGAAAAGTAATCTCCGTCAGATCCGTATGGTGGCCTGTGAGCTTTAGCAGTCAGCGTTCTTGGCTGACCGTCCAGAGAAAAATAACCATTTTGTTCTTCCAGTATATGCTGTAAAATATACGCAGAAGCTCCGCCCGGAACATCTTCGTCCACAATCAACAGCCTATTGGTTTTCTGAAGAGACTTTCCTGAAAGATGCTCAGTATCAAATGGAGATAATGTCTGCGGATCAATAATTTCTACAAAAATCCCCATTTCTTCCAGTTCTTCCGCCGCTTCCTGAACAATTTGCAAAGTAGCCCCGTAAGACAGTATGGTAATATCAGTTCCCTCACGTACTATTTCTGCTTTACCTAACGGAACAGTAAATTCTCCTGCGTTGAGCGGAAGTTTTTCTTTCAGTCTGTACCCGTTCAGGTTCTCTATTACCAGTGCTGGTTCATCGGATCTGAACAATGTATTATACATTCCTGCAGCTTGTGTCATATTCCTGGGGACGCAGATATGGATCCCCCGTAGCGAATGCAGAATCATACCCATCGGCGATCCAGAATGCCAGATCCCCTCAAGCCTGTGCCCCCGGGTACGAATTATTAAGGGTGCTTTTTGGCCTCCTTTGGTACGATAACTTAAAGTAGCCAGATCATCACTCAAAATATTTAAGGCAAATATCAAATAGTCCAGGTATTGTATTTCGGCTATTGGCCTTAAGCCCCGGAGAGCTAAACCTATCCCCTGACCAACAATGGTCATTTCCCGGATTCCGGTATCTGTAATTCTTAGCTTTCCATATTTCGCCTGCAGCCCTGCAAAGCCCTGATTAACGTCACCAATAAGCCCAACGTCCTCACCAAATGCAATGATACGCTGGTCCCGTTCAAAATTCGCATCAAAACAGGCATTTAAAATCTCTCTTCCATCCATGATGGCAGCATCCTGATTATACTCTGCCTTAACAACAGGTACGTTTGCAGGACTTTCTGCTGATCCGGTGTACAGTTTGGAATTATAGCGTTCAAAGTTTATATCGATCTGTTGCTGATACCATTTTATCAAAGCTGATTTAGATTCCGATTGATCATTGCGAAGTAACCGTATAGATTTTCTGACTGCATTTATTATCTCTTTCCGACCGGGATCTATACCTGCACGCAAGGCTAAAGCCAAATTCTTTACTTCCTGGTTTTCTATATTTTCCGCTAAAGAATAAAAATTCTCCGCGTCATCCTTAATACTAGTATTAAATGCTGCCCAAGCTGTTCTCTGACATTCGCGAACATAGGTTTTTGCAGTATTCTCCAGTTCATCCATTACCTCTTCATCTGCAATTGCCGAGGCAATCATCCATTTTCGCATCTGAACCAGGCAGTCGTACTCTTTCTCCCAGTCTATCCGATCCTTTGGTTTATAACGCTCATGAGAGCCTGAAGTGGAATGCCCTAACGGCTGCGTAATTTCTACAACATGTATCATTACAGGTATATGCTTTTCACGGCATACCTCTATTGCCTGTTTATAAGTTTCGCACAATCCCGGATAATCCCACCCTTTTACTTTAAATATTTCATATCCTTCTCCCTTTTCATCCCGTTGAAATCCCTTTAAAATTTCAGAAATATCCTGCTTGGTAGTCTGGTATTCGGCCGGAACAGAAATTCCATACGCATCGTCCCAGATAGAAACGGCCATGGGAATTTGCATAACGCCGGCGGCATTGATGGCTTCGAAAAATACACCTTCGGATGTTGAGGCATTTCCAATCGTGCCAAAAGCTACTTCGTTACCGTTAACAGAGAAATTTTTAAGATATTCCAGGTTGGGATTGTTCCTGTACAATTTCGATGCATAGGCCAATCCAACCAAACGTGCCATTTGTGCTCCGGTTGGTGAAACATCTGAAGAGCTGTTAATGGTTTCTGTTGTGTTTTTCCAATTACTATTTTCGTCAATAATACGTGTAGCAAAATGACAGTTCATTTGCCTTCCCGCAGAAGCCGGATCTGCACTTACATCAGAATTAGCATATAGCTGGGCAAAAAACTCGCTCAGATTTGACATGCCCGAGGCAAAAGCAAAAGTCTGATCCCGGTAATATCCGGAACGCCAGTCGCCGGCTTTAAACGCTTTAGCCATAGCAAGCTGGGCTACTTCTTTTCCGTCACCAAAAATTCCAAATTTTGCTTTACCGGTTAATACTTCCCTACGCCCCAAAATACTTGCCTGGCGACTTTCAAAAGCTATTCTATAATCATTGATCACAATTTGCTTAAAATCGTTGAAGCTTAACTCTGCAACATCTATCTGACTTATTATGTGCTCTTCTGCCGGCATAAAATAGTTACGTGGACTCCAAAAATAATAAAACGTTATTGAACTAAAGAAGGCAAAAGAATTCTGCACAACTATATGTATGCAATATAATATTTCTGAAACCGTTATTATAACATTATGTAACTTTTCACTACAAAATTCGTTAATTTGAGTAGTTTTGGACTGAAAAAAATTAGAATTACATTTGTTAAACAGATAAAAAAAATGAAAAGATTAATGATTATTTGCGCTGTACTGATTGGTTTTACTACCATGACAGCTATGCAGACTGATAACAAAGCAGAATTTAAATTCGACAAAGAAACTTATGACTTTGGTAAAATTCCTCAGGGAAAGGCTGTAAGTGTGGATTTTAAATTTACTAATACTGGCGAAGAGCCGCTTATTATCAGTGCTGTAGAGCCAACATGCGGTTGCACCGTTGCTAACTACACTAAAACCCCTGTAAAAAAAGGAGAAAGCGGAAATATCACTTTAACTTATAATGCGGCAGCAGTAATGCCTTTCAATAAGCCGGTTACAGTAAAATCCAATGCCAGAACACCTGTAAAATACTTATACATTAAAGGCGAGGTGGTAAACACCGTCAGCAAATAAGCATTTATAAATATAATTAAGAACTTCTCCGGTTTCGGGGGAGTTTTTTTATTTTTGTACCATGCCAGAAATATCTACCAAGGGGCTGGAAATTCCTGCTTCCCCTATAAGAAAACTTACTCCTTTTGCCGAGCAGGCTAAACGCGATGGAAAGAAAGTATACCATTTAAACATTGGGCAGCCCGACATAGAAACCCCGCAGGTGATGCTGAATGCAATAAAGAATATTTCCTTTAAAGTGTGGGCATATACGCCCTCTGAAGGAACTCTTTCTTACCGGGAGAAGCTAAGCGGATACTACAACAAACTGGAGTATAATATCACACCGGATAACATCCTGGTAACCAACGGCGGATCTGAGGCTATAACCATTGCATTATTAACATGCCTTAATCCCGGTGACGAAATTATTATTCCGGAACCCTATTATGCAAATTACAATGGCTTTGCCTGTTCAAGTGATATAGTGGTTAAGCCTGTTTTATCGGTTATTGAAAATGGTTTTGCATTGCCGCCAATCAGTGATTTTGAAAAGCTTATTACGCCCAAAACCAAAGCTATTTTTATTTGCAACCCTAATAACCCCACAGGATATCTTTATTCTTTGGATGAAATGCAGGAACTTAAAGTACTATGTTTAAAATACGACCTGTATCTATTTTCTGATGAAGCTTACCGTGAATTTTGTTATGACGGCCGCCCATTTGTTTCTCCTATGCATCTGGATGGGTTAGAAGAAAACGTGATCGTGTTAGATACTGTTTCTAAGCGTTACAGTGCGTGCGGTGCTCGTCTGGGATGCCTGGTGACTAAAAACAAAGCTGTTCTTGCTGCTGCTCTAAAATTTGCCCAAGCCCGTTTAAGCACCGGGACAGTTGCTCAGATAGCTGCAGAAGCGGCAATTGATACTCCTGATTCTTATTTTGAAGCTGTAAACAAAGAATATACTACCCGTCGTGATATACTGGTAAGTTCATTAAATAAAATTGAAGGTGTATTTTGCCCCAACCCGGGTGGTGCATTTTATGTGGTAGCAAGATTGCCTATTGATAATTCTGATAAATTTTGCCAATGGATACTGGAGGATTTCAGCTATGAAAAGCAAACGGTAATGATGGCTCCTGCTACAGGCTTTTACAGTACTGCGGGCGCTGGCAGCAATGAGGTGCGTTTGGCTTATGTTTTGAATTCAGAAGATCTGAAGAGTGCACTAAAATGCCTGGAAGTTGCGTTAGAGCAGTATCCGGGAAGAAAGATAACTAGTTATCAATTACAAGACAGTAATGGGTAAGATTATTGTTTACCTTTGAAGGCAATTTAATTGCAACCCACTTTGGGCCCGACCGGAATTGACAGGATGGATGATAAGTGTGTAAGCATGCAGCGCATTGAGAGTACAGCGCTATAATCAGGACTCTCAAACAACAACAGGCGAAAATAACTACGCTCTTGCTGCTTAATCTTAACCAAGTTAAGATTTGCCTTTGTTACACTTTAGAAGTGTAAGCGAGATGTTTCCCGGGGGCCAAGTCTGGCGGCACCCGATCAGGAAGCACGGAAATGCCGGAATAAGGATAAGAACGCTTCGATCTGATCACTAAAACTTAAGAAGCTAAGGATTAAGCAGGATGTTTGTAGCCAACTTAATCTCGAAAACAAATTACAAAATAAGCATGTAGAAGGCGCATCTGGTCCCATGTTTGGACGAGAGTTCGAATCTCTCCGGGTCCACAACAAATTGAACTAAACCCTTGTAAGTTAATTACTTATGAGGGTTTAATTTTCAATCACGATGTTAGATAACTTTACATTTGAATATTTATATTCTTAACATACCACTTAAATAAAATATGGCATCAGGTTTCTTTGCGATTTTAGATGATATAGCGGCTTTGATGGATGATGTTGCCGTGGCAACAAAAATAGCAACAGGTAAAACGGCGGGCATTTTAGGCGACGACTTAGCTGTAAATGCAGAAAAAGCGACCGGATTTCTTTCATCAAGGGAATTGCCCGTGCTATGGGCTATTACCAAAGGTTCTTTCATTAATAAATTAATCATTGTTCCGATTGCTTTATTACTAAATGCGTTCTTCCCTGCAGCTCTTAATATTGTTTTAATTCTCGGAGGATTATACCTGGCCTATGAGGGGGTAGAAAAAATAATCGAATACTTCTTTCATCGTTCAAAAACCAGCCATGAGGTTGTGGAGGAGGTTATACAGGATGATCGGTCTGTTGAAAAAACAAAAGTTAAATCTGCAATAGCAACCGACTTTATTCTGTCTATAGAGATTGTAATTATTGCTTTAGGTAGCGTTGCAGAAGAAACTTTAACAACCCAGATCGCAACTGTTGTTGCGGTAGCCTTGCTGGCTACGGTAGGGGTTTATGGTATTGTTGCCCTTATTGTTAGAATGGATGATGCCGGTTTAAAACTTATCACACATTCCAATAACAAAGGTTTTTTATCAGTACTCGGCACCTTGCTGGTTAATTCGCTGCCTGTTATAATCCGCATTTTAGCCGTTGTAGGGACTATCGCTTTACTCCTGGTTGCCGGTGGCATCTTTGTTCATCACATTGAATATTTTCACCACCTCTTTCCGGGACTGAATGCCACAATTAAAGAATTAGGATTTGGTTTAGTTGCCGGATTACTTGCAGTAGTAATTGTAGCGGGGGGCAAGAAGGTGTGGGGGTTATTCAAGAGATAAATAGCGAAGAACCCTGGGACCCCCGAATATTACGTTGTAATAACTATTTTTAAAATTCTACAGCCAAAACACCTTTAAAACCGCATTTCTTCTTTACGAAAAGAGAACCCGCCAGCGGCTGATCCAATAACTCAGAGTCACTAAGTCCCACTTTTGCAGATGTAATATATAAATCTTCCAGGTTTTCACCTCCAAATGTGCAGGAAGTCACCCTGGAGACCGGAAGTGGAATATTGTACAACTTCTCCCCGGTATCAGGGTTCCAGCGTGTCACCTGCCAGCCGTTCCAATGTGCTATCCACAACATCCCTTCATTATCTATTGTCATTCCATCAGGAAATCCATCTTCTTTCGGAATACTAACTAAAGTTTTTTTATCACTGATGCTACCAGTTTCTTTATCATATTGATAAGCCACAATTTCATGTGTGGGTGTGTCTATGAAATAAAACGTTGTATGATCCAAATTCCAGGCCATACCGTTAGCAATGCTGACCTGATCTATTTTTTTTTTAACCGTCAGGTCTTTTTCTATAGCATATACACAACCTGCATTTAGTTCCTCGTTGAGCGACATGGTTCCTGCCCAAAATCTTCCTGCCGGATCACATTTTCCATCGTTAAACCGGTTGAATGGCAGATGATCTTCTGGATTAACAATCATAGTTACGTCACCATTTTCCCGGTTTACAAACGCAAATCCGTTTTTTAACGCTGCCAAAAAATTTCCATCCTTACAAAGTGCAATTGAACCTATATTCTGATGGACTTTAACAATTTTATGAATTTTCTGATCAGGTGAGAACTCATGGATTTCCCCGTTTAAAATATCCACCCAAACTATCACTCCACGGTTAGCGTCCCATACCGGACCTTCACCCAATAAGGAGGAATGGTTCACAGCGATTTCTAAGTTGGATTTTTTATCCATCACCTGTTTAAGTATTTAGTTTGATGAATCCACCGTCAATAGGATAATCGCAACCGGTAATAAATGAGGCCTCGTCGGAGCATAAGTATAAAATCAGGCTGGCAATTTCCTCGGGTGTGCCCATACGTCCGATGGGCTGGGTTTTAGAAAGTTTTTCGAACATCTCCTGTTCCTTACCCGGGTAGGTTTTTTTTAAAAACCCATCTACAAAAGGCGTGTGTACCCTTCCCGGTGAAATACAATTGCACCGGATATTATCGGCTAAAAAGTCTTTGGCTACCGAAAGGGTCATTGCCACTACAGCGCCTTTTGTAGCTGAATAAGCAAACCGATCTGCCAAACCCACAGATGAAGCCACAGAAGCCATGTTTAAAATTACACCTCCTCTTTGTTTCATTACAGGCAAAACTGCAAATAAGCAATTGTAAACGCCTTTTACATTCACATTTAGCACCCGTTCAAAATCTTCTTCGGAGGTAGTTTCTGCTGTGCCTATATGAGCGATGCCCGCATTATTAACCAAAATATCAACCGTCGAGAACCGATCAGTTATATTTTTAACTATTTGTAAAACTTCATGCTGACTAGATACATTGCACTTTTGAAAAAAAGATTTACCATTTAATGCAGCTATTTCCTCTGAAACCGATGTCCCGGCTTTTTCGTCCATATCCAGTATACAAACAACCGCGCCCTGTTTGGCAAATAATAATGAAACCGCTTTACCAATACCGCTGCCACCACCTGTTATAACTGCAACTTTTTCTTTTAAACTCAGCATTCTAGTATTTATAAGGGCGACGGACTTATTGATGTCCATCCACCATCAATAATTAAACTTTGCCCGGTAATATGTTTTGCCTTTTCTGATATAAGAAACAACGCAGCGTTTGCAATATCAGAAACATTTGCCGGACGACCCATAGGGGTTAATTCGGACCATGTAGCTGCATATTGCGGATCATCGGTTGTTCGTTCAGTTAAGGTAGCTCCCGGTGCTATCGTATTTACGTTGATTTTATATTCTGAAAGTTCTATAACTAAATTTTTCGCAAGCATCTCCAAGGCCGCCTTGCTCATGGCGTAAGCTGCCAGGTTTTTATGCGCCTGGTGTCCGGTTACAGACGATGTAAATAACAATGAACCGCCCGAACCCTGAAGCTTCATTTGATTTGCAGCAGCCTGGGCCAGAAAAAAGGTTCCGCCTAAATTAACCTCCATTACCTTATGAAATGATTGGGAGGAATAGGTTAAGAAATCCCCGAATAAAGTTATACCGGCATTGGCAACCACTATATCCAGCTTCCCAAAGCGCTTCACAGCGGTATCTACCATTTTATCTATAACAGCCTGATCACTTGAGTCTCCATCAATAAGAATGCATTCTTTGCCGCTAAGTTCTTTAATTTTCCTTACAGCATCGACACCTAATGATTTATCCAAATCATTTAAAATAACGTTTGCTCCTTCTTTTATCAGGCAATGGCTGATTTCATACCCAATTCCCTGACCCGCTCCGGTTACTATTGCTGTTTTTCCTATAAATGACATACCATTTTATGAACGAATTCAATCTAATGTGAATCTCTTAACACTTCACTTCCCGAGCCGCCTCTAAGAAAATCCATATCAGCACCTAAATGTGCCTGTTGAACGTGGTTAATATATAAATTCACATATCCGCGCTCTGTAAGCAACGGTAATGGCTGGTATTGCTGTTTTCGTAGCAGCCATTCATCCTCACTAATATTTGCATTTAATGTACGGTTTGGAACGTCCAGCGTGATCATATCACCCGTCTTGAGCACAGAAAAATTTCCTCCTGTGGCTGCTTCCGGCGAAACATGCAAAACCACCGTTCCGAATCCGGTTCCGCTCATCCTTCCATCCGAAATGCGAACCATGTCTGTTATTCCTTTTTCCAGCAGTTTCTTAGGAATTCCCATATTGCCAACTTCTGGCATACCCGGATACCCTTTAGGCCCTACATTCTTTAAAACAAGTATGCTGTTTTCATCAACATCCAGTCCATCATCATCAATATTTAACTTAAAATCTTCAATATTCTCAAATACAATTGCCTTTCCGGTATGTTGCATCAAATGAGCACTTGCAGCAGATGGTTTTATAACCGCCCCTTCTTCACATAAATTTCCTGTTAATATGGCGAGTCCCGTTGCGTTGTGAACAGGGTGCTCCACAGTGGCTATAACATCCCTGTTAAAACATTTGCTATTTATGTAGTTCTGTTTTATTGTTTTACCGTTTACTGTAATAGAATTATTATGAAGTAGTTGATCAAGCTCTTTTAAGACAGCCGGTAAACCACCCGCATAAAACAGATCTTCCATAAAATATTTACCCGATGGCTGCAGGTTTACTATGAGTGGAATGTTAGCCGATAAATGATCAAAATCCTGCAAAGTAAGGGGCACTCCTATTCTTCCGGCAATAGCCAGTAAATGAATTACAAAGTTGGTGGACCCGCCTATTGCTGCATTTACTTTAATAGCATTTTCGAACGCATTTCTGGTGAGAATATCTGATAATTTCAAATCTTCTTTTACCATTTCTACAATACGCAATCCGGAGAGTTGTGCAAGCGTTTTTCGCCTTGAGTCGGCAGCAGGTATGGCAGCATTGCCAGGCAACGAAAGGCCTAATGATTCTACCATACAAGCCATAGAAGAGGCAGTACCCATTACGGCACAATGTCCGCTGCTACGGCACATAGCGCTTTCTATAGTCAGGAGTTCTTCCTCGGTTATTTTGTTCCCGCGTAAATCATCATGGTATCGCCATACATCGGTCGTTCCAATACTTGCGCCGTTGTGTCTGCCGGTTAACATTGGCCCTCCGGACACCACTATGGATGGTATATTAACACTACAAGCACCCATTACGAGGGAAGGGGTGGTTTTGTCGCACCCGCATAAAAGCACTACACCATCCACCGGGTTTGCCCTTATAGATTCTTCTACATCCATGCTTGCCAAATTGCGATATAACATAGCAGTAGGCTTCATTAGTGTTTCACCTAATGACATCACAGGAAATTCTACCGGAAAACCACCGGCTTCTAAAATACCCCGTTTTACAGATTCAGCCAGGTCTCTGAAATGCCCGTTACAGGGTGTTAATTCGCTCCATGTGTTGCAGATTCCAATAATTGGCTTATTATTAAACTCATAGTCAGGAATACCCTGGTTTTTCATCCAGGCTCTGTAAATGAACCCGTCTTTTCCCGTACGACCAAACCAATTACTACTTCTGAGCTTTTTATCTTTCATGGTTTAATCATCTGCTTGGGATCCCAGTGTAAATATGATTAAATAATTAATATTATTAACCCCAGCCTGACTTATCAAACCCATATTTAGCTAAAACATCTTTAGGCACACCATCCCATCTATTGGGAGTATTACCCACATATCCCATATCTTTAATACCGATTGGAGTAGTATAAAACCCTGAGGCAGTTAAATTGCGCATGCGATTAAAGAACATCACCCCTTGCTGCATTTCGGGCGTTGCTTTACGCGGATAAGCAATTTCTTCCACAATTTCTATTTGTTGTTGTGGTTTGCAATTCACAAATGCATTATTATACCGCTTAAAACATTGCATGTCAAGCCATTTTATCCCGCCCCTCATAGGTACCTGGTGATCTGGTATATCTTTTACTATAAATTCTATAAACTCCGGAACCTTAGCATCAGAAGCGCTTCCGGATATATTATCTTTCGGAATAATAATATTTGCCAAAGCTGTAATCGTAATCATTTCATGTTGGTCAAAAAACTTGATGCCATTAAGTTTCTTTATCCTTTCTATCTCAAAATCTTCCCGACCTGGTTCATCTATATTATCTTTATCTATTACCGGAATAGAATCAGATTTATAGGATTGTCCCAATAACCCTGCTCCAATGGTAGTTAGGCCAATGGCTTTTAATGAGTCTCTTCTGTTCATAACTGCTAAATATTATTTTTCTTTTTTTGATCCAGTATATATTCTGCTGTCCGCATAGATAGTGCTAAAATTGTCCATGTCGGATTTTTATCTCCCTGTTGTACGAAAGGAGCACCGTCTACAACAAATAAATTTTTACAATCATGAGCCTGGCACCATTTATTTAATGCAGATGTTTTAGGATCATCCCCCATTCTCACTGTTCCAACTTCATGAATAATTGCTCCGGGAGCCAGAAGGCCGTAATTTGACTCCGGGCCATGTACCGGCGAAGTGGGTATTGCCTTCATTTCATGTAATATAGATTTAAAGGTTTCCTGCATGTGTTTGGCTTGCTTAAGCTCCGCATCATTCCATTTATACTGGAATCTCAAAACCGGTATCCCAAATTTATCCACCACATTAGGATCTATTTCACAATAATTGTCTTCGCGGGCAATGGCCGTTCCGCGACCGGCCATGTTAATTTGACAACCATAAAAACGTCTGTAATCATCCTTTAGGGATTTACCATAACCACCAGCCTCTTTTATCTTACCATCTCTGCCTGGAATCATCCCGTTAAGGGTGGTAACATCGCCTCCAAACCCGTAAGAGGGCATACCCATTCCTCCTCCATACTCAATATGATAACCCCGTGGAAAATCTAATTTTTTATTATCGAGCCACCATGGAGAATAAATGTGAACAGATCCTGCTCCATCTTCATTATATCGCTTGCGATCCAGTAATTGAGGCAAAAACCCGGACATGGATGCGCCGGTTGAGTCATGTAAATACTTTCCAACAATTCCACTGGAATTTGCCAGTCCGGCTGAATGATTAGGAGATTTTGAATTAAGCAAGAGGCGTGCTGATTCACAAGCGCTGGCTGCCAAAATAACAATGCCGCCACTCACCTGATATTCAGTCATATTTTCCTTACTTACATAAGAAACTCCCGTGGCCAGGCCGTCTTTTCCGGTTATAACCTCCCTAACCATAGCATTAGGTATTACTTTTAGATTTCCGGATTTAATAGCCGGAATTACAAGACAGGATGAAGAAGAAAAATCCGCGTAAACTTTACAGCTTCGATTACACTGTCCGCAATAAAAACAAACACCCCGGTTTTTATTTCCGGGCAAGGGCTCTGTAAGCACAGATCCGCGACCTGCTATTACACTTACACCTGCTTTTTTTGCAGCCCTTTTTACAAACAATTCATTTAACCGGGGTTTTGGCGGTGTTAAAAAGATGCCATCAGGCTCATTTTCAATTCCTTCTTTAGTGCCATATACACCAATTAATTTATCAACCTTATCATAATAAGGTTTTATATCGTTATAGCTGATAGGCCAGTTATCTGTAGCACCGTCATAATCTTTTCCTTTAAAATCATGGGGACCCATCCGCAAAGATATCCTGCCCCAATGGTTCGTTCTTCCGCCAAGCATTCTTGCCCGGAACCAATTAAAAGAAGTTTTATCCTTTTTGGTATACGGTTCACCATCTAAATTCCATCCGCCATATAAAGCATCAAAATCACCAAACGGCCTGACAGAACCGGCACCTCTTCTTGGAGATTCCCATGGCCATTTTAATTGATGAGAGTCTTTGCGTGGATCGAAATATGCACCTGCCTCTAACATTAAAACTTTAACACCTGCATTTGCAAGTATGAATCCTGCCATACCTCCTCCGGCACCAGACCCTACTATGATTACATCATACTTTTCAGCAGATTTTTTAATTTGTAATTCATTCATAAATATACTTTTTTGATGTTAAATTAATTTTCAATTTAATGAATTTGGAAGAGGTTTATTTATACTTTTTGATAAATTAAATTAATATTCTTTTATTGTTAAAAAGGACCCTTACCCAAACTGGTTATTGCATTTTTACCGCCGGGCATTTCACCTCTCTTCCCGGGGTTGGTTAAGGGTGTGCCGTCTTCACGGTTAAACCAGTCTTTAGTAATATTTTCCGGATATGTATCTTCAGTGTCCATTTTCCATTTTTTCAGCACTTCCCTCAATTGTTTAAGCTGTTTAGCATATAAAAGAGATGAACTTACGTTTACCAGTTGCATAGGATCGCGCTGGCAGTCGTAAAGTTCTTCTGCCGGGCGTGGGGCAATAAAAACATCGGCCTGAGGTAAGCTAAGTTTTCCTGAATCTCTCAGTGCTTTTAAATCCTCAAAGGCCGGGCTGCTGGTAATATCAGCAGGACCGGGGTTACTTAAGGCAGGGCGCAAATTCAACACATATAAATGATCCTTTGTCCGCACCATCCTTTCCATCGCTTCGTAATCATGCCAGTTATGTTCAGAAAACACGTAGTTTCTGAATTGTAAAGATGGGTTTTGAAGCACTCTGTGAAAACTTTTGCCCTGAAACCCTGCGGGGACGGAAACTCCTGCCAAATTTAACAGAGTTGGTGCAATATCAATAGCACTTACCAGGCTACTGGTCACCTTGCCTTTCTTAATTTTATTATTCCATTTAATAATAAAGGGTGTTTGCATACCGCTATCGTACACCCTGGATTTTGCCCTTGGAAATGCGCTGCCATTATCACTCATAATAATAATAATGGTGTTATTTAAAACTCCCTGTGATTTTAACTCATTTTCTACCAAACCGATGTAATGATCAAATCGTGAAATCTCATCATGGTAACTGGCCATATCCATACGGGTTTTTTCGGTATTTGCCAGATAAGGAGGGGGCATTATCCCCTCTGATGTATTAGTGCCTTTAAATTCATTTTTCCGCCAGGGTCTGTGGGCGTCTATAGCAGCGAGCCACATAAAAAAGGGTTTGTCTTTTGGCCTTTCTTGCAATGTTTTTAACCAGGATCCTTCTCCCCCTTCGCCAAGTTCAACGCCTTTATCTCTTAAAACATGAAATCCCCTCCTTGCACTTTCGCCTATGTGAAATTTTCCTGATTGTGCTGTGTAATACCCTGCATTCTTTAATAACTCAGGGAATATTGCCACCGACGGAGAAATTGAAGTATGCAATTCTGCTGCACCAGTATTATGCGGATATCTCCCTGAGATTATGCTTGTGCGGCTGGGACTGCAGGAACTGGCTGTGAGATAGAAATTTGTAAACCTTAAACCTTCCCTGGCTATTCGGTCTATGTTAGGCGTTTTCACCGATTTATTGCCGTAACATCCAAAATCATTTATGCCAATATCATCACCTATAATTAAAACGATATTAGGAACCTGTAAAGTTTTTTGCGCTAAGACTTTCGTATTACAAATTAATACTATGAAAACGGTATAAATGAGAATGGATCTATTCATGACTTTAAGTCCTATTGTAAGCAAAAAACTAGTTCTTGTTTCTTTTAAATTTCAAATCCGTATAGTAGGTGGCGGGGCGGATACTATCATCATAATCATACCTGTACTTCCATTGCTTCATATATTCATCTGCTGGCAGAAAAGTGTCATTTGTATCCTTAAGCTTTTGCCTTAGTAAAGTTTCCATTTCTTTCTGTAGCCGGACATTTGATTTATTATTGACCAGGTTATTTAGCTGATAAGGATCTTTTACATTATCATAAAGCAGCCACGCACCATATAAATCTCTGGCATAGGTATATCTTTTTGTGCGAATAGCCCTGTATTCTTTGCCTCCTTTTGAAAAGTTCCATTCATGAAAAGGCACCGGCATCATTATTAAAGCAGCCTCATTAGTTGGTTCCTTTCCACTTTTTAAAGCCTTGGAAAAATCTTTTCCTTCAATGGAAGCGGGGGCACTTATATGACTTAAGCCCAGAAGCGTGGGTAAAATATCCGGAGTGTTTACCGGCGTGTTTATATGCTTCTGTTTCCGGCCCAATACTTCAGGATAACGTATTAGCAAAGGCACAAGTATGGACTCGTCCCAGGGTCGTTGTTTTTTGAGTTCCCCCTTTGTATAAAGCATATCACCATGATCTGATGTAAAAACCAGGAGGGTATTATCAGCAATTCCCTCTTTTTCCAGAGCGTTAAGCAAATTCCCCAATGCTTTGTCTAAAGAGGTGCAATGTGCATAATAATTTGCTAAAACTATTTTTGCAGTGTCTCTTGAATCTGAAGGCACATTTGGCCTTAAATTTATTTTAGCCGGATCATACAGTTTTCGATATTCAGCTGGCGCAGAAAAATAAGGATCGTGAGGTGGCCCCCAAGACAGAACCAGCAGGAACGGGTTATTTTTATTTTTGCGGATATAGCTTATAGCACTATCTGTTTGGGGAAATGAGTCATATCCCTTCCATACCTGCTTGTTATCATTCTCATCAAAGTAAAAAGAGTTATTATAATCGTGTGTAACCTCTGCCACTTTCCAATAATCAAACCCCTGCCTCCTGTCTTTAGTTACCGGCAATTTTCTTTGATTGTAAGTATCTTCGCCTTCTTTGTGTCCGTTTAAATGCCATTTACCAATGTATCCGGTTTTATATCCGTTATCCTTGTAAATTTCTGCAATAGTTATCGCTTTGTTAGGGAGAGGTTTATCATTATAAAACAACCCATGAGTGAGCGGATATTGGCCGGTAAGTAAGCTGGCCCGATACGGTGTGCAAACGGGCATCACAGCTACGCAAGTATTAAAAACCAGGCTTTCTTTTGCCAGCTTATCCAGGTTTGGTGTTATTACATCTTTATTACCGTTATACCCTGTTGCCTGTGCCCTCCATTGGTCTGCCAGAATAATAATTATATTAGGATTTGTATGTTTATTTATTCCTCTTTCTTCTGCTTTTCTATGGGTATTACAGGCCAAAACAGGAAACAAAATCATAAAAAAAAAGCTTTGTAATTTATTCATTTGAGCCATCACATCGATTGAATTCCCATTTTAGCAAATTATAATAATGTAACAGGGCCCATAATTCCAATAGATTGCAACTCCTGCGTGGCTGTCCATCTTTGAGCAACTTTGTTTTCTTTTAATGACTTGGTGTAATTACCTACTCCTGAGGTAACTGTTATTCTAATTTCATTTCTTCCTTTGCGGAGAGCGTTTTGAAGATTGTAACGATGTTGCCCATACCACTTAACACCTAATGAAACATCATTTACCATTAATTCTGAAACCCCGTATATTTCCCCCAAGTCTAAATAATTATAATCTTTAAAATTGTTCACCTGAACTGATGTTTTATATGAAATAGTACCGGCAAAAGATTTTACTATCTGATTATTTTTAAAATCAACTAAATTGATCGATTCAATATTTGATTTTTCCCCGTTGATATGCTGTAACTGCAAATTCCATCTTTCCTTAATTTGATAAGCCTGTGTCGTTTTTGGTATTGTAATTCTGTTTCCTTTATTGGCTTTTTCAAAAACAATAAGTTTTGACTCCCCTGCACCCAGGTTCAGATCATACTGTTGATCTGTTAATAAGTCAAGGATATATTTATCGCCGTTTTCAGGGTTCCAAACGTATGCTGCTTTATTTTTTATTGAAAATCTTATTTTTCCTGAGTAAGGTTTACCCGTATTGTAATTAGCAATAAAGAAAATATCCTTTTCCCCTTGTTTATAATGAACCTGGTTAACAAAGGCATCGGGACTACTAAATTTTATGTAAGGTTCTATTAAAAACTTTTCCTGAATATTTTTAAACCAGGATATCATATCATTTGCAGGGGAAGGGTAAAATCCTACTTTTTTTGAATTAATACTCTTTATTTTCTTTATCCTATCTACTACCTTTTTATCATTTAACTCTCCGTTTACCAATCATGGTGTTTTATACGGCTCTTTGCCAATAAAAACAAGCGTTCCGCCAGCACTAACATATTTCTCAAGTGCTTCAGCAGTTTTCGGCAGCAAAGTTTCAACCTCCGGCAGCAATACGCAGGGTTAATTACTATCTTTGTATAAATATAAACCGGGCCCGACCGGAATTGACAGGATGGATGATAAGTGTGTAAGCATGCAGCGCATTGAGAGTACAGCGCTATAATCAGGACCCTCAAACAACAACAGGCGAAAATAACTACGCTCTTGCTGCTTAATCTTAACCGAGTTAAGATTTGCCTTTGTTACACTTTAGAAGTGTAAGCAGGATGTTTCCCGGAGGCCCGGTCTGGCGGCACCCGATCAGGAAGCACGGAAATGCCAGAATAAGGATAAGAAGGCTTCGATTTTATCCCAACAACTTAAGAAGCTAAGGATTAAGCAGGATGTTTGTAGCCAACTTAATCTCTAAAACCAATTACAAAATAAGCATGTAGAAGGCACATCTGGTCCCATGTTTGGACGAGAGTTCGAATCTCTCCGGGTCCACTTTTAACAGCCTGAAAGTCAGGCAATTAACACGTAGTAAAGACAAACGACGGACAAAATTTGACATGAATTTTAAGCTCCCGGCACTGTATGACGCTAAGGGTGATCTGTCAAAACAGTGGTTTGTCTTCTACTCCGTGCGTCACCCTCAGACTAAAACGTTTAAACGAATAAAAATCTTTGAGGATATTAACAATTCTAAGATTGCTTCGGGCCGAAGAGCCAACGCCGGTAAATGGATTGCTTTTGCAACGGAATATCTGGAAGCCAAACATATAGCCCTTCATAAAAGATAATGACCCCAATTTACTTAATGGAGAAACCTCTGTTAACGCCTGCATAACCGTTTATCTGGCTGTTATTCAAAACTCGGGATCAATGTTACAATGTTCAGGTAATACAAACCAGTCCATTTGGTTGCTTGCGAAGGCTGAGTTTTAATAAAACCTAACTGTTCATCTTTCTGCTCAATAAAAATATCGTTTGCAACCAACGTTTTAGATAAGGTCAAAATTCTCTTTCGCGGACAGGTTATTGGCAACCGTTATTTTAGTAGCGTTTTTGGATATTTGACTATACCCTATTGCTGGCAAAATTGCAAGAAGGATAACTATTATATTTTTCATAATAACGATAGTATAAAAATTAGTAAAGTCGGGATTAACCGGCTCGCACTTACTTCTTTGGCTCGGTTGTCGCTACTTTCGTATCAGGTTTATAAATCGCACCCGTGGCAAAATCCACAATGGCACCAGGCCAGAATAATAGAATATCCGCAATCAAAGGAACCGCTCTAACTTTACGCGATGGTTCACCGTCTGCCGGTTTTGTTCTTTGGTAATCTGATACCCGACCACCAAAAATTGTTGCACAAGAACTAAAAGAAATTAGCAGTGCAAGCAGTAGTACGTAAGTTTGGATTTTTTTCATATTATGTTTATTAGTGTGAACAAATGTAATATTAATACCAATTCTATATATACTGAATTATTATTAATTTTTTAATACTCACATACTAATTTTTATCTTAATTATTGTTGACACGGCAACCAAACTGCGCTCTAAAAAAGTATAGAGTAATTTCATCTCGACTCAGTAATTAGCGTGACTCTGTCCATCGTGCTTTTATCTCAACTAAAATAGATAAAATCAATACTAAAATACTTAGCAATACGAATAATTTGCGGACAAAATATGACAAATCCTATCAAAATTAGCAAGGAAAAACCCCCACCATTTGCTTAAAACAGACATTAAGAGCCGCCCTGATTATTCGAATCTCTCCGGGTCCACAAAGCCCCCTGACTAATCACTCAGGGGGCTTTTTTTTGTTAGGTAAAGCAGCCATTTTTCAATCGGATGTTGCTTTGCGTAACATTTAAATATCCCTTTCTTCTCTCTCAGACCGGGGTCGCATGTACATACCTTATCAAAAAAAAAACCTTATACAGGTTGATGCGTATTCTTATCTGACTATTATCAGTAATCCTTTGATAACAGGGATGTACCAATTCAATGAAAATATCAAAAAATATATACTATTTAATTGGCCTGGCTATTTTAATAATCCTGATTAATACGCTGTTTTTTCTTCATCTGGTTACTTTAAATAAAAAACACCACACATTTGCTACTACAAGTTATGAGGTTATTTATTCCGCAACCATATTATTGTCGACTATAAAAGATGCAGAAACCGGTCAGCGAGGATTTATTATTACTAATGACAAAAAATATTTAAACCCATTTAATGATGCTAAGCTAAAACTGGATTCTATTTACCAGGTTTTTAAAAACCTGGTGGCTAACCGCAAATATAAAACGGTAAATATGGAAAGGTTGCGGGGGTTGGTGGTTGATAGAATGACTGAATTGAATGAAACAGTTCTCTTGAAATTTACAGGGAGTGAATCTGAACTTCAGGAAATTGTGCTTTCCGACCAGGGGAGAGCCAGTATGCAGGGCATACGAGAACAGATAAATAATTTAATTATTGAGGAGAAACTTATCCTGCAAAAGCATGAAAGCGATGTGGACCGCTTCTCGCACAGAACCAAGGTATATTCTGTGATAAGCAATTTTATACTGCTAATCGTGGCTGTATTTTCTTTATTTACCATAACAGATAACAGGGTCAGGATAAAAAACCTTTTTAAACAAATTGGAGATAAAAACAATTTGCTTGAGCAGCAAAAAGGCAACCTGCAAGACTTAAGCAAAGATCTTATCAAACAAAATGGTGAATTGGAGCGCTTTGCTTATGTAGCTTCTCATGACCTTAGAGCACCCGCAGCCAATCTGGAAGCCTTGTTAAATTTGTATAAAGAGGCCAAAGATAATACAGAACGTAAAAGCCTGGTTGAAACGATGCAGGATGTTACGGATAACCTAAGCACAAAACTAAACGACTTAGTGGAATTGTTACGGAGTAAACATGAAGCCAATCTTTTAAATGAAAACCTTGACTTTCAGGAAATTTATGAAAAAGTAATAAAAAACCTCTCAACAGAAATTCAACAAACTCATGCGAATATAGATTATGATTTCTCGCTAGCCCCAACTTTGAACTATCCTAAAAGTTATCTGGAAAGTATTTTGCAGAATCTTATTTCCAACGCACTAAAATATCGCCACCCTGAAAGAAAGCCTGAAATAAAAATCAGGTCATTTAAAGAAAAAGGCAAAACACACATGGTGATAGCAGATAATGGAATTGGAATTGATATGATCAAACATGGTTCACAATTATTCGGTCTTTATAAAACTTTTCAGAACCACAGAAACAGTAAAGGCATTGGCTTATATATTACCAAAGCTCAAATAGTTTCTCTCGGAGGAAACATAGAAGTAGAAAGCAAACTACAGGAAGGTACCCGTTTTATGATATCCTTTAACTCTTAAAAAACTGATCGCTAAAATTTAAAAAGAATAATTCTTTTGTTGCCCTGGTTATTCCTGTATATAACCATCTTAACAGCTCGGTATTAACCATTTCTTCTGTAAGAAATCCCTGATCTATAAAAACTGCATCCCATTGTCCCCCCTGGGCTTTATGACAGGTAACAGCGAACGCAAACTTAATTTGTAAAGCATTATAAAATTCATCCTTCTTAAGATGCTCCATTTGCACACGACGGTTAGTTATATGGTTATAGTCCTGTAAAACAGTATCATACAACCTCTTTGAATCTGGTGCCGATAAGCTTGGGGTTTCAGAATATAACGTGTCTAACAGCACTTTGCAGGTTATCGGCTCCTTGTCAGGATAATCGACCAATTCTATTACCACATCTGCAAACCTGAAGCCATGTTGCTCTTCTGATCTCTTCACCTTCCTGATTTTCGCCATATCTCCGTTCGCAATGAAATCGCCATTATTCTCATCCGGCGACAGCCAGAAATAATTATTGCGCACTATCATAATATAATCACCGCCAGTAAGTTCCTCCTCACGATACAGAATGCGGTTACGTATATTCTGATTATAAATATTAGCGTTTTTATTGGAGCGGCAAATTACAAGCGTGTTTTCTATTCCGAACTTATCATACGCATAGCTCAGGCCTTCAACTAAGCGTTCGCCGCTCATTCTGAACACGTCCGGGAAAGATTTTACAGTTAAAGCCGGAAAGCTATTAACTTCTGTACGTATTAATTCACGGGTTTGTGTAGCATTATATAATATGCCCGACTCCTTTTGCTGCCGCACTACATCTGTTAGTTCATAACTATAAAACTCAAGGGCAAAAAGCTGTTTTAAGACTTTAATATTTAACGCCGGACTATGATCTGATCCTACTGGAGGAAGCTGTGCGGTATCTCCTACCAGCATTAATTTACAATTCTTTCCATTGTATACATAATTTACAAGATCATGAAGTAAGCTTTGCCGGCTAAATTCTGCAGCCTGATCTGTAAGCATAGAAGCTTCATCAACTATAAAAATAGTGTTCTCTGCTATATTCTGCCCCAGAACGAAGTTCATATCGGGCGTAGCTGCCTCTTTTTTACGATAGATCTTTTTATGGATAGTAAAAGCTTTCTTCCCTGAATAATGGCTGACCACCTTTGCTGCCCTGCCTGTTGGGGCCATCAGAACCGATTTAAACTGTATACTTGGCAAAACCTTAACTAAGGCACTGATCAATGTTGTTTTCCCGGTTCCGGCATAACCTTTTAACACAAAGCATTCGTCACCATTATCAGTAACAAGAAACTTTTCAAGCATATTAAAAGCTTCTAACTGTTGTAAAGTTGGGGTTCTTCCAAAATGATCAGCTAACAGTTGTCTGATATTGTTCATTACGCAAAAATGCGCAAATCCGATTGAAGAATTGAGTCAGTTGTTTTAAACTCGATAATTTGATTAGAAATTTTACTTTTGTTAACGGATGGAAACCAGGCTTCAACTTATAGAGGGAAATTTCGAATCGCAACAATCGGGGAAAAGTGATCTCCTGATTTATATTGGATCTGACCATATCTCATATGCCATTGTAGATAAGGGGCGCGAACAATTGAAAGCTTTGGTTGATTACAAGGCCGGCGTATCAGACCTGCATGAAATTATGCAAACCGACCGGTACTTGAAGTACTATTACGGCAAAATTAAAATAATTACTAACACCTTTAAGTTTACGTTTATCCCCCGAGACATTTATGATTCCTCTGAGATTGCTGATTATTCAAAATTTATTTCGCCAAAATCTCCTGCGGATATTATTACAAATGATATCAAGGCTTTCCGGATCAAAAATATAATGGCTGTGGATGCTGATTTTCAGGAAAAAATTTCCTCTCATTTCAATCAACCGGTATTTTATAGTCAGGCTAATCCATTTATTGAGGGTTTGCGAAAAATAGCTCAGGAAACAGATAAGTATCGGTTATGTATAAATCTTCATTCAGAAATGATGGAAATAGCCATTATAAATGACGAGAATTTATTATTCTACAACCTTTTCGAAACTCGCACACCGGATGAATTTAACTATTTCCTGTTACTGGTTATTAAGCAGTTTGATTTGAATGCCGAAAACACAAGCGTGTTAATAGCGGGGAGAGTAGAAACTAACGATGAATCGTATCTGAGATTAGAAAAATACTTTAACCATATTAAGTTTGCAGATCCTTGTGGTTTTATACAATGCTCTGAAACTTTTGCCGCGGTTAATTACCATCACCATTTTTCATTGCTGAGCCTAAACTTATGCGAATAATAGGCGGAACCTTGCGGGGTTTACGTTTGAATCCACCAGGCAATTTACCAGTGCGCCCAACAACTGACCTTGCCAAAGAAGCCCTGTTTAATATCCTGAATAACTTAATTGATCTTGAAACCATACATGTGTTGGATCTTTTTAGCGGTACCGGAAGCATTTCGCTAGAATTTGCTTCGCGTGGTGCTATTGAAGTTATTTCAGTAGATAAAGATTTTAACTGCTTTAAATTTTTAAAGCAAACAGCTGAGAAGCATCAATTGCAGGTAATTGATGCAAGAAGAGATGATGTTTTTAAATTTCTGGAACAGGAGACCGGTTCTTATGATATTATTTTTGCTGATCCGCCTTACGATCATCCAAAATTACCTTTGATTCCAGAAATAGTGTTCTCTAAAAATCTCTTAAAATCAAATGGTATACTGATTTTAGAGCACCCCGCAATGAAAAAAGCAGATCATCCTAACTTCACAGAGCAACGAAAATATGGTAATTCTTCATTTAGTTTTTATGTGAATAAATGAAATATTTATACCGTATAGAAGCAATTTTTTGATTTTGAGTTCTACCTTTAACGAATGAAAATTGCCCTTTTCCCAGGTTCTTTTGATCCGGTAACCAAGGCCCATGTGGATATTCTCCGCAGATCAATTTCCTTATTCGATAAAGTAATTGTTGGTATTGGTTTAAACAGTACAAAACAACCTTTTCTTGATTCAAAAGTCAGAAAAAAGATTCTTGAAGCTGTTTTTAAAGACGAAGAAAAGATTAAAGTAACCACGTACGAGGGATTAACGGTAGACTATGCAAAGAAAATAGGCGCATCGTATATCATCCGTGGTATCAGATCAGTTTCTGATTTCGAATATGAAAAAACCATTGCCCATGTAAATCATGCGCTGGTACCTGAAATTGAAAGTATTTTTATACTGAGCAAACCCGGATACTCATCCATCAGTTCAACCATCGTTCGCGACATATTGAGAAATAAAGGTGATATAAGCCTTTTTGTGCCTGAAGAAGTAATGCAATTTCTTTAATCGCTTTCTACAAAACTCAATACGTCTAATATTAAGGGATATGTATTCTCCTTTACCAAATTAAATTCTGAAATTGCCAACCAGCGTGCTTCGGTAATATTTTCTTCAATCTGGGGTTTTAACTTCGATTGATTTTCTGCTTTCATTTTAAACCAGCTGGTTTTCTTCAGATATGGTTTCCCCCCGTTACCATTATATATATGGTAGGTATTACATATTTTATCTCCCAGCTTTTTAACTTTTATCCCTGTTTCTTCCTCCACTTCCCTTACGGCACAGGTTTTTATTCTTTCAAAATCATCCAGTTTGCCCTTTGGTAAATCCCATTTATCCTTTCTATAAATAAAAAGAAACTTATTTTCCTCATTGCTAACCAGTCCTCCGGCAGCTTTTATAAAATTTACAGCGGATTTTATTCGCTTTAAAAAGTCCTTTGCATGTGCTGTGTGTACAAAATATAAAACAGGTAATGGATCGGCCTTTACCCGGTTATAAAAAGTATTAAAATCAAATGATTGACTATCAATCTGTTGTAACTTTTGTGCCCTTTTGGGGATAAATTCACTGATAATTAGCGTGGTTTGATTGATATAGATTATATATTTTTGAGCCATGATTAACAAATGTGAGACAGAACAGAAAGTAGCGGAATTTTTGTTACAAATTAAAGCAATTAAATTACAACCATCCAACCCTTTTACATGGGCTTCTGGGTGGAAATCCCCTGTATATTGTGATAATCGCATAACTCTTTCCTATCCTTCCATTCGTACTTATATTCGTCAGAATTTATCCGCATTAATTCAGGAGGAATTTGGATCAGTAGGGCTGGTAGCAGGAGTTGCAACTGCAGGAATCCCACAGGGAGTACTTGTTGCACAAGATCTGGGCTTGCCATTTGCTTATGTCAGAACCACACCTAAAGATCATGGTGCCGGCAAGCTGATAGAAGGTGAGATATCTGCAGGACAGCGTGTTATAGTAGTTGAAGATCTTATATCTACCGGAAAAAGCAGTTTGCAGGCAGTTGAAGCACTGCGTGAAGCCGGATGCGAAGTTGCAGGCTTAGTGGCCATATTTAGTTATGGTTTTGATACTGCTGATGAGAACTTTAAAGCGGCTAAATGCCGTTATGATACACTTTGTAGTTACGATGCTTTGATATCTTATGCATCAGAGCATAATTTTATACAGCCTCAAGATATTGAACTGTTAAAAAAATGGCGTGAAGATCCCGCTGCCTGGGGCGATTTAATTCAACATTCGGTTTAATATGACAGTATTTGAGAGCAAGGCAATAATAAATAAACCATGTGCAGAGGTCTACACATTTCTTGCAGATTTAAATAATCATCAGCAATTAATGCCCGAAAATGTCTATAACTGGTCATCAACTAAAGATGAAGCCTGGTTTACCATTCAAAACATGGCTAAGCTTGCCCTTAAAGTTTCTAACCGAATTGAGGATAGCACCATAATTATTGTTCCCGCTGAAGAGGTTCCTTTTAATCTAGAATTGCGCTGGGTTATTTCTGATAACAACGATTCTTCGTCCACAGCCGTTCTAACCATTTTAGTGGATCTGAATATGATGATGAAAATGCTGGCCAGCGGGCCACTTCAGAAGCTTACAGATCATCAGACTGAGCAATTAAAACAAATTCATAATTCGTGAAATTGTAAAAACACCACTAATTGGAATTCCCGAAATACTGCTATTATTTCAGTATAACTACTTTAAATTCAGTCATTTCGTCATTTATTTTATACCTTAATAGACAAAAATTCCGATTTTAAACAACTTTCCGCAGTGGCTGTTGGTTTGATAGGGTTTAGTACTATGAATTTCAACAATTTTACCATCAAAGCACAGGAAGCTGTACAAAAGGCTTCTGAAATTGCAGCCGGTAATCAGCAGCAGGCTATTGAAACGGCACATCTTCTTAAAGGTTTACTTACAGTCGATGAGAATGTAGTAGGTTATTTACTTAAAAAACTAAATGTAAACATCAACCGGCTTAACGACATACTTGATGCAGAGATAAAAAGCTTTGCCAAAGTATCAGGCAGTGAAATTTATTTATCATCGGCAACCAATAGCGCACTTCAAAAGGCACAGTCTTACCTTAAAGAATTTAAGGATGAGTTTGTCTCTGTTGAACATATTCTATTAGGGATCTTAAATTCAGGAGAAAAGGCAAGTACGATACTGAAAGATGCGGGGGTAAATGAAAAAGATCTTAAAAAAGCAATTACCGGGCTAAGAGGTGATAATCGTGTTACAGATCAGAATGCCGAAGCCACCTATAATGCGCTCAACAAATATGCCCGCAACCTGAATGAATATGCAGAATCCGGAAAACTTGATCCTGTAATTGGCCGGGATGAGGAAATACGCAGGGTAATACAAATACTTTCCCGTCGCACCAAAAACAATCCTATCCTTATCGGGGAGCCCGGTGTAGGTAAAACTGCCATTGCTGAAGGTATTGCATTTCGCATCATACAAGGTGATGTGCCCGAAAACTTAAAAAGCAAGATCGTTTATTCGCTTGATATGGGTGCCCTGATTGCAGGTGCAAAATATAAAGGGGAATTTGAAGAGCGCTTAAAAGCGGTGATTAAGGAGGTTACACAAAGCGATGGAGAGATCATACTCTTTATTGATGAGATCCATACTCTTGTAGGTGCCGGTGGCGGTGAGGGAGCAATGGACGCAGCTAACATTTTAAAACCTGCCCTGGCCCGTGGCGAGTTGAGGGCAATAGGTGCTACCACATTAAACGAATACCAGAAATACCTGGAAAAAGACAAGGCGCTGGAACGCCGGTTTCAACAGGTGCTGGTTAATGAGCCCGATACCCAGGATGCAATTTCTATTCTGCGGGGATTAAAGGAGCGATATGAAACCCATCATAAAGTGAGGATAAAGGATGAGGCCATAATTGCTGCAGTTGAATTATCGCAACGTTATATATCAGATCGTTTTTTACCGGATAAGGCCATTGATTTAATGGATGAGGCTGCTTCAAAGCTGAGATTGGAGATGGATTCTGTACCTGAAGCAGTAGATGAGCTGAACAGAAAGATTATGCAGCTGGAGATAGAACGCGAAGCCATCAAGCGGGAAAATGATGAGAAAAAAGTTAAAGACCTGAGTGAAGACATTGCTAACCTGTCCAATGATAGGGATTCACTGCGTGCGAAATGGCAGGGCGAAAAAGACCGCGTGGATGCAATAAACAACAAGCTTGAACAAATAGAGAGCTTTAAGCTCGAAGCGGACCAGGCGGAACGGGCAGGCGACTACGGTAAAGTAGCTGAACTGCGTTATGGCAAAATTAAAGAAGCGCAGGATGAAGCTGAAAAGCTAAAGATCGAACTTGAAGACCAACAAAAGAACGAAAGCAGAATGCTTAAGGAAGAAGTAACTGCGGAAGATATTGCCGGTGTTGTTTCACGCTGGACAGGAATTCCGGTTACCAAAATGATCCAGAGCGAGCGTGAGAAATTGCTGCACCTGGAACAAGAGCTTCATAAACGTGTTGCTGGTCAACACGAAGCAATTGAAGCAATTTCTGATGCTATTCGCCGATCACGTGCAGGATTGCATGATAAACGAAAACCTATTGGTTCATTCATTTTTCTGGGAACAACCGGTGTAGGTAAAACCGAATTGGCGAAAGCATTGGCAGAATTCCTGTTTAACGATGAACACAGCATGGTACGGATAGACATGAGCGAATATCAGGAACGTCATGCAGTGTCGCGCCTGATTGGAGCGCCCCCGGGATATGTGGGATATGATGAAGGGGGGCAGCTTACAGAAGCAGTCAGAAGAAAACCCTATTCGGTTATTTTGCTTGATGAGATCGAAAAAGCGCACCCGGATGTATTCAATATTTTACTTCAGGTACTGGATGATGGCCGCTTAACGGACAATAAAGGCCGTGTGGTGAACTTTAAGAATACTATTATCATCATGACCTCCAATATAGGTTCGCATTTAATACAGGAAAATTTCAAAGAACTGGATGAGGCTAATTCCGATGAGATCATAGCCAAAACCAAGAACCAGTTGTTTGATCTGTTGAAGCAAACCATCAGGCCAGAATTTCTTAACCGGATAGATGATCTGATCATGTTCACTCCGCTCGGGCGAAATGAGATCCGTGATATTGTTACCCTTCAGTTTAAAGGAGTTCAAAATACGCTTGCGGAAATGGGTGTGGAAATTGAAGCTTCTACTGAAGCGTTAGACTGGCTGGCGCAATTAGGGTATGATCCCCAGTTTGGTGCACGCCCTTTAAAGCGCGTTATTCAAAAGCGAATTCTGAATGAGCTCTCAAAGGATATTCTCGCCGGAAAAGTGGATAAAGACAGCAAGATCAGGCTGGATGTATTTGATAACCAGTTTGTTTTTATAAACACTGCTGAAAAAGAATAGTTATAACGTTATGCAGGCTTAACAAATAATCAATAGAAAAATATAAAGAATGCGATTACTGATCTGTTTTTTAATCCTTTTGAGCTGTGATGCAATTGCTCAGCAGCGGCCTAATATCATCTTTATTATGAGTGATGACCATGATTCAGATGCGATTAGTGCATATAATAAAAAACTGATCAGCACTCCCAACATCGACCGGATAGCTAAAGAAGGCATGTTATTTAAACGCGCCTTCGTTGGCAATTCCATATGTGGTCCATCAAGGGCAACGTTGTTAACAGGCCAGCATTCACATAAAAACGGAGTAATTGATAACAGAAGCCGGCTGGATCCTTCGAAAATTACGATGCCTAAATTATTACAACAAGCCGGATATCAGACAGCTGTAATTGGCAAGTGGCATTTGCATACCTACCCCACAGGCTTTAATTACTGGAAAATTCTACCCGGCCAGGGATTTTATTTTCAGCCTAAGTTTATCAACATGGCTGGCGATACCGTAACTCAAAAGGGATATGCATCAGATGTAATTACTGATGAAGCAATAAACTGGCTTGATACAATTAATAAGGCCAAGCCGTTTGCATTATTACTTCACCACAAGGCACCACACCGGAATTTTTTTCCACCTTTAAAATATATCCGTGAGTATCAGAACAAAACCTTCCCGGAGCCTGCTACTTTATACGCCGATACCGTAGGGAAAGGAAGTGCATGGAGGATGCAAACCATGAGCATATTACCGGACATGATGCTCTCAAGTGATTTAAAAGTAGATCCCTTCTACCTGAAGGATATTCCGGCATTAAAACCAGATTCTGCAGAGGTTGCTTATTACCATGCTATTATGAACCGGATACCTGAACCGGACCGTACGGCAATTAAAGAGATCTACTCAGAAAGAGGGAAGCTTATTCAGCGTTTAAAGCTAACAGGTAAAGAATTACTTAAGTATAAATACCAGTGGTACATGCAGGATTATTTAGCTTCTGTAGCCTCAGTTGATGAAAATATCGGCCGTGTACTGGATCATTTAAAACAGACAGGAACAGATAAAAATACCATGATCGTTTATACTTCTGATCAGGATTTTTTTCTTGGAGAAAATGGCTGGTTCGACAAACGTTTTATGTATGATGTTTCCATGCATACCCCTTTAATTATAAAATGGCCCGGAGTTATTAAGCCCGGTACTACAAGCAACGAGATGGTTCAGAATATTGATTTTGCTCCGACACTGCTTGATGCTGCATCTTTAAAAACACCACAATGGATGCATGGAAAAAGCATTAAGCCATTGTTGCTTAATGCTAAAGCTAAAATAGCGAGGCCCTATTTATATTATCATTTTTACGAATACAATGCTGATCATACAGTATTACCACATGTAGGCATACGCGGCAATCGCTATAAGTTGATTTATTTTTATTCAGTAAACGAATGGGAGCTATACGATCTAAAGAATGATCCGCGTGAGCAAACTAATCTTGCGCACAGCACCAGATATGTAACTATTTTATCCCGAATGAAGCATGAATTAATTAAAATCAGGAAAGAATATGATGATCGGGAACCTGCAGGAGTGCTAAAATAATTTTTTAACGGAATTACCAATGCAGATTTACTGTAACAGATTTAATTTCTTTAAAAATGGTCTTTATCAGCTACGTTGATTTTCCTGGTTTCAGTTGTCGCTGTGGTAAAACAGAATGTTGTCCCTTTTCCAAGGGTTGATTCTACGCTTAACTTTCCGCCATTCAGTTCAATAAGTTCTTTACATAACGAAAACCCTATTCCGGTTCCCATCTCGCCTCTTGTGCCGCTCTTGCTATAGTGAAATCCAGGATTGAAAAGAAGTGTTAAGTCTTCTTCAGACATACCAATACCTGTATCAGACACAGAAATTACCGATCTGTTATCATGAGTTTCAGATGCCGCAGTAATCAAGCCGTTATCCGGAGTAAATTTAATAGCGTTACTTAGAAGATTTCTTAAAATTATTTTAATATGATGTAGATCTGCTTTTATTTTAAAATCAGGTGCAATATTATTATGTATAGAAATATCTTTTTTCTTGAGTGGATGATAAAATTCAAGCTGTATCTCTTGAACTAATGAATATAAGTTAATCTCTGTCGCATTAAAATGCAATCCCTTGGTCTGACTTTTAGCCCAGCTTATTAAATTATTTAATGTTAAGTCAGCACCAGCTACAATCGGAGCAATTTCACGGATTAAACTTGTTGCTTCATCAACAGTTAAACCATCACTGTGAAAAAGATCTACCACGCTTTGCAGGTTGCTTATTGGCATTCGCAGATCTTGACCTATAACTCCCAGAAGCTTATCTTTAAGTAAATTGCTTTTATTTAAATTTACAGCTTGAGACTCAATTAACTTATGCTGTTCTTCTAAAACCAAAATATGATCTTTTAAAGTTTCTGATAGATTTCGTGCTTTAAAAAAATAATAAAACAACAGGCTAATCAGTCCTATTGCAAGAATAAGTCCTGCCGATAACAACAGGATATACAACTTCTGCGACTTTACAATAATTTCATTAGCGATTTTCTCCTTTTCAGCATACTCCAGTTTATTGAGCCGTAAATTCAAGTTAAAGTAAGCATTATATAATGCGGCGCTTTTTCGTTCATTAGTTATTTTAATGCTATCACTAATAGCTTTGTGCTCAGTTAAATAAATTAATGCATTCCCCACATCCCCTTGTTTTTTATACGTATTTACAACATGTACATACGCCCGCGAAATCACACCTAGAATTCCCAACTCCTTTGAAAGTGACAACCCTCGTTTTGCATTCATTAAAGCGTTTGAGTAATCAGGGATAGGTTTTTTATTTTCAATTTCAGAATAACCTATATGGACGGAGGCAAGTAACCTTAAATTTATCGGAGTATACGATTTATAAAGGAGGCAACTATCTAAATATTTTTTTGCCCCTGTTAAATTATTCTGATCAATTTGCAGGTATCCTAATCTGTAATAGAGAATAGCTATGGCCAATGTGTCTTTTTCTGCTTTAGCCATACTTAAACTCTTCAAAGCTGTTTGTTCAGCTAATTGTATCCTTTTCTGCCGACGAAGCATATATGATTTTTCTGTAAGAATGGATACCAGGTGTTTTCTTTCTACTGCATACTTACCGGCCTTATTAAAAGATGAAGTGGCTGCCTTGTAATTACCCAACTCAGTATAATTTCTGCCAATTATGCTATAGGCTTTTACTAAATGGGTTTTATCAGTGAGATTGGCTACTGCATTTTTTAAATAATATATGCTTATTGGAGGATGAGATTGAGCCCAGTATGTCAATCCGATATTATAAAAACTTACACCAATTCCGTGCTTATAATGGGCAGCCTTCGCCATAAGTAATGCCTTTTCAGACATTTTTCTTGCCAGGTCCGGGTTAGTCAGATAGATTCGGTATGCACGCTGATTTAATTTATCAACTTCAGTAATGGTACTGCACGAAGCCTTAAACCCTATTGTCGCTTGAAAAATAAAAATAAAAACGAAAAGAAACAATCCCCGCATCAGAACCTTTAAATATGGTATAATTATAATTAAAACTTAAGTATTTTCAAAGTTCTGAATAATTTTTTTTATTGTAAATCATTTACATTCATCATTTTATAGATCCGCTTTTAAAATAAAATCAAGGCGTTTGAGTTTTTAAAAGTGATATGAGTATGAAGATTATAACGACTTTTTCTGTAATTCCATGTCATTTAGTCTATTTTCGCAATATAACTTTCAACAATGAAGAAACTTTTTAATGGCTTTTTAGCACTCTCACTATTAGCAGTTACCGCTTGTCAGGAAAATAAAAAAACAAATGCAGCTGAACTTTCAGACAGCACCATTGCAAGTGAGCAAGGTAGCGAGGCACCTGCTGAACAGATTACAACAGGAAAGGCGGCTGATGCTGCAACTATTACAGGGCGCAAGCAGGTACCTATCCTATGCTATCACCAAATCAGAAATTGGATTGCATCAGATGGAAAAGTGGGTAAAGATTACATTGTTCCACCTGCTGAATTTAAGTCTCAGATGAAAATGCTTGCCGATAGCGGTTATCATACTATTTTACCTGACCAATTGTATAACTATTTAGTTCACGGCGCAAAACTGCCTTCAAAGCCTATTATGCTTACTTTTGATGATACAAAGCTTGATCAGTATACTGTTGCGCTGCCTGAATTAAAAAAGCATGGCTTTAAAGGTGTATTTTTTATTATGACGGTTTCTTTAGGGAAAGCAAATTATATGAGTAAAGCCCAGGTGAAGGAACTATCAGATGGCGGACACGTTATAGGGTCTCATACTTATGATCATCAAAATGTTAAGAAATATAAAGGAGAAGATTGGATAACGCAAATCGAAAAACCTACAAAAACATTAAAAGAGATTACAGGAAAGGATATCAAGTATTTTGCTTATCCTTTCGGACTATGGAATAAAGAAGCAATACCTGAATTAAAAAAACGCGGATTCAGCTCGGCGTTTATTTTAGCAGAAAAACGTGATGATAAGGATCCGCTGTTTACTGTACGACGAATTATAGCAAGTGGATACTGGAATACTAAAACTTTACGCAACAGTATTGTTAACAGCTTTTAAATCAATAAATTCTATTAATTTAAGCCATACATTATCTTAAATATCCTGCTGAAGTTTTCAATTAAAATTTGTAAGTTTAATAACAATACAAACGTTATGAAAAAGCTATTTTTATTTACCCTTATTATCTGTTTGCTGGCGGGAGTAACAGCCTCAGCACAACGGGAAAAAACCAAAAGGGTTAGTGCGCCGGCCAAGCTTTCTGTTATTACAAAAAAAGGCATAACCATTTCTATAGATTACAGCCGGCCGGCAGTCAAAGGAAGAATTATTGGCAAGGATATTGCGCCTTATGGCAAGATATGGCGTACCGGGGCTAATGAAGCGTCCGTTTTTGAAATCAGTCGGGATGCTAAAATTCAAGGCCACGCTTTGGCTGCAGGAAAATACAGTCTTTATACTATACCCGGAGAAAAGGAATGGACCATTATTTTTAATAAAGACTGGAAACAGTGGGGCACAATTTATAAGGACGGCAGTGATGCATTACGTGTTAAAGCAAAGGCTTCTACAGTTTCTTCATTTGCAGAAAATTTAACTTTTACAATTGCAGAAAATGGATCAGTGGCATTACTTTGGGGAAATTCCAAAGTGGAATTTAAGGTTAAGTAAAATTTTAATCCGCCAAACATTTATTTAAATCATGATCCTTTTATTGACTAATTAATAGATATTTAACTCACTCCTATAATATAACACATTACAATACGTACTTTTGCTAATAAGTGTTACTATTATTAATTATTATCGTCATATCATAAAAGATAGTTTACTAACACTAGTTAAAACAATTAAAGGAGTTCAGGCTTAAATATGATTTGATGGGATTGGTAAACATTTTAAACATTTTCGGGGCAGAGAAAATTCCATTTAATGAGATTATTCATTTGGAAAAAAATTCTCCGGATATTGTTGTTTACGCAATTCCTGCCGTAATTATTTTCACTATAATAGAAATAGCATGGTCTTTCTATTTAAATAAGGATAATTATGATAAGCGTGAAACCCTTGGCTCTCTTTTAGTTGGCGTTGGAAATTTATTTGTTAACCTGTTATTAAAATTTGTTCTTTTGTATGCTGCCGTATGGATATATAATTTATTACCATGGAGAATTGAACTCAATTGGTGGACATTAATCCCATGTTTCATATTGTATGATCTGTGCAGTTACTGGTCACATCGTATTTCCCACTTTAACCGATTTTTCTGGGCCACGCATGTCGTTCATCATTCAGGAGAACATTTTAATTTAACCGTATCATTCAGGCAAAGCTGGGTACAACATTTTAAACTAATATTTTTTATACCATTGGCATTTGCAGGCTTCCACCCGGTAATATTCTTTCTGGCCGGGCAATTAAGTGTGCTATATCAGTTTTGGATACATACAGAACATATTAAAAAACTACCTCCTGTAATAGAATATATTTTCGTTACCCCTTCTCATCACCGGGTCCACCATGGCTCGCAGGAGAAGTATCTGGATATGAATTTTGCTGCTACATTTATTATTTGGGACCGGATCTTTGGAACTTTTATTGAAGAAGATGAGAAGCCTAAATATGGCTTGACTACCGGCCTTGATAGAAAAGTAAATCCCTTTTATCTTAATTTTCATGAATATTATGATATCATTAAAGATATGCGCGGGGCAAAAACATTTAAGCAAAAACTATTTTTTCTAACCGCAAGTCCTGCGAAAATTTATAAGTATAAAAAAGAAGCCGGATACAATCAGGTTACTTAGTAAGTATTAGCTTGAAAACTTACTTCATATCTTCTCTATGATTAAAATTTTGAGTGCACAGTCTTAATATGCCTCAATATCATTCCTATTTTTGTGTATGCGGAAACTAAAAATGGATGAACTTAATAGGGTAGATATATCCAACTTTAAAGCTCAATCAAAATATCCTGTAGTTTTACTTCTTGATAATGTAAGAAGCTTACATAATGTAGGCTCTGTTTTCCGTACGGCAGATGCTTTTGCTGCAGAAGAAATTATTTTATGCGGTATTACCGGACAGCCGCCGCACCGGGAAATAGAAAAAACTGCCCTGGGCGCTACTCAGTCCATGAAATGGAGCTATTTCCCTCATATAACTGATGCTATCGAACGGTTAAAAAAAGACAGCTATCACATTATCGCAATAGAACAGGCAGCCGGAAGCATTATACTTAATGATTTTAAGCCTGAAAGAAACCAGAAATATGCTTTAATATTAGGTAACGAAGTAAATGGGGTAAGCGATGATGCTATGCAGATAATAGATACTTGTATTGAAATACCCCAGTTCGGAACGAAACACTCCTTTAATGTGGCGGTTTCAGCCGGAATTGTATTGTGGGATATTTTTTCTAAAGCTGGCAGATAATCAGGTGACTGGCACCTGATTTCTCTACTATGAATTAACAAAGCTTAATGCATCCTTTGAAGGCAAAGCGGTGTAACCCATTAAATATTCATCCACTTTTCGAGCTGCTTCACGTCCTTCAGAAATTGCCCATACCACCAATGATTGTCCTCTGCGCATATCTCCTGCAGCAAAAACCTTTTCAACGCTGGTGCTGAATTCTTCTTCACTGGCTTTCACATTGCCCCGCTCATCCAGGGTAACTCCTAATTGCTCAAGCATACCATTATATTGAGGATTCACAAAGCCCATCGCTAATAAAACAAGTTGCGCAGGTATTTCCCGTTCAGTCTCTTCAAGAATAATGGGCTTAACGGGGCGTCCGTATGTGTCGGTTTCCCACATCACATCGGTTACCTTTATAGCCTTTAAACAGCCGTTTTCATCGCCTATAAATGCTTTTGTATTTACAGACCAAAGCCTTTCGCAACCTTCTTCATGAGAACTGGTAGTTTTTAGTACCATTGGGTAAGTTGGCCATGGCATGGCGTCAGTCCTGCCAACAGGAGGATGCGGTAAAAACTCAAATTGCTTAATCGAATTTGCCCATTGCCGGTTTGATGTACCTACGCAATCCGATCCTGTATCGCCTCCCCCAATTACTATCACATCTTTTTCAGTGGCCAGAACCGGATCATCAAGGTATGAAATGTTGCTTACAATTTTATTTTGCTGTTTCAGGAATTCCATTGCAAAATGCACACCCTTTAAATTCCTTCCGGGTATTGGAAGATCGCGGGGGACTGTGGATCCTCCTGAAAGAATAAGCGCATCAAACTGTTCCAGCAGATCCTTTGCATCAATATCTTTACCTACCTCACAATTACATTTAAAAATAATGCCTTCTTCTTCCATTATGGCTATTCTGCGATCAATAACCGATTTTTCTAATTTAAAATCAGGAATGCCGTATCTTAAAAGACCACCGGGAAGATCGTCCCGTTCAAATATGGTAACTAAATGTCCGGCTTTATTTAATTGCACTGCAGCAGCCATACCTGCAGGACCTGATCCTACTACAGCTATTTTTTTACCGGTACGCAATACAGGTTGTGATGCTTTTACAAATCCTTTTGCAAAGGCTATTTCAATAATATGTTTTTCAATTTCCTCAATAGCAACCGGAGGACGGTTTATACCCAAAACACATGCGGCTTCACATGGTGCCGGACATATTCTTCCTGTAAATTCTGGAAAGTTGTTTGTTGAAGATAAGATCTCGTATGCTTCATCCCACTTTGCATTATATACTGCATCATTAAATTCCGGAATCACGTTACCCAGCGGACAGCCCGAATGGCAAAATGGTATTCCACAATTCATACATCGGGCCGATTGCTCGTTTAATTTGGTATTGTTGTATAAACCAACAAACTCGCTATAATTCTGCACCCGTTTATCGGGATCGGTTTTTTTGGGAAGCTCCCGGGTATACTCTTTAAATCCTGTTATTTTTCCCATTATCTGGTCAGTTGAGTTTGAGTAACTACACGCTTAAAATCTTTTGGAAACACTTTAATAAAATGTGTTGATTGTTCTGCCCAGTCATCAAGAATAAACTTTGCAACGCGGCTTTTTGTTAAATTATAGTGTTTGTGAAGCAGACTTATAATTTCCTGTTCATCATCCTTATCGATTGGGTCAAGATCAATCATTTCTGTATTGCAATTTAATTGAAAAGATTGCTCAGGATTATGAATCCAAGCGATTCCGCCACTCATACCTGCAGCAAAATTTCGCCCGGTTTTGCCCAGAATAAGCACCCTGCCACCCGTCATATATTCGCACCCATGATCTCCCACACCCTCAACTACTGCTGTAGCTCCCGAGTTTCTTACTGCGAAACGCTCACCTGCCTGTCCGCGTACAAAAAGCTCTCCGGATGTAGCTCCATAAAGTGCTACGTTCCCTATAATTATATTTTCTTCCGGAGTAAACTTTGCTTCCCTACTAGGATAAATTGCTATCTGAGCACCAGAAAGTCCTTTACCCACATAATCGTTGCCCTCGCCTTCCAGTTCAAATGATAATCCTTTTGTACAGAACGCTGCAAAACTTTGACCAGCAGATCCTTTAAATTTGTAATTTATAGTATTGGCAGGTAACCCGGCAGACTGATATTTTTTAGTTACTTCATGCGAAAGAATTGTCCCTACTGTACGATTCGTATTCCTGAGCTCAAATTCGGCAAAAACCGGTTCACGGCTTGCAATAGCATTTTCTGCCTGCTTAAGAAGCTCCCAGTCTATCGCCTCTTCGAGCCCGTGATCTTGTTGCTCTGTATTAAATGACTGCCCTTCTATATTCGCCGGATATAAGATTGCGGATACATCTATGGTTTTCGTTTTCCAGTGCTCTATACCGTCCCGTAACTTTAAATACTGGGCCTGGCCAACCATTTCGTTAATGGTTTTAAACCCTAATTCAGCCATTATTTCCCTGAGCTCTTCTGCTATAAAATGAAAGAGGTTTACAATATGCTCTGGTTTACCGGTAAATAGTTTTCTTAGCTCCGGATCCTGAGTTGCAACACCTACCGGACAGGTGTTTAAGTGACATTTACGCATCATTATACACCCTCCTGCTACTAAAGCAGCTGTAGCAACCCCCCATTCTTCAGCTCCTAACAGGGCTGCAACCGCAATATCTCTGCCTGTTTTTAACTGCCCGTCTGTTTGCAGAACCACACGGCTTCGTAATTTATTTTTTACAAGCGTTTGATGCGCCTCTGCCAGACCCAGTTCCCATGGAAGTCCTGCATGCTTTACAGAACTAATCGGCGAAGCACCCGTTCCCCCATCATATCCTGCGATAAGAATCACATCAGCATGGGCTTTTGCAACACCGGCAGCAATTGTTCCTACACCAGCCTTAGATACCAGTTTTACACTTATTCTGGCATGGCGATTCGCATTTTTAAGATCGTGGATGAGTTGTGCAAGATCTTCAATCGAGTAAATATCATGATGCGGTGGCGGAGATATCAGCCCCACCCCGGGTGTTGAATGTCTTACTCTGGCTATCCAGTCGTCCACTTTATGACCCGGAAGCTGTCCACCTTCTCCAGGCTTTGCCCCCTGCGCCATTTTTATCTGAAGTTCATCGGCATTTGCCAGATAAGAAGCAGTAACACCAAAACGCGCAGAAGCGATCTGCTTAATAGATGAGCGCATGGAATCTCCATTTTCTGATTTCTGGTATCTGAGCTCATCTTCGCCTCCTTCTCCGGTATTGCTTTTTGCACCAATGCGGTTCATTGCAATTGCCAGTGTGCTATGCGCTTCATGAGATATGGAGCCAAAAGACATGGCCCCTGTGGCGAATCTTTTTAATATCTCTTCTACAGGTTCTACTTCACTTAAAGGAACTGTTAAACCTTGAGGAGCAAAATCAAACAATCCGCGTAATGTATAACCCTTAATGGTTTGATCATTTACGAGTTTAGCGTATTTTTTGTAAACCGTGTAATCGTTCGTTCGGGTAGAATTCTGCAGAAGATGTACCGTTTGCGGATTAAACAAATGGGCTTCGCCTCTTCTCTTCCATTGATAAATGCCCCCTTCAGGAAGTAAATTAACATCAGGTGCTGATTTTCCAAACCCTATCCGATGCTTATGAAGGGCTTCCATAGCGAGTTCGTCTAAACCTAATCCCTGAATACGACTTACTGCGCCTGTAAAATATTGGTCAACTACATTCTGACGAATTCCAAGTATTTCAAAAACTTGCGACCCGTGATACGATTGAAGCGTAGATATTCCCATCTTCGAGAAGATTTTCAATAACCCGTCACAAATTGCTTTTTTGTAATTTTTTCTGAGTTCCGGAGTATCCAGTTCTGTATCAAACCTGCCGTCTGTTTTAAGGTTTCTGATAGTTGCAAGTGCCAGATACGGGTTAATAGCCGTAGCTCCGAAAGCTAATAGACAAGCAAAATGATGAACTTCCCATACATCGCCCACTTCTGCAACTATACCCACGGCACCACGGACACCTTTACGGATAAGATGGTGATGAACCGCCGAAACAGCAAGTAAAGATGGTATTGGAGCATGCTCAGAATCAATAGCGCGATCTGATAAAATTAATACTTCAAATCCATCCTGAACAGCATCTTCTGCATATCTGCATAACCGTTCAAGACCTCTTTGCAATGATCCCGGATTTCCATCCGCTTTAAAATAAGTTTGTAAGGTTTTTGAATGGAAAAGTCCGGTATCAATACTTCGAAGTTTTTCCAGCTCATTACTGGCAAGAATTGGATTTTGAAGAGCAACACAATGGCAATGCATTTTATCTTCATCCAGAATATTTCCATTATTACCCAAAAACACAGCCAGGCTCATTACCAGTCGTTCCCGGATAGGATCAATAGGCGGATTGGTTACCTGAGCAAAAAACTGTTTAAAATAGCTGGATATATGCTGTGGCTTATCTGATAAAACTGCCAGAGGAACATCTGTACCCATTGATCCAATAGGCTCCTTCCCATCCAAAGCCATGGGCTTAATAATAGCCTCAATATCCTCACGTGAGTATCCAAAAACCTGCTGGTATTTAAATATGGACTCATTTGAAAGGTGGGTAAACGTTACCCTTGGCTCTGCCAGATCTTCCAGCCGGATCTTATAATTCTCCAGCCAGTTTCCATACGGCTGCTGAGACGAAACTTTTGCTTTTATTTCATCATCTGCTATAATTGTACCTTTTTCAATATCCACCAGGAACATCTTACCCGGTTGAAGCCGGCCTTTGCGGATTACTTTGCTTTCATCAATGGGTAATGCACCAGCTTCTGATGCTACAATTACACGATCATCATTCATGACCACGTATCTTAACGGCCGTAAACCGTTACGATCAAGTAATGCGCCTATTAATTTTCCATCAGTGAAAGTAATTGCTGCCGGACCGTCCCATGGCTCCATCAGTGTTGCGTGATATTCATAAAATGCCTTCTTCAGAGGATCCATTTTATCATCACCGTCCCATGCCTCAGGAACCAGCATCATCATTACATGCGGCAATGACCGACCTGCATGATAAAGCAGTTCGACCACATTATCTAAACAAGCAGAATCTGATTGATTGTTATCAATTACCGGCATCAGCATATCCATTTCTTCATCAGTAAAATATGGAGATGCGAACGATCTTACTGTTGAATAAAACCAGTTTAGATTACCTGTTAATGTATTAATCTCACCGTTATGCGCAATAAACCTGAACGGCTGAGCTAAACGCCATGAAGGCATAGTATTAGTGGAGAATCTGGAATGAACCATTCCAAATGCCGACTTTAAACGCTCGTTAGATAGGTCTGGAAAGTATTGTCTGACTTGAAAAGTTGTTAATTGTCCTTTAAAAACAATAATACGATGAGAGAAAGAAAGAACGTAAAAATGACGTGAATCAATCTCATTTACTTCTTCCCTGATTTTTTTGGTTATATAGTTTTTGAAAACGTATAATTTTCTCTCAAAATCATCATCATTCGTCAGTGCCTCAGGGCGGGCCACAAACAATTGCTGAATATAAGGTTCTTCTGATAAGGCAGTTATTCCAATAGTTCCGGAATTTGTAGGAACTGCACGATATCCAAGTATCTCCAGACCCATTTTTTCAGCTGCCCGCTCAATCAACGCTTTACATTTATATTTTGAGGCTCTTTCTTTCGGAAAAAATAGCATTCCTACTCCATATTCTCCAGCCTTGGATAGCTGTAAATCAAGTTTAACACATTCTTCTTTTAAAAAGTCATGAGGTATTTGAAGTAAAATGCCGGCTCCATCTCCTGTGTCTGAATCACAACCACAGGCACCACGGTGTTCCATGTTTTCAAGAATAGTTAATGCATCATCAATAATTGAATGTGATTTTTGCCCTTTGAGATGTGCAAGATATCCTACACCGCAGGAATCATGTTCAAAAGATGATCGGTACAATCCCTGTTGGTCATTATCAGTTAGCTCCATGTATGTCCGTTTATAACTGTCTAAAATACACTATTTTGGATTAATTACATTTTGCTCAATAATTTTTATTATTCATACAAATAAATACAGGTTATGAGTGTTATTTTATTAATTTGATAAAATTTAATTGTTATCATTAACAAAACATTAAATTAAATAAACCAAAATAACAACATCATTTTTTTAAAATTGAACTCAATTAATGATTAAAGCCAATATTAAGTTCGCAATTGTCATGAAAGATTGTACTTTTGCGGTGGGTAAGTCTTTTACGACCAGCTCCCTTCGAACTCCCCCAGGATGGGAACATAGCAAGGGTAGTAGGTTGAGCGGTGCGATAAAAGGGGCTTGCCCATTTTTTTTTAATTTGCAAATATGTTAATAGGTTAATGTAGTAATTGGGCATGAGTCTGATTGTAGATAATAAACAAAATCCCCTGTTAACGAAATCATTTAATTTTGCAGTTTATATTGTCAAGATTTGTAAAGAGTTGCAATCAAACAACAACTATCTCTGGCTAATCAATTATTAAAATCCGGCACTTCAATTGGAGCAAATATTAGAGAGGCTCAAGCCTCTGAAAGCAGGGCGGACTTTATACATAGGATTAAAATAGCCGCAAAGGAAGCAGAA
Source organism: Sphingobacteriaceae bacterium (assembly GCA_035575925.1). GTDB lineage: Bacteria > Bacteroidota > Bacteroidia > Sphingobacteriales > Sphingobacteriaceae > DASWTL01. The sequence continues at coordinate 120,876 of DATLXK010000027.1, forward strand.
GAGACAGAATATTGGCTCCTGCTTCTTAAAGAAAGTGACATATTTATTGCCGATAAAAACACCTTTGACACGCTGCTAGAAATTAAGAAAATTCTTACCAAAAGCATTGTTACAGCCAAAGGCAACAATAAATAATCATTAGCAAATTAACCTATTATCAAATTAGCAAATTATTATATGAAATTTTTCATTGACACAGCAAATCTTGCTCAAATAAAAGAAGCTCAGGATCTGGGCGTACTTGACGGGGTTACAACCAATCCCAGCCTGATGGCTAAAGAAGGTATTACCGGACATGATAATATAATTAACCATTATAAAGCAATTTGCGCCATTGTAGATGGCGATGTAAGCGCAGAAGTAATTGCAACCAATTTCGATGAAATTGTAAAAGAAGGCGAGTTCCTGGCAACGCTTGATAATAAAATCGTGGTTAAGGTTCCAATGATAAAAGATGGGATAAAAGCGATAAAATATTTCACTTCCAAAGGCATACGTACCAATTGCACCCTTGTATTTTCTGCAGGTCAGGCTCTTCTGGCTGCAAAAGCTGGAGCAACCTATGTTTCACCGTTTATTGGACGTTTGGATGATATCTCAACAGACGGATTAGGTTTAATAGAAGATATACGTCTGATATATGATAATTACGGGTATGAGACCCAGATACTTGCCGCTTCTGTGCGTCATCCAATGCATATTATAGATTGTGCAAAACTGGGAGCAGATGTTATGACCGGACCTTTATCAGCTATTCTGGCTTTATTAAAGCATCCGCTTACTGATAGCGGACTTGCACAATTTCTTGCTGATCACGAAAAAGCGGGAGCATAATCTATTTAAGAAAAGGCCTATTAATGGGTCTTTTCTTGTAAAATTAAGCGTTTGAAATTCTTCCACCTGAAAAACGCTGTATCATCATTCCGGCAACTGTATCACCGGTAGCATTTAGAAGGGTTGCAAGAGGATCTACTAATGTTCCGATGATCATTGCAGCTGGCAAAACCTCAACCGGAAAACCGTAGGCAGATATCATTAATAATTCCCCAACGTAACCGCCGTTAGGTATACCTCCTTCAACAATACTTACCAGTACGGTTATTCCCAATGCAATCAACACGGTTTCTACCCCGGCAAAATCTTTTCCGATGATGGAAAATGCTACAGCAATTTTAACTATGGATGATATGCTGGAGCCGTCTTTATGAAGCGTAGCGCCCAAAGGGACTATTACATTAGCAATATTCTTATCAATGCCCATTTTAGGTGCCGCCTCCAGGTTTGCCGGAATAGTTGCTATACTACTGCATGTACCCACAGATGTGACAGCAGGAATAATATTATTGTTCCAATATCTTTTAACAGCTGATGCGCCTCCAGCAATGAAAGCATACAGGCTGAAAAACACTATAAAGTAGAATATGCCAAAGCCATAATATAATCCGAGCGACCTCGCATACGTTCCAAACAACTGAGGGCCGAAAACACCAACCTGATATCCAAAATAGGCACCCAGCCCAATTGGTGCTGCTTTCATAATTAAACCCAAAAGACTTCTCATTACTTCGTTTCCGGAATTCAAGAATTTACGGAACGGATCTCCGGCCTCACCGGTACGTAATGCAGCAAAACCTATCAGAAAAGAAAATATAATAAAGGCAAGCATGCTTTTTCTGGAAAGCAGCAAGTAAAAATCACCTGCTGTTAACAAACTGGTTGCCTGATCTCCTAAACTGCCAGGCGTTCCATGTTCTGAAATTTGTGGAGCATCACCTAAGCCCTGATGAATAGGAAATAACCAGATTGCTACGATAGTTAGAAAAGCGGCTATAAGAACAGTTCCGGTAAAAACTAAACTCATAATACCCAATAACTTTCCTATCTTCTGAGAGCGATCCACATTAGCAATGGCCGATGAAATTGCAAAAAATACAAGCGGTATTACTGCCGTAAATATCAGGTTTAGAAAAATATCGCCTATAGGTTTGATTATCGCTATATCTTTCCCAAATAGAAGTCCCAGGATACTGCCTGCAATTATTCCACAGATTAGTAGCAGTATACTGCTATAATTTTTCAAAACATGGTTTTGGTCTGAAGCGCTCATTGAAAGGTGAAGTTAAGAATTTACCTTAAATACAAGATTATTCTGAAATGATTTTATCTAACACTTCGCTTATTGGCTGATCAGAATTGATTAATATGCCTTTTACACCAGCTTGTTCGCCTGCAAGTACATCCCGTTCCCTGTCTCCTATAAAATAAGATAATGAAGGATTAATATTGAAACGCGCCAGTGCCTTTTCAATCATTATAGAGCCGGGCTTACGGCACAAGCATTTACCATTGTAATCAGGATGATGGTTACAATAATAGATCTCGGACAGATGAATATCATGAACAGCGAAGCATTCCTTTAAATATTCATGCATAGAATCAAGCATCTTTTTATCGTACCATCCTTTAGCCAGGCCGCCCTGGTTGGTTATTACAATAAAAATATATCCCAGATCCCGCAGCTGTTTTAAAGGTAAAAAATTATGCTCCAAAACGTAAAAGTCTTCCTTACGGCATACATAATCACCCAGCTCCTTATTTAATACCCCGTCCCGGTCAAGAAATATAGCTTTGTTGATTTTCATTTCAAGCTGGCAAAGCTATTATTTTTTGCATATAATAAATAACTCGTGTTTAAACACTATTTTTAATAATAAGATTGAACTTCTATGAATTATACAGGCAACCTTTTCAATAAGTTCATCGTTATAATATTAACCAGTAGTGTCCGGTTAAAATAAAACGAGGCAACCGAAGTCACCCCGTTTGTTCATACTTTAGAGTTACGACACTTTCAAGCATGAACAAATCTAAAAACTTTAGCGGACAGCCGATAATCAGTCAGGTATTAAAATTCA
>DATLXK010000028.1:0-137630 GCA_035575925.1 Sphingobacteriaceae bacterium
CACCGATCAATGGGAAACTTTATCACCAATCTACTTTCCGGATTGATTGCATACAGCTTCTTTCCTAAAAAACCGGCCATCAAATATGATACTGATTCCTCAATACAAATTGCCCTGTTTTAAATCGAACTCAGGTTATTAACATATGCTAACCCGTCTTTTCTATCATAGTGATTGTCATCCTTCGCATTTCCGGTCCATGCTGCATTTCAGCCGGTTGCTGGCCGGTAAATTTCTGTAAGCGCATAGTAAAGCTTTACAGAAATTATCTGCTCAGGCGATTACCTCGTGTAGAATGACCAAAATTTCGCGGGAAGTTTGTGCAAATGTATAATTGCCTAAAACAGAAAGTATTATTAAGACTAATGCAATTTTTTTTAACCCCCTGTATTCGTGTTTATTTAGCAAGAACCGGGGCTGCCAAGGTTCTTTTTATCCAAAAGCCCGCCGGCTGAGTTGTTGAAACTACAGTCCTGCTTTGCTGGGCTCCATAGTCTCCCTGTCTTCTTCTCCTTTGCATTTCATATGGACTTTCATAAACCCGGGAATAATGGGGTGGACGGTCAGGGATATTTAAACGGATATTTATAGATAGTTCCTGAGAGGAGTTTGATGTAAGATTTAATCGATTAAGTGGGATGGCGGCTTCATATACATAATATCCGTCGGAATTAAGTAATGCAGTTGTTTTTATACCGTAATCATTGTTCACCGAAATATTGCCATCAAGAATTTCCTTGAAACCGATCACTTGTATAGCTTTTGCAGATGCAAGTGATTGACGTACCAGTTGTTCCGGATTGGTTATTTTTTGATTAGCCTTCCGTGGGATAGCAACAGGAAAAATAACGGTCTGCCCATCTTTCTTTTTTCCTTCAGTGGTTATAAAAAAAGAGATCCCCCCGGAAATAATATTTTGTATGCGTTGTTTATCTGACGTAGCAATAGCCAAATAAATATTATCCTTATCATTTGATATTTGATAACGAAATTTCGTATCTGAATCGAAATTTGGAAGACTGTCTCCCCATTCTTTTTGCTTCGCATCAACTACAGCTGTAAGCCAGGGGTTCCGCGTAGCTATATCGGATTTTTTTTGTCCGTGTACAGCTAGTGCTATTATAATGAGGGTTATGAATAACCCTGATGATCTTAGATTTTTCATGTTGAGTAGTGTAACATAATTAGACGCCAGAAAACGCCATGGTTTAATATCGATAAAAAGAAATCTTAGGATTCTTCCTCCCATATAATTGCCAGATGAATAAGCATATTTACGGCTTTATACATATCCTGAACTGACACCCATTCTAATTTACTGTGAAAAGCATGTTCACCTGCAAAAAGATTAGGACAAGGCAATCCCATAAATGATAAGCGCGATCCGTCTGTACCCCCTCTGATGCTTCCTAATTTTGGCGTAAGTCCACTTCTTTCTATTGCTTTTTTTCCATATTCAATTACTTGAGGAACGGTGTCCAGAATAGATTTCATATTACGATACTGTTCTGTTATTTTTAGTTGATAATTGCTGTTAGGATAGCAATCCAGTACTTCCTGGCAAATGATATCCAGGATTCTATGATGATTTTTTAATTCGTCTTCTGAAAAATCCCGTAAAATAAGTTCCGCAGTGGCTTGCTCTACAGACCCTTTTATGGAAACCGTGTGTATGAATCCTTCTTTATCACAAGTAGATTCAGGGGCAAGGCGGTCCTTGGGTAATAGAGCAATAATTTCTGAAATAATCTTTATAGCGCTTTCCATTTTTCCTTTTGCAAATCCCGGATGTGTACTTACCCCATTAATAATGAGTGTGGCTCCATCCGCTGAAAAAGTCTCATTTTCAATTGAGCCCAAAGCTTCCCCATCTACAGTATAGGCAAAATCGGCACCTAACTTTATTAAATCGACGTTGCTTACCCCGCGGCCAATTTCTTCATCGGGGGTAAATAGAATTTTTATTGTGCCATGCTTTATTTCAGGGTGCGTAACCAGGTAGTTGGCGAAGTCCATAATTTCAGCTAGCCCGGCTTTGTTATCAGCACCAAGCAGCGTTTCTCCACTGGCGGTTATGATGTCGTTCCCTAGCTGCTCCTTTAAATCAGGATGGTCTTTAAGCCGGATAATTTCCTTAGGATCATCAGGCAATACAATATCCTCTCCCTGGTAATTTTTGTGTATAAGTGGTTTTACATTTTCCCCACTGCTATCAGGCGAGGTATCCATATGAGAACAGAAGCATATTACCGGAACTTTTTTTTCTGAAGTTGCAGGAATTGTAGCATACACATACCCAAAATCATCCATTTCGGCATCATTAATCCCCATTTGTTTCAATTCTTCTACCAATAACTTGCCCAGATTTTTCTGTTTTTCTGAAGAGGGAGAGGTATTGGAATCCGGATCGGACTGAGTATCAAGAGTCACATAAGTTAAAAAACGTTCCAGCGCAGTGTATTCTATATCTGAAAGAATCATATAATTAAGGTTATGTAATCGTTAGCAATAATTTATCAATTTAAAGTACCACTTATAATACATATCAACATTCTATATATTTGTTTGCTTGTACAGATTAATTACTTCGTATTTGCTTTTATTTTAAACTGATTATGGAAGAGTTTATAACCGGTACCCCGGTTGCCTCAATAATATTTTTATTTACAATTGTTACCAGCTTATATGCTTTTTCAAATCCGGAAGTATACGGTAAGTTTATGCTGCACCCGTACAGTGTAAGCCGTGGAGAAAGGATATATTCTGTAATTACAAGTGGTTTAATCCATAAAGACTGGGGGCATCTGTTTGTGAATATGCTTTCATACTTTTTCTTCGCCTTTCAGCTTGAAAGAGTTTTTGTTCAAAACAGCAGCTGGGGGCATGTGCAATTTGCAGTTTTATATGTTATAAGTTTAATTGCAAGTGATATAAGCTCTATAATTAAACATAAAGAGCATTTTTGGTACAATAGTCTGGGTGCTTCCGGCGCTGTATCGGCTGTGGTTTTTAGTTGGATATTATTTGATCCCTTAGGAAGAATTTATGTTTATTTTATTCCTATGCCAGCAGTCTTATTCGGTGTGCTTTACCTGGTTTATAGTGCTTATGAATCAAAACGTTCAGGCGGTAGTGTAAATCATGATGCGCATTTTTACGGCGCATTAACCGGGATTCTGATTACCATTGTTTTTTATCCTGAAGTGGTGGGATATTTTATTCGCCAATTAACCGGGAAGCTCTGATCCTAAGGGAAGATCTATATTTTGAGGTAGTATAAAAAGATCTTGGTCATCTATCAGAAAGCTCATTGGTTTCTCCGGATTTTTAACGATTTCCAATAAACTATACCCCCATGGTTTCCAGAAATTTTCTAAAACCTGTCCATACGTTTTATTCTGCCACAAATCAAAAGGAGGTTTGTTGCTGATTCCCCGTAAAGGCATAGCTTCAATATATAAAGCGTCCGGAGTAGGGAGAATGGTATATTCCGGAAGTCTGTTGAATAAATATGCGGAATAAAAAAACCTTGCACATAGCTCTTCAAACTGGATAGGATGAAGCTTATGATTAGCCGCTTTAACCAAAATATTTTTATGATAAATAGTATTGGTACCGTTATCCTGAAGACACGCAATTATTCCGAAATCATTTAATTTAATAGAAAATATTTGCGTGTTAATTTCATCCCTGTAGGTAAAAGTATCGACCGCATTGTTTACATGGAAAACATGTATGCTCCATGGCTGCGGCCCATCAAATTCAACAGGCAAAATGAGAGACTGAAGCATGGTATGCAGATTGCCAAACTTATGCCGCAATGATTGCGAAAAATTAAAGGGTTCTCCAATAGCAAGCTGCTGTTTTATACCTGTTTTAATTTCATTATATAAAATACCGTATACAATTTTACCGATCCATTGAAAAAGACGAAGCTTATCTAATTCTTTAACCGCATGATAGCCGCTCTTAAAGGCATTTTCTATTTCCTTTTCTAAGGGATCAATAACCTGATCAATCACTTCTGACGCACATGGCACACACAGGCTTTTGTATGTTATTATTGACTCGTCAAGTAATTTAAATGGCCTTTCTTCCAGGTTAAACTGCATCATCATCCAGGTGGAGAATACATGCATTACTTCCTCTGAAGAATTAAGCCGGCTTCCGGACAAAAAACAAGTATCAGGCGAAAACTCAAATTTATGGAATGGGTTGTAAAGGGATTTTGCCATTTAGGGCAAAGTTAACATTACGCGGCTTTTATTGATAACGCCTTCTTATCTCATCGGATATTCGTCTGATAAGTTCCTGTTTAGAAAGTACAAGCAGAAAATCCTCATCCCTGGGCTCCATATTAAATGCACCTGCAGAGTATAAACCCGGGTCTATTGCCCTGGAATCGCCCTGTATGTTACTGGTAGTTACGTTACTGTAAGTATAGTTAGGAGAAAAGTTTCTTTCAAATACATCAGGAGGAGTTTTTCCTATAAATGTTAGTCGGGTTATAAACCGGGCATTAGATCGGATTTGTGTCTGTGTTATATCTACTGATGCAGTAACTGTTTGATATACAGGTTTACCCGCAGCATCAGTACCTACCTGAACATTGCGCCGGAGAGTCCGTCTGGATGTTCTTTCGTCTTTAGGCCATATAATAAAATTATCAATAGTTAGATCTAAAACCACTTCCGGTTTCTCATCTGCATCTACAAGTTTGAGGTCTACTTTCTGAAAGTCACGTAAATCATCCAATAGCTGGAAACGGTAATAGTCAGTATTTATTAAACCAAGTCTGCTATTATCATCGGATTTTATATTAATAGCTATAGGCACAATCCTGGATGGGAGTTTCCCATGTTTATTTACCCCGCACGATATTAAAAGTGCCAATGCAACAAAAATTGCAGTTAGTTTTAAGGAAATGCGTTGCATAATCTTGTTTATTTTACAACATTTGTTTTTGATATAAGTTTAATGCCTCTCAGATAGTGAATCAGACATAACATGAAATTAGAATATTCTCCCTTCGAATTAAAATTACGTTACCCCTTTACAATTTCAGGGTTCTCGCGCACATTTACCCCTATAATGCAGGTAAAACTAGAGTTCGAAGGTTTAATTGGCGAGGGTGAGGCGTCTATGGTTCCATACATGGGCGAAAATCTGGAGACTGCTGTATCGTTTTTGGAAAAAGTTGATCTTTCATGGGTAAGGGCTCCCTTTAATTTTGATGAAATAATATCCTATTTGGATGGCTTATCAACGGGAAATCCTAATATCAAGGCTGCTATAGATATTGCGCTGCATGATCTGGAAGGTAAGCTGGAAGGTAAACCCTGTTACAGCAAGTTTAATGCTGATCCTTTAAAAATGCCGGTTACTTCTGTTACCATTGGAATAGATTCTCCTGAAATCATTATAAAGAAAGTAAAGGAAGCTGAATTTGCCCACATTTTAAAAGTAAAACTAGGGAGCCAAAACGATAAAGAACTTATTAATACTATACGTTCGGTAAGCGAACAGCCATTATATGTTGATGCAAACCAAGGCTGGACGGATCGTGAAAAAGCGTTAGAACTGGTTCATTGGCTGCATGATCAAAATGTTCAGCTTATTGAGCAGCCCATGGCAAAGCAGGATATTGATGGAAATGCATGGATTACGGAAAGAAGCCCGATTCCTATAGTAGGGGATGAAGCAGTACAGCGTTTTGCGGATGTGGAAAAAGCTGCGGGTGTGTACCACGGTATTAATATGAAACTAATGAAAAGCGGTGGGATGCACGAAGGTCACCGGATGATTACTAAAGCCAAAGAGTTAGGCTTAAAAGTGCTGATCGGCTGTATGAGCGAAACAAGTTGTGCTACTCTGGGTGCCGCCGCCCTGGCACCGTTATGTGACTGGGCAGATCTTGATGGCCCATTTCTTACAAAAAACAACCCTTATCGAACACCTGAGTTTAAAGAAGGGAAATGGATCCTGAGCCAATTGCCGGGCCTAGGGTTAATAATTTAAAAATGTGAATCACAGCTTTTTTTTGGTGAGTGCACGTACGCTCTTCACTAATCGTATTTTTAAAAATATAAGCATACTTAGCAGACCGATAGCTCCTATCAACAATCCGTAGTGCCCATTATTAAATGACCAGATTGCACTTAAGACTATGGTAATAATCGCAATATTTAAAAGAATGTTAAGAAGGATCTTTTTTGCCATTAATATACCTGCATTTCAGGGTCTATCTGAGCTGCCCATGCTAGTATTCCGCCTTTTAAATTATAAAGATTGCTGTAACCAAATTGCTGTTCAAGTTGCATAATGGCTGCCGTGCTACGTGCTCCGCTTCGGCATTGAATGATTACCGGCTTATCTTTACTAATCTTATCAGCCTCAATAATTATCCCTACTAACGGGATATTTTCCGCTCCAAGATTTGAAACTTCATACTCAAATGGTTCTCTAACATCGATAATCTGAAAGTCTTCGTTATTATCAATTTTCTCTTTTAACTCCAATACGGTAATCTCTTTCATAAATAGTTTTAAATTAATCAAAGATATAGGATATAAACAAAATTAAGCTGACAATATACCTGTTGTAACTTAACTGTGAAATATTTATCTTACTAAATGAACATCCTAATTAACTATACGTTTGATAAAAGATGATTAATATTTCCGATTTTTAACTTAATGAAGAATATCACTGATTTTTTCTGGTTTTGTTCCGGCTCACATGTTGACACTTTAAAGAGGTATCCAACTGAATATAATAAGTATGTAGGCATAGGTGCAACAATATTTTTTACCGCTTTATTTGCCTCACTATCTGGCGGATATGCCATGTATTTTGTATTTTCAGGAAGCCCTTTTGCTATAGGTTTTGCATGTGTTTTTGGAATACTGTGGGGTTTGGCAATATTTAATATGGACCGGTATATTGTAGCAAGTATCAGCAAGAGCGGAACCTCTGGTCAGCAAATACTTCAGGCTACTCCCCGGATTCTTTTGGCCATAATGATTGGTATTGTTATTTCACGTCCACTCGAATTAAAAATATTCGATAAAGAAATCCGTCAAAAACTTAAAACCAGTTATCTGAATGGACAACGATCCAGGATAGATACTTTAAATAAAACCTTTGCCAGTAAATATAATTCCGAGCTGGGAAAAATAGCTGAACTTAAAGCCGAAAAAGACTCGCTTGCCAGGGATATTAACAGTTCAAGATTTGTTTTAAACCAGGAAATATTTGGAGATAAGTCCAACCAGACTTCAGGTAAAATAGGCTATGGTACCTATGCCAAGCAAAAAGAATCATTGGTAGTTCAAAAAGAGCAGAGGCTGGAGGCCCTTCGCAGGGAGATAGCAGAATTCGAAAAATTTATAAACCGGCGAAAGGATATGGACGGCATTGCTGAGCAGCGAATGTTTAGCGGTAAACAATTGGATAGCCTGGCTAACGTAGCCGGATTTGCTGACCGTAACTGGGCTTTGGGGCAACTGTCTTTTAAAGAAGATGGCACCCGTGATCTGGATACCTATCTGGCAATTTCTTTTATCGGACTTTTATTTATTCTTTTTGAGTGTTTACCTGTATTTGTGAAGCTTATGAGCAACAAAGGTCCCTATGATTTTGCTTTACAGAATGTGGAAGAATCGGTTGTTCACCAATCTTACCGCGAAAAAGATTATGATATAACGGTTACAGATGGCGTACAGGATACTAAAGTGGAGACAGAAATAGAGAACCAGAAGCATTTAATAAAAGTTGATTCAGACAGGAAGATCAAAAACTTTAGTCTCGATTAGTAGAATAACGCTTGCAGATCCGCAATTTTAACAGACATTTTATATAATTCACCAAATTACTTATGACCAAAATTTTTTCGCTAATTACGTTATGCCTGATAAATTACCTGGCATTTGCCCAAACCAATGCCATTAAGTATGAAGTTTCTTTTCCTAATGCTGTCCATCATGAAGCCAACATTTCACTAAGCGTTTCAAAGGCACCTTCAGGGCCTTTAAAACTGCGTGTAAGCCGTTCGTCTCCGGGGAGATATGCAACACATGAATTTGGCAAGAACATTTATAATGTGCTCGCATTTGACGGTTCAGGTAAGTCTTTAATAATAAATCAGGTAGCAGGTGATGTATATGAAATACCACAACATTCCGGAAACCTTAAAATTACATACACCGTATTCGGCAACTGGATAGATGGCACCTACCTGGGAATTGATGAAACTCATGCACACATGAATATGCCCGCTACCTTTATGTGGGCAGTAGGTTTAGCAGACAGGCCGATTGAAATTACTTTTAACGATTTAAATAAATATGGATGGAAAGCAGGTACGCAACTTAAACCAGGGTCTAAACCCAATGTGTTCACCGCTCCGGATCTTCAGTATTTTATGGATAGTCCGACAGAGCTTTCAGCATTTAAGCAAGCAAGCTGGAAAGATACCAATCCGGGAGGCTTAACCCAGGAAATTCGTTTTTCTGTGCATTCTCCTGATGGCCAATCGGTTGTAGACAATTTCGGAACGATGGTTCAGCGGGTTGTACAAGAAGCAAAAGCAGTATTTGGAGAACTTCCGCGTTTCGATTACGGATCATACACTTTTTTGGATGATCTGAATCCTGAAAACGCAGGAGATGGGATGGAGCATCGCAATTCTACAGTAATTGTTAGTCGTACCCCAAAAATTGAGGGTTCTGAAAAAAATCTTTTGGGTACAGTTTCTCACGAATTTTTTCATAGCTGGAATGTTGAGCGTCTCCGCCCGAAATCATTAGAGCCGTTTAATTTTGAACATGCCAATATGAGTGAAGAACTCTGGTTTGCGGAAGGCTTTACACAGTATTATGGGGAATTGCTTTTGAAACGTGCAGGATTTAAAACGCTGGATAATTATTGTGGAACATTAACAGGGTTATTAAATGACGTTTTAAACTTCCCGGGCGCTGTCAGTTATTCCGCTACACGGATGAGCCGGTATGCTGTATTTGCAGATGCAGGCGTGTCTATAGATCAGAATAACAATGTGAATACGTTCACCTCTTATTATTACTACGGAGCTGTTATAGCACTTGGCCTTGACCTTCGTTTACGTACAGAGTTTAACCTGACACTTGATGATTATATGAAGGCCCTCTGGAAAGCCCATGGGAAGACAGAAATTCCTTACACTATACCAGATCTTCAAAAAGTACTTGCGGGGATAACGAATAATGCTTTCGCAGATGATTTTTTCAGGCGGTATATATATGGCACCGAGAAAAATAATTATGAAAAGCTTTTGGCATCTGCGGGTTTAGTTTTGCAGAAATCTGCTCCCGGAAAAGCATCTTTAGGCCTTTTGCGACTTATCCCTTTAAATGGAAAAGTTCGCGTAGCAGCAGGTACTATCAAAGGGACTGCAGCATATCATGCCGGTCTGGATAACGGAGATTATTTGCTGAAAATTAATAATGATGAATTTAAATCTCCTGCAGACCTTGATGCTTTTTTGGCAAAATACAAACCGGGTAATGAGGTAACCCTAACTTTCGAACACCGGGGCGCGATAAAAAATACAAAAATTGTCTTGCTGGAAGATAACTCGTTGGAAGTTGTCCCCGCAGAAAGTTCAGGGAAAACTATTACTCCAGCTATACAGTCCTTCAGGGATAAGTGGTTGTCATCTCAGGTAAGATGATAAAATCACTATGCGTATTATTCGCTTCATTTTTTCTGTATGGATGTGTAGTTCAGCGGCCTTCTAAAATAGATTCAGCTGATGTGGAACGTATTATACGTACTCTTTCGGCAGATGATATGCAAGGGAGGGCGACATTTAGCCTGGGTATTGAGAGCGCAGCAAAATTTATCGAAAAAGAATTTAACAGGATTGGGTTGCAGCCTTTAAATACTGAAAAAAACTTCAGGCAGGAATTTACAATGGCCACGGTTAAGCCCGGACTCCAGACTGCGGTTATAAACGGTGATTCTATACCTTCTGAGAATATTATTGTGCTGTCAGACCAGTCGCAAATTGACTGGTCCGATAACAACGTCAAGGTCATTTATATAAAGCCCGGTCAATCTTTTTTTGAACAGTATCGTAAGATTGTGCAAAGTGAAGAAACTGCTTTAGTATTGGTTGGTGAGCAATATGCAGATGCTTTTAAACGCCTTAGGGAGGATAGCAGAAGTGAACGAATTATAGAAAAAAGCGATGAGAAGGCAGCAATAGTTTTTGTATTAACCGATACTGCACAACTATCAGCGTATAAGATCAATGCAACGAATATAATAGAAAATGCTCCCCTTTTTAATATTGCCGGAATGATAAAAGGCAAATCCAGACCGGATGAATATGTGATATTTTCAGGGCATTATGATCATATTGGAATATTAAAAGCAAATGAAGGAGATTCAATAGCAAACGGTGCCGATGATGATGCATCAGGCGTTACAGCGGTAATTTCCCTGGCAAAATATTATAAAAAATTAAACAGCAATGAACGTACACTGATCTTTGTCGCTTTTACTGCAGAAGAGACCGGAGGATTTGGATCTAAGCATTTTTCCGGTAAGTTAGACCCGGATAAAATGATTGCCATGTTTAATATTGAAATGATTGGAAAAGATTCCAAATTCGGGCGTAATACTGCTTTTATTACAGGCTATGAACGCTCGGATTTTGGCGAGATCTTACAACGTAATCTGGAAGGTACAGCATTTAAATTCTATCCGGATCCTTATCCTGAACAAAATCTGTTTTACCGGAGTGATAATGCAACTCTCGCTCTTTTAGGTGTTCCTGCACACACTATTTCTACCGTTCAGATAGATAAAGATAAATTTTACCATACTGTAAACGATGAATTTGAAACGCTGGATGTGAATAATATTTATTCTACAATTCAGGCTATAGCCTTAAGCTCAAAAAGCATTGTTGATGGTACCGATACTCCTAAACGTATTCCTAAGCCCCAACCCGGAAATAAGTAAATTTACAACTGTTTTCGCATCACGTAGTCATTCAGCACGAAATGATGATATGGAATGTCTGTTGTTTGATAAACCTCAAACCCAAGCTTTTTATAAAAGGCTAATGAAGGATTTAAACGGTTGACATTCAACTCTACTATTTTTCCTCCGTTACCTCTGGTTAGTAGCAACACATGTTCTACAAGTTTCTTTCCAATACCTTTGCCCTGTTCTGAGGGAAGTACATAAATTTTATGCAGTTTAAATATCATGTATTCATGGTCAGCAAGTGAATAACCGGCAAAACCTGCGGGCTTACCATCTGTTTCGATTAAGAGAAAATGTATACCTTCACTCATCTGCTCCTTTAAAGCTTTCTCCGAGTACATGTTGTCTAGCATAAAACGTATCTGCTCCGGTTCGAGAATTTCTCTGTAGGTGGGGCACCAGATAGCATTGGCAAGACTATGAATTATCCCCACATCAATTACTGTTGCTTCCCGAATAATCATAATCAAAAATCTTCTGCAATAAATATAAAGGGCTGTTCGAAGATTAGTGTATAGAATCCGTCTTTCTCAACTTCAAAAATACCTGATGTAACAGATTTAAGATTAGAAATTTGCAGTTCGGAAACCTCGTGTAAAAGTTCAATTTTTTCTCCTTCAGACTTCCACTTACTAAATCCTGTTTTAACAGGAAAGATCTTTTTATTTTGTATGTAGATAACCAGGTCTATAAAATCAGTAAATAATGCATAATCTTTAATATTAAACTCGTTTGCAATAATATTCACTGCCGGATATTCTTCAGCTATGAGAAATTTTAAGCCGTCTTCAAGCTGGTTTGTACCTGTAGTTATAATTCTTGTGTTTGATTGTACTATAATTTCCTCATCAGAAGTAAGCACACCATCTATCTTAATTGCCAGTGAATCTGCAAGTTCGTATAGTTCATCACTAACTATTACTGACGGACTCCATTCCAGTAACTGCCCAAGATGTTCATGGTCAAAATTGTCCAGGTGCATAATTAGCAAGGCAGGTTCTTGCTTTTCACGGATAATATGGTGAGATGACATCAGGCAAAAATAGGCATCACCTTTTTAAAAGCGTGTAAGGAGTAAGATTAACTTAATACAATATATTTCGAAACGCTTTTATAGCTGTTGCAGGGTCTTTAGCCATATTTACAGCTCCTGAAACTGCTACACCATATACTCCGGTATCTGATAAAGCTTTTGTATCATCGATATTAACCCCTCCAACTGCTAAAACCGGAATATCAATTTTATGAGCAGCCATTTGCTGAATAAGAATACGATAGCCTTCTAAACCTAATAATCTATAATTATTAGGTTTAGTTTCAGTAATAGAAAATGGCCCGCAGCCAACATAATCAACTACACCTGATTCTGAAATACGTTGAATATCTTCAAATGAATGTGCAGAAGCACCGAGTGTTTTATCTTCGCCGATTTGTTTACGTATTGATTTAAAATCAGCTTCCATATCTTCTATATGGACTCCCTGTGCATCCACTTTATCAAGCAGATGATAATGATCTGTAAGAATTAACGTGGCGCCCCAGTCGTCACAAATTGAAGCTACCTGATGAATTTCCGCTATCAGTTCATTATCTGCTTTTGTAAGACACCGGTATTGTATCCAATTTGCACCGGCTTCGCAGGCTATTCAGGTTTGTTCTATATGAGTACGTTCAGACAGATCATGGGTAATAAAATGAAAAACAGAAATGTACTTTTTCAAAGCGATTTGAATAATTATTTAAGCACTTCGGTAATAGGCTTTCCTATATTTCCGTTGGGCTCCTGAATACGTAATAATGCTGAAACCGTGGATGCGATATCTGACATATTATAAGAGATATTGGATTTTCCCGATTTGATGCCCCATCCCATAAATAGCAGTGGGATATGCGTATCATACGGAGCTAAACTGCCGTGGGTAGTTCCTGTTGCAGAAAATCCTGAATAAATCCCCGGTTTAAGAATGATTTGAATAACCCCGCTACGTTCTTTGTTGTAACCGTTTATAATTTTCGAACGATACACTTCAGGTATACTTGCGGTTTGCACTTCATTAATGTCAATTGCAAAAGCCACCTCTTTCTGTTTTTGAAGAAAGGCTATTATCTTTTTTCTGATATCAGTTTCATTTAACTTATTAGCTGCAATAGCCGTATTGTTTAAACTAACCTGGTAATTACCGAAGCTTAATACCATATTTTTAGTTTTGTAATCCTTTTCAAGCTGATTGTTCAATGTTTGTAACAGTCCGCCTGTTGCATAAAGTCCTGCAGGGATTTTATTATCCAAAAGAAAATTAGCATTATTGGCAACACCATGATCTGCGGTAAGGAATACCGAATAATTTCCTTTCCCAACTTTGACATCCAGATGGTCAAATAAATTGGCAATATCCCGGTCAAGCCTTAAATAGGTATCTTCTATTTCAACCGAGTTTGGCCCAAATTGATGCCCTATATAATCAGGAGAAGAAAAGCTTATAGCCAGGAGATCAGTAATAGCATCACTTCCTAAACCTTCATTATCAATAGCAGCTTTTGCAAGATCAAGGGTTATAGAATTACCATACGGAGTACTTGAAACCATACCAACTCCCCTGGACATCATTTGAGAAGTTTTTAAGGGCAGGGTAGGGGCGGTAGTTCCTAAAAATTTCCCTTCATATTTACTGTCATCAGCCGTACTCTGAAGATAGGTGTTTATTGGGTATAAGGTGTTCCAATCCTGTTTTAGATATTTTTCTGGAAGCTTCTGATCATTAAAGGCTTTTAACCATGTGGGTAATTCTTTCATATAATAGGTACTGGTAACCCAGTTACCTGTACTGCCGTCAAACCAATAGGCTGCGTCTGCACTATGGCCTGCAGGTAAAATTCCGCCCCGGTCTTTAATAGCTATACCAATTACTTTTGAACGAAAGTTAGTGGCCAGTTTTAACTCATCAGTAATGGATGTAGAAAGCATATTTCGCGGAGACATTTTACCCACAGTAAGATTGGTGCTGCCAACTGTTTGTACCGTGCTATCCTCAGCACAGTATATACTTCGGCCTGTGGTCTGCTCTATAAATTCATTTCCTGCAATACCATGGATAGCCGGTACAGAACCAGTATAAACAGTAGTATGGCCAATTCCGGTGACACTTGGAATATAATCTATATAGGTGTTTTCGCAGGTAAAACCTTCATTGAGCATTCTTTTAAATCCCCCGTTCTGGTAACGGTCATAATACCGGTAAAGGAAATCCCATCTCATCTGGTCCACCATAATTCCAACAACCAGTTTTGGTCGTGGAAGCAAAGCAGATGACTTGTTTTTTTGTGCAAAAGCCGATAGGTACAGATTTGCAAGCAAGAAAAGCAATACGAATTTTAATTTCATCAGATATAGTTTATTACTAAACACAAATATGGCAATACCATTTCAATCTAACGTGATATTTATGTTATCAGATGTCTAAAACTTAAGGCTTAGCCCGAGTAAGAAATTACGCGTGGCCTGCGGATAATAATAATTCTCAGTGGCAAATGCCCCGCTTGAAAAATAGCTGAACGTGTAGCCGTTTGCTTCGTATTTTTCTCCAAGAACATTGTTTACCAGCAAGGTCAGCCCTATGTTTTTCACATTTTTAAACGCTGTTTGATATGCCAAACGGATGTCATTTACAAAAAATGCTTCCAGCCGGCGACTGTTATTTGATGTATTATCCAAAAACTGGTCGCTTACGTACTTACTTAGTAGCGAAATATCTGCTTTGGCAAAAGGGCTGTAAGTGAGTTCACCTGAACCGACGAATGCCGGCGAAAAAGCGATATCAGTATTTTTAAAGTTGTTTATAACCTGGGTTCCATTATCGTAATCATCAATAAACTCAGTAAAATCTTTTACTTTATTTCGGCTTAGCGCTGCACTCATGCCCCATGATAATTGATTATTAATTTGCCATTTTCCATCCAGTTCAATTCCTAAGCGGTAGCTATCCGGAACATTTTGCCGGATATATTCTCCTACATCGTTTACTTTACCCGTAAGTATCAACTGATCTCGGTAAAACATGCCATAACCATTAATACCGGCAGTAAAATTTTGAGCTGCTGTTCGGTATCCGGCCTCTACGTTTTTAAGATTTTCAGATCTGGGTCGGGTTGCAGGTGTTGAATTTACATAATCATCCCGGTTCGGTTCTTTATTTGCCATAGCAAAAGACGCATAAATGGTATTGCGATCTTTGATCTGGTAGCTCAATCCGAATTTTGGGTTAAGAAAGTCCAGTTTATCATGTTGGTTCAGCTCACTTCGGTTCTTGTCAGTTCCGCTGATGGTATAGTCTGTTCGGCGGTATTGCAGATCGGCAAACAAATTTAATTCACCTAATTGGTATGCAGCTTTTCCAAAAACATTAAAGTCTGTTTTAAAGCCATTGCCATCATAATACCGGTGTCTGATTTTACTGTCTGAAGCATATTGCGCCCAGATCACTTCACCAAAATGAGCGCCATCATATTCATTATAAGCCCCTCCTAAGGTAAGGTTCAGCGCAGTTTGGGGTGTATAATTTAAAGAATAGGTTAATCCGTAAAAATCATTATCAAGCCATCGCCTGCGTATCAAATCACTTTTTTTAATAGAAGTACTGCCTGTAACTACCGGTGAAATACCATAGTTGGATAAGGATGCATTCGTTTTGTATTCTTCGTAATAACCACGTCCATAGGTATAATGCAGGGCCGTATTAAAGTTTAATTTCTCTGAAATATTCCGGGAATACAGCACCTGATAATGATCTTGCGTATAGTTATCAGTTTGATCATCATAAGTAAAGCCGTTATACGTTCTGTTAGAAGTTAGAAGATTTTCCGGAACACCGTTCCATGCCTGGTACGTTTTCTCTGTACCCGAAAATACATTGGCTCTCAACAAACTGTTTTTGCCGTAATAAGCACCGCTTAAGAAATATGATTTAAGATTAGAAAATGCGTTGTCTATGTATCCATCGGATTTAATCCGTGATAAACGTCCGTCAAAACTGAATTTGCCATTTATTAAGCCTGTGCCCACTCTAAAAGTATTTTTCCAGGTATCAAATGAACCTATACTATTATTTAGTTCCGCGTAAGCTGAATCCGTGCGGGTAGTAGTCTGAATATTTATACTTGCCCCAAAAGCACCTGCGCCGTTGGTAGACGTTCCAACACCACGTTGTATCTGGATATTATCAATGGAGGAGGCAAAATCGGGGAGGTTAACAAGGTATGTACCCTGACTTTCAGTATCATTATAAGGAATTCCGTTAATGGTCATATTGATGCGGGTTGCATCACTTCCTCTAATTCTTATTCCCGTATATCCCACTCCTGCACCTGCATCAGAGGTTATGACTACACCGGGCGTTTGATTAAGCAGGAATGGAAGGTCCTGCCCAAGATTATTCTTCTGGATCTCTTCCCGGGTCAGGTTTCTATATGTAGTGGCAGAATTCTCGGAAGCCCGGGTAGCGCGTACAATTACTTCATCAGCAAGCATATTCGCTCTTTCAAGTCCTATATCCCATGATGTATTATCTGAAATGGTAAGGGATTGCTCGCTGGATCTGTAGCCAACGTAAGTGATCAGAACACGATATTTTCCGGGCTTCAGGTTTCTGAAGCTGTAGTTTCCCCTGCCATCAGTTTGCGAAGATAATACGCCATTCAGGGTTACATTCGCACCAATTAATGGTTCATGGGTTTTGTTTTGTGTGATCTTTCCGTTTAACGAGAATTGTGCCGCCGCAAAAAAGGGCAGCAGCATAGCCGACAAGGCAATAAATAGATTTTTTTTCACTTTATCTTAGTGTTTTTAGTTAAAATTCTGCACGTAAGGGTTCATGCAGTACAATTAACTTACCTTTTCCCTACGCCGGCATTATCCGGATCAGGTGTTTGGAATGGTTAAAGGCTTAGGGCGAAAATGGTTAAGGGTTGATCCTTTATCCTTTTAAGCTTTTACCTTTTATCCTCCAATGGGTATGATCTCAGCCTGTTTTTGTGTTCGTTAAAACAAGGCACCCCCTTATTGATGCGACAAAGGTATATTTTATTTGTGATTTTAGAAAGAACAATTATTTAGTTAAAACTATATTTGATATTACTGATCGGGCTCTAAACCTGGTTCGGTTAATAGCTATTTGGGTATTAACTATTGACTTTAAAACTTTACAGATATGAACCACGCAAACAATCACGATGAGCGTATTGCAAAAATGATAAACTGGATATCTGATCGCGGTTTTTATATTGACTTTGATTAAGTTGTTTAACAATTTAAAAACGAAACTATATCATGCTGATTATTAGTAAGTTATTCATATTTACTCGTATTTGTAAATAAATAGCAGTTGCTTATATTTACGTGTTAAGCGCAATTGCAACAAAGGACATGGCGGCCTCCAAACATCAGACAAAAAACTTACATTTGAGACATTATTAAAAAATTTGGTAACAACATGGAAAAACTAAAATTCATTGACCTTTTTTGCGGAATTGGCGGCTTCAGAGTTGCCATGGATGAAGCTTGTAAAGAAAATGACCTTGTTCCTGAATGTGTTTTTTCTTCTGACATTGACAAATATTGCCAAGACAGTTACGAAATGAATTTTGGGCACCGACCTTCGGGTGATATTACAAAAGTTGACCCTAAATCAATTCCAGACCATGATATTCTATTTGGTGGCTTTCCTTGTCAACCTTTTAGTATTATTGGACAAATGAAAGGCTTTGACGATACTAGAGGAACCTTATTTTTTCATATAGCCAATATTATTAAAGAAAAAAAACCTAAAGCTTTTATACTCGAAAACGTAAAACAACTTGTAGGACACAATGGGGGTCAAACTCTAAAAGTTATTATAAAAACTCTACAGGATATTGGCTATCATATTCAATATGCCGTTTTAAATGCACTTGACTATGGTTTACCGCAAAAGCGAGAACGAGTAATTATTGTCGGGCACAAAGAACCTATTTTATTCTCATTCCCTTCTCCTGTAAGACCATTTAAACCTCTAAATGAGATTTTAGAAAGCAAAGTTGATCAAAAACACTTTGCTTCCGACTACATCCGAGAGAAAAGGAAGGGGATACATAAATCAGCATATAAACTTTCTATATGGCATGAAAACAAATCGGGAAATATCTGTTCCTATCCGTATTCATGTGCGTTGAGAGCAGGAGCTTCTTATAATTATTTATTGGTAAACGGCGAACGGCGATTAACTCCAAGAGAAATGTTTAGGCTTCAAGGCTTTCCTGACACATACAAAATTATTGAAGTAGACACACAGGCTAGAAAACAAGCAGGAAATGCTGTTCCAGTAAATTTAGTAAAAGCTGTGATTTTAAAACTTTTGCCTTATGTTGCAACAACTTTAGACATGACAAACGTTTTAAGAGAGTATGATGTGGAATATATAAAAAACTAATGGAACGCAAATCACCTAGATTACGAACCGTAGACAAGTCGCTTCCTCCCTTTGCTTTAAATCATTTTTCAAATGAATTTCCCTTTATTTTAGGAAAAGAAATAATTTATCTTTTGGCATCAAAAGGTAAAGCTATATTGGAGGGGCCAGAATGGGAAGCCATATTCGCAACTTGTATTGGAGCAGATTGGCGACCATCCAACGTTGGACTAGATGATGTAATACTTGGGAATACAGCTTGGGGGGCAAAAACTGTAAAAGCTACAAATCCATCAAAACAAAAAAAAGTCAGGCTTATTTCAGGTAGAAATTCACCAGTATATTCCTACGGTGACACTATTGACACGAATGCTGATCCTAATTTAGTTGGGAAATCAATTTTAGATATTTGGAATGAACGGGTATCTGCAATTCGTGAAAAATTTCAAAATTTACGAACAGTTGTTTTAGTAAAATCAAATGACTTAACTGAAGTTGTTGTTTTTGAATTTGACACAATACGTTATGACCCAGAGATTTTTGCTTGGGAATGGAATAAAAATGGAAATCTTAGAGGTGTAGAAAAGTCGACTATTGAACATCGATTTACATGGCAACCTCATGGTTCGCAATTTACAATTATCGAAGATGTACCTGAAAAAAGCCTAATTATCCGGATTAAGCAACCAGCAACGTTGGACAAGGAAAACGTTTTAATAGCACTTGGCTTCGACAAGTCTTGGATTACAATAACTAAAAAAGAATAGCTAAATTATTAGACCAATCGGAATAAAAAGCAACAGCGCTTAACATGGGTTTTGCAAAAATGGCGGTTGTGGTTTATGTTAATTTTCTGCTTTTAATTTAAGTTGTCTCGGGCGACAATGAACAAGAACAATAACAAATTGGATAAATCAAAAGCAAATTCTACTTTAGAGGCGTACTGAAAATGGGGAGCTTACAACACTCCGAATAAACATTTGTGCTGAAAAAGTCGCCCATTGTAAAACCTTAACCATCAGGCATAATTATACAGACTATAGATCTTCCAACTAGAACGTTTAAAAAATTTAATATTATTAACAGTTGGTGTTACACTTTGCTTATAACATCCGTATAGGTAGATATAACAAAACTCAGAATATATGAAATTTGGAAAACTGATTATTGCAAGTCTTTTATTGACCGCCTTTTACTCTTGTAAGAAAAATGATTCTTCAGATAAAGCGGATTTAAACATAACGGGAAAATGGTTTTACGAATTAAAGCGGGACGATAAATTGATTTTCCAGGACATTTATGATTTTAAAACTGACGAAACAGTTGAGATAACCAGAGGCGTTATAGATAGTGCTACTATGGAAATTAAAGGATATGTAAATAGAAGCACCGGATCATTTGATTTTAAAGGCGACAGTTTAATTCTACAGGATTTAAAGGTTTACAGTGTTAACGCTTATGGTTATAAGAAGCTGGAAGAACTCAAGTACACTACTACCTATAAGAGGAACTCGTATAAGGTGATTTACAATACTAATAAAGACACCATTACCCTGCAATTCCATTGCCCTGTCAATGCTGACTGTGTACCGTACCCCATACTATCACGGGTAAATAAATTTAAAGAAAGCAGCTTATAATACAAGTTCTGTCGCAATATTATTCTTCTTCTTTAGGATTTGTGTAAGAGATGTAATTTAGTTCATGGCTACACGAGCCCGGGCGTAGAATTAAAAAAGGAAATTTGGAAGCTTTCTTAAATTCATCAGCAATATTATTCAGGATCAGATAAATTTTCCAGATCATTAAGGTCTTTTGCCCTTCCTGAAGCAATTTTGGCAGATATCAGATCTTTCAAGCGAATCGTTCTGATTTCTAATCCATCTTCATTAAAAAATATGGATTGATTATAGCAATCTTCAAAATTTAGTCCGCGTACAGCAATCATAATATCAATGGCGGAGGGTGGCACACCGAAAGTGAACACATCCCAACTCAGGTGATTTAAAAAATTTTCATAAGTCATATCAAAAACAGGCATCCCAAAATCGGTGAAAGCATCTTTAATATGATGATAATTCTCTTCAGTACGTTCAACCCATATATCCATATCACCTGTAGTGCGTGAATAACCATGCAAAATGACTGAAAAGCCACCTACAAGTATATATCTTACATCATTAGTATTTAATGCACGGATAAAATCCCTGAAATCTTCATTGAAAATGTTACCCATTATTTCTTGACCGGGCTTTAAATTTTGTTCGGATAAGTCTTGGGGGATTGTTAACCGGAAAATTATAGGCAATACTGTTTAAATAGTGTGCAATTTCTAATCGTTCGTGCGGGGTCAGGCTTTTATAATAAGCCGCATGCGATGCCGATGCCTCTTGTGCCGTATGGGCCTTAAATGCAGTTCTATCAAGACGGAATTGGGACATATTCAAAAATAACAAGTTTCATGTGATTATTACTCTCGTGTCAGTATCTAACCTTAAAAATAATACTTTTGCACTCTTTAGAAAACAGTAGAATGCACAGAACACATACTTGCGGCGAATTAACCCTTGCGGATCTAGGTAAAGAAGTCATATTATCGGGCTGGGTTCATAAATCTCGGGATTTAGGAGGAATGACGTTTATAGATGTACGCGACAGGTACGGCATTACTCAACTAACATTCAACTCAGAAGATAATGATGCTTTGCGTGCAAGTGCCCGTGAGGTTGGGCGCGAGTACGTAATTAAAGTGACCGGTAATGTAATTGAGCGGTCTAATAAAAATCTAAAGATCCCCACGGGGGAAGTTGAGATCAAGGTTTCGTTGATGGAAGTGCTGAATGCAGCAAAAATTCCCCCTTTTTTAATTGAGGATGAAACCGATGGCGGTGATGAGCTCCGAATGAAATACCGTTACCTGGATCTTCGCCGTAACCCGGTGAGGCAGAACCTGGTTTTACGTCATAAAATGGCGCAGGAAGTGCGAAAATATTTAGACGGGTTGGATTTTATTGAGGTTGAAACGCCGGTTCTCATCAAATCTACTCCTGAGGGTGCACGTGATTTTGTAGTTCCGAGCCGCATGAATCCCGGAGAGTTTTATGCTTTACCGCAATCTCCACAAACTTTTAAGCAACTGCTTATGGTTTCCGGTTTTGACCGGTATTTTCAGATTGTAAAGTGCTTCCGCGATGAAGACCTGCGTGCAGACCGTCAGCCTGAATTTACACAGATTGACTGTGAAATGGCTTTTGTTGAACAGGAAGATATTCTTAATTTGTTTGAAGGCCTGATACGCCAGCTTTTTAAAAATGTAAAGGGAGTTGATCTGATCGAAGTTCCGCGAATGACCTATGCGGATGCTATGCGCTTATACGGATCTGATAAACCCGACACCAGGTTTGAGATGCACTTCGTAGAGTTAAAGAATAATGCCGAAGCGCCTCACCTTTGGAAAGACGGGGCCGGCTTTCCGGTATTCGATAATGCGGCACTGGTAGCAGGCATCAATGCAAAAGGATGTGCATCATATACCCGCAAACAGTTGGATGAACTTACGGATTTTGTAAAACGTCCGCAAATAGGTGCTACGGGATTAATTTATTTTCGTCACCAGGAGGACGGATCAATAAAATCATCGGTAGATAAATTCTATAATGAAGAACAGTTAAAAAAATGGGCAGCAACATTTGGTACTGTACCTGGAGATCTGGTATTACTGATGGCCGGCCCTGCAGACAAAACCCGTAAGCAATTAAGTGAACTCAGGCTGGAGATGGGAAATCGTCTTGGCCTTCGTGATAAAAATACCTTTGCTCCGCTTTGGGTAATGGATTTCCCTCTTTTAGAGTGGGATGAAGATACTGAGCGATACCATGCGATGCATCATCCGTTTACATCTCCAAAACCTGAGGACATCTCTTTACTGGATACTAATCCCGGAGAAGTGCGTGCAAATGCGTATGATATGGTAATTAACGGAACCGAAATCGGTGGAGGATCTATTCGTATACATGACCGGGCTTTACAGGCATTAATGTTTAAACATCTTGGATTTAGTACTGAAGAGGCTCAAAAGCAATTTGGGTTCCTGATGGATGCTTTTGAATACGGCGCTCCCCCGCATGGCGGTATAGCCTTCGGTTTTGATCGCCTGGTATCTATTTTTGCTGGATTGGATTCAATTCGGGATGTTATTGCATTCCCTAAAAATAATTCAGGCCGGGATATAATGATTGATTCACCTTCAACCATCGACCAGAAACAGATGGATGAACTAAATATAAAAACTACGGTTTAGCATCCGAGAATTTTAGGAGGCCGCATTAATTCATTTACGTTTTATAGTAATGAAATTGTATCTTGTAAACAATTAATAGCTATAAACATGAAAAAGACGTGCTTTTTTGTATTGATATTTTTGTCACTTTCCTCATTTTCACAAACCTCATTAAAAAAACCTAAAGTCAACCTTGCTGCGGATAAACTGGAAGCAAAGGTTATCTCCTGGAGACGTGATTTTCACGAGCATCCTGAATTAGGAAATAATGAAGTACGCACTGCAGGAATAGTATCTGCCCATTTAGAAGCATTAGGAATTGAAGTAAAAACGGGTGTTGCAAAAACTGGTGTAGTGGGCATTTTAAAAGGCGGAAAACCCGGACCTGTGGTTGCGTTGCGTGCCGATATGGATGCACTGCCGGTTACCGAAAGAGGAAATTTACCATTTGCCTCAAAAGTAAAAACACAATATAACGGACAGGAAGTTGGAGTAATGCATGCATGCGGCCATGATTCGCATACGGCAATACTTATGGGTGTTGCTGAACTTCTTTCATCAATGAAAGCCGATATCAGGGGCACGGTTAAATTTATTTTTCAGCCTGCAGAAGAAGGGCCTCCACCAGGGGAAGAGGGCGGAGCTGAATTAATGGTTAAAGAAGGGGTACTTGAAAATCCTAAAGCGGATGTCATTTTTGGGCTCCATATTAACTCACAAACAGAAGTTGGAAAGCTGACGTACCGTCCCGGAGGAACTTATGCCAGTGTAAATGATATGAAAATTACGATTAAGGGCCGCCAGGCTCATGGCGCTGCTCCATGGTCGTCAGTAGATCCTATTGTGGTTTCAGCTCAGATTATTAATAGTTTACAAACTATTGTAAGCCGTAACCTCAATGTTACAGAAAATGCTGGAGTTGTAACTATTGGTGCAATTCATGCGGGTGTGCGGTCAAATATTATTCCCGAACAAGCAGAAATGCTGGGAACAATCAGGGCATTAAGCCTGGAGGATGAAAAAATGCTTATTGAAAGAATAAAACTCATAGCTACAAAAACCGCCGAGGCTGCCGGTGCAATAGCAGAGATCAAAATTCCTTACAGTATCCGATATCCAATAACATTTAATGATTTGGCTTTAACGGCAAAAATGCTGTCATCATTAAAAAATTCTGCAGGTGAACAAAACGTTATACTAAGGCCCGCCACTACCGGAGCTGAAGATTTTTCATTTTTTCAAGAAAAAATTCCAGGGTTATATATTGGCTTGGGCG
This sequence comes from Sphingobacteriaceae bacterium, assembly GCA_035575925.1. Taxonomy (GTDB): domain Bacteria; phylum Bacteroidota; class Bacteroidia; order Sphingobacteriales; family Sphingobacteriaceae; genus DASWTL01. The sequence continues at coordinate 24,029 of DATLXK010000028.1, forward strand.
GGATGCCTAAAGGCCAAGACCCAAAGACAGCTTCATCACATCACACGCCTGATTTTTTTATAGATGAAAGTGGCTTTAAGCTGGGAATTAAAGCTTTAACCAATCTCACCCTTGATTATATGAAAATGATTAGAAAGTAATTCTGGATTTTTGGTAGCGAAAATTATGCTGTTAAAAATTAGAACAGGTTTGGTTAATCCTCCGATTATTTTTCGGGTAATTGCTTTAGTAATTCATCCACAGCAACTTTTAGCTGTTCGTCAATGCCTTTAGCTATATAATCAATAGAATTTTCTATAAGAATGTCCGGCTCGGCAGCACCAAGTTCCTGATTTTTGTCCGTGGCTTTTACGAACCATCCCCTTCCTGGCAAGCGAAGTGTAGACCCATCTATCAATACCTTTGCACCAGTAGAAATAACAGATCCGTTGGTCGGTGTACCAACCAGCTTACCAATGCCTAATTGTTTATAGGCATGCGAGAAAATCTCAGCATTGGAGTAACTGCTTTCATTACATATTGCTATAGACGGTTTCATCCAGGCAGCATAAACCAAACGCTCACCAACCGGATAATATTCACGGAATTTTAGTTTGTCCTTTTCAAGATCTTCACTGGCTCCCCGCGGAATAGCATAGGCGTGTTGCTTATAATTAAGTACAGTCATTAGGTAATCAGTAGTGTTACCGCCCCCGTTGTAACGGACATCAACGATCAACCCATCTTTGCCATTACCCGCAGCGGTAAATTCTCTTTCGGTTTCTTCAAAGCTTGCTATATCCATAGCTTGAATGTGTATATAACCCAATCTTCCGTTTGAATATTTGTTAACCAGCTTTCTTCGTTCAAATACCCATTCATTGTAAAGAGCCTCGGCTTCGCTCGCCGTTGGCCTGATAACTACTTCTCTGGTTGTTCCGTTATTCCCTTTAACCAAAAGCAATACTTTCTGATTTACTGTACCTGTTAAAAAGCTAAAGAAGTTTTCATTATTTTTAATCTTCTCACCATTAACGGCTGTAATTATATCGCCCGGAATTAAACGACTGCCTGTTCTGCTCGCCGGTGAATCCGAAATGACACGAACCACTCTCATTCCACCTGCTACGGGCATTAACTCTGCGCCTAACAACCCTGTGATTTCTCGCTGCGTTTCTGTACGTTCAGCAGGAGTAAACCCCATATGACTGCTATTGAGTTCACCCAGCATCAGGTTAAACATATCTCTAAAGTCAGAACTGGTTGATGCCGCTACCGCCCTTTCCTTGTATTTATTATGAAGCGCTTTCCAGTCATATCCATGCATTTTGGGGTCATAGAATTGATCACGCATAGTCCTCCATGCTTCTTCAAATACCTGTTCCTTTTCTTTTGGATAATCAATTTTCAATCTGGCTGAATAAGGTAGAGGATCCTGTAGGGATGTTTTCGTATCTATCCTGGCGAGTGAACCGCCCTGCTTAAAGAAATAGATAGATTTACCCTCCTTATCCATTATCGGAGAAGTGGGATTGGATCCCCCTTTGGTAAGTTCCTTTAGTTCTTTTCCATCCCATTTAATACTGTACAGATCTCTCCCTTTTGCCGAACTTGTTGTTGCGGTATAAAAAAATGTCTGCCCATCTTTAGAAATAGTAAAAGCGCCTTCATTGCCAGGGAAGCTGGTAACCTGCACAGTTCTTTCGCTGATGCCTTCGAAATCGATTTGAACAGGCTTTATTCCGGCTTTCAATGTCTTTCCTGAAGAAGCAGGCTCTGCCGAAGGGTCATCTTGCCAGTCTTCATTCACTTTTTCCCAGTCTTCTTTCTTTAACCATACAAACCAAACGTCATTACTTAGATTATTTCTTGATGAAAGAAAGCCCAGCTTAGATCCATCAGGACTCCAAATCGGGCTGGTTTCAGTTCTGGGGTGCATAGTTATGTTCACAGGCTTTGTAGAATTGTCAGCTGCCTGAACGAAAATCTCATAGTTTGCATACAGATCACTCTGAGCATATGCCAACCACTTATTGTCGGGGCTCCATGTTATTCCAGAAGGTGCAGACCAGCTATTGCCTAATATTTTTTCATTTTTCAACTGGCCGTTCCCAGAGATATCAGCCACAATCAACTTACCTTTGCCTCTTATGTAGGCAATTTTTTTTCCGTCATGAGATACAACAGGTGAAGTTTCATCGTCGGAGGTATTGGTTATCTGAATCATTCCCGGTTTCAATGATCTGAACAGATTTACCTCATTAGTATCAATAGAACGAACCATAAAAAGATTGAAATTGCCACCGGTTCTGTCTGAGGAAAATACCAATGCAGAATCATTAAGCCAGACCGGATTCATATCCCTGTAGGCATGATTAGAAACATTGACACTACTGGTCTTTTCTTTATCAATTTCTTTTATAAAAACTTCTCCACGAACCGTGTAGGCTAATAATTTCGCGTTTGGGGTGAGTGCATACTCCGTCGCACCGTTGCTCAAAATTTTACTTTCTGAAGCATCCAGCCGGTCATCGGCATTCATTCGAATATCAATCTTTTCTGCCTGGCCTTTATCGGTTTTTAACAGATAAAGATTCATATCTTTTTCAAATACTATGGTTGATGCATCTTTAGAAATCCCATAATGCCTGATGGCCTCATCCTTATAATTTGTGATTTGCTGGGGCTGGCCTGATGCTTTTCCATTGTTATCAATACCAATTTTGTACAGGTTATAAGTGCCTGAATTAGAGCTGAGGAAATACAATATATTGTCGCTGCTCCACCGTGGCATTATGTCATTCGTAGTAAACAGGGGTAGTTTGTTGTAGCTTTTATTTTTGGTATCCATTATCCAGATCTCCCGGTCTGAAGAACCTTTATAATCTTCTCTGGCAACAGGATTGCTTCCCCCTCTTGTGAAAGCAATAAATCTGCCGCCAGGAGAACTAACCGGCTCAAATCCCAAAATATCCGTCATTCGTTGCTCAGTTCCGCCATTTAAAGGTATTGAATACATTTCGGAATCTCTTTCGATCTGCCTGAATTCCCTGCTGGTTGTAAAAATGATCGTATCATCATTCTTCCAGCTGGCAATATTATCTGCAGCTGAATGATGGGTCAGACGCTTGGACAACCCCCCTTCAACCGGCATGATAAAAATATCATTATTGCCGTACCGACTTCCCGTAAACGCTATAGATGTACCATCGGGACTAAATAAAGGATAACTCTCGTATGCTTCATGAATTGTGAGCCTGGCCGGACGACCTCCCGCGGAAGGAACTGTCCATATGTCTCCCTGATAAGAGAAAGCTACAACTGCACCGTTATTGCTGATCGCCGGATGACGTAACAATAAATTTTCCTGACTGTAAGCCATCAAGAAAAAAAAACAGGCTATGCCTGATAATAAAAAATGTTTCTTCATATATAACCCACAATGGTTCAATAAAAATCATCGATGATTCGAATACTTTAAAGTGGTGTTAAAGCTTAATAAAATCCAATACTTGAGGGATGAATAAAAAGCAATTCCTATACATCCTTTTCAAATTAAAAAGGGAGATCGTCGTCGGGGTTGTCTTTAGTAAAATCTACTGCGGTGTCTATTTTAGGGGTTTGTGTATCACTTCCTGTATTATTTTCATTTTCAAAATCACTTTTGCGCCCAAGCATGGTAAAATTTTCTGCAACTACCTCTGTCATGTATTTTTTATGGCCTTCCTTATCTTCGAAATTACGGGTTCTTAATTTACCCTCTATGTAAACGAGTTTACCTTTCTGAAGGTATTTCGATGCAATATCCGCCAGTCCTCTCCACATAACAATATTATGCCACTCGGTTTGTTCGATTCTTTTACCATCTTTATTAAAACTTTCTGATGTAGCTAAAGGAAAACTGGCTACGGTAACTCCACCTTCCAGATGACGTACTTCCGGATCTTTGCCTAAATGTCCCACCAATATTACTTTGTTAATTCCTGACATAATAGAATCGAAAAAATTTTATTTTAAATTAAAGAAGTTTTTGAAGAATCCAAAAATTAATTTTGGTTGTGCCAACTCATCCAGACGGTCAATATCGATAAAAAAATACTGCTTATTTATTATGTTAACATCCATATTTTCTACAGTGATAAATTGTGCAAACAGGTTTTGATGACTTAATATATGTTTCACGGGTCCGGTTACACACTGTAACTGAATATCTTTCCCCCAATTTTTTTTGATTTCATCAGAATTAATTAATTCATGCGCCTCACAAGGCCGCTGTGTTTCTATCAAAGGCAGCTCATACAGGTTTTCCCATATATCATTAGGGCCGCGTTTGGACATTAACACCTGCCCATTCTTTATTATCACAAGATAATTAAAATATCTGTTCCGGCTGGTTCCAGACTTTATTTTTACAGGTAAACTAATTACTGTTCCTTCATTAAAAGCCCTACAATTTGGTTGCATGGGGCAAATACCGCAATAAGGATTTTTCGGTTTGCATTGCAGGGAGCCGAACTCCATCATCGCCTGGTTAAATAATCCAGGCTGGGTTTTGTCAAGAAGCTCGTTAGCAATCTTTGTAAAAAGTTTTTTCCCTTTTAAAGAATTAATCGGTTCTTCTATACCAAAATACCGGGATAAGAGCCTGAAAACATTTCCATCAACTACGGCTTTAGGTTCATTAACTGCAAAAGATGAGATAGCTGCTGCGGTATATTCCCCAATTCCTTTTAGCCTTAAAAGGGTATCATAATTAGTTGGAAAATAGCCTGCGTGGTCCTCCATAACCATTTTTGCGGTATAGTGCATATTCCTTCCCCGAGAATAATATCCCAGACCCTGCCAATGATTTAGTATCTCGTCTTCTGAGGCCGCAGCAAAGTCCTTTACCGTTGGGTAATTTTCTACGAACTTATGAAAATAAGGTGTGCCCTGTTCTACCCGCGTTTGCTGCAATATAATCTCAGAAAGCCAAATGATATACGGATCCGTGGTATCGCGCCATGGAAGTTCACGTTTATGTTCACCGTACCATTTTATTAGCCGTTTAGTAAAACTCATGGATTATCAATTACATGCAAAGATATCGGGTAAGATAAGGTTGCGTGCGCAATAAAAAAAAATGGGTATAAAATTTTCCAAACTCACATAAAAGCAATACTTTTGCAACCCCAAAACATTCAAGCTAAGATTAAATATTTTACAAATTAATATGACTAAGGCAGAAATAATATCCGAGATCTCTAGCAAGACCGGCATTGAGAAAGTAGACGTTCAGGAAGCAGTGGAGGCGTTTTTTAAAGTGGTTAAGAACTCTATGGTGAATGGTGAAAATGTATATGTTAGGGGATTTGGAAGCTTTGTGGTTAAGAAAAGAGCTAAAAAGACAGCCAGAAATATCTCCAAAAACACGGCTATCATCATCCCTGAGCATTTTGTGCCTAGTTTTAAGCCTGCAAAAGTGTTTATTGAAAAGGTTAAAACAGGCAATAAGAAAAAAATCGCCTGATAGCAGATGTTTAGCAGAAAGCAAATAACAGTAATTGGATCAGTAGTAGTATTGATCGGTGTATTGCTTTCATTACCTATTAAAGGGCTTGTAAAAGACGGGGCACGCAATACGGGAGCTGTCAATAATCAGTCATCTCATTCTGGAACTAAAGTTAGTTTAGAAACCATTTCTCAATCAGCAAAACAAACCTTAAACGCAAATCTTGCTGAACAGATCACCCAGCTTGAAAACAGCTTAAAAAATGTAAAAGGAGCTGATAGATTACGAATTCAGAAAGAATTAGCTCAGAAATGGGATGATGTAAACCAACCTGGACCCGGAGCTTTTTATTATGAAGAAATAGCCAAAACAGAGAATAAGTATAACAATTGGGTTAAGGCCGGTGACAAGTTTACTGAGGCCTACCAAAGTACCACTGATTCAACAGTACAACCGAATTTAGTAGAACATGCATTAAATTCATATAAAAAAGCGAATGAATTACAACCTGCTGGTTTAGAGGCCAAAACTGGCCTGGGTATTGCCTACGTAAATGGTTCACTTAATCCAATGGAGGGTATTCAGTTACTTTTGGGTGTTGTAAAAGAGGATCCATCAAATGTTAAGGCTAATATGAACCTGGGATTGTTTTCAATCCGGTCAGGCCAGTATGATAAAGCTATAACCCGTTTTAAAACGGTTCTTACTGAGAAGCCAAACGATTCTGAAGCCTGGTTTTATCTTGCTTCAAGCTATGCAAGCCTCGGTATGAAACAGGATGCTATAGCTTCTTATACTAAAGCAAAAGATTTAGCTGCTGATCCTGGTTTAACTGAATTTGTAGACAGGGAAATAGAAAAATTAAGAAAGTAATATTTATAAAAAATTAAAATTAAAAGCTATGCCAAGCGGAAAAAAAAGAAAAAGACATAAAATGGCTACTCATAAACGTAAAAAGCGTTTAAGAAAGAACAGACACAAAAAGAAATAATTAGTCTTTTTCAGAATGGGCCCGGCCTGTGCTGATCAGACTAATAAATTGCTTAAGCCTCAATAAATGGGGCTTAAGTTGTTAATTAACATTTGTGTTCACGTTTAGCGTTAATGTAACGCCACTAAAAAAGTAGCTGTTGGTAAAGGAATTAATAATCAATTCAACCCCAAACGGGGTGACTATTGCTTTACTTCAAGATAAGCAGCTTGTTGAACTTAACAAGGAGCAAATAAATAATAACTATTCTGTAGGAGATATTTATTTAGGGCGTATTAAAAAAATTATGCCCAGCTTAAATGCTGCTTTTGTTGATGTTGGCTATGAGAAGGATGCGTTTTTGCATTACCTGGATCTTGGTCCACAGGTTCAATCGCTGATTAAAGTAACCAAAATAGTAAAGAATGGCAGTTACAAAGATAAACTGCTCAATAGTTTCAGGCTGGAAGAGGATATAAACAAATCCGGCAAAATTTCAGAAGTACTCAGCCGCAATATGCTGCTGCCAGTACAAATTGCTAAGGAACCTATTTCAACAAAAGGTCCCCGTTTAAGCTCAGATTTGTCTATTGCAGGCAGATTTGTAGTTCTTGTGCCGTTTTCTGATGTGATATCAATCTCTAAAAAGATTAAAAGCAATACTGAACGGAACAGGTTAAAAAAGATTGTTGAAAGCATAAAGCCCAAAAACTTTGGTGTGATCATTCGCACGGTTTCTGAAGGGAAAGGTGTAACTGAGCTTCAAAAAGATCTTTTAGACCTGATAGATAAATGGCAATTATTCTTGGGTAAACTCCCCACGGCAGAGCCAACAAAAAAGGTTCTGGGCGAGATGGGACGTACATCTACTATTTTACGTGATATTCTTAATCCTGATTTTTCTCATATCTGTGTAGATGACGCAAATATTTATGAAGAAATCAAATCCTACGTACGTGATATATCTCCCGAACTCGAGAAGATTGTTAAGTTGCATAAGAATCGTGAGCCTATTTTTGAGCATTTTGGGATAGATAAACAGATCAAATCCGCTTTCGGGAAAACGGTTAATCTACCCGGTGGGGCATATTTGGTTATTGAGCATACGGAAGCGTTGCATGTAATCGATGTAAATAGTGGTAACCGAAATGCGAACCAGGATACGCAGGATCAAAACGCATTAATGGTAAATAAAGAAGCGGCCCGGGAAATAGCCCGTCAGCTTCGCCTGCGTGATATGGGCGGCATTGTGGTGATCGATTTTATTGATATGCATAAGCCAGCAAGCAGGAAGGATTTATTTGATTATCTGCGGCAACAAATGTCTTTAGATAGGGCAAAACACACTATTCTTCCTCCAAGCAAGTTCGGATTAGTGCAGATCACACGCCAGCGGGTACGCCCTGAAATGAACATTATTACCAACGAGGTTTGTCCGACATGCGGTGGTTCAGGTGAAATCAGGGCCAGTATTGTGTTAATGGAAGATATACAAAATAACCTGGATTATATTTTAAATGAGCAGAACGAGAAAGATGTAACACTTTCTGTTCATCCATATATTGAGGCATACATCAAAAAAGGGATATATTCCTGGCAGTGGAAGTGGTATTTTAAATATGGAAAGTGGATAAAAGTAAATCCGGTTAATTCGTATAACCTAACACAATTCCATTTTCTTAACTCTAAAGAGGAAGAAATAAAGCTTTAAAAAGTCTACGAATTACGGTTTTAGATTGCGATTTATTTGAATTACAAGCTGAAATCGTAGTTCTAAAATCGTAATCTTTTGGCTAAAACTAAAACTGCATATTTCTGTCAGAGCTGTGGCTATGAGTCTGCCAAGTGGCTTGGCAAATGCCCTTCATGCAGCCAATGGAATACATTTGTTGAAGAAATACTGGAGAAAACGAATGCGGCAATTCCTGATTGGAAGACATCCTCCGGAGCTAATCAGCGAGTAAATAAACCTGCGGCTATTAAAGACATTATATTTTCTGAAGAGAACCGGCTAATCACTCCAGATGAAGAGTTAAACCGTGTTTTAGGAGGCGGCATTGTGGCCGGATCATTAGTTCTTATTGGTGGCGAGCCCGGTATTGGTAAATCTACACTGATGCTTCAATTGGCAATGAATTTACCCGGACAAAAAATATTATATGTTTCCGGGGAAGAAAGCGAGCAGCAAATTAAGATGCGTGCAGAACGCCTCACCTCAGTTCCCACGTCGGAATGCTATATTTTAACTGAAACCTCTACACAAAATATATTTAAACAGGTAGAAATACTTGAGCCAGACCTGATCATCATTGATTCCATTCAAACCCTGTATTCTGCTCATATAGAATCCACTCCCGGAAGTGTTTCCCAGGTAAGGGAGTGTGCGGCGGAATTGCTGCGGTTCGCCAAAGAAACATCGACCCCGGTATTTTTAATAGGTCATATTACGAAAGACGGTATGATCGCAGGGCCAAAAATACTGGAACACATGGTTGATACTGTGCTTCAATTTGAAGGAGACCGGCATCATGTTTATCGTATTCTCAGAGCTGTTAAGAACCGTTTTGGTTCTGCATCAGAGTTGGGGATTTATGAAATGCAGGGCAGCGGCCTGCGGGAAGTTAGTAATCCATCTGAAATATTACTCTCTCAGCGTGATGAGCCGCTAAGTGGTATCACTATTTCAGCAATGCTGGAGGGTCTGAGACCGATGTTAATAGAAACGCAGGCCTTAGTAAGCCATTCTGCATACGGAACTCCCCAAAGATCGGCTACAGGGTTTGACACCCGCAGGATGAATATGTTATTGGCAGTGCTTGAGAAGCGGTGCGGTTTCAGGTTAAGTGTTAATGATGTATTTCTGAATATTGCAGGGGGATTGCGGGTAGAAGATCCGGCAATTGATCTTGCGGTAATTGTTGCTGTGATATCATCGCATGAAGACATGCCGGTATCACAAAAAATTTGTTTTGCTGCCGAGGTAGGTCTTTCAGGTGAAATACGTGCAGTTAATAGGATTGAACAGCGAATCGCCGAAGCCGAAAAGCTGGGATTTGAAGAAATTTATATTTCCAGATACAATAAAGGCATGGATCAGAAGCGATATAACATCAAGATAAAAACCGTTTCAAAAGTCGAAGAAGTTTTTACTGCTTTATTCGGCTAATATTTGCCATATATCATTAAGGCTCATTAGTCGCTACTCGATGCAAATTAATTAACTTTGCGAATAATGAAAACTTACTTCAGACTGCTTTCATTCGCTAAACCCATTGAAAAGTTTGCAATCCCGTACATAATTGCAACCCTGCTTTCTATCATATTTAATACATTAAATTTCACTTTGCTGGTTCCTCTTTTAAAAACGTTGTTTTCTGAGAAAAACACTGTTGTTGAAATATTGAAAAAGCCCGAAGGAATTAACATACTTGACTATTATACCTATTATGTCCAACAAGGTATTAATAGTTATGGAGGATGGGTGGTATTGCAATTTGTTTGCGGTGTTATAATTTTATCAGTACTTCTAACAAACTTATTTAAATATTTCTCCCAACGCATTATGGAAAATCTGCGTGTGCATACCTTACTTAACCTGCGGAGAACGGTTTTTAATAATGTGATGGATCTTCATCTGGGGTTTTTTAGTAATGAACGAAAGGGGGATATAATTTCTAAAATTGCTTCGGACGTGCAGGTGGTACAATATTCCGTTACATCCACACTTCAGGTTGTATTTAAAGAGCCGGTTCAGTTAATTGCTTACATAGCAATGCTGTTTGTGATTTCTGCTGAGCTAACCTTATATACATTGTTAATTCTTCCGGTTTCGGCTTTTATCATAGCCCGAATAGTAAAAAGGTTACGACATCAGGCTGTAAGTGCCCAGCAATCTTTTGGGTTGATGATAAGTTTTTTAGATGAAGCGCTATCTGGCATTAAAATTATCAAGGCCTTTAATGCCACCGGACAGGTTAAACAAAAATTTGAAGATGAGAATAGAAATTATACGCGCCTGCTGCGTAAAATGGCTAAAAGGCAACAACTTGCTTCACCGGTATCTGAGACACTGGGTGTAACAATGGTATCTTTTATAGTGTTATACGGCGGTTATCTCATTTTTAATAATAATTCTGATCTGGAAGCTGAAAGCTTTATAGGCTATATTATTATATTTTCTCAGGTGATGAGGCCTGCCAAAGCGCTTACCGATTCATTCAGTAACATTCATTCCGGGATAGCCGCTGGCGAACGCATATTGGAGCTTATTGATAGTAAACCGCTTATTTCAGATATTGAAAATCCCGTTCATATTAATGATTTTAAAGATAAAATAGCTTTTCATAATGTATCATTTTGTTATGATACTGATCGTGTTATTCTTGATGATATCACATTTGACCTCCCCAAAGGGAAAACGATAGCCCTGGTGGGACCTTCGGGCGGAGGTAAGTCTACATTAATAGATCTTATCCCCCGGTTTATTGAGTCTCAAAAAGGAAGTATATTATTTGACGGGACTGATATTACAACTATAAGTATGGTGTCATTACGATCACAAATGGGAGTTGTAAATCAGGAATCAATACTTTTTAATGACACGATATTTAATAACATTGCATTTGGAAAGCCTGGTGCTACTCAACCGGAGGTGGAAGAGGCTGCAAAGGTGGCTAACGCACATGAATTTATATTAAAGACAGAATTTGGATATCAAACTAATATCGGTGATCGTGGTATGAAGTTGTCAGGCGGGCAGAAACAACGTTTGAATATTGCCAGGGCGGTATTAAGTAATCCTGCTATACTTTTATTAGACGAAGCTACCTCCGCATTGGATACGGAGTCAGAAAAACTAGTACAGGATGCACTGAATAATCTGCTTAAAAACCGTACCTCTTTAGTTATAGCGCATCGCCTGAGTACCATTCAAAATGCTGATAAGATTCTTGTATTGGATGGGGGAAAAATTGTTGAAGAAGGAACCCATCAGGAGTTAATCCGTAATAACGGGCTATATAACAAGTTAACGGAAATGCAGGCGTTCCTTGAATAACAAATGTCAGACACTTTAAGGGTCTGACATTTGTTACTAAGCTAACTTTCGTTTTACCTCTACCTGTTCGTAAGATTCAACAATATCGCCAACTTCAATATTATTGAAATTATGAATATTTAAACCACATTCGTAATTTGTGGCAACCTCTTTAACATCGTCTTTAAAACGTTTTAATGATGCCAGTTCGCCGGTATAAACAACAACGCCGTCTCTTACAATACGAACCTTGCTGTTCCGTGTAATCTTACCATCAAGAACCATACATCCTGCAATAGTTCCAACTTTGCTGATCTTGAAAACCTCGCGTATCTCTACGTTCGAAGTGATCTTCTCTTCAAACTGCGGTGCAAGCATACCTTCCATCGCCGCTTTCACTTCATTAATAGCGTCGTAAATGATAGAATATAATCTGATATCTATGGCTTCCTGTTCAGCAAGCTTACGTGCATTTTGCGACGGTCTAACCTGGAATCCGATTATAATAGCATCTGACGCAGTTGCTAATAAAACATCGGTTTCTGATATCTGGCCAACAGACTTATGTATTACGTTAACCTGAATCTCTTCAGTAGATAGTTTTAATAATGAATCGGATAATGCTTCAATTGAGCCATCAACATCACCTTTAACAATAATATTAAGTTCTTTAAAGTTTCCAATTGCCAAACGACGCCCGATCTCATCCAGAGTAATATGTTTTTGGGTACGTAAGCCCTGCTCACGCTGTAATTGCAGGCGTTTGTTTGCTATTTCACGTGCTTCAACTTCACTTTCTACAGCATTAAATTTATCACCTGCTGTTGGAGCTCCCTGCATACCCAAAACCTGTACCGGTGTTGAAGGGCCTGCCTTATCCACTTTTACCCCACGTTCGTTATGTAATGCTTTAACTTTACCACTATAACTTCCTGCAAGAATAGCGTCACCAACCCGTAGAGTTCCGGCCTGTATAAGCACTGTTGTTACAATACCTCTTCCTTTATCAAGCGCAGCCTCAATTACAGTTCCAACTGCACGCTTTGACGGATTTGCTTGTAATTCTAATAATTCTGCTTCAAGTAATACTTTTTCAAGTAAGAGATCTATTCCCATCCCGGTTTTACCTGAAATTTCCTGACTTTGATATTTACCTCCCCAATCTTCAACCAAAATGTTCATTGCAGATAGTTGTTCACGTATTTTATCAGAGCTTGCGCCGGGCTTGTCAACTTTGCTAAATGCAAATACTATGGGAACTCCGGCGGCCTGTGCATGATTTATAGCTTCACGGGTTTGAGGCATCACACTATCATCAGCGGCAATAACAATAATAGCTATATCGGTCACTTTTGCACCACGGGCCCGCATTGCTGTAAATGCTTCGTGACCCGGTGTATCCAAAAATGTAATTTTTCGGGAATCTTCCAGGGTAACTTCATAAGCACCAATGTGCTGGGTTATTCCCCCTGCTTCCCCTCCAATAACATTTGTTTTTCTAACAAAATCCAATAAAGAAGTTTTACCGTGATCAACGTGACCCATTACAGTTACAATGGGTGCCCGAGATAACAAGTCTTCTTCCGTATCTTCTTCTTCGATCAGATTTGATTCTTCATCTTCAGGTTTAACAAATTCAATTTGAAATCCAAATTCCTCTGCAACAATAGATAAAGTCTCCGCATCCAAACGTTGATTTATAGATACGAACATACCTAAGCTCATACATGTAGATATGATTTGAGTTACAGGTACGTCAATCAAACTGGCCAACTCATTAGCGGTTACAAATTCTGTAACCCTAAGGATTTTTGATTGTAATTCAAGCTCCATAGCAGCTTCTTCTGCAGTTTGCGCAACATCATCGCGTTTTTGGCGACGTAACTTTGCACGCTGAGAAAACTTACCGGATTTCCCGGCACCGCTTAAACGCGCCAGTGTGGCTTTAATTTGATCTTGTATTTCTTTATCAGTAGGCTCTGCTTTAGATGCTGTTGGAGATGCGGATTTATTTCTAAAATCAGTGCGGTTGCCTTGCGGAGCCCGATTGGCTGCATTATTTCTAAAATCCGGACGCCCCCCGGGTTGGCCGGCTGTACCGGTGGGTTTAGTTCCCTGATATCCCCCTCCGGTTGCCGGAGATCCACCAGGCTGACCCGGAGTTCCGCCGTCTTTGCGTTTACGTTTACGTTTTTGATCATTGCCCGCTGTAGATGAACTGGCTACTGGCTGAGTACGGCGTGGCTGAGTGGAAAGATCAATCTTGCCAATTACATTAGGGCCGCTCAGTCGTTCAGCTTTTGCACGCACCACTTCATCCGATGCTTCATCTTCATTTTCTAATGTTGGGGCCGGCGGGGTAGGATCTTCAATTTCCACCGTGGATTGGTCTTTAACAGGTACTAAAGTTTCTTCCGGTTCAGGAGCTGTGATCTCAACAACAACTGAAGTCTCAGGCGGTGTCTCAACGGGCTTTACTTCTTCAACTTTTATATCAGAAACAGGAGGAACATTTTTTTCTTCTTCCTGTATTTTTGGTTTTTTATCAGGACGGCTTTTTTGGTTCAGATTGTCCAGATCTATTTTGCCAACCACTTTTACTCCCGGTAAACTACCATCACCAGGTTTTTTCTCTTCAGTAGGTTGTAACGGGTCCGGAGCTGGCTTTGGTTTATCAGATGGTGGAGCAAATGAGGAACCTGAGTTCTTAATCAGTATTTCTTCATGCTCAAAGTCAGAGTGGCGTGTAGGTTCGGTACGCTCATTAACAACGGGTTCGTCGCGACGGATCTTGCCAATAACAATCTGCTTAGCTTCTTCCTTCACAATCTTATCGCCCTGATACTCCTTAGAGAGTACATCATACATCTCTCCGGTGAGTTTTGTATTGGGCTTTGGATCTACGGGATATCCATTTTTGTTCAAAAACTCAACGGCAGTATTCAAGCCAATATTTAGCTCTTTTGCTGCTTTAAGTAAATTTATGCTTTTACCTTCTGACATCTAAAATTAACCTCTCAACTTATTTTTTACAAAAGTACGTTTTTTTATTATGGGTATTGCATCACAGGTACTATAACCACAATTATTCAAACTCAGAACGCAATATATCGATCACCTCTTTTACTGTATTTTCTTCCAAATCTGTTCTTTTAACCAATTCTTCTGCAGATAGTTCAAGAACAGATTTTGCTGTATCTAAACCAACACGTTTAAATTCGTCAATTATCCAACCATCAATTTCATCTGCAAATTCTTCAATATCCACATCCTCTTCATCTTCACCAGATTCGCGATATACATCAATTTCATATCCTGTAAGCTTGCCGGCAAGTTTAATATTATGTCCTCCACGGCCAATGGCCAATGAAACCTGATCGGGCTTTAGATAGACTGCTGCACGCTTTTCTTCATCATCCAGCTTAATAGTGGTGATTTTTGCAGGACTTAATGCACGCTGTATATATAATGAAACATTGTTAGTATAATTTATTACATCAATATTTTCATTCTTTAATTCACGCACAATGCCATGTATCCTGGAACCCTTCATCCCTACACAAGCTCCAACCGGATCAATCCGGTCATCATACGATTCAACCGCCACCTTGGCACGTTCTCCGGGCTCTCTTACAATTTTTTTGATAGTAATTAGACCATCGAAAATTTCAGGAACTTCCAGTTCGAACAGACGCTGCAAAAACTCAGGTGCCGTACGTGAAATAAGAATTTTGGGGTTGCTGTTAAACATATCCACTTTAGATATAACTGCACGTACCGTATCGCCCTTTTTAAAATAGTCTGCCGGTATTTGATCTGTTTTAGGAAGAATTAACTCATTACCCTCATCATCAAGAACCAATGTCTCTTTTTTCCAGATCTGGTAAACTTCACCTGTAATTATCTCACCGGTGCGGTCTTTGTATTTACGGAAGATCTCATCTTTTTCAAGCTCCAGGATTTTTGAAACAAGCGTTTGCCTTGCTGCAAGAATAGCACGCCTGCCGAAACTTTCAAGGGTAATCTGCTCAATATAATCATCGCCAATCTCCAGATCCTCATCTAATGTTTTAGCTTCCTTAAGTTCTATTTCCAGATCATCATCTTCAGAGAATTCATCTTCTACAACTACACGCGTTCGCCAGATCTCAAGGTCACCGTTATCAGGATTCACAATCACATCACAGTTCTCGTCAGTTCCGAATTTCCTGCGTATCATGCTGCGGAACACCTCTTCCAGTACACTGATCACCGTTGGACGGTCAATGTTTTTGAAGTCCTTAAACTCCTGGAATGAATCAATTAAATTAATATTGCTCATTTTTATTTAAATGAAATTAACACTTTCGTTTCTAATATGCGGTCAAAAGGAATGGTACTTTCTAACAATTGTGACTTACTTCCCTTCTCTTTAATTTTTTCTTCTATTATGATGGCAGATGCATCAGCACTAATTAACTTGCCTTCGCGTGTAGTGCCATCATTCAATTTAATCGTTACCGTTCTTCCAATATTCTTGGTATACTGTCTTAATGATTCCAGCGGACTGTCAAGGCCGGGTGAAGACACCTCCAGATTATATGCCTGATCAATGGTGTTTTCTTCCTCCAGATGAAAACCTACGGTTCGGCTTATTGCAACACAATCAGCAATTGCCACTCCGTTATCACCATCAACCAGGATAGTTAATTTTCCATTCAGATGCATTTTTATAGACACTAAAAACAGATCCGGACGGTCAGCAATTTTTTCTTCTACTAATTCTTTAACCCGTTTTTCTATGTTCATACTAATCAAACTACAACCAGCAGGTAAAAAAAAGAGTCCCGATAGCTATCGGGACTCTTTACAACAGCGCAAATATAAACAGTATAGATTAATACTGCAAATAGAAATTAATGCTGGATGATGATTTGTTTTTTAATTACCTCTTTAGCATCGATAATGTGCAGAGAGTAGATTCCATTTTCAATGTCTGAAGTATTAAGGGTTATAAGGTTGGAATTTGAATTGTTTTTAGCTGATCTAACAACTTTACCTTTATCATTGAATATTTTAACTTCAAAGTCCTTTTTAACACCTGTCTTCTCTTTATTTGATTGGGATTGAGTGTCTCCAAAACTGATATTTAATTCCTGACTTGCCGGGTTTGGATAAATAGTATAGCTTGTTCTGTAATAACAATTGTTAACAGTTCCATTTCTATGAATTGAATAAGATTGACCACAGCTTGTTACACGGCACTCTACCCAGAATGACGAGGTTGAGGTACCGTAAGGAAACTCAATCTCAACGTTTGCTGTTGACTGGCCATTTCCTATGGTTCCTGTATATTCGCATGTCCACAAATAAGAATCATACATATCATCTACACTTAAATAGATTGTACCTGGTGAACATACTGCCTGGTTCTCTTCAAATCCGTAAATTTCATAAGGTGCTCCTACCGTGGACCCCGTTGTAATATTTTTTAAAAGCGTTGAATTGCCACACGGAGTAGAGACTGAAGCTGTTAATGTTCCTGAGCCGGATCCATTAGCGTTAACCGTGACACTGCTGTTTGTATTTGAGCCGGAAATACTAATGGTGCCTGATACCGACCATACAACAGAAGAACCAGGAGCCAGGGGAATAGAATACGACTCTGAACTGCAAAGATTAGCAGAGCCTGTTATATTTGAACATAAATGTGGGATTGTTTGAAGCTGCTATACTGTATTTATAAAACCAGTTTTGATAAGAAGTGTTCAGTTGAAAATCCGGCAAAGTGATAGTTCCTCCAGGATAACTGTCATGAGGCAATAATCCTGATGGTGCGTACTTGGTTTTACTCATTAGAACAACATCAATATTTATGAGGTAAAATATTTTCTTTGTATATCTAATATCCATATAATAAACCCGGTTTGAGCCTCCATTAGCTGTAGCGTTTAATTGTACTTCCGCCTGGAATGTATTTTTTCCTGGTAAAGTTCCAAGCCTGAATATGCGACTCCGGGGAAGTAATTTAGAAGCAAAATGGGAAACAGCTGTAAAAGCAAGGTCCCCTAAAAAACGTGTACTTATCTTACCTAAAATACTTACCAGACTCCCGCCCGGCTGCAAGTCCTGAGATTGGGCGCATTCAGAACCATTGCTTAAAGAAACATTCCGGGTTTGTGGATAACCAATGTTTTGAAGCTGCTGCTGGAAATTATCATGTACAGAGTTATTTAAGTTACCGAAATCATTAATATAATTTACCAGCATTTGCCGGGAAGCAGGCTGATTTGCAAGACTTAAAGCCAGCAGCGGACTTACACTCCCCCTTATAAGCTGAATAACTTCAACACCCAAAGCAACAGGCCCTGTACTTATATAGATATTACGGGCATGCCTGCCCATGTGCTGATAAGCAAGAGGAACGTTTGCCCCCTGGTGCGGAGCATCATGGCTGATGAATAACCGTGTCTCATGGTTTTCATTTGCATTTTCCATTTCTTTTAATGCAATGCGGGTAATAAGCCCCCCCATGCTCTGGCCAATAATTACATTGGGTTCTTTTACCCCGTTTACCATTACCTTGTTCTGGTTTACCAGCCGGATAACCTCTTTTAAAAGCTTGGCATTCCTGAAAATATTATCCGTGCCTTTCTTCCAGTCGACATATATAAGATCATATTGTGGGTTGGTGAGAATAATTTCTTTTAAAACGTTTAGATCTAAAACCCTTATTTCTTTAAGAAATTGACTGACATTATTCACACCATATTTTTCCTCCGGTTTAATGATATGCCCCGGGTCAAAGCCTTCTGCCACAATCAATGGTCTTCTTAACTGCGGATCGTTCGGATTGGCATAACGAATAGTTATAAAGCCTTGTGCCGTCTTGCCGTCGAAGCTTTCTGAAGCGGTAATGGCCTGCGGCCCCGAAGGCAGGCTGAACGTGCTGAATTGTGATTGAACCTGGTCATCTGCCGGATCCACGGCAAAATCAATATGGATCCGGGAGTGGGAATACAATATTCTTCCGTCTGATAAATTTACCTGGTATGTCCATGTTTTCACTCCCGTATCGGCATAATGTACCAGGGATGGCTGGTTTAAGGATAAGGTACGGTAACCGGATCCATCATTCGGGTCGAACTGAATACTGCTGATGGACTGATTGCTTGTCCAGGTGGAAGAGGGTAAAATTACCTCGAACCGGCGGCCGTTATAGCTGTCAACAGCCGGTGTTAAAGCAAATGCAATATCGGTATTATAAGGATCGATCCAGTTTCCGCTGATATACTGGTCATAGATCTGGTCGTTGGATACAGATACCTGGTTATTAGAGGCTGCATCGGGTTTAAACCGGGCATAACCCACACACAACCCGGCTAAAGCCAGCCGGCCCGGTGTACGCTCCTGTAACCACAAGCTGTCCAGAAGCACGGGATGCTGCCATGAACCTGCGTTAGAGTGGATGCGGGAAGTAAAAAGCGTTTGATAAATATCCCAGTATGCTGCATAATCCACTACATTACTGTCTGTTAAAGCAGCAGTGCCGTTAAAATTTTCGATACTGGTAAATTCCATCGCATAGTCTTGAAGAAGGCCATAGGGTACCCGGTTTTTTTCAAGCGGAGAAAAAATGTAATTCATCCGGTCATTAAATGAGTTGTCTGTTTCTGCACCCGCCGGCAGGCTCTGAGCCAGAACGGAGGGTGCTGAACAAAAATAAACGACGAGCAGCAGAGCCGCCCCGAATAAGTAAAATTGTTTCATAGTCTTTAATTTATGTTAACGATTTATTATTTAGTGTAAAACATATCAAAACGCCCTTCCCGTACTTCCACTTTTTCCCCTTTATCATTTACCGCATCAAACCAGAAGGTGCCGGATACAATTTGATTGGTTTCATCCAGTTTAGTGATGTGCAGTTCGCCTTTAAATGATCCTGTAGTAGTATAAGCATTTATTGAAATGCCACTGAATATGGTGTATTCACTATATATTTCACCAGTATTTGGGGTAAGTGGAGCACCTTGAAGTATGTATACTTTTCCTTCTTCAATTGCCCTGCCATTGGAGTTTATAGCAATGGCTTCCAAGGCATCACTATCTTTAATTTCTCTTGACGCCGAAATATGAAAAAAAAAACCCTGGGCAGTGGGTGTATTTAAATGCTGGTAATGACTTTTTAGTGATGGCGGGCCAAAATTTCCAAGCTGGTATTTATGCACAAAAGGTTTACCATTTACCAGGCACCCGAAGGTTCTTCTTCCTTCCTGAGTGGCGGGGGGCAATTTATCTAAGGGCTCCTTTTTGCAAGATGCAGAGAGCAGCATACCGGCAAACGGCAGCAGGAATAATAGTTGTAAAGTTTTCATAATCAAATTTGTTTTATATGAACTATGTTATTAATTAAAGCTATAGTATTTTTTTTGAATATTATATCCCCTAAAAGGGGGATATTTTAAAAAAGTCAAAAATTATAAATAATTGATTTATAGAAAGTTGATAATTAAGACGGTTTTTTTGTCAAAAATCCGGCGTCGTATTTTCATCAATTCTGCAGGTTTTTCACCTAAATAGTTCGGTCTTTCGTTGGGGTATAGTTTTAAATAATACTGCAAATTTTCCCTAATTTATAGTTTAGTCTGGGGCGGTGGATTAAGGATTAAGTGAAAGGTAGGAGTTCCAATATTATCCGGTGTGCAGGCCTTCGTTTAATGTAAGTGAGTTTGCTGAAAACACAATTAACTTTTCGTAGTTTAGTTAAAATCAAACCTTAATTATATGAGAATTTTACTAGAGATTTTATTAATGGGTGCAGCCGTTGCCGTTGCTGCCTATTTAATTCCCGGAGTTTCTGTTGACGGATTTTTAACCGCTATACTTGCAGGTATTCTAATTGCGGTGGTAAATGCAACGATAGGTGGGATTTTACGCATTCTTACCTTTCCTATTAATATCATCACCCTTGGATTAATGTCGTTTATTATAACGGTTTTAATGGTATTACTGGTAGATAGAATAATGGACGGTTTTAACACCAACGGTTTTATTTCCGCTTTAATATTTGCCTTAGTTCTTTCAGTTGTTAAAATGATATTCGGGGCAATAAGTTCAAGAAGATAATTTACCGGCTTTCCTGGGTAGCCTGTACCACGGTGGGGGATTTGTCTTTTATAGTCTTTTCAAAAACGGAGCTGTTTTTTGATGTACTGTATGCTTTTCCTAAAATTATAACAGCTGCCGCCCTGACGTAAGAACGTTCATCTGTTAAAGCTATGTTTTTAATAATGGGATACACTGTGGCTTTTTCTACTTCTTCGAGTTGGGGTACAAACTCAACCGCCATCTGACGTATTACCCAGTTTTTATCCTTTAGGGCTTTAATATACGTATCGCGGGCAATTTTTTCTTTACGCAGGGCAGATAATGCTGTTAACGCTTCAAAACGGTCAAGAAATAAAGGAGCGTTATCATACTGAAATACAAGTTGCTGTAATGATTTTGTTTCTGTTTTTTCTCCAAGAATATATTTTTCAGCATCTACATTAATTAGGTCAGGGGCAACATCCGCAGAAAAAGTAAATAACTGCGTTTGCTGGTTCAGGATTACATTCTGGCGCTCTGATTTCCCTCCTTTATAAATATCAATAGCAAGTGGAATCTGGTACAACGGGGTTTTACTGAGATCTTGAAGCTGTTTTATGGTAACCATTGCCTTTTTTGATTCCTGATCATAATTTGTTTGAAAAACCAATACAGGGTGCCCCGAACTTAAGAACCACTGATTGAAAAACCAGTTAAGATCCTGACCTGTAACTTCTTCAAATGCGAGGCGAAGATCATGAATTTCAGTATTTTTATATGAATGGCGCTTCAAATAAAGATTGAGTGCTTTAAAAAAAGCCTCATCTCCAACAGTTTTACGTAGCATGTGTAAAATTCTGCCGCCTTTTTGGTAAGTAACCACATCAAACATCTGCTCCCGATCGGAATAATCAAAACGGATAACATCAAGAAGTTCTTTTTTGGCATTGAAATAGGCAAGCTGGTCTTTTAAACCATGCACATCAGCCATTTCACGCCCATATTTGTGTTCAAACCATAAATATTCGCCATAAGTTGCAAATGATTCATTTAATGGAAGATTTGCCCAGGATTCTGCTGTAACCAAATCGCCAAACCAATGATGATACAGTTCATGGGCAATAATATCTTCGTAGTTTTCATCCAGATACTGCCCTTCACTCATATTCATCCTGTCAAAAAGTACGGTAGCGCTGGTATTCTCCATTGCCCCGCTCACGAACTCCCGTACCACAATTTGCGAGTATTTTTCCCAGGGATAATCAATCCCCATACTTTTAGAAAAAAACTCGATCATTTCTGGTGTTTTCCCAAAAACCAGCCTTGCATTTTTAGCAAACTGTGGTTCTGTGTAATAATTCACTTCTTTATCTCTCCACTTATCTTTTGTAACAGTAAAATTACCTACAGCAAGCATTGTGAGATAGGTAGAATGTGGCTTTTCCTGGCGCCAGCTATCTGTTCGGGTGCCGTTGCCGTTTAAGCTCGAAAATTCAAGCTCGCCATTGGAAAGCGTTACATATTCATTTGGAACGGTGATCTGTACCTCCTGGCTCATCTTTTCCTGAGGCCCGTTAATTGTAGGAAACCAATTGGAATTATTTTCAGTCTCTCCCTGTGTCCAGATCTGTCTGGGTTTATCCTTGTCTTTACTGTTTCTGTTAATAAAATATAATCCCCGATCTGATGCTGACGCAATATCTTCACCCACTTTAAGCTTATTGGGCATCGCCACGTAATCAATATACAAAGTGTATGATTGGTCTTTTGTATACGTTTTATCCAGCTGGATATTGATTAGTTTACCGTTATACGTATATTTTAAAGGAGTAATATCTTCATTTTTAAGCAGTCCTACCTTGTTGATTCTGAAACCGTTTGCATTTAATACAATGTTATCTGAAGAATAGAAATAAGGTTTTGCTGTAATAGAAGCTTTTCCAATTACATATGCGCTGTCCCAATTAAAACGTACATCTAGCTTGGTATGAATCAGATCGGTAATTTTAGGATAAGAAGCCTGAAATACATGTGATCCCCGGGCATTTTCCTTTACTACAACCGGGTCAAGATTAACTTTTTGTAGTGTGGAGCATGATAGCAAAAAAGTAACAGCAAATGCTGAGCAGCGTAAAAAAAGAGGAAATTTCATAGATTATTCTTTCAACAGGTCGTCGATGTTTTTTTCAAAGTATGTGACAAATTCAGTGTAATGTTTTCCCGTTCCCGGACCTGTAAAACCTGTATGGATCTTACGAACAGCACCTTTTTTATCAATAATTAATGTGGTTGGAAAAGCAAGGAACGTGGAGAGTGCGGGCAGACTTTTCATCACCTCTTGTTTATTATTAGTAAATCCGGTTAACAGTATTTCATAATTCACATTCAAACGGTTCTGCAGCCTTTCAATATTTTTCTTTGATTTTTCAAAATCGTTGGTGGTTTCATAAGCTAACCCTATTATTTCAACTCCACGATCTTTATATTTAGTGTAAAAAGAAGACAAGTAGGAGGTCTCGTCCATGCAATTAGGGCACCATGATCCAAGTAACTGCACCACAACAACTTTATTTTTATATTTTTCGTCACTCAAAGACACTTTTTTACCATCCAGATCAGGAAAAGAAAAATCTAATGTGGAATAATTTGGTTTTAAAGAGGTTAACGAGTATGAGTCCGGTAGCAGGGCTCTTTCATCTTTTTTAGCGCTCCAGTTTTTAACTGAAGATAAACCTGAATAAAATTTACCACCTGTAATTATTTTGTTATCAGACAGTTGACCTGTAAACATGAGCGAATTGGAACCATCAAAACACGACAGGTATAATTTATTATTTGCTATGGTACCCTCTAAAAATCTATAATCACCGGTAGTTGTTAAAAATGTACCAGTAACGTTTGAGCCTTTTTGAACAAATTCACCTACTGCAACGGTAGTATCTTTAGCATTTACGCTTGTAAAAGTTACTGACCAGCGCCCGCTTACATTATGATCAGAGGGTGCATTTGCATTGAAAAACCGCCAATTTACATCTGGCTGGGCATTAAATTCCATGGCTACGTCTTTAGTTGCCAGGTGCCTGATAAATTTACCATACAAATACCCGTTATCGCCTAATACAGTTTTAATTTCCGATTCGAACAGAGGCATTGTAATATTCACAGAATCTGCTTTTGTACTAATTTCGTTTACCCGAAATCGTTCTTTGCCGTTTATAATTTCAATACGCTTTACGCCTGCTGAATCAATTACTTCAAAATTGAAAGGAATTTCTGTCCCGGTTTCTGTTTTTAATGTTGCCCGCCAAACTCCGGTTTTAAGATCTGCAGGTTTTTTGTGGCATGCTATGGTAAACAGACCAATTAGCATTAGAAGGCCAATCATCTTTTTCATTTAATTCGATTTTGAATTTTTTAGCACTTCACGCGAGATTACAATCTTTTGAATTTCAGAGGTTCCCTCATATATCTGTGTGATTTTAGCATCTCTCATCATTCGTTCTACATGATATTCCTTTACAAACCCGTATCCTCCATGTATCTGTACAGCTTCTACAGTTGTTTTCATGGCAACCTGAGAAGCAAAAAGCTTGGCCATAGAACTTGCCTGCGCAAAAGGAAGTCCCTGATCTTTTAACCACGCCGCTTTTATACATAACAAACGAGCAGCTTCAATCTCAGTTGCCATATCTGCTAATTTAAACTGGATGGCCTGATGCTCAGCTAATGATTTGCCAAAGGTCTTGCGTTCTTTCGAGTATTTCAGAGATAGCTCATAAGCTCCGGCAGCTATTCCCAAAGCTTGTGCAGCAATACCTATCCGGCCTCCTTCGAGCGTTTTCATAGCAAATTTAAATCCTGAACCATCTTCTCCTATCCGATTTTCTACAGGAACTTTTACATCAGTAAACATTAACGAATGCGTATCAGAACCCCTGATGCCGAGTTTATTTTCTTTTGCCCCGACTGTAAAACCATCCGTCCCTTTTTCAATAATAAATGCATTTATGCCTTTGTGACGTTTCGCGACATCAGTTTGCGCTATTACCAGATAAGTAGAGGCAGAATTACCATTGGTTATCCAGTTTTTTATACCATTAAGCAAATAATGGTCACCCATATTTATTGCAGTAGTTCTAAGAGATGTCGCATCTGATCCGGCTTCAGGCTCGGATAAACAAAACGCCCCTATTTTTTCTCCAGCAGCCAATGGCTTTAAATATTTTTCTTTTTGCTGTTCGGATCCATACGTTTCAAGCCCGTAGCACACCAATGAATTATTAACAGAAACCACTACGGAAGTAGATGCATCAACTTTAGATAATTCTTCAATTACCAGCATATAAGATATAGCATCTAAGCCGGAACCATTATATTTGGGATCTACCATCATACCCAAAAAACCAAGCTCTCCAAGTTTCTTTATTTGTTCAGCGGGAAATTGCTGATGTTCGTCGCGCTCTATTACCCCAGGCTTTAGCTCTTGTTGTGCAAAGTCACGTGCGGCCTGCTGTATTAATAATTGTTCTTCTGTAAAATCAAATCTCATGATTGTCCATTATAGGAATCATTTACAGCTAATATTACTATTCAGTTATAAAAGCAATATAATGATAAATAAGTACTGTCTATATTAATAAGGCATTAGTATATAGAACATCACTCTGTTGTGTAGGTTTTAATTCAGGAGTTTTTGATCTTTTTCTCAATAGCTGTTGTAGAATATCCGGGTAAAAAATCTATTAAGCGTACTTCACCACCTTCGGCTTTTACTATATCTGCTCCGGCAATATCTTCAACATGGTAATCTGAACCTTTTACCAGGATATCAGGCTTAACAAGGTCGATTAAATTGTAAGGAGTTTCATCATCAAATAATACTACAACATCCACAAAAAACAATGCAGCTAGAATAGCCGATCTGGATTCTTCGTTGTTTATTGGTCTGGTTGGGCCTTTTAAACACTTGGTTGAATGATCTGAGTTTAGCCCGATAACTAATTTATCACCTAAATCGGCTGCTTTCATCAGATAATCAATATGCCCCAGATGTAAGAGATCAAAACAGCCGTTGGTAAACACAATTTTTTTATGCTGTAATTTCCAGCTCTCAATAAGGCCTTTTAAATGGTCCGTATTAACTATTTTATTTTTAAGAAGCTCTGCTTTTCGCATTCTTTATCTTTAACTGTTTGGATGAAACGAACATAAGGAAAATTAAACTCATAGCACCCACGGTGAGGATGATTAGTGCCTGTGATGAATGGATAATTGTGGCGTATGCAAGCCCGTCGCTTTTGTTTATTGAGTAAGCTGTCAATCCTTGAACCACCATGTAGTGATAAGTTCCAATACCCCCCTGTACCGGAATAGTCATTCCGATACTACCAAATAAAAGCGTTGCTAAAGCTGCTCCAAACCCCAGGTTTGATGTGGCATCCAAAGCAAAAAAGCATAGGTAAGTAGATACATAATACATAACCCATATCATTACAGAGTAGAATATAAATAAGTTTTTATTATCAATATCCCGAACAGACAATAAGCCGTTTTTAACCCCTACTGTAAAGGCGTGGATCTTTTTTGGAAATTTCACAAATTCTTTTTTCACAAACTGCCATACAAGTACTAATAGAATGATAGCTATTGCAATAACCCCGACATATATCATTCTATCGGGATGTGTAATCAGCTGTTCAATTACTCCAAAAATAAATTCTGAAATATGATCATACTGCAGAATTATACATAACAGAGTTACTAAAAATAGCATAATCGTATCACAGATCCGTTCTATAACCACTGTTCCTATCAGTTGGTTGGCTGGAATATTTTCAGCTTTAGAAAGTGAGGCGCATTTAGATACTTCGCCAAGCCTGGGTAAAGCCTGGTTAGCTAAATACCCTACCATAACTGCGGCAAATGTATTTTGAATTTTTGGCTGGTGATCCAAAGGGGTAATAAGCATATTCCATCGCAATGCCCTGAAATAATGAGACAGAAGACAGGCAATACCTGATGCTACAACCCAACGATAGTCGGCTCTTTTTAAATCTGAAATTAATTTTTCAGTATCCTGTTCTCTAAAAGCGAGGTATAAAAATCCTGCACCAATCCCCAATAAAAGCAAATATTTTAAAACTGACAGGAAGATATTATACACGTTATTTAATCAACTTGTTATGCTCGTCAGGAAAAACAAGTGTTGGCTTATATAGTTTGGCTTCTTCAAAGGGCATGTGTGCGAATGACATAATAATCAGGATATCCCCAACCTGAGCCAGACGTGCCGTAGCGCCGTTCAGGCAAATAATTAGTGAGCCGCGTTCTCCTTTAATAACATAGGTTTCAAAGCGGGCGCCGTTATTATTGTTCACTACCAACACTTTTTCATTAGCAATTATGTTTGCAGCATCCATTAAATCCTCATCAATGGTAATGCTCCCTACATAATTCAGCTCTGCTTGCGTAACTTTTACCCGATGAATTTTTGATTTTAAAACTTCAATTACCATTTAGCAAAATTATAAAAACTTAGATAGAGGATATTACCGGAGAATAATATTATCAATAAGTCTGGTAGAGCCAATAGATGCCGCTACCAGTGCGATAATATCTTTTTTATTTTTGTTTATAACAGGCTGTAGAGATTTCGCATCACAAACTTCAAAATAGTCAAGGGATAACCCTTTCGTTGATTTTAAGGATGTTATTGCGTTGCTTTTCAGGTTAACAATAGTTGTATCATCAAAATCTTTTTTAGCCTGGTTAAGCACTCCCGATAGTATTAATGCAATTTGCCGCTCTTCCTCAGAGAGAAGTACGTTTCGCGAACTCATAGCCAGGCCATCTTTTTCGCGGATGATTGGGCACATTACCAATTCTATGTCTGACCCTGTTATAGATATCAGTTTTGAAATTACAAGAAACTGTTGGTAATCTTTTTGTCCAAAAAAGGCTATATCAGGTTTTACTACATTAAAAAGCTTATTTACAATCTGTGTTACACCCTTATAATGTCCCGGGCGTTGTTTTCCTTCCAGAATTATATCTAACCCGTCCAGATCAGGCTCCCAATATTCGTTTTCGGAATACATTTCACTTACTTCCGGCATAAAAAGCACATCACATTTTACAGTATTTAGCTTCGCAAGGTCTGCATCCAGAGGGCGGGGATAATTTACCAGGTCTTTTGCATCATTAAATTGTGTAGGATTTACAAAGATACTTACTACAACCAGATCCGTTTTTTCTGTTGCCCCATTAATAAGTGAAAGGTGGCCATTATGAAGTGCACCCATTGTGGGAACAAATCCGATTGATCGGCCGTTTTTCTTTTCCTTTAAAAGGTATTCAGAAAGTGTTTTTTGGGCAGTAAATATTTTCAAGAGCTGTAGCGAAGATTATTGTCAAATGTGGGTATTTCTTTAAGTATTACCAAAAGCAACTTGCTTTAATCACTTATATGATATATTATGCTTATATTTGCAGTTCTAACTTTCTTTCCTTAACTAAACATTTAGAGAATGGCAAAAACGAAACTATTGTTTATTACCCACGAGATGTCGCCTTTCCTCGAACTAAGTAAGATTTCTGAAATTGCCCGCCAGCTGCCTCAGGCCATGCAGGATAAAGGTTTAGAGATACGTATATTAATGCCCCGCTTTGGTAATATAAATGAACGTCGTAACCGCTTGCATGAAGTAATCAGACTTTCAGGAATGAACATCATAATCAATGATAATGATAATCCGTTAATTATTAAAGTTGCCTCTATACCTTCTGCTCGGATGCAGGTATATTTCCTGGATAATGAAGAATATTTTCAACGCAAATATGTTTTTAGTGATACTAATAACAAGTTTTATGATGACAATGATGAGCGTGCTATCTTTTTCTGCAAAGGGGCGTTAGAAACAGTAAAAAAATTGGGATGGTCACCGGATGTAGTTCATTGTCATGGATGGATGAGTTCGTTGGTTCCTGTATATTTGAAAACCACATATAAAAACGATCCTACTTTTAAAAATTCCAAGGTTGTTTATTCTATATATAATGATTCTTTTACCGGGAACTTAAATTCGGACTTCGCCCGCAAAGCTATAATGACTGATATGACAACTGATCATACTGCCGACTTTGCAGATGGGGATTGTAATTCCTTATACAGAGGGGCTATCAATTATTCCGATGCATTGGTTGTAGGAGATGCAGAGGTTAATGATGAAATGTTAAACTTTGTTAAAAATGCTGGTAAACCGACTTTACAGCATGTTCAAACCTCTGATTTCGAAAATTTTTATAACCTTTACGAAGAAATTGTAAACGAAGAACTGGTTTCTTTAGCTTAAGAGAGTTGTATGAAATATATCAAACAAGACTTATTAACCCTGTTGATAAGTCTTTTTATTTTCAGTGCCTGTAACAATCCCGACAGTATCGGTCTAGAGGTTGATCCTCAGTATGCCATAAACGGAATATTTGTTGATACTTTTGCAATACGATCCAATACAGTAACAGAAGATACCGTAAGTACTGTTTCTTTAAAAAAATACCCATTAGGTTATATTAAAGATCCTGTTTTTGGTACCACCGAAGCTAATATAGCCCTTTCATTAGCGTTGCCCGGTGATAACCAGACATTTGGCACTAAACCTACTTTGGACTCAGCGGTTCTTGTTTTAAGATATGCAGATTTTAATGGCGATTCTTTGCAATCGGCCTATAAAATTAATGTTCATCAGCTGCAAAAAAAATTAGACGCTAATGTAAGATATTCCAATCGCAGCGTCTTTAATTTCAATAATACAGTTATCGGTACAAAATTGGTCAGAGTTTCTTTGAGAGATAGTGTTAATGTTAAAGAGATAGTTAAAGGCAAGCCGGATGTAGCCAAAAATAAGGCACCGCAGGTTAGAATACCTATTAGCTCATCGTTTATAACTAACAATTTCTTGAATGCAGCCTCTGCTAACTTTGTTAATAATACAGCCTTCACTGATTTTATTAAAGGGTTATATGTTACAATAGACAAAACACAATCTACCGGAACCGGGGGCATCTTATTTTTTGATCTGGCCTCGGATAACGCCAGTGCGTTAGAAATTTATTACAAAAGCGAAAGTGGCGCATCCGTGGATACCACCATGCTTAATTTTAAGATATCAGGCAATGCTATAGCACCTGTAGCTGCTAACGTTTTTCATAATTATACAGGCACACCCGTTCAAACACAGTTAAATAATCCTAATCAGCAATTTGCAACTACTTATGTGCAGGGACTGGCCGGCCTTCGTACCAAGGTGAACTTTCCATCTCTAACTTCTTTAAAGTCTTTAGGAAATATAACCATTAATAAAGCTGAACTGGTAATTGACGTAGAGGGTGGAGCAGTACCGTTTACACCAATTCGCAGATTAATATTGTACCGTACTGATATCGCTAATCAACGACAGTCTGTACCTGATTTAAGCAGTACCGACTCCCGGGCTATAGGAGAAGGCGATTTTGGTGGAATTTATGATAGTGTGAACAAGAGATATAAATTTTCAATAACATCCTATGTGCAGGATATAGTTAGTGGAAGAATGAAACAATTTGATACTTTCATTGCACCTGCAGATATAAGAGATGATAGAACAGCAGCTATTTTTCCTTCAGTAACTACAGCCGGCAGAAGCATACTGGGTACAAAAGGCAACCCCACCTTTAAAATGAAATTGAACATCATTTATACCAAAACAAACAATTAATCTAACTGTACATTATATTAATGCTGACTGATTTTTTAATTAGGCAGCATTACTTTTTTTATAACTTTTTTATGTGTGGAATAGTAGGATATATCGGACATCGTGAAGCTTGGCCAATTATTATAAAGGGCTTAAAACGTCTGGAATATCGCGGATATGACAGTGCGGGAGTAGCACTAATGAACGGAAGCCTTAATATCTATAAAAAGGAAGGGAAAGTTAGCGAACTCGAAGCATTTACTGAAGATAAAAACCGCGCTGGAACAGTAGGTATGGGTCATACACGTTGGGCTACCCATGGAGAGCCTTCGGATCGGAATTCTCACCCTCACCAGTCTGGAGATTCGCGTTTGGCCATTATACATAATGGTATTATTGAGAATTACGCCACATTGAAAAAAGAGCTCGTCCAGCAAGGGCACGAGTTTGTAAGCGATACTGATACGGAGGTGCTTATTCATTTAATTGAACAAGTTCAAAAGGAAACGAAGTTGGATCTTTTTGAAGCTGTTCGTATTGCTTTAAATGAAGTAATCGGAGCTTATGCTATAGTAATCATAAGTAAAGATGAACCTGATGAGCTAATTGCCGCACGTAAAGGTAGCCCGATGGTTATAGGCGTTGGTGAAGGCGAGTATTTTGTTGCATCTGATGCTTCGCCCATTGTTGAATATACACAGAATGTAGTTTACCTGAAGGATAACGAGATAGCAGTTATAAAACGGGATGAATTAGTTGTTAAAAACATCGATAACATTACCCAAACCCCGTATGTTCAGCATCTGGAGCTTAAGTTGGAAATGATTGAGAAGGGTGGCTATGATCACTTTATGCTCAAGGAGATCTACGAGCAACCACGTTCCATAAGGGATTGTATGCGAGGCCGTATTTATCCAAAGGAAGGTAAAGTGCAGCTTGGAGGCATTAAAGAGTATGATGAAAAGTTAAAAAATATCGAGCGTATAGTTATAGTTGCATGCGGAACTTCTTGGCATGCAGGACTTGTAGCTGAATACTTGATTGAAGAATGTGCCCGTATTCCTGTTGAGGTAGAATATGCATCTGAATTCAGGTACAGAAACCCGATAATATCCGAGAAAGATATTGTTATTGCCATATCACAATCTGGTGAAACAGCAGATACCATGGCAGCGATTGAATTGGCCAAAGAAAGAGGGGCGACTATTTTTGGTATATGTAACGTAGTTGGATCATCCATACCAAGAATTACGCATGCGGGTGTTTACACACATGCTGGTCCTGAGATTGGTGTTGCGTCTACTAAAGCATTTACTGCACAAGTAACCGTACTAACCCTGATGGCGTTTTACATGGCGCAACAAAGAGGAACGTTATCACATGATAAACTTGTAAAGCTCCTAATAGAATTAGATTCTATTCCTGAACTTGTAGAAAAATGTCTTAAAGAAAATGATAAGATCAAACAGATTGCTGCTGATTTGAAAGATTCCCGGAATTGCATATTTCTGGGTAGAGGAAGCGCATTTCCTGTTGCTTTAGAGGGGGCATTAAAACTGAAAGAGATCTCGTATATTCATGCTGAAGGATATCCGGCTGCAGAGATGAAACATGGCCCTATAGCATTAATTGATGAAGAAATGCCTGTGGGTGTTTATCGCTACCAAAAACTCTTCATACGAAAAGGTAATTAGTAGTATTCAAGAAGTTAAAGCGCGTAAAGGGATAGTAATAGCCATTGTTACTGAAGGGGATACGCAGGTAAAAAATATGGCTGATTATACCATTGAAATTCCTGACACAGATGAGATGTTCCTTCCCTTATTAGCTACTATTCCTTTGCAATTATTATCCTACCATATAGCTGTAATGCGGGGTTGTAATGTTGATCAGCCCAGAAATCTGGCAAAATCAGTAACTGTGGAATAGTTAAAAACAATGTCAGTTCAGTTGTAATCGGAGAACTGTTCTCAAGGAAAATTAAAGTGATACTTAAGAACCTCTAAATTTTCTGAACAGGAAAACTATTAACAAAACTATAGCGATTACAATAAATATCCCGGCATAAAACCCAACCTGAAATATATCACCAATAACTTCACAACCTGATAATAATGTAATTGCAAAAAGCGCAACAGGTAAGATTAATTTTTTCATCTGAATAGGTTTAATGATAATGAAACTTCCGCTATAACGGCATAATGATTCATAAAAAAAGTAGCATATATTTCTATACACTACTTTAAATACGATAAAATTGTTTTAATGATTATTTTGCTTTTAAAAACCGTTCGGCCACTGCTTCCCAGTTCACTACATTCCAGAAAGCTGTAATATAATCAGGACGCTTATTTTGATATTTTAAATAATAAGCATGTTCCCAAACATCCATTCCAAGAATGGGGGTGCCTTTTACTTCTGCAACATCCATTAGTGGATTATCCTGGTTTGGTGTAGAGCTTACCTGTAATTTGCCATCGGCAACCGATAGCCACGCCCAGCCTGAGCCGAATCTTGTCGTTCCGGCTTCAGCAAATTTCTTTTTGAATTCGTCAAGTGAGCCAAAAGCTGAATTAATTGCATTTGCCAATTCACCTGATGGGGAACCGCCGCCGCTTGGGGTCATAATGGTCCAAAAAAGACTATGATTAAAATGTCCGCCACCATTATTTCTTACCGCAGGTGGATAGGTAGAGATACCGGCAAGTATTTCTTCTATATTTTTATTCTCTGCATCAGTGCCCGCAATAGCTTTGTTTAGATTATCAACATAGGCCTGGTGGTGCTTTCCATGGTGGATTTCCATGGTAGTTTTATCAATATGAGGCTCAAGCGCGTCGGTTGCGTAGGGTAACGCTGGTAATTCGAATGCCATTTTATTTAAATTAAAGGTTTAACAAAATATATGCAAATATAACTTTCACAAGTAGAGTTTGTTCAGTTAAACGTTAAGTTTTATTTCGCCGGTCGCCGGGCAACGAAAAATTCCCTGATTAAATCACCGCATTCCTTTTCTTTTAATCCGCTGGTTATAGTTGTTTTGGGATGAGTTATCGGTTGATTTAATTTGGAAAATCCTCTTTGCAAGTCGTAGGCGCCGAAGACGATCCTGGTTATCTGTGTCCAATACGAAGCTCCCGCGCACATTACACACGGCTCAAGAGTAACATACATAGTGCAGTCCTTTAAATATTTTCCGCCCAAATAATTAGCCGCTGCGGTAAAAGCCTGCATCTCTGCATGTGCAGTAACATCATTAAGCTGCTCGGTTAAGTTGTGGCCCCGGCCAATTATCCTACCATTACAAACTATTATTGCACCAATAGGAATCTCATTCAATCTTAATGCTTTTTGAGCTTCTTTTAAAGCCTCTGCCATAAAAAAATCATCTGATGTAACAGACGGATCACTCGTAAAATTTACATACTTCATTATATCAGTTTTGATCCGTTAGGTACTTGCTCGCCAACAGTAGGTAATACGATATTTCCATTCACATCTTCAAATCCGGTTACCAGGCATTCAGATATAAAATTAGCAATCTGCTTTTCATGGAAATTAATTACAGCAATAATCTGTTTACCAATAAGATTCGCAGGGTTGTAGTTTTTTGTTATCTGCGCACTGCTCCATTTTATTCCAAAGTTTCCGAAATCAATCTTTAATTTAAAAGCAGGTTTATGAGCATTTGGGAACTCCAGAACTTCCAGGATCGTACCTGTCCGAAGTTCCACCTTTTCAAAATCATTCCAGTTAATCAGGTCCATTTTTCAAAATTAGGAAAAAGGGCGTAATCTGTTAGATTTGCAGCATGCTTACCATAAAATTAAAGAAAGGGAAAGATAAAGCGGCCAGACAATTGCATCCGTGGATATTTTCAGGGGCTATTGACCGTATAATTGGTAAACCTGCTGATGGGGACCTGGTAACCGTGATAGACGAGGGTGAGAAATTTTTGGCAGTGGGTTATTATAATTCCCAATCGCGTGTTGCAGTGCGCTTATTAGAATGGGATCCTGAAATTAACGTAGATGAACTTTGGTGGAAGACCCGTATACAGCAAGCAGTAGATGCCAGGAAGCATTTGTTGGAAAGTGATGATACGAACACTTACCGGTTAATATTTAGTGAAGCGGATTATCTTCCGGGACTTATAGTAGACAGGTTTGCTGATTATTTATCCGTTCAGTTCCTTACCTCAGGTATAGAAAGAGTAAAAAATATTGTAATTGATGAGTTACGTGTTCTTTTAAAGCCCAAAGGAATTTTTGACCGCAGTGATATTTCATCCCGTGCACATGAGGGCTTGCCGGAGATTGGAGGGGTAGTGTGGGGCGATGCACCACCTGAGTTTGTAGAAATTCTGGAAAATGGCATTAAATACCTTGTTAATATATCGCAAGGTCAGAAATCAGGTTTTTATTGTGATCAGCGAATTAACCGCAAAATGTTAGCAACATATGCAAAAAATAAGCGCGTGCTTGATTGTTTTTCTTATTCAGGAGGATTTACGTTAAATTGCCTTCAAAACTCACCGATTGAAGTTGTTAGCGTTGATAGTTCCAAGTTGGCAATAGAAACTCTTCAAAAAAATATTATTCTTAACGGATTCAATCCTGAATTATTGACAGTTATCCAAGCCGATGTGAATAAACAATTACGACAGTTTAAAGAGTCGGGTGAAAAATTCGACGTTATTATTCTCGACCCTCCAAAATATGCTCCTTCCAGATCATCGTTAGTGAAAGCATCTCGCGCTTATAAAGACTTAAATCAACACGCTATGAAATTATTAACGCAAGGCGGACTGCTGGCTACTTTCTCTTGCTCGGGGGCAGTAGATATTAATTTATTTAAGCAGATCCTGGCCTGGGCTGCATTAGATGCCGGGAAAGAAGTTCAGTTCATTGCTCAGTTTTCACAGCCTGAAGATCACCCTGTACGTGCTTCTTTTCCGGAAGGGGAGTACTTAAAAGGACTTTTATGCCGGGTGATGTAATAATTGAAATTACTCACCCTGATATTCTTCTTCAGGTGAATTGCGTAGTTTAACGGGTTTTGATTTGGATTTCAGATTAAGCATTTCTACTAAAACAGAAAATGCCATGGCAAAATAAACATAGCCTTTAGGAATATGTTGCTCAAAGCTTTCTGCAAGCAGTGACACACCAATTAATAACAAGAATGACAAAGCCAGCATTTTAACTGTTGGGTGCTTATTTACAAAACTGCTGATAGCACCTGCAGAAAACAGCATCACACCCACTGCAATTATTACTGCTGCAATCATTACTCCGATATTATCTGCCATACCCACCGCGGTTATTACAGAATCTAACGAGAATACAACATCTAAAATTAAGATCTGTATTATTACCGAGGAAAATTTATGAACCGTTTTGGTTTTTATTTCATGTTCGTCACCTTCAAGTTTCTCATGAATTTCTGCAGTGCTTTTATAAATAAGAAACAGGCCACCAATTAATAGAATAATATCCCTGCCGGATATTGCCAGTTTTTCATGCCATTCCCCATCATTAATCCCCATCCATTCACCCGCGTTAAAAAGTGGAGCTGTAAGCTGCATAATCCATGTTATTGATAACAAAAGCAATATGCGGGTTATCATTGCCAGAGCAAGACCTAATTGACGGGCCTTTTTTTGTTGATTGACCGGTAGTTTACCTGATAAGATTGAAATAAAAACAATGTTATCTATTCCCAAAACTATTTCAAGTAATGTCAGGGTTACCAGGGATATCCAGATTGAAGGATCAGAAAGCCATTCCATATGCGGTGATTTTCACGAAAGTAGGAACTTGAATCGTAATAAAATAAGAAACCTTCATAGGTCATGAAGGTTTTAGCATAAATAGCTTGATAGATTATAAAAACTTAATAGCGCTGTAACTGGATTTGATCACAATCTTTGAATTACTTCTTCCCGGGCCATATGTGCCTTTGTAATTTTTTTCGGAAGTAAATCCTTTGGTTTTATCATCAGCAGACCGGTTGGTTATTTCTGCCTGGTTATCATTGTAACTAAAGCCGCCATTATTAACTGTTACATCAAAGTTGTAACGGGCGGTTTCATCCAATCCAAGTTTAATATCTGAGTAAGAGGAATTGATCACAAGATTTTTAACATCTTTATCAATCTCATTTATTTTAAATCCAGGTGTGTACCGGATATTTAGGTCGGCACTATTGGTTAGTTTATTAATTTTTGCAGTGCTATAGCTAATTTTTGCATTTAACTTATCTGCATTAGTAAGATTTAAACTACCGTATGAGAGATCCAGACTACCAGAAAAGGTTTCAATATTAACAGCACTATAACTAACTTTTATACGATTGTCAGCATTCACCAGTCGTTGAGCATTTAAAGTTCCATAAGAGGTTATTATACCAAGCGGGCCATTAAAATCAGGAATTAGGGTGCTTCCGTACGAATTATTAATATTAAGAGGGTTTTTTGACGGCATATAGACTATGTAATTGACTTCAATACCGCGTTTTTGATCCGATTCAATTCTGCGTCTTATACTTTCCCACCAACCCGGAGAATTTTCTTTTGATACATTAGTTTTAAAACCAATAAAATCATCCTGCTTGCTTTCAGTAATCGAAACTCCATCCAAAAGCTCCTGTGCTTTACCATCTGATATTTCATATGATTTAACTATAACATCGACTTTAATTTCATCTTTGCCCCAAACATTTATTGTTACACGTCCAAATTTATTGTTGATAGATAATTTGTCTTTTTCTGAAACCTTGTAACTTCTTGTAATCTGTTTTGTTTTTTCTGAATAGGAAGTATTAGCTGGTGTTTCATCAATATTGCCTGGCGCAAACCTTACATTTTTTAAAGTATGCTTTGTTATATCTAAAGCATTTGCAATGGTTAAATTGATGGTTTTTGAAAAAGGAGCTGTTACCACTAATTCGCTTGCAGGTTGGGCAAGTATAGGTTGCGCGGCCACTAAAATCAATAAGCAAATGGATTTATATAATTTTCCGGTCATTGTTTCCATGTTTTTTCAGATCGCTAATCTGTTGAATAATATGTAATTGCTGGTTTAAAACCTGTATCTGGACTTCCAGATTTTTGATCATTGCTATTACGGTTTGTTCCTGATTTGGGCTTACCGGAAGTTCTTGTTTTAATTGCTGATAATTTAGATCCATTTTTTTCAATTCGGAAGCGAATGTTTTATAAAGTTCAGGCTCATGTTTTTCTGTACGTTTCAGCTCACTTCTTTTAACTTCAATAAGGCTGGTGTAATACACCTGTTGCTTTGCCAGCTCCGGATCAATACTGCTTATCAAAGTTTGAGGATGCTGATAACGCCACAAGGAAATTGTTATACTTAACATAATAACAACTATAGCTGCAACCTTTAAAAGGAAGCTTAATTTTACAACCCGTTCTTTTTTTAATGGACTATTTTCATTTTGTAACTGCAATTCAATTTTACTCCACAAATCAGCAGGTGCATTAAAGCGGTCAAAGTCTTTCTTGTTTTCCCGGATAAAATCTTCTAATCTCTTGCTCATATCTTTCTAATTATAAGTAAACCCGCCTTGCTTTAAAATTTCCATTACTTTTCTTTTACCACGCATCAACTGTGTTCGTGAGGTATTTACGCTAATGTTAAGTATGTGCGCAATCTCTTCATGATCATATCCTTCAAGCAAATACAGCGAAACCACAACGCGGTAGCCATCAGGTAGCGATTGGATAGCTCCATGTACCTTTTTTACCTGCCATGTCTGTTCCTCATAATCAAAGGAGTCGTTATCTGCCAAATCCTCCGCATTTACTTCATCTATATTCACCAACTCTAGTTTTCTTTTCCGCAAATAGCTAATAGAGCGATTGATCACAATCTGCTTCATCCATAATCCAAATGTGGTTTCCTGTCTGAAATCGCCTATTCTGGCAAACGCGTCAATAAAGGCCTCCTGAAGCACATCAGAGGCTTCATCTTCTTTGTTTAATATACGCATAGCGATATTAAACATGGCCTTTGAATAAAGCTTGTACAGTTCGTATTGTGATTTCCGACTTCCGTTCTTGCATTCAACCACCAGGTCAAAATGCCGATCTACGTAAACAGTTTCCAAATTATTTTTACGCTTGCATATTAAATGACGCGTCAATAGTTAAAGCGTTGCATGGCTGAGAAATTTAAAACTAATACGTAGCTATCCGGATGTGTCTAATTTTAAGAATTGATCTATTGCTGATATGGATTTTTGGAGGCGGGAATCACCAATTCCAGAGATGACTGTATAGTTAGCATTCAATAACTCCAGCTCATTATGCCATATATCCATAAAATGGCTCCGAAGATGCGGGAAGTCGCGTAATGGATCTTCCTGCCATTGCATGTCAATATCCATAAGCAGGTAAAGATCATAGGAGTGTTTCGGTAATTCTTCCAGCACTTCGGCAGGTGTTTTTCCAAACATATGGTCGCTCCATATCTTTACAGTTAAAAAAGTGGTATCGCAAATAAGTAATTGATTAGCTAATGGCAGCATTTTCTTTTCCAGAGCCAGTTGCCCATAAAACATATTAATCTCATCCTGCAAATTGCAAGGTTCCGAAAGTTTTTCACAATATTCTCTTGCAAATTCGGGTACCCAAACTGTATTGTAATGAAAAGCTAATTGCTCTGCAATGGTAGACTTACCCGTAGATTCGGGCCCTACTACAGCGATTTTTTTTATGCGGTCTTCCACTTTTTTCTCCATTCAAGATATCCCATGGTAGCAAGCCATAAAAACAACGCATATAAAATAGCTGTAAGCACCAGATCTTTATATATGTATAGTGGTATGTAGCATATATCCACGATTATCCATAATATCCAGTTTTGTATTATTTTACGTGTCATCAGAAACTGGGCTACAAAACTCATAGAAGTGCAAAATCCATCAGCATAAGGCACATTTGTTGGTGTATAGTTATCCAGTATCCATCCCGCAAGGCCTGTAGAAATTCCGATTAACAATAAGGTGAGAAGCCATTGGCTTTTTGACAAAGATTTGATCGGCTTCTGCTCAGTTTCGTTATTTGTGGTCCAATAGTACCAGCCGTAAATGGAAGTCCCAAAAAAATAAACCTGAAGCACTGCATCCCCATACAACTGATATTGATAGAATAATACGCTATACGCCGCCACGCTAATCAGGGCTATGGGCCAGCTCCAGATATTTTGTTTTGCGGCAAGATAAACACAAATAAAACCACTGATGGTGCCCACCCATTCTATCCATGAGGTTTGGTAGAATTGGGTTACCAGTAGTTGCCAAATAGAACCATCCAAAATGATCATCGGCTCAAAAATATAAAATCCTCCTGCTATGCAGCGGAGGATTTATATAGTCAAACAAATTAATTTAAAATTTAACCTGCTATTGAGTTGGTGCGGTACTAAAACTTAGGCTTGCACGTACACTTACATCCGCATTTAATGATTGCCGTAAAACATAATCCATGCGTATCCTGGCACTGCCGTCATTCATATAATCATCTAAAAACCTCGAATTGTCGATATCTAACACCAGGCTATTTCCAGTACCGGATGAAACATCGTTTCTTGAAGCAATAAGCAATTCACCAGACCCATTAGACCGGATAAGATAAACCCTGACAGAATTTATTACACCAAGACTTTGGCTTGAGGGATTTACAGCGTCAATTCTTGCGGAAGCAATACGAAGCTGTTGTGCAGTGCCTGAATTGTTTTTTCCTGTAAATATTTGATCTACACTGCTTATTGTGCTAGTGGCAGATTGTGTGGTACCTGTTCTGGTGGATGCAGGAATAATGAAGTTAGCAGTATAAGGAAAAGTGGAGCGCACGATGGACTGAACGGTAGCACAACCCGAAATAATTCCGATCAGAGCGATACATGTAATAATTGCTTTTTTCATGATATGTTCATTTTTGCTTAAATAACATTTTACATTTAGGAAAGTTTTTTACACTTTGCTGTAATTTATTCCATCTAGCAGTTAAATTCAAGATTTATATGAAGTATATCCTGATCATGTTATTCAGTTTGCCGTTAATTAACACTGTAAACGCACAAAACAGGAATATATATTTTCTTAAGAATAATGGAAAGTTAGTAAGCATAAAGGACAGTGCTGATTTTATCCGTATCATACAGGAACCGGACTCCGGAACAACCTATTATAAAGTGATGGAATACTATCCTGATGAAGTTCAAAAATTTATAGGGACAGTTTCAGTTTTTGAACCTCATTTAATTTATGAAGGTGCCAATATAGCATTTCATAAAAACGGTAAAAGGGCAGAGGTTATAACCTATCAAAAAGGGGTGCCATCAGGTTCAGCATATTATTTTTATCCTGATGGTAAACTTAAAAAAACCCTTGAATATGGCAATGAAGGTATGAAAAGAATGATGGGTTACCAGAACGTAAAATATAAAGTAACTAATTATTTCGACACGGCTGGTGTGCAACTGGTAAAAGATGGGAACGGATATACAATTGAAACAGTTAATAATGATAAAATAACGGAAGAAGGCGGTTATGTAAGCGGTGTGCGTAACGGGCTATGGAAAACTACTAATTCCGGAAACAGTTTATATTATGAAGACATATACAATAATGGTGAATTTGTTTCAGGAAAGAATTTCAGCCCCGATGGTAAAGTAATAGTTTATACCCAGAAAGACGTATTGCCGAAATTTAAAGGAGGTATTAATCAATTCAGTCAGTTTTTATCTTATCATATAAAATATCCTTCTGATGCAAAACAAGACGGAATTACCGGTAGGGTATTACTCTCTTTTGTAGTAGAAAAAGACGGCACTTTAACAAATATAAAAGTATTGAATTCAATATACCCTTCGTTAGACGAAGAGGCTTTGCGGGTATTACACAGATCACCAAAATGGGAACCTGGTATGCAGAACGGCGTGCCTGTTAAGGTTCAATACACTATTCCAATTGTGTTTAAGCTGTAAAGGAGTAAGTGAATTTGTATAGATTTTAAAGTAATTATTTTTAGCTTTGCACCCCGACATCCGGTCGGGATTTTCCGTTCAGAATAGGAAACCTCGGTTGGTCAGGCCCAGACTTTTGACTTCTTAACCTTATGCCCAGAGACACTTCCATTAGATCAATATTAATTATCGGATCAGGACCAATTATTATTGGCCAGGCATGTGAGTTTGATTACTCAGGATCACAGGCGGCGCTTTCATTAAAAGATGAAGGCATCGAGGTATCTATAATTAACTCTAATCCGGCTACCATCATGACTGACAAAGTAATTGCAGATCATGTTTATCTGTGGCCTTTAACAGTAGATAGTATTGAGCAGATATTACAGGAACGCCGGATTGATGCGGTTTTACCTACTATGGGTGGGCAAACTGCTTTGAATTTATGCAAGGAAGCTGACGAGAGAGGGATATGGAAAAAATATGGAACCCGGATAATCGGGGTTGATATAGCAGCAATTGAAAAAACAGAGAACCGCGAGGAATTCAGGCAGTTGATGGTAGATATAGGTGTTGGGGTAGCACAATCAAAAATTGCAAATTCATTTCTTGAAGGGAAAGAAGCTGCACAGGATATAGGATTTCCATTGGTGATACGCCCTTCATACACTCTGGGCGGGACTGGCGGCGGAATTGTGCATAAAAAAGAAGATTTTGATGCTGCCTTAAGCCGAGGCTTACAGGCCTCTCCAACTCATGAAGTACTGGTTGAAAAAGCAGTAGTCGGCTGGAAAGAATTTGAACTTGAATTACTTCGTGATAGTAAGGATAATGTAATTATAATTTGCTCTATTGAGAATTTCGATCCCATGGGCATCCATACAGGTGATTCAATCACTGTAGCACCAGCCATGACGCTTAGCGACCGGTGTTACCAGGATATGAGAAATCAGGCGATGCTCATGATGCGGGCTATAGGTAATTTTGCAGGGGGTTGTAACGTGCAGTTTTCAGTAGATCCTGCAACTGAAAATATTATTGCTATTGAAATAAATCCGCGGGTATCGCGCTCATCAGCACTGGCATCTAAAGCTACAGGTTACCCGATTGCGAAAATTGCAGCCAAGCTGGCTATAGGATATAACCTTGATGAAATAGAAAACCAGATTACAAAAACAACTTCAGCATATTTTGAGCCTACACTTGATTATGTAATTGTAAAAATTCCAAGATGGAACTTCGATAAGTTCAAAGGAGCTAATAAAGAGCTGGGTCTTCAAATGAAGTCGGTAGGAGAAGTAATGGCTATCGGGCGTACATTTATTGAAGCCCTGCAGAAAGCCTGCCAAAGCCTTGAAACAAACAGGCTGGGACTGGGAGCCGATGGAAGGCAAAACAGAAACCTGGAGCAGATCATGCACAGCCTCGAGCATCCAAGCTGGGACAGATTATTCCACATAAAAGACGCATTTACCCTAGGCGTACCTCTCGAATCTATACGTAAGGTTACTCATATAGATAAATGGTTCCTTGTTCAAATACAGGAGCTGGTAACGCTCGAGCTTGAACTTAAACGCTATTCTTTAACTAACATTCCGAAGGACTTCTTCATGGTCTTAAAGCAAAAAGGCTTTGCAGACGCTCAGATTGCATGGTTATTAGGGAATGTTACTGAAGATCAGGTTTATGACCGCAGAAAGGAACTTGGAATTTCACGTGTATTTAAAATGGTGGATACCTGCGCTGCTGAGTTCCAGGCAAAAACACCTTATTATTATTCCACGTTTGAGGACGAGAATGAATCTATTGTTTCTGATAAAAAGAAAATAATAGTTCTTGGGTCGGGTCCAAACCGCATTGGCCAGGGAATTGAGTTTGACTATAGCTGTGTTCATGGCTTGCTTGCGGCTAAAGAGGCCGGATATGAATCGATTATGATTAATTGTAATCCTGAAACAGTATCCACCGATTTCAATATGGCGGACAAGCTTTATTTTGAGCCGGTTTTTTGGGAGCATGTAAGGGAAATAATTGAGCATGAAAAGCCTGAAGGGGTTATCGTTCAGTTAGGCGGGCAAACTGCGCTGAAAATGGCGGGTAAGCTTCATGAGAGAGGGATTAAAATAATCGGCACTTCTTATGACAATATGGATATCGCGGAGGACAGGGGCCGCTTCTCCGATCTTTTAAAAGAGCTTGAAATTCCATATCCGAAATATGGTGTGGCTGAAACTGCAGAAGAAGCGCTGATAGTTGCAAAGGAAGTAGGCTACCCCGTGTTAGTTCGTCCGAGTTATGTATTGGGCGGGCAGGGGATGAGCATTGTAATAAATGATGAGGATCTTGAAAAAGCAGTAATGAAGTTGCTGGGCGATCTGCCCGGAAACCGTGTGCTGATTGATCATTTCCTGGACCGTGCGGAAGAGTCTGAGTCGGATTCCATATCTGACGGTGACGATGTACATATTATAGGTATGATGGAGCATATTGAGCCCGCAGGAATTCACTCGGGAGACTCGAGTGCTGTATTGCCTCCATTTGCTCTTTCAGAGGATGTTTTAGCCCACATGGAAGAGTACACGATAAAAATAGCTAAAGCCTTAGATGTTCGTGGGCTGCTTAATATCCAGTTTGCTATAAAAGATAATAAGGTTTACGTGATTGAAGCTAATCCAAGGGCATCACGTACAGTACCGTTTATTGCAAAAGCATATGATGTTCCTTATATTAATATCGCTGCCAAAGTTATGCTTGGTGCAAATAAAATAAAGGATTTTACTATCGAACGAAAGTTAAAAGGATATGCTATAAAAGAACCCGTTTTCTCCTTTGACAAATTCCCTGAAGTGGAGAAACAATTAGGGCCAGAAATGAAGTCCACAGGGGAAGCGATCAGGTTTATTAAAGATCTGGAAGACCCTTATTTCTTAAAGTTATACAGGGATAAGTCGATGTATTTGAGTAAGTAATAACAAACGATTGTGGAGCTAAGGCCGACGAAGATTTAGAAGATCAACATTTAAAAATTTTTTCAGACTTGGTTCCCTGATAGGCAGTTATTCCTAACCTGTCTATCACCAAATGGTTTTTTCTACATTTAAGATAATCTTTCATATCCCATTCAATCGGTCGGTCGTTGTTTACTGAAAAGTCTATTTGATCTATCGCCTCTTCTAAAAGCCCTTTCTTAATATAATAGAAGAAGGTATGATAACCTCTCCCTTCATACACATCG
This sequence comes from Sphingobacteriaceae bacterium, assembly GCA_035575925.1. Classification (GTDB taxonomy): domain Bacteria; phylum Bacteroidota; class Bacteroidia; order Sphingobacteriales; family Sphingobacteriaceae; genus DASWTL01. The sequence goes on from DATLXK010000028.1 coordinate 68,527, forward strand.
CTATCATCCTTGAAGATACTATCATAATCGTTTTGCATCTCAATGACTTTGTTAAAAAAATAACTCTCATCAATTATATATCTTCCGGTAAGCTTAATAATTGCGTCGTTCTTTTTAAACGTGGATTGACGTAAAAATGCTTTCAGGTGGGCCATCTCATTTAATCCTTTATTTGGATAAGGATTTCCTTCCTTGCTATAATACGTATTGTATTTGTTCAGGTATCTCTTATTTTCGGTTACACATTCCAGTATAGTATAGGTATCAAACAAATTCCCATACTTTAAACATGACTTAATAGACCTTATATATTGCCATTTTCTTCTCCAATAGGCCTTTGGAATATTTGCTGTTGTTATTATAAGATGTATCATATGGTCAATTTGTTAAATTTTACGTCAGGCCCAACCATCTTTTAAATTTTTTCTTTCTTGCTTTTGCTCTTCTTCGTTCTATATTAAAATCTCTATACAAGGTAAAAAGATCAGCTTTTCTTTGTGGAACAAAGTATTTGGGATGGGTAATATTATACGGTAATACTTCCAGTGGTATATCCGCATTGGCATCATTTGCATCAAATGTATGTGTGCTGTCAGATCCAAAGCCCATATTGGAAACCAGATTATAATTAGGGATAATGCACAGTCCGTTGTTAAAGAAGTTTATAAGGCCCAGTTGATAATCCCACGTATCTATTTTACCCGTCTTCAATTGTTTAAATATACCGATCCAACTTTCAACAAAAAGTTCTTCACTAAATATTTTACTAAGTTGTTCCTCCACTTCATCTTCACCATATTTTTGCATTTCCACGTCATACCCTTCCCAAACTCGTTTCCAGGTGGCCCAGCCCCAAACATGAACATTATTTGAAAAATAATACGTATCCGTACCCCATCTCTTGCCAAACTGGAGATTGCAGCCTGTAATGTGGCGAATCCTATCGTCGTCTTTGTATAAACTTAACATTTCATCACAGAACCGGAAGAAATCATTTGCCGGGAGACAATCGTCTTCCAGGATAATACCTTCATCCTCGTGTTCAAAAAACCAGGAAATGGACGAGGATACAGCATATTTGCAGCCTAAATTTTCGCTTCGGAACAGCGTATGCACTTCACATAACCAGTCGATCTTTGTAATTACGGATCGAACCTTTTCACAAAGTTCAAATTCTCCTATACGTGTTTGTCGGGGCCCATCTGCCGCAATATAAAGTCTTGATGGTTTGGCCTCGCGGATTTTTTCAAACACCCTCTCAGTCATATCGGGCCTGTTAAAAACAAGAAAAAGAACAGGAGATTTCACTTGGTATTGGTTTGTATGCATAATCAATTGATCTCTAATTTATAACCAATTAACTTCAATACTTCCTTCCAGACGGTATCAGAACTGATCTGGGATATGCAGGGGAAAGGTCTGTCCTCTTCTTGAGGCATAATGCACTGCCAATCGCAATTGAAACACGGCATAGTTTGACTAACACACACAGGAGTTAGTTCTGCATTTGGCGGATACGGGGTGAAGCGATTATAATGCCCCCCGCCTTGTACACAGATTGAAGGAGTATTGCATGCGTTTGCAATATGCACAGCACTAGTTTCATTAGTTATTACGAGTTGAGCGTTTGCAATTTCAGCGATCGCATCCGCCAACGAAGTTTTTCCAACCTGATTGACTAGTCTGTGGGATGCAACATGGCGGATAAGAAAATCTGCAATTGCAGTGTCGTTTTTACTTCCACATATAGTAATCGAGTAAGTTGTATATTGTAGAATGTTCTTGATGATAGCCATAAACTTCTCTTTTTCCCAGTTCCTTTTTGCCAACCCACTGCCAGGAAATATTAGAATAGATTTTTCGACATCCTTATAAACCGGAAAGTGTGGTTTGCTGATGGGCAAGTCAGATGCAGTAACTTTCTCGAAAAAATAGCGGTTACGTTCAAACTCATGGTCAATTGAATTGGGGAGCAATATTCGTTTGCTATAAAACTTGTCTGTTTTTGATTTGTAACGAGAGTTTAGCTCCTTATCGCTTTCGAAAGCTATCGTATCCTTAGCGCAAGCTAATCCAGCCAGTCCGTTTGCCAGTAATGTCCGGGAATATGTTGGCTGAAGAACCTTTTCATAACTTCTTAAGAACAGAGTCCACCCCAATTTCAGGATCATCACGGGGGTATTATATAGCTGATCGGAATTTATAAAGAAAAACCTCGTTACAAACTGACTATCATATTTCAATGCGATATCTTTCCATAATTCATTTCCCACAATATCAATTTCATAATTTTTAAATTTCTCTGAAATATGAATTAACTCAATAAAGTTTCTGAAAAGAATATAATCCCCAATTGCATCAATCTTAATTATTAATATCCTTTTAGCGGGCTTTCTGTACCTTGAAAGAAGTGCAAATAAATAAGGAATCTTTAATAATATAAACCGAGAGATCCTGAATATATTTCTATTCTTTATATTCATAACAATCAGATTACTTGAGCTTATGCTTTAATTTCCGAAACAAAAATCGACCCCAAATTTTCCGCCCATAATTTTTCAAAATTAGCGATGCCTTGTGCTTCTCAAATAGAGCGTCTTTCTTAACAGAAGAAATACCTTCATGGTTATATTTCGCAATGACTAGATCCAGGAAATGGAATTTGAAATTATAGTCATTCCAACATTCCATATTTAATACATGATCGGCAGAAATCGGATACTTTAGGTGAAAATTGTATTTAGTAAAAACCGACGCCGGATAAATTACTGCCTGATGACAGATGCCGGTTTTTGCATGTTGGTAAGGGGTTAGTTCTCCTAGATACTTTTCACCGTTTTTTAAGACGCTACCATAATATATCGTATCCGGATCCTTTAGTGCGTATGCAAGCGATGAAAAATCCTCAAATAATTCATCATCAGCTCCCAAAAAGTAAACCCAATCACCGGTAATATACTTTAAGCCTTTATTCATTGCATTGTATATACCTTCATCTTTCTCACTTTTCCAGAAATGGATGTTATTTTCATTAGTACTAAGTATCTCAACAGTTCCATCTATACTTCCGCCGTCAATAATGACTATTTCCAGTGACGGGTATCGCTGTTTATAAATACTGTTAAGGCAATTTTGCAATATATTGACAACGTTGTAAGTCACTATAATAATTGAAATTTTAGGACAAACTTTTATTTCAGGATGATGAAGTGTCATGCAAGTATTTATTTATACCATCACGGCATTTTATTATTTTATTATCTATAGTATCGGCCAAAATTTTATTATTTAAATTGAAATCAGTTCTTGTGTGTTCTTTATGCCAAATATGGTATACCACAGCACCCATTTTTAATATCCTTTTTTGTATGCCCAAATTAATTAACCTAAATGCTATTTCATTATCCTCACGTCCCCACCCAATAAATTCTTCATTATAGCCATTCACTCTTAAAAGATCTTCTCGCCAAAACGCCATATTGCATCCCCGCATGTAATAAATATCATTATTCCGGTATCGTTCGGCCAGCAGATTTCTCAGCGAACTAAATCTAAATCCATTCGATAAATTAGAAATTCCCTTTGAAAAAATATTGATGCATATATCTTTTTTGTTTAAAACTTTTTTAGATAATTCTTCACTCATTATAACTCTGCTTCCGGTCACAAATGCGCCCGGCCTGGCAAAATTTATATGATCAGCTATAAATTTTGGGTGTAAGATTAGATCTCCGTCAATTTGTATAATATAATTTTTGGTCGAGGCTGCTATTCCCTTATTTCTAATCGTGGATAACTCAAAACCTTTATCCGGCTGCCAGATATGGATCAATGGCACAGGAAACGTTTTTGTATGAAGGTTGATCAAGTTTTTAGTTTCTTCTCCGGATCCATCATCTGCAATAATTACTTCATCAGGAAGAATATGCTGAGCTTTAATGCTTAAAAGGCAAAGGTTAAGAGCTTGCGGCCAGTTATAAGTAGAAACCAGTAATGACGTAGTAATTGCTTTATTAATCATCAGTTGAACTGTATCCGTTTTTGCATATTTTAATACCTTCATTTATAACCCGGTTAACTTCCAAAGCATGATCAATTTCATTGTTTTTGGAAGAACCCTGGTGATACAAATGATATTGAACAGCGGAGAGCTTTATAATTTTTTTTACGTTCCCGTTATTTATAAACCGTGCAGCTAATTCTTCATCTTCATGACCCCAACCAATAAGGTCATTATTATAACCATTTACCCGTATAAAATCATCCTTCCAATAAGACAGATTACTGCCACGCACGCTTCTTGATGATTTCTCTTTTCGCGTTCCAAGCCATTGGAGCACGGGGATTCGTAATGCGTTATTCCAGTTACCTACTCCGCTTTCAAACGGTGATAAAGTGATGTTTCGCTCTATTATCACTTTTTTAGTTTTGTGCTCCGAAAGCATTGCCCTTGTGCCCCGGATAAAAGTGTTATGTTCCGCATTGGCTAAATGATCGGAAACAAAATTCTTATCAAGAATCACATCGCCATCAATTTGAATTATATACTGGTTTGTTGATTTAATTAAGGCTTTATTTAAAATAACTGACTTCCTGAAGCCCTTATCTTCATGCCATATATGTTTTATGGGAATCTTGAAAAGATCCTGATGCTTTTCAATAACTGATTTTGTTTCATCTCCTGAACCATCGTCTGCAATGATGATCTCTCCTGGTAATACAGCCTGATTTTGCACACTATATAAACAAATATCAAGTGCAGCAGGCCAGTTATAGGTAGAGATTATCAATGTAGAGGTAATGTTATTCATAATTAACTCTTTTCGCTGCAACTACGGTTTGGAAAATATAAATACTAACTGCATAATATTATAATTTCTTGTAGTTTCTATACTCACCTATTCTCCAGCCTGTCCAGTCTTCTATTTTTTGCAGAATTTTTCTCCTTAGGCTGGTTTTTTTTTTAAGATTAACAGGATCAAAAGAAAACTTCCAGTTTACCGCATCAATTCTTTTCTGCATAACTTCAGGATGAGTTTCTGAGAATTTTTCTAATCTTTCAGCATTGCCATAATCAAATTCATAGTCTGTTTTCACCTTATTTCTGGCCCATGGCTTGTTCTGGTAGAACTTGTTAAAGTTTCTAACCTTATTTCCCAATCCCTTTGGCGGTTTTACCCACCCGTAATGATAAATATAAGCTTCAATTGGCTTTACCTTTATCTTTTCTCCGTTCTTTCTAAATCCCTGGGCATCTCTGTAAGAACTAACCGCTTTGTCATGTTTAAGCAAGCGGATCTCATTGCGGTACCAGCGACGTGAAACCGCAGTATAATCATACGAACCATAGAAATGTAGATATTTAAATAATAATCCTTCAACAACCCTGTCGTTCATCGCTTGTTCCATCTCTTTTTTAATAATTGGATGATACTTTTCATGAACACATTCGTCACCCTGAATGTAAAAAGCCCAGTCGGTGTCAGGTGAAATTTCGCGATACGCTTTGTCAGTTTCGAGAGCGAATGTCCTTCCTCCTTCTTTTACATTCTCGTCCCAAACGGTTTCAATAATCCTGATCTTATCCGATTGAATGTTTTGTATTAATAATAAGGTCTCGTCCTCAGATTGTCCTACCGCTACAATGAATTCATCACAAAGAGGAAGTATAGATTCTATCGCCTGAACTATTGGATAATCATTTGATATAGCGTTGCGGATAAACGTAAAACCGGATACTTTCATTAACCTGATAGATTAAAGGCGTAAAGTTAAGAAAAGTATAACCACTATATTTGATGCAGTAATTGATGTGCATGCGTGAATTGAACTTAAAAGATTTAGTAAAAATCGATGATTATAAACTATTAGCGCGCATTCTTACGCGGGTTGAAAACGATTTGCCAGGCTCGATCGAAGTATTAAAAAATCTAAATATCGATTATAACATTCCTGTAATTGGGATAACCGGCCCACCGGGTGCCGGCAAAAGCACTTTGATTAACTCACTGGTTAATCTGATCAGTAAAGAAAATAAGCGCGTAGGAATACTTGTTGTTGATCCTACATCACCTTTTACTTCCGGATCGTTATTAGGCGACCGGGTTCGTATGTCCGAACAGTTTACCAAATCTGATGTTTTTATCCGGTCTATTGCTACACGAGGAGCTTTAGGGGGGTTGTCTGCCAAAGCGATTGAAATGGTTGATGTTTTGAGATCAGCAGGATTTGATTATATAATTGTTGAAACTGTTGGTGTCGGGCAGTCAGAAATAGAGATCGCCGGTCTGGCGGATATTACCACGGTAGTTTTAGTGCCAGAAGCCGGAGATGAAATTCAGCATATAAAATCGGGACTAATGGAGATTGCAGATATTTTTGTAATCAATAAAGCAGACCGGGAAGGGGCTGACACCTTCGCAAATACGCTTCAAAAGCTGCTTAAGCAAAATGGAGCCTCTACTCCTGTAATAAAAACCATTGCCAATAAGAATTATGGGATTGATGAGCTATTGAGCCAATTTAAAAGTTTGCCCGTATCTAAATCTGATCTTTCATTAATACTAGCAGAAAAAGCTAAACAAATAATGCAAGCCCGATACATTAAAGCTCTAAACAAAGAAAGGTTATTGAAAGATATTAAAGAAGGAATGCTTCAACCCGCTTTTAATCTGTATAGCTTTATTGATAAGTGGGTGTCACAAATAGAAAACAATATTTAATTAAATGTCTTAAATAGAAGACGTATTAGCTAAACGTTTACATTTATTTTGTCGCTAATGACCTTAAAACGTTATTAAATATAATAATCTTATTTATTTGCAATTATTTAATTATCTTTAAACAATATTTATAAATCGTGTGAATAAAGTATTATTCTCATGAGTAATGTAATTAATCGTTGGTGTTTTTTTCAAGTTTTAAAAACTTTAAACGAAAAAAAATGTTTTGAGTAGAGATATGGAATAGTATTTGACTGTTGACGATATCAAACTTATAGTTATTTTTGCAAATAATTACACAGTTACAAATGTTTAACCTTTAAAAAAAAACAAAGTATGAATTATTCTACAATTAAGAAAGTTGTTGCATGTTCCCTGGTATCAGCAATGGGCTTTACTGCCATGGCTCAGGACGGAACAACAACTAGTTCTTCTGCCAAAGTGTTTGGTGGTCGAGGACAGTACAGAACATGGTCGTTAGGACTTAACGCAGGTGTATTAGCACCCGTAGTACTAATCGGTGGTTCTAATGATTTCTCTAACTGGAACCCTGAGTTAGGTTATGGACTTACGTTACGCAAGCAATTAGCTCATTCATTTGGTCTTGAGTTTGCTGGTATGAGAGGTAAATTATCAGGCACTAACGAAAGATTGAGTAACACTCCTTCAACTTTCGACACTCATCTTGGTTATGCGCTTTCTGCAATGGGAGTAGCAAATGTTGCTACTATCGATTTTTTACGCAGAGAAAACAATGTAAACTTTTTAGTTAAAGCAGGTGCTGGTCTTGCGGCATATGCTCCGTCAGGAACTAACCCTAACTTTAATTGGGACGGTATGGCAATTGGTCCGGTAGGAAAAAGACGTGAAGCTACTACTAACGTTCACGAACTTTATATCCCTGTAGGAGTTGGTGCTAAATTTAAGGTTTCAGATCGTATGAACTTTGATTTAGGATACAACATGAACTTCCTTGACGGAGATAACCTTGATGGTACTTATGCTAAAGGAACTTCTAAAGATAAATTCTCATACGGTTATGCTGGTGTTGAATTCTCTTTAGGTTCAACTGCTAAACCGAATCTTGATTGGGTTAACCCTGTTGCTTTAATGTATGATGAATTATTAGATCCTACATTACGTCAGGAAGTTGATGCATTGAAAAATCGTGTTTCTGCTCTTGAAGGACAAGATTTATTAAGGGATAGTGATGGTGACGGTGTTGCTGACAAATTAGACAAATGCCCAGGTACACCTGCAGGTACTGCGGTTGACGGAGCTGGATGTCCAATCGTTCACCCTGAAGGTACTGCAATGGCTGTTTCTACTGGTTCTTATCCAAACATCATGTTCGAATTTGACTCTTCAGTTCTTAGAACTTCAGCTTACCCTATCTTAGATAGAGTATCATCTGATATGAGAGGTAATTCAGGAATGTCAATTGATTTAGGCGGACATGCTTCATCTGAAGGTACAGATGAGTATAATATGAACTTGTCAAGAGACAGATCTAATTCTGTAAAAACATACCTTGTTAATTCAGGTATTGCTTCAAGCAGAGTTTCAACTCATGCTCATGGTGAAAAACAACCAATTGCATCTAATGCAACTGAATCAGGACGCGCACAAAATCGTCGTGTTGAAATCAGATAATATATTGTAATTTAAGCATATATTAAAAAGAGCCCCGGTTTACCGGGGCTCTTTTTTTATTTGTAATTTTGAAGTATGTATTTCTTTAGAAAACCAGAACCGAACAGGCCTAAAAGCTTTAATTTAAAAGTAATGCATTTTATTAATGCTACTGCAATTATAATATTCATTGCAGGAATAATTTATAAATTAATTGAATGGTTTATCTTGGATAAATAATTGAACTATCGATTCCACAACAACTAAAAAGATGAAAACAATTATAAACACCGCAAATGCTCCTGCTCCAATAGGCCCTTATAGCCAGGCAGTTCAGGCTGGAAATTTCTTATTTATATCCGGACAAATAGCAATCGATCCGGTAACTAACTCTTTAGTGACAGATGATGTAAGTTTAGAAACAACGCAGGTCTTAAATAACATTCAGGCATTATTAGGTAAAGCAGGATATGATTTTGGGGATGTGGTGAAAGCAACTATTTTTTTGAGTGATATGAGTTTATTTGTAGAAGTAAATGAGGTTTATGGCTCTTATTTTATCTCAAACTTTCCTGCCCGCGAAACTGTAGCAGTTGCAGGCCTGCCAAAAAATGTGAATGTGGAGATTTCTGTAATTGCGTATAAAATGTAATCATTGAGATCAGGTCGGATAAAGTATTTTATTGCTGCTATTACTTCTACGGTTATTTGGGGGTTTTTTTCTATACCGTTGCGAAATCTCCAGGCTTATCCTTCAGACCAGATATTACATTACCGTATATTCACTTCACTGATAATAACATGGGTTTTCGCACTACTTTTTCGTCGAAAAACAATTAAAGAGGATATAAATTATTTACGAGAGCAATCGGCTAGAAAGCAAAAACAGTTGCTTATGCTTACCCTTGCAGCGGGTGTGTTAATCACTGGAAACTGGTTTTCTTTTATTTACGCTGTAAATAATGTTAGCCTTAAGTCAGCGGCTTTTGCCTATATGGTTTGTCCGCTTATTACCGCACTGGGCGGTTTTCTGATTTTGAAAGAACACCTATCTAAAGTAAAATTGCTGGCTATTTCTATCGCCGTTTTCAGTATTCTTATACTGACAAAAGGAGCATTTAATGACGTGTTGTGGTCTGTATTTATTGCAGCTTTATATGCTTTTTACTTAATCATTCAGCGCATAATCCAACACATCGATAAGTTTAATATGTTAGCTGTTCAACTGTTCATATCATTATTCCTCATGCTCCCTGTGTATATTACTAATTTTAGTAGTTTTCCTACCGAAAGTTATTTCTGGGTAAATATTGTAGTGATTTCGGTAGTTTTCACAATCATACCGCTATTCTTGAGCATGTATGCTTTAATAGGCCTGTCGTCATCAACATTAGGAATTATTATTTATATAAATCCCGTTATTGCTTTCGCTGTTGCTTTTTTTTATTTTAACGAGGAAGTCAATATTCTTCAGGTATTAGCATATTCCTTATTGATTATAGCTGTTATAATATTTAATTCCGGAATAATCAGTGCCTTTTTAAAAAGAGTAGTTCCAAATCATATAAGCAAAACAGCTAATTGATACACGGGCCATTAAATACTCTAATCGCGTATCTAAAAGGCGTTGGCCCTCAAAAAGCAGATGTCTTAAAAAAGGAATTGCAAATTTTAACTTACCATGACCTTGTTTTGTATTTTCCCTTCCGGTATATTGACCGCACCAGGTTTTACAAAATTAACGAACTCCATAAAGATTTACCATCAGTTCAGATAATTGGTCGTGTAATTTCAAAAACAATATTAGGAGAAAAGCGCCAAAAAAGACTTACTGCTCAATTAAAAGATGATACGGGAGTTCTTGAATTGATCTGGTTTCAGGGAATATCATGGATAGATAAAATACTTCATCCCGGACAGGTATTTATTATTTTTGGTAACCCTAATGAGTTTAATGGTAGAATATCCATTCCGCACCCCGAGATGGAATTGTATGATCCAAAAGCCCGGCAGCACGGAAATTTAATTTTACAGCCTGTTTATAGTTCAACAGAGAAGCTAAAACAATTCTCTTTAGATTCCAAAGGTATTCAGCGATTGGTTTGGGGCCTGATAGATTTAACAATCAAAGAGTTTAACGAAAACTTGCCTGAATATATAATATTAAAGCATAAACTGGTTTCAAAACAGAAAGCTATAAAAAATATCCATTTCCCGGATGATGTGGCTTCTCTTGAGTCAGCAAAGTATCGGTTAAAATTTGAGGAATTATTTTTTATACAGCTTAAGCTTTTAAGGAACAAGCTTTTACGTACTCAGCAATTCAAAGGCATTACATTTCATCTGGTTGGTGAAAAGTTTAATGAATTTTATGCGAACAAACTTCCTTTTGATTTAACCAATGCCCAAAAGCATGTAATAAAGGAGATCAGATCAGATACCCAACGCGGTGTACAAATGAACAGGTTACTGCAAGGAGATGTAGGCAGCGGTAAAACGGTTGTGGCACTAATGAGTATGCTGCTTGCTATAGATAACGGTTATCAAGCTTGTATAATGGCTCCTACAGAAATATTGGCACGTCAGCATTTTCAATCTATACTGCATTTAGTGGGAGATAAGTTCATTACTTTAGATCTGTTATCGGGATCAACACCCAAGAAGAAAAGGAAAATAATTCATCAGCATTTAGAAGATGGATCTCTCCAAATCTTAATTGGTACGCATGCATTAATTGAAGATATAGTACAGTTTAAAAATTTGGGTTTGGTTGTTATTGACGAACAGCACCGTTTTGGGGTGGAGCAGCGTTCCAAACTTTGGAAAAAGAGTGCAATTCCTCCTCATATTCTGGTAATGACAGCAACTCCAATTCCCAGAACATTGGCAATGACCCTGTATGGAGATTTGGATATATCAGTAATTAATGAGTTGCCTGCCGGAAGAATACCTATTAAAACATTGCATTTGTATGAAAGCCAGCGTTTAAGAATGTTTGGGTTTATGAGAGAGGAAATAGGCAAGGGAAGGCAGATCTATATTGTATATCCACTTATAAAAGAAAGTGAAAAGCTAGATCTATTGTATCTGGAGGCAGGAATTGAAGCAATATCGCAAGAGTTTCCATTGCCTGAATTTCGTATTAGCATGGTTCATGGTAAACTTTCGCCGGCAGATAAAGAGTTTGAGATGCAGCGATTTGTTAAAGGTGAAACACATATTATGGTTGCAACTACTGTGATTGAGGTAGGAGTAAATGTACCGAATGCCAGTGTAATGATCATAGAAAATGCAGAGCGTTTTGGCCTGTCGCAGCTCCATCAGTTAAGAGGAAGAGTTGGGCGTGGGGCAGAGGAATCCTTTTGTTTATTAATGTCAGGTAATAAACTTACCCGGGAGGCTAAGATCAGGCTAAACACAATGGTTAGAACAACTGATGGGTTTGAAATATCTGAGATTGATCTTCAGCTCCGCGGCCCGGGTAATATGGAGGGAACACAGCAAAGTGGTGTACTTGATCTTAAAATAGCCAATCTGGCACATGATCAGGAACTTTTAAAATGTGCCCGTGAAAGTGTAATCGAAATTTTTGAAAAAGATCCTAACCTGCAAGATGAAAAAAATAAACTATTGCATGATTATTTCAAGCAAAAAAATCCAGGTATTTCATGGGGAAAAATCTCATGATTTAGATAATGTGTTACGTTAATATGGTTTGAGTGTGGATAACGATATCTCTTCGCATGCTGTAAAACGCCTGGATCCTTACATAGCTTTAAGGTTCCCTGAGTTCCGCTCCTATTTGGGAATGCGTTTTTTCTTCACATTTGCTTATCAGATGCAGGCTGTTATTGTGGGATATCATATATACTCCATTACAAAAGACCCGTTTTCTTTAGGGTTAATAGGCCTCTGCGAAGCTTTACCAGCTATTGGTATTTCTTTGTATGGGGGATATGTGGCTGACAAAACAGAAAAAAAGAAGCTTTTGCTTCGTATATTTTCTGGAATGTTCTTGTGCTCTCTAATTATGTTCCTGGTTACGCTGGGTAGTGCACGGGCTTATTTACCAGAGTCATATGTTATTCCGGCATTATACACAATGATATTTGGGATAGGCATTGCCAGAGGATTTTATAGTCCGGCAGCTTTTTCGCTCATGGCGAAAATTATTCCCAAGGAGCATTATCCTAATTCAAGTACCTGGAATAGCTCAAGCTGGCAAACCGCTTCCATTTTAGGGCCAGCTTCAGGGGGACTTATATATGGCTTTTTTGGCGTTTCTGTAACATTTGCAGTAATTTTAATATTTATACTTATTTCTATAGGCTTTATTTTTATTTTAAAATCTCATCCGCCTGCTTATATACCGAAAGAGAGTTTCTATGAAAGTTTGTCGCAAGGGATAGGTTTTGTTTTTAAAAATAAGATTATGCTGGGGGCGATTAGCCTTGACCTGGTGTCTGTTTTTTTTGGCGGTGCCGTGGCTTTATTGCCTGTATTTGCTAATGATATCTTGAATGTAGGATCTGAAGGCCTTGGAATAATGAGAGCGGCGGCATCTTTAGGTGCAGTTCTTACAATGTTGGCTATGACGCGTTTTTCGCCTATGAATAAACCGTGGCGCAACCTGCTGATAGCAATTTCTGGTTTTGGAATCTCAATAATATGTTTTGGATTGTCGACCAATTTTTATTTGACCTTGTTTTTCCTTTTCTGCGAAGGCGCTTTCGACAGTGTGAGTGTGATCATCCGATCTACAATAATGCAGGTGCTCACACCCGACGAAATGCGTGGCCGGGTTTCATCTGTGAATTCTATGTTTATCGGATCTTCAAACGAAATAGGAGCTTTTGAATCAGGGTTAACCGCCCGTCTAATGGGAACAGTTCCTGCAGTTTTATTTGGGGGAACTACAACTCTGATGATCGTATTGATTACCTATCTGAAAACGAAAAGATTTATACCCTTAAGCCTTAAACAGATTAACCAGCATTAAATACGGTGATGTCTGCCCCAAAACAAATAGATGAGCGATCCGAATACAGGTGCCAGTAATATTACAATAAGCCAGAGTAATTTGGTGTTCATGGGTACGCTGCTCTTCAGAAGATCCATAATAGCTACAACCACCAAGATAAGCCAAATTACTCCAAATATAAATCTGAATAAACCTCCGATAAATAAGATTAAAGTTAAATTCATGAGCTAGCCACTTTTTGATTTACACCCATATCACATTTCAAATGTATTTAATTAAAGATACTCAATAAATTATACTTCAATCGTATGTTTTTCTCCTATCTGCTGACGCCACATGGCATAATACAATCCTTTTTCAGCGAGTAATTCTTGGTGTCTTCCTGATTCTACAATACATCCTTTCTCTAGGACAAATATTTTATCAGCGTGCATGATAGTTGATAGCCGGTGTGCAATAAGAATTGTAATATGTTCTTTAATTATAGATACATCGCGGATGGTCTCTGTAATTTCTTCTTCCGTAATAGAATCCAGAGATGATGTAGCCTCATCGAAAACCAGAATATTGGGCTGCCGTAATAAAGCCCTAGCAATGGATAAGCGTTGTTTTTCTCCTCCCGAAACCTTCACGCCCCCTTCACCAATAATTGTATCCAGACCTTTGTCTGCCCGGGCCAGTAAGTTTTGGCAGGCCGCTTTTTGCAAAACCAGCATGCAATCCTCATCTGAGGCATAGGGGCGAACGAACAACAGGTTTTCCCGTATAGATCCTGAAAATAATTGGGTATCCTGGGTCACAAAACCAATTTTTTCGCGTAGCTCATCCAAATCGATCTCGGTACCAGGAATATTGTTATATAAAACCTCGCCTTCTGCAGGATGGTATAGTCCTACCAGAAGCTTCACTAATGTGGTTTTACCCGATCCGGACGGGCCTACAAAAGCAATGGTTTGTCCCGTATTGGTTTCGAAGGTAATATTTTCAAGTGCATTCCGGTTCGATGATTGATGTTTAAAGCCTACAGAGTCAAATTTCAGACTGATAATGCGGCCTAATTTAACTGGATTTACCGGGGTTCTCTCTTTGGGAGTATTCAATATTCCCCTAAAATTTTCAAGTGACACTTCTGTTTCGCGATAAATATTAATGATGTTACCAAGTTCCTGCAAGGGCCCGAAAATGAAAAAGGAGTAAATGAAGAGAGAGAAAAATTCTCCTACACTAATTCTCCCTGCAAAAATTAAATAAAGCATTAGCAATAATATTCCGTTTCGTAATAAATTTACCAGTGTGCCCTGGATGAAACTAAGACTCCTTACATATTTAACTTTTTTAAGTTCAAGTTTTAATATTTTTTCGGTTGTATTATTCAGACGGTTGATTTCCTGACTGGATAATCCAAGGCTTTTAACAAGCTCTATATTTCGAAGCGATTCGGTTGTTGAACCTGCCAGGGATGTGGTTTCTTTAACAATGGTTTTCTGAACAACTTTTATTTTTTTACTAAGTACCGAGCTGATCACTCCCAATATGGGAATAACTGAAACATAAACCACAGCAATAGACCAGTGAATATTTATGGCGTAAATAAAAACGAAAGTAACACCCACTAATGATGTAAATACAATATTGATAAATGCGGTAATAAGTTTTTCTGTATCAGTACGTACTTTTTGCAGTATGCCTAAAGTTTCACCGCTTCTCTGATCTTCGAAAACTGAATAAGGCAATTCGAGAGAATGAGCCAGACCGTCCGAATATATCTTTGCACCCAAGCGCTGCGTGATGACATTTACATAATAATCCTGAAAATTTTTTGCTATGCGTGACACCATCGCCACACCCATGGCAGCAAGGATAAGTACTCCAGCTCCTTTAAAAAATTCTTCTGTGCTGTATTCCTGGTAACGAGTTACATAGGTATCAATAATCTTTCGAAATATCCAGGGATCCAGTAATGAAAAAATCTGGTTTACGGCGGCAAGTAAAAGCGCTAAAGCGATAAGTCCTTTGTAATTTTTTAGATATTCTAATAATAATTTCATGTATTATCTAAATTAAAAAAAGGGAATGATGCACGTGCTTCATTCCCTTTTTTTTACATTTCAATAACCTATACGGTCATAATGTCCTTTTCTTTCACTTCAGCCACCTTATCTACACGAACTATATATGAATCTGTTAGTTTTTGAACTTCAGCTTCCCCAACCTTCATTTCATCATCAGATACACCTTCCGTTTTAAGACGCTTAATTTTTTCATTAGCATCCTTACGAATATTTCTGATTGCTATTCTGCCCCGCTCAGCCTCTTCTTTAACTTTTTTAACCAGATCCCGACGACGCTCTTCAGTTAATGGAGGTACGTTTAAACGAATTACCAAACCATCATGCTGAGGATTCAAGCCAATATTAGCTTCTTTTATTGCCTTTTCTATAGGCCCCACCATGTTTTTTTCCCATGGCTGGATAACGATTGTTCTTGCATCCGGAGTATTTACGTTTGCAACCTGGCTTAGCTGAGTTGGGTTTCCATAATAATCAACCATAATGCCATCCAGCATGGATGGCATAGCTTTCCCTGCGCGTATTTTAGCTACTTCACTATCACAAAATTCCAGTGCTTTATCCATAGCAATGCCGGTATCATCCAGTTGTTTTTTTATAAGCTCGTTCATAATTGATAAAAGTTTGCGTAAAAATACTAAAGCATAACTAAATCCATAATTCTGTAATGCTTTTTATGAAACTAAAGTACCAATAGTATCCCCTTTTACTATGCGCATGAGGTTGCCAGACTTATTCATATCGAACACAATAATGGGTAGCTTATTTTCATGACATAGTGTAAATGCGGTCATATCCATTACATTAAGGCCTTTATCATAAACTTCCTGAAAAGTTATTTCGTCATAACGTACAGCGTTAACATCTTTTTCCGGGTCTGCAGTATAAATTCCGTCAACCCGTGTTCCTTTTAAAACTACGTCAGCGTTTATCTCTATGGCACGTAATGAGGCTGCGGTATCCGTTGTGAAATATGGATTGCCAGTTCCTGCGCCAAAAATTACAATACGGCCTTTTTCCAAATGGCGCATTGCCCTGCGCCTGATAAATGGTTCGCAAATCTGCTCCATTTTAATGGCTGTTAACAATCGTGTTTTAACACCGGTTTTTTCAAGTGCATCCTGTAATGCCATACTATTTATAACTGTAGCAAGCATGCCCATGTAATCAGCCTGGACCCGGTCCATGCCTGATTTTTCGGCACTTAGTCCTCGGTAAATATTCCCTCCTCCAATTACAATGGATATTTCAATTCCCTCGGCATGTACTGCTTTTATATCTTTCGCGTACTGAGCAACAACATCTATATCGATCCCATAGGACTTAGAACCCATTAATGATTCGCCACTTAATTTAAGAAGAATTCTTTTATATCTCATTAGGTTGTAATTTGAAATTGAGTTGTCAAAAATATCTATTAATATATAAGTTTAAAACTTTACGGCCTCGCCGTTTAACCACACCTTTGTAATCTGAAGGTTTTTATCAAAAGCTATCAGATCAGCAGAATAACTTGCCTCGACTTTACCCTTGTTAAGGCTTTTTATAAGTTTTGCCGGGTATAGCGACGCCATGTTTATTGCCTCACTTAATTGAATTCCAGCTTCATTAATACAATTTTTAACTGCTTGCAACATACTAAGTGCAGAACCGGATAGTGTTCCGTCGGGCATGGTATATCTGTCACCCGTAAAAACATGAGGATAAACGCCTTCATTGGCTTCGGTTACTGCATCCGTAATTAGAAAAAGCTTATCCCCTAATAATTGTTTCGCCAATTCTATCATAGCAAAATTTACATGAATTCCATCAGCAACAATACTGGCAAAGGGTTTCTTTTTAAACACGGCAGGAATTAGCCCGGGCTGCCGGTGGTGAATAGCGGGCATAGCATTGAATAAATGCGTAACTGCAGATATATGATCGAAAAACGCTGTTGCTTCTTCGTAAGAAGCATCGCTATGTCCGCATGATATAATGATATTTTGTGCGTTTAAATAATCAACAACCTCTCTATCCTGTAATTCAGGTGCTATTGTAATCATTTTTATCTCACCTTCGGCCTGTACAATCCAATCTTTTACTTCTGCCAGAACCGCTTTCTTAATATATTTTTCAGGATGGGCCCCTTTTCTTTTAGGGTTTAGGTACGGGCCTTCAAGATGTAAGCCTAGGAAATTGCCTTTTGAGTGTTTCCGGTAAGATTTTGCCGAGTATATTGCATGTTCAACAATTTCATTTGTATTAGTTGCAACAGTAGCAAAAAATCCTGTAGTTCCCTGGCGTAGCAGATCTGTTTCCATTTGTTCCAGCGCAGAGACTGTAGGATTTCCTCCGAACAGTTGTCCTCCGCTTCCATAAATTTGAAGGTCAATAAGTCCGGGCGCAAGATATGCTCCATCCAGGTCAATTACCGTTGAATCATCTGGAATACTCGTTGCGTTGACAACATCCAGAATAGCAGTATCCTTTATTAATACAGCTCTTCCAAAGATTTCAGAACCGTTAGAGATAATAATACAATTGGTTAATGCGGTAATCATTTATACAATTGTTAAAACTGAGAATAAGTTTACAATTAAAGCTTAACGAATGTATTACAGCATAGAAGGCAAAAAAAATCCTCCCCGTTTTAGCGGAGAGGATTAATAATTTAAGCTCCTAATTGAACCCGCTTAAAGGCGGTTACGGTTAAGCCTTTATCAACACTATCCAAAAATTGGGCAACAGTTTTTGAACCATCTTTTACGAATTCTTGGTTTAGAAGCGTGCTGTCTTTATAGAATTTATTTAGTTTACCGGCAGCTATTTTTTCAACCATTTCTTCCGGTTTTCCTTCTGCACGTATCTGCTCTTTAGCAATTTCAAGCTCACGTTCAATAGTCCGTGAATCCACATCATTTTTATCAATGGCAACGGGGCTCATTGCAGCAATTTGCATGGCCACATCTTTACCGGCTTCATCCGCATTTGCAGCGTTAGCACTTAAAGCAACTAATACACCTAAACGGTAATTTCCGTGGATGTAAGCAATTACTTTCTCGCCCGAAACAGTTTCAAATTTAGAAACACCCACTTTTTCACCAATCTTTCCTGTCTGATCAAGTATCTGATCTGCAAGTTTTGATCCGTCAAGATCAAGTGCGGTTAATTCATCTAAAGAAGAAGGGTTTTTTTCAATAGCCAGGTCAGCAATTTTATTCGCGAATGCAACAAAATCAGCATTTTTAGCAACAAAATCAGTTTCGCAATTTAATTCTATAACAATACCGCGTTTGCCATCAGCAGTTGTTTTAGCAATTACAACACCTTCGTTAGACTCACGGTCCTGACGGCTTGCTGCTACCTTAGCACCTTTTTTACGCAGGTAATCAATTGCAGCCTCAAAATCTCCATTGGATTCAGTCAAAGCTTTTTTGCAATCCATCATACCGGCTCCGGTTTGTTGACGCAGCTTATTTACGTCTGCTGCAGAAATTTGTACTGTAGACATTTTTTTTATTGTAAGTTGTAAGTTATTAGTTGTAAGTATTTACCTGCAACCACCATTATCTAAAAAATGGGTTGTAAGTTATATGCTGCAAGTCTCCCTTCAACAAACAAGTTACAACCCACAACTCAATATTTATTCAGCTCTTTTAGCCTGAGGCTCAGCTTCAGTTTCAACAGCTACTTTACGTGTGCGTTTCCCCGGAGTAGATTCTGCCGCGGGAGCAGCCGGAGCATCGGCTTTAGCTTTCTCAGCTGCAGCTTCTTTTTCAGCTTCGTCGTCTTTTTCGCGTTTACGCTCATCTAAACCTTCCTGAATTGCTTTAATGATAATATCAGTAATCAATTGGATTGATTTGGTAGCATCATCATTGGCAGGAATAGGAAAGTCAATGTTTGAAGGATCAGAATTGGTATCTACCATAGCAAAGGTAGGAATATTCAGCTTTAGCGCCTCTGTTACGCCAATATGCTCTTTTTTAACATCTATAAGAAATAAAGCAGCAGGAAGCCGGTTTAAGTCAGCAATACCGCCTAAAAGGGTTTCTAACTTAATACGCTCACGCTGTATCATCAATTTTTCTTTCTTTGATAAAACATCATAAGTACCGTCTTTAGCCATCTTATCGATGTTAGACATCTTTTTAATGGACTTGCGCACCGTTGCAAAGTTGGTAAGCATTCCACCTAACCAACGCTCGGTTACGAAAGGCATGTTTACAGATTTAGCCTGCTCAGCAACGATATCCTTGGCCTGCTTTTTAGTAGCTACAAATAATACCTTACGTCCTGATTTTACAATCGATTTGATTGCAGCAGCAGCTTCTTCTAACTTGGTTAATGTTTTATTTAAATCTATAATATGGATACCGTTACGCTCCATGAAAATGTACT
This sequence comes from Sphingobacteriaceae bacterium, assembly GCA_035575925.1. Lineage (GTDB taxonomy): Bacteria > Bacteroidota > Bacteroidia > Sphingobacteriales > Sphingobacteriaceae > DASWTL01. Next base: position 88,314 of record DATLXK010000028.1, read on the forward strand.
GTGACATTTTCGGATCCCATTTGCGGGTAAGGTGACCAAAGTGTACACCTGCGTCGAGTAAATCCTGATATGTTGTTCTGGCCATTGTGTGATCCTCCTTAAATTAACGTTTACTGAATTGAAATTTCTTACGGGCTTTTTTGCGACCTGGTTTTTTACGTTCAACCATTCTGTCGTCACGGGTCATAATACCCTTAGCTCTCAATCCTGCTTTCGTTTCCGGATCTAATTCCACAATAGCTTTAGCAATTGCTAAACGTACTGCTTCTGCCTGGCCTTTTACACCACCGCCTGCAACGTTAACCGTTACATCAAACTTACCGGTTGAGCCGGAAACTTCTGTAGACTGGGTAACAATATACTGTAGTGGTAAGGTAGGGAAGTACTCTTTGTAATCTTTACCATTTACGGTAATGTTGCCGCTGCCATCATTGAGGTAAATGCGGGCAACTGCAGTTTTTCTTCTTCCTGAAGTGTTTGTAATTGACATTTCTTTCTCTTTAATTAAAGTTTAATTTCTTTTGGACTTTGCGCTGCATGCGGATGCTCGTTTCCAGCATATACAAACAGATTTTTAAATAATGCACGGCCCAAACGATTTTTAGGTAACATTCCGCGTACAGCTTTTTCAACTACACGTTCCGGATGTTTAGCCATTAACTCCTTAGGAGAAATGAAACGCTGACCGCCCGGATAGCCCGTGTAAGAAACATATTGCTTTTCGGCAAATTTGTTTCCGGTCAGTTTTACCTTGTCTGCATTGATAACAATAACGTTATCACCACAGTCTACGTTTGGGGTGAATGTAGGCTTGTGTTTTCCACGGATCACCATGGCGATCTTAGATGACAAGCGCCCCAAAATCTCGCCTTGTGCATCAACAACTATCCACTCCTTGGTGACAGTTGATTTGTTGGCTGAGACAGTTTTGTAACTTAACGTATTCACTGATTTGATTTTAAATTAATTAAACAATTTGTATACCCCTTAAAATGGGACTGCAAAGATAGAATATTTTGTTTAATCGACAAGGGGATTTAGTACTATAAATTCTGAAATTTATGATAATATTGGAATGATATTATCCTCCATTCAGAAAAGATAAGTCCCTAATTTCCGACTAACAACTTTATGCAATTCTTTTACCTACATCAGCGAACTCGAGTTGAATAAATCGTTCACAGTGAAACACACAGCCTTATCATGCGTTGCTTTTTGAAAATAATATTGAAATAAAAGCCATTAGGAAGCGTTAAATATGCATATTTGCATTTTTGAGAATCTACGTAAACCGAAAAACCGTATATTTACACACTTATTAACTAACTATTTCGTGGTCATTATAATATTTTTCCTCTGCCATTGGTTCCTTTCTTTATTCTTTCAAACTTTTTTCCTTCACCGGTATGCATCTCATAAAATGTTTACTTTTAGTAAAGGCTGGGAACGTGTATTTTATATACTAACCTATATATTTCAGGGGTCATCATTTTTAAACCCGCGGGCTTATGCTATTTTACACCGTATGCATCATGCATATAGTGATACTGAACAGGATCCACATTCCCCTCATTTTTTTGAGGATGTTTTTCAAATGACCTGGGCAACAAAAAATATTTTCCAGGATTATTTAAGATTTAAAAGAAGTCCGGAGGAACGTTTTTCAGGTAATTATCCTGAATGGCCGCTAATTGATAATTTTGGGAACAGTACATTTTCAAGAATTGCCTTCGGTGCACTTTATACCTTATTTTACATTTTCTTTGCCACATACTGGTGGATGTTCCTGTTATTGCCTATCCATTATTTAATGGGCCCTATTCATGGAGCGATTGTAAACTGGTGCGGACATAAATACGGATACTCCAATTTTGATAACAAGGATAAATCTAAGAACACCACACCATTTGATTTCTTTATGCTGGGTGAGCTTTTTCAAAATAACCATCACAGGCATCCAAATTCACCGAATTTTGCAAAAAGGTGGTTTGAGGTCGATCCTGTTTATCCGGTAATGAAGTTGCTTCACTGGGTAAAAGTAATACGTCTCCGGAAAGTCATATAGATTATACCCTGTCCCTCAAAAAACATATAGCTTTAGTACTTGTCTATCGGTTTTTGATACATGACTGCTTTTATTTAATTTGGCAGCTAAAATCAACTCGTTATGGGCTACGAAACAATTAAACTTATTCATTCAGGTTTCAGATATGTAGTATTAATACTCATAGTATTGGCACTTATACAATCACTTACAGGCTGGTTTGGAAAAAAGAGCTATACAGAAGGAAATCGTAAGCTGAATCTTTTTGCAATGATATCTGCACATATACAGCTTCTCTTAGGATTAATTTTATACTTTATTAGCCCTTTCGTAAAATATGATGATATGGGCTCAGCAATGAAAGACGATACCCTCCGATACTGGACGTTAGAACATGCTGTAATGATGATCATTGCATTAATACTTATCACAATCGGACATTCAAGAGCTAAGAAAATTACAGGCGAAATAAATAAACATCGCACTATTGCCATTTTTTACGGCCTTGGTGCACTGGTGGTAATTGTTGCTATCCTGCAAAGCGGACGTGGATTATTTGGAATGACAGTTTAAGAAATTATTTGCAATTTCATTTTTCTTTTTATTTTTGTTTCAATGAAATTTATTCAAAATACAAACAACTGGTGGTGGCATGCTAAATTTGCCGTGGCTAACATTGTATGTTAAATAGTAAGTAACTAACCTAACAATATTATGAACCCGGCCTTAATCACGCCGGGTTTTTTTATGCTATATCGAATACATGTTGTAAATGAAGAATTATAAATTATATACTACCCACAAACGGCTTCTTGCTGATACAACCACTCCTGTAAGTATTTATCTGAGGTTGAGGGATGTATTTCCAAATACCATTCTATTGGAAAGCTCTGATTACCATAGCCGCGAGAATAGTTTAAGTTATGTTTGCTGCGATCCTATCGCTGGGATTGTTCTGGATGGTGATCAGTTCACCACCTACTATCCGGATGGGGAAAGGAGCCAGGTATCAGCGATTAATTTGGACCTGCTTGAGCAAGTTTCCACTTTTAGAGATTCATTTACCAGTGCTGATGAGCATGCGTATAAGTTTGTAAATAACGGGCTATTTGGATATTTCTCCTATGAAACTATTAAATACTTTGAAGATATAAAGCAGCATGCCGAGCCGCTGGAGGCACGTAAAATACCTTTAATGCAGTATCATATTTACCGGTATGTAATTGTGATTGATCATTTTAAGAATGAACTATATGTTTTTGAGCATCAAATACAACAAACCTCATCAGAAGGGCTACAGCGAATCATATATCTTATCCAAAATAAAAACTTCCCTGAATACAGCTTTAATATAAATGGCGGAGAGGACTCAGGCTTTTCTGACGAAGAGTTTATAGAAGTTGTTATAAAGTTAAAGCAGCACATTTACAGGGGGGATGTTTTTCAAATCGTTCCTTCCCGGGGCTTTTCTCAAAAATTCCAGGGAGATGAGTTTAATGTGTATCGTGCTTTAAGATCAATAAATCCATCGCCATATCTGTTCTATTTTGATTATGGTGATTACCGGCTTTTTGGTTCGTCTCCTGAAGCTCAGTTAACCATAAAAAACAACGAAGCAACCATATATCCGATAGCGGGAACTTTTAAGCGAACAGGGAATGATGTATTGGATGCAGAACTTGCCAAGAAACTGGAAAATGATCCTAAAGAAAGTGCTGAACATGTAATGCTTGTGGATCTGGCCCGAAATGACCTTAGCCGCCATTGTGAACAGGTAGAAGTAAAAGCCTATAAGGAAGTGCAATATTATTCGCACCTGATACATCTTGTATCAAAAGTTACAGGTAAACTTCAGGAGGGTGTTAACCCGTTTCATGTGGTTAGTGATACCTTTCCGGCGGGCACCTTAAGTGGTGCGCCGAAACATATGGCTATGCAGCTTATAGATCGGTTTGAAAAACATCAGCGTGGCTTTTATAGTGGTGCAATAGGTTATATGGGGTTTAATGGTGATTTTAACCATGCTATAATGATCAGATCTTTTCTTAGCAGGAACAACGTGCTTCATTACCAGGCAGGTGCAGGAATTGTTGCAGACTCGGACCCAGTAAGTGAGCTGAATGAGGTTAGTAATAAGATTATGGCTTTGAGAAAGGCTATTCAAATGGCAGAGGAATTATAAATGAAGATTTTAGTTATTGATAATTACGATTCATTCACTTTTAACCTGGTGCACTTAATAAACGAGTGCGGGCATACGGCAACAGTTTGGAGGAATGATAAATTTAAGCTGGAAGATGTGGATGAGTTTGATAAGATTTTACTTTCACCGGGACCTGGCATTCCGTCTGAAGCAGGATTATTATTGGATGTAATTCGCACTTTTGGCCCTAAGAAAAGCATATTAGGTGTTTGTTTGGGAATGCAGGCTATTGCCGAGGTATACGGTGGAAAACTGTATAACCTGGAACGCCCTGTTCACGGCAGGGCTACCCACTTGCAAGTTACCGATGTTAAAGAATATTTGTTTAATGAGTGCCCGTCAGAATTTAATGTAGGCAGATACCATTCCTGGGCTGTAGATAACACGGATTTTTCAGAAGAACTGGAGATTACAGCTGTAGATCAGAATAATGTAGTTATGGCACTTCGTCATAAAAATTTAGACGTTAAAGGTGTGCAGTTTCATCCCGAATCAGTTTTAACAGAACATGGAAAGCAAATGATGAAAAACTGGCTTAGTAAATAACTTATGACCATACTTGATACCATTGTTGAAAAGAAAAAAGAGGAGATTGCCGTTTCGAAAAAAAGCATAAAGGTAGCGCGACTGGAAGAAAGTGAATATTTTTCCCGTACCTGCTATTCGTTAAAAGAGTTTGTTCTGGATCCGGCACGGACGGGTATAATTGCTGAATTTAAAAGAAGGTCTCCCTCAAAAGGAACAATAAATGATATTGCAAGTGTTAGTTCAGTGACAACTGATTATGCAGATGCGGGAGCTTCAGCTTTGTCAGTATTAACAGATAATAGTTTTTTTGGCGGCGAAAGCAGTGATCTGACTGAGGCCAGGAAGAAAAATGAGCTGCCCATTCTGAGAAAAGATTTTATGCTTGACGAATACCAGATAATAGAAGCAAAAGCATTAGGTGCAGATATTATATTATTAATTGCTGCCATTCTTAGTCCTGAGCGAATTAAGCAATTAGCCAAAGTTGCCAAAAATATTGGTTTAAATGTGTTATTGGAAGTGCACAACAGGGAAGAACTGGACAGGAGCCTTTGCAATGATCTGGATGCAATCGGAGTGAATAATCGGAACCTAAACGATTTTTCTGTTTCGTTAGACCACTCTTACGAACTGGTTGATATAATTCCGGACCAATTTCTTAAAATATCTGAAAGCGGCATAAGCGATCCCGCAACGATCAGAGATTTAAAAAAGGCGGGTTTTAACGGATTTTTGATTGGTGAAAATTTTATGAAGGAGCAGGATCCCGGAAAGGCGATGAAATTGTTTGTAAAGGATCTATAAAGTCAGCGTTTTTATTGGCTGAATTAAACATCCTGATCAAACCCCTGTCTTCACATCTTGTTAATATAAAAATGGGTAAACAAAAATTCTACGATACTTCTGAAAAACCTGAAAAAGCTATTCTTGTAGGCGTTATTACTCCCGGACAAAGCGATGAAAAGACCAGCGAGTATTTGGATGAACTTGCTTTTTTAGTAGATACTGCGGGTGGAGTAACTGTTCGGTCATTTACGCAGCGTATGCAGCGGCCTGATCGTGCAACTTTTGTAGGCACCGGGAAACTGGAAGAAATAAATGCGTATGTTAAATCTGAAGAGATTGATATAGTGGTTTTTGATGATGAATTATCTCCATCACAACTACGTAACATAGAAGGCGAGCTCCAGGTAAAAATATTGGACCGGAGTAACCTTATTCTGGATATTTTCGCTAAACGAGCACAAACGGCACAGGCAAAAACTCAGGTAGAACTAGCCCAGCTTCAATATTTGCTGCCGCGATTAACCAGGTTGTGGAACCACCTTGAACGCCAGAAAGGTGGAATTGGAATGCGGGGTCCGGGTGAAAGTCAGATCGAAACTGACCGACGGTTGATACTGAATAAAATCTCCCTGTTAAAAGAAAGACTAAAGGAGATTGACAAACAAAATGAAACTCAGCGTAAAAACCGGAATCAGTTAATCCGTGTAGCTTTAGTAGGATACACCAATGTGGGCAAGTCTACCATCATGAATATGATCTCCAAGTCAGAAGTATTTGCTGAGAATAAGCTGTTTGCCACGCTTGATACTACGGTACGTAAAGTGGTGATAGAAAATCTTCCTTTCCTGTTATCAGATACTGTTGGGTTTATCAGGAAGCTGCCTCATCATTTAGTTGAATGTTTTAAATCTACATTAGATGAAGTTCGGGAGGCAGATATTTTACTTCATGTGGTAGATATTTCGCATCCAAACTTTGAGGATCACATGGATACAGTCAATGGCACGTTAAAAGATCTAGGTGCTATTGATAAGGAAATTGTGACTGTTTTTAACAAAATAGATGCATATGAGCCCGTTGAAAATGACCCGCAAGAGGATGATACACCGGTAACACTGGAAGATTTTAAAAAAAGCTGGATGGCAAAACATATTAGTCCGGCTGTGTTTATCTCAGCAATTAACAAAGAAAACATAGAGGAATTCAGGGAACTACTGTATGATAAGGTAAAAGCTATTCACACACAGAGATATCCTTATGATAAGTTGCTTTATTAAAATAGGGCTCTTATAATTATAAGAGGTAATTAGGATCTTTAACATAACAATTATGGAAAGTAAACGTCAACAGAAATTTGCCGGAGTTATTCAAAAGGATCTTGCTGCCATTTTTCAGCGCGAGGGAAATAACTATCTCCCCAATACATTAGTAACCATTACCAAAGTAAGAATGACCCCGGATTTGGCGATTGCAAGAGTGTTTCTTAGCTTTTTTAATAATATAAACACCAATCTGGCGCTCAACACGGTTAAAGCCCATGCTAATGAAATCCGGTATAAGTTAGGAACCCGTATTAAAGATCAGGCACGTGTAATCCCTCAATTGGAATTTTTTGTTGATGATACCAATGAATATGTTGAGCGTATGGATAAAATCTTTGATAAGATTAATAAAGAGCCCCGCCAGGAAGAATAAGGTACTGGCCAGCTATCGAATAAATCGAACCTTTTTTCGTTATTAGAATATGTTCATCACCTGGATTTTAATTGCCTTACAATGGTTAGCTATTTATGAGGTTGATCAACCTCAATTTAAAGGTGGCGAGAAATCCCTGGCTGCATTTCTGGTAAACAACCAGATATATCCTGAATATTCTAAATTTAACTGTATACAGGGCACTATACAGGTTAGATTCAAATTAAACAACCGGGGTAAAGTTTACGAATCTGATGTTCAGAGAGGCTTAGGAGTAGATTTGGACGATGAGGCCTTGCGTTTAATTAGATTAACCAGTGGAAAATGGATGGTTCCTGCTAACCATGATACGACACAGGCTATTGTATTACCCGTTAATTTTTCACTGAAAGAATTTAATTGTGAACAACGCTCGCGGGATGATATAAACGAGGCAATTACTGCCTACAGAACCCGAAAAAATCTAACCAGAGCGGTTGTTAATTTTTATGAAAAGAAGTCAGCCGGCCAGAATATGGTTGCTGATGAAGCAAAGATCCTGGAATTAAAAGCACAGCTGGGTTATGACGACAAATATATTGACCGCTCACTAAAGCAAGCTCAGCGAAAGCTGAAACAACGGGACAGTGAAGGAGCATGCGAAGATCTTATCTTCATTAAAAACCTGGGCAGTAATAAAGCAGATGAACTAATTCGCAAAAATTGCAGATAATCCTTTCATGAAGAACACGCTTAGATTTTTTGGTGTGCTTGATGTTATCAGTATAATACTTCTTTCCCCTCAGATATATAAGATCTTACTGAATTTTGGTGATATACCCCCGGGCATCTTATCTGGTTTAAAGGTAACTTTCACCCTGATTACCTACATATTGCTTTTTATATCCGCATCCGGATTATATAAACCATCAAAAGCGGCAATTATTTCCTATTACTTTCAATTTCCTCTCCGGCTTATCGTGTGGATCTTTTCCTTTGGGTTTCTTACCTATTTAAGTGAATTTTCTGTTAATGAGCTGGTTTTTGAATGGCTATTCCGAATAGTATTTATGCTGGAGTTCTTTCGGTTATATTTTACATTCAGAGTTCACAAACAAATTTAGCTGACATTCATAAAATTCACCTTTAAAACCCGCTAAATTGTATAAACTTTTTAAATACAAAGTCAATATAGTTCATCCAATAACATGGAAAAAGTAGTTAAGTCACCAATTAATTTCAAAGGATCGTTTCTATTATAACACATCCAGAGCTTTAATCTGCACTTTATAATTTTCAGGAAGAATTACTTTTTTTATAATTCCCTCCAGCTTGAATTTCCTGGTAAATTTGTAAATCTCCAAGAGTGGGATCAATAGCCTGCTATCCCCAAGAGATAGAAAACTGTTAACCTTATCAGGCACAATCAGCACCTGCGCCTTTTTCAACAACTGGTATCTAATCCATCCCAAATGCTTACTATATTGTTTATAAAGATCTATAGTAAAATCACTGCAAATAAGGTTTTGCTCTAAATGTTCTCTACGCATGATCAGCCAGTCTTGATAATTTGCTGGTAAACCTCTAATTCCCATTCGCAGACCAATACGGTTAAATACCTCAAACGTATCGGTTTTCTCGTCATCTGTGAGTTTTCGTTCCAGTACTTCGAATGAGCGTATAGAGTAATCAATAAGCATAAATAAAACATCCCGGTAAGCCCGGTCGGGTATTTGAACACCACGGTTTTCTTCAACTGCTTTATGGATGGCTGTAATTTTATCAATGGCCTGTAAAGCTTCATGATATTCTGAAAATACAATTTGTCTTGCATAGGATACGGTTGAAAACAGTCTTCCCAAAGGATCAGCTGGTAAACGTCCGGTAAAATAAAGCCAGTCTACCGCTTTATTAAGAGCAAACTCTGCAGATGCGCCGGCAAAAATAAACAGAATGGTATCGCCTTTGCCCCAAATCTGGCGGACTATTGAATCTTTATTTACAAAAAAAGCCATACATGAGTGTGATTTAATTGATGGAGTCTACGATTCAAACCGGTTTGTCTTAATTTTTCAATCCCAAATACCATTAAAATACCCAAGGTATATGCCAGAATATCTACCCATGTAAAGTAATTACCAATGATGAGGTTGGCGATATTAGAGCTACCTAAGCCAAGGTGTTTCACGATGGTGAAGTACTGTAGGATTTCTATTAGGTAAGAAAAGAACAGAACTGATATTGCAGTAGTTTTTACCGGTAAATTCAGGAAGCTTTTAACGAAGCAATACAGCAGGATAACCACTAGCAGGTCGCCGATGTAAGGGCGGATAATATCATCATGGGCGAGCAGGGCAATGATTACTTCGGTTATGAAAAGAACCAGGGTTAAGACGAAATAGTTTAATTTAAAAGTTAGCATAGATTAAATAGAAAAATGTCTTTTTTGAAACTTGTTATTTCGACGGTAGGAGAAATCTAATCGCTGATAAGATCTCTCCTGCGTCGAGGTGGCGACTCTTCGTTAAGATGTAACTAGTTGATATTACGATGGGCCAGCTCGGCTACTTCAGCTTTGCTACTCCAGTCCATTTTTGCCGACAAATACATCATTGCAGACACGATAATAAATAGGCCGATACTTCCAAAAAGCAAGGCCAGATCTTGTAATTGAATAATCACGAAAATGAAGCCGTAAAAAATGCTCAATATGCCCGAAAAGACAATTGCTGGTCTTCTGTTCTTGAGCAACGAAGCGATAAAGATTCCGATAAGTGCTACAGTGGCTACCGACGCAATTAGATAAGCTATATTGAATCCAACCTGTTCAGAAAAGGAGAGAAGGAGCGTATAATAAATAGTCATGGCTGCACCTATAAGTACATATTGTAGTAGGTGCACTTTCTTTTTGTTCAGAAGTTCGGTAAAGAAAAGGGATATGAAGGTTAAAAGGATAATCAGTATAGCATATTTTGCCGATCTCATTGTTTTTTGATACTGATCTACAGGCAAAATGAACTTTACACCAAATGCAGCATCGTTTTTAGCCGTGTGCAGTGAGGTATTCTCTTCAATCCACTGTTGCGGAAAGGGCCTGTTGAAATAAGGCATTTTCCACGAGGCTGCAAATCCATCATCAGATACTTGCCTTTGTTCTGGTAAATAACGACCCGTAAAACTTGGATTGCTCCAGTTACCCTGAATGTTAACACTTGTGCTTTTCCCAAGATGCATAAAGCTTAGCTCACTACTTCCTCGTAGATCCAGATCGAAATTGAAGTTAAGTTCGGTATTTCTCTGGGTGCTTAGGTTTGGCAAAGCAATCAGATTATTACTGAAGAGACGTAAAGAAGTAAAGTCGGGCTCTACGTGGTAAACAGAATCGCCAAATTTGATTGCAGGATTGTTTTTTAAACCTTTTAAATCGCTTAATCCAATAACGAGCTTTGCTTTATCCCACTGTATAAGATCTGGGTTTATGCCCGATTTTTTTAATTCCAGCGAACTAAACCTTCCATTCACGCCAATTTTTGTATTGTACACTACGGCATCAAATATTCCTCGATGAAGTACTTCCGGATTGGCCTTGCTGATGATATTAAGTGTTTCAGGCAGCAAATAAATATTGGTAAGAGCTTCTTTATACGTCGTTTTTCCAGCGGTATCTTTCTGACTAACAAATGTTTTGTAAGGCAGCACCATTATTGGCCCTTCTACTAACTGGTTGCCCGACCATTTATCAGAGATCTCTTTTATTACTTCATCCTGTCTGCTCTGCCGTTCCAGTATTAGACTCTGTATCCAATTTGAGGGGATAAGTAAAAGCAGCGTTAGCACACCAATAAGGCCGAGCTTGATTAACATCGACTGGCCTAGCCAGTTAGAAGAGTGGTTTTCTGATGACAATTCCATATTTAAATTATTAAAAGTACTTTGTTTTTCAAAGTATTTGGTTAAAAAAATATTAGATTTTCTGTTGTTTTATTAAATTTTCAAGTGCTCCCAGGTGTTTCTTAAATGCTTCACGTCCAATTTTTGAAGCAATATATTGGGTATTTGGTTTGCGACCCACAAAGCTTTTATTTACTGTAATGTAGTCCTCTTTTTCAAGTGCTTTTAAGTGCGAAGCCAAATTACCATCTGTTACATTCAACAGCTCTTTGAGCGAGTTAAAATCATAACTTTCATTAGCAACCAGCACGCTCATGATCTGCAGGCGTATCCGGTTTTCAAAAGCTTTATCAAACTGTTCTAAGGAAATCTTCACTGATTATATTTGAAATGCATAATAGAACCATAAAGAATATGCAGTATGCCAAAACCAATTATCCAGAATACAATGCCGTACCCAGGAAGCAAAGCTGCTAATAGACCCAAAACGATTTCGCAGAAACCCAGCCATTTTACATCCGAAAAGGTAAACTGACTACATGATACCAGAGCTAGACCATAAAATATCAAACTCGAAGAAGAAATAATTCCATAGTGGCCTCTAAGGATCAAAATAAGGATAAACAAACCGCCGGTTATCAATGGAACAGCCATGCTCATCAATAAACGCTTGCTTACCGGGTTCCAATAGTTTTCCCCCTTTTTCTGTGCCTGCCGAATGGTAAGCCAGATACCTGTCGCTAACGATAAAATTAATACACCGCTGGCAACCGCAAATAAAGGCCACAAAACTGTCGGGTCGTTCACATTAAAATCTCTAAACAGCAATCCGCTGTTTTCGTTATAAACCAGTTTATACCCAATGAAGGCACCAATCAGGGCATAAATGCCCGCTAATATACCGGAGAGGCCACTGAGTGAAATAAACTTAGTTGATCGTTCCATCAAATTTCTAATGGAACTTAGCTCAGAATAAATATCGTTTTCTTTCATTTAAAAGAACTTTGAGATGCAAAGTACAACATAAAATCTTGAAATTGCAAGGTGTCACTAAATTATTTAGAAATTTAAATGGAGTAATTTTTAATTGTTAGAAATGGCGCAACAGAGATAACAGCGCGCTCCAAATGTTATAATGATTTTATTGTTCTGAAGGGGGAATCTACTGGAGAAGAGTTTTGCCCCGGAATTAATTAACAAGAATATTATGTTAGGTTGGATTATAAAGTTCTGCTTTAAAAAAGCCAGTAACGCTTTTTGAATCGGAGAATTAATTATATAGGTGGATTATGCAAAAAGCTGCTGTAAAAGAACGAACAGAAATAACGCATATAACATATAATCTAAATATCTAAAAGTTGATTTTTTTGAAGGGGTTCTATATGCCTTCGTTGGTAGGGTGAGATTGATGGGTTTTGACATGGTTTCCAGAGATATAATACTTTAATATCAAAGCATATGCCAGTCGAAAAAAATACTGTATTTATAAATATAAATACGTCTTAGATTGAATAATTAACTTTTAATTAAAGTAAGTGTGAAATTTAGAACATTCATAAAAAGCATCCGTCCGTATTACTGCACACGCTGTGTGTAAAAACAAACGTCTAAGTAACATTTTGGTAACTGTTTTAAAAGCAATTACGTAAACAGTTTGAGATATATCTGATTAACGCTTGGATTATGAAAAGAGGTTTGTTTTTTTTGTTTACATTATTGCATTTGAGCAGTTTAGCTCAGCAAAAGGCCATGTTTACGCAATATATGTTTAATGGGCTGGCAATAAATCCAGCATATTCAGCATTAGATGAAGCGTTTAATGTAACCGCAGTAGCGCGTCAGCAATGGACTGGATTTACTGGTGCTCCGAATACTCAATCTTTTACTATGCACACCCCCATTAAAGAATCCAATAGCTCTGTTGGGTTAATGCTTATGCGAGATCAGATTGGTGAAGTTATTACTGAAAACGGAGCATTTTTAACATTTGCACAACGAGTTCAGATTAGTGAAACTACGTATCTGGCAGCTGGAATTAACGCCGGAATTAGTAAATATGTGGCTAATTATAGTCTGATTTCTAATTCTACTACAAGCATTGATCCTGTTTTCGCAGACGGCGATAATTTAAGAGGAAACTTCGGCATGGGTGTAATGCTGTTTTCAGAAAAATTTTATGCGGGAATTTCGTCGCCATTCTTTTACTATCGTGATTTAGGTAGTACATCTGCAACCCGCACTGCTTACAAGTCTCACTATATGTTACAAGGAGGTTATTTAGCCGACTTGAGTGAAAATGTAAAGTTTAAACCAAATGTGCTGGTAAAATATGTAAATGGTGCTCCTTTACAAATGGATGTGAACGCTAATTTTTTATTAAAAGATGCTATCTGGTTAGGGGCTTCATGGCGTTCTTTTGATTCCTTTGATGCTATTGCAGAGATTCAACTGGGGCCAAATGTTCAGGTGGGTTATTCCTATGATTTTACAACTACGGGATTGTCAAAAGTAGAAAGTGGTTCACATGAGGTAATGTTAAATTTTCGATTTCCCATCAAGGGCCGCAGCTTTCCTAAATGTTATTTCTAACTACAATATTATTTGCAGCACATTTTACTGGAGTGGCTTAAGTTAAATTATCCGGTTTCTATTCAATAGTAACAGTTAATCCTTCCTGCTGGAGAATTTTTCGATAAACTTCCAGTTCAGTAAACGACCCTTCTAAAATGGTGCACTTCCCTTTAGTATGTATTGTCCAGGCTATTTTGCCAGCCTGAGATTCGTTATAATCCAAGTATTTTACCAGACAATTAATTACATGCTCAAACGTATTAAAATCATCATTCCATAAAATAAGGTAGTGATGAGGCTTCAGACTGGCTAAGATTTCGTCTAATGTTAATGTTTCTTCCTTTACCTCCGGACTCATTCTGCAAAATTAAGAAATCGCTTGTCAATAATTGCTGTTGCTTCAATCTCAATTAACATATTTGTATGTATCAGGTGATTTACTTTACTTGCATGAATTAAAATGTTAGCACGTCTGTTAGCTCTTTGGTCAAAAGTGAAGTCCGCTTTTTTACAAATGTCGGAAAGTCCACAAAGTCAAGTTCGTTGGGCAAATAATGTTTCTTGCGTGATATAGTGCTGTCCGTTACCCAAAGACTTAGGTCCTTTGCATTTTTAGATTTATTCTCGTTGCCGTCCAACATTTGTAAATTTATTATTGAATTAAAATAGTCCCAATCAGTAAAATATTCACGATTATCGTCATCAAGGATTACACCTTTAGATTTCAATTTCTTTTCGTTGAAATGTGATAACGGATGACAATGGTCTAAATGAAAGTCTCTGTTTTTGTAATCTAAGTGAGGAAATAGCAAAGCCAAAACTGGGAAAGCATAACGATTATCTTTGCTTGTGTATAGTAGTCCTTGAATAAACTCTTCATCAACTGTTATACTTTTATTTGTCTTGGCAAGTCTTGTCGCAATGGCACTTGCAGGAAAAATATCACAGCCTTTTGCAATGTCTTTCTTTATTGTATCTCTAATTGCTTTCAATACCCCCTCTGCTTGTCCGCCAAAGATTTGATGCAATAAAACAACGTGTAACCACCTTTTTATTAATGCCCTGTCTTCTTTGTAGCTAGTTTTTTGGCAAAAACTTTTTACTCTTTCTGTCTTGTATAAGTAGTAAACTAAGGGTAATAAAGCATTCATTGAAGTAAGTGTATTTGGTGCATAACCGAAGTCTGTAACCAGTTGAAATACTTCCTTAATTGCCAACTTTATTTCTTCCCAATTTGCTTCAAATTCTTTTGCGTTTTTGATGCTAAAATTTTCAACTCTGAATTTTATATCTTCGTTGTATAGAACAAGATATGTCCTTAAAATAAAATCTTTATTTACTGGAAATCCATATTCTTTTATAAGTTCATCAACCAAACCGTTAATTTCTTTTTTAGCATCTAATTTAGTCCAGCCCATAATGGTGGTTGACATAACTAAGTCCGAATAACTTAAAGTGATACCACCGGAGTTAATTCTAATGAAGATGTTCAAGGCTCTTGTGAAATCGGAGCTTTGTTCTAAGTAATAATGAATTAGCTTTTCTAAATGAACAATGTCGTGAAGTCGGCTAAGTATCTCTTGTGCTTCTTCATCTTCTATTTCATTTTTCTTGTAGTAACTGTTTAGTTGTGAAGTTCCTTTTATTCCAAGAATGTCGCCAACACGAAACCATTTATTATTTGTGTCCACGTTTAACGCTTCTGATGGTTTTAAGAACGAAAATTCATATTTCCTATCATCATCGCTGTCGTTAAGGTCGTTACGTTTATTCGTTTTGTATTTTAAGTTCAAATACAAATATCTTGTAGGAATAGAATATTCATTGTCGTTCCAAGCAAGGTTGTAACCGTGATAGGCGTATGAACCTTTAAGTCCGAGGTAAAGAGCTGTTAGCCTTTGCTGTCCGTCTAAAACAACTTCAAAACTTGGAATTCCTTTTGTTGAAATTTCTTCTGAACGGATTAAGTAACGTTCACGATACTTTTTTAGAATTCCATAAAAACGTTGGTTTTCAGTGTTATTACCATCGACACGCCAAAGCAACATTGAGCCTATAGGATACCCTTGCATTAAACTGTCAAATAGCATTTCTACTTTGCTACTTGTCCATACAAAGTCTCTTTGAATTGCAGGAAGTAAATATTGATTGTAATCAATTTTTTCTACTGCGTCCGATAATGTTAGAGGTGGGAAAAATGACATATTTTATTTCTTATTATTACTATTGTTAATGGTCGTGATGTTTGTCGTTGCACGGTCGGTGTTAGGATGACGCCTAACACTCAGATTACCGCCCGCACTTTCTAAAGCTGATTTGATTTTATTAAGAATATAAGTCGTTTGGGCATATACACCACCGATGCCGATAGTCTCATTTCCATCAGAGGCTGTTGTCCCGGATATCTCAATCAGGTTACCAATTCTTACAGCTCTGCTGTAGCCCACCTTATCTTCCCAAAGCGATTCTGAGCTTATATTCTTCCTTTTCATTCACTGCCTGTGGTTGATCGGATAAGTTGTTCCAGGTTATCCCACATATCCGGGGTTATAGAATCCAAAGCATTAAATTGCCCCGCCCCTTGTAACCATTCTCCGCCATCAATAGTTATAACTTCACCATTTATATATGCGGAGAAATCAGAAATGAGATATGCAGCCAGGTTTGCCAGCTCCTGATGATCGCCGACACGCTTAAGTGGAACCCTATCTTTAAAATCAAATTTTTTAGCCATATCTCCGGGCAAAAGCCGGTTCCATGCGCCTTTTGTTGGAAAGGGACCAGGAGCGACTGCGTTTGTCCGAATCCCATACTTGGCCCATTCTACTGCTAATGATCGGGTCAAAGCTAAAACTCCTCCTTTTGCGCAAGCTGAAGGTACAACAAAGGCTGAACCCGTAAAAGCATATGTGGTAATAATATTTAGTACAGACCCTGGGATTTTTTCATTAATCCAATATTTGCCTGTAGCAAGGGAAAAATTAACTGTACCTTTTAAAACGATATCTATGATAGATGAAAATGCGTTTGCCGACAGGCGCTCCGTTGGGGATATAAAGTTTCCGGCGGCATTATTTACCAACCCGTCTATTTTGCCAAATTGAGCAGTAGCTTGCTGAATAACATGTTCTACTTCATTATAATTCCGAACATCACAGGCCAATGGCAATACTTTTCCTGACGAAGCACTTTGAATTTCCTTTGCAGTTTTCTCTAACACATCCATCTTCCTGCTGGTAATAACGACATTGGCACCTAATTTTGAAAAATAGGCACTCATTGCCCGTCCCAGACCGGTACCGCCTCCGGTTACGATAATAGTTTTCCCCTGAAAAGCATTCTCGTGCAACATAGATTGGGTGTGCATCACGATTTTTTTTGCAGAATGTTAATTATTGTTTGCATAATGGCGCGTGAGGAGGGCGACCACCATTGTGTAAGCATGGTTTCAAGCGTTGCAGATTGATCTTTACTTAACTGCTGTATTAATTCATACCTGAAGTTTAACTTGCTTTGCTGCCAGGTAGTCCAGTCGAACTGCAGATATTTTCTTATCTGACGCTCTGCCAGAGTTAAAATTGATGCCGGATTGACTACCTCGTTAACCAGTTTATATTGTAAAGCTTCATCAGGACTCATCAATTTACCTTCGAGCAAAAATTGGTATGCCAAAGGTTTGCCCAGCCAAAAGGCATACAGATTAAAAATGCTATCAGGAACAATAATTCCAACAGGCACTTCATTAAGACCAATGATAAATTTGCCTTCTGCCATTAATCTGTAATCGCAGCATAAAGCAAGAACACATCCTCCGGCTGGGCTGTGTCCGTTTATGGCCGCTATCATAGGTTTTGAAAAACTGCCAGCTGTTTTTATAAGGGTTAAAAAATTTCCCCAAAAATCTTTTATTTCAATTTCATTATAATTGTATAATTCAATAAGATCTAATCCGGCAGAAAAGAAATTTTCTTTGCCAGTTAGGATGAGACCACCAATTGAACCATCCGCTTGTATATTACGAATCATATCGGTAAGCTCACTCACCATTTCAGCATTAATGGCATTAGACTTTCCACGATCAAGAGTTAAAATGGCAACTTTATCTTTTATTGTAATTTTAAAGGTATTCATGAAACTGTTATTTTACTTTATAACGATATACGGATCTGCCTATTTTGCCTTCGATATCTAAACCTTCAACCACAACCTTATAATTTCCGGTACCGTCAGCATTGAAAAATTCAACATAGGCTTTTCCTTCCTGATTGGTAATAACATGCGGATTCCAATAGATGGTAGTACGCAGATCCGGAGTTTTTAAATCTATTTTTGGATCATCATAATTGGGAGAATAAAATTCACGCACTTTATAAAGCCCTTTTGGTGCATAGGATATTATACCCGGTGCAAAAGATCTGTAACCCTGATTTGAGGTTCCGCGCTTTGTAGTTATTATTAATACTCCGCCGGTGCCCCGCATGCCATATATCGCTGTATTTCCGATATTCTTTAAAACTTCTATTGTTTCTACATCATTGGGATTAATAGAAGATAAAAAGTTAGGATCTACATATGTTCCATCAACAATTAACTGCATAGGAACGGGCCCCGAAAAAGATGAGGACATGTTTCTAAATAAATAAGCTACTCCATTTTGTACAAATAATCCAGCCGCACGGCCACTAAGGCATTGATCAAGCGACGTGCAATTTTGCAATTGATCCGCAGTAATTATTGCGTCGGCATTTCCCGCACCATTTAAATTTGATGAATGAGTGACTTTTTGCTTTTTCTCAACAACTTTAACCTCTGCAAGCATAATAGACTTATTCATATTAAATCTGCGAAGGTCCTGAAACTGATCGCGGCTGTTCCGGAGATAAGTGATCATGGACTTATTCACATTGACTTCTATTCCGGCCAGGTTTTTACTTTTTGTAACTAACTGGGGGGGAATTTGATCCAATACAATTTCTACATTTTTTTTATCCCGGGCATTACGTGCCTGTACAACAAATTTAGTACTGTCTGCAAAAAACAGATTACTAAAACTGAACTTGCCGGCACTATCTGTTAATGTATCAATTAAAAATACCTCCCCTGATGATGACATCAACGTAACTTTACCACCAGGAACCGGCTTGCCGGCTCCTGTCAACACTGTACCGCTTATTTTCATTTCCCTTTCAGGATTATAGGTTATTGCAGGAAAGGAATCTGAAAGTATGTTTTTCCATGAAAATCGACGCCACCCCTGTGTTAGCAATAGATTGTCTAACTGTCTGACAGTATTCTCGTTATTACTTAAAAAATAATAATTAGGCTGTTCCACATAACCTTTAATATCAGAAGTTAATAATAAGTTAGAGAGTATAGTGGTTTCCGAAGTTTCATCAGCAATAACTTTAGTTTCATCAGTTACTGCAATAGAAAAAGCGCCAAATACAGTTTTTTCCTGTTTCTTCTTATGATTAAGCATGATCCGGACTCTTTCACGGGGTTTGTATTCATCTTTTACAGTACTCAGATCAATATTAAGCTGATCATTCCTGTTAATAAATATCAACCGTTCAGCTGCGGGGTCATTATTTGGAGAAAAAAGGGTAAAATGAAGTATTCCGGTTGAGAAGCGATTTTTTGGGATTATAGCACTGAACGTTGCCGCATCTGCATTGTTCTTTGTGGTATAATTTATTATGCCATTTGTATGTGCAACCAAAGTAATCGGTCCGGTTCCTATTAATGAAGGTGAGACCGAAACTTTAACGCTCAGACTATCCATATTCAAATGCCTTACTGCCAATGTATAGCCTTTTTCGAGAGTGGCAGGCAGATCATAATTTTTCTCTGAGCCATCTTCAAAACGTATAGTGGCTTTATAAGTATTATTCAGGGTCGGAAATAGTGTGAAATTGCCCATTCCGGCATGCTCTGTGGAAATATCAGCAACTTTATTATTGTTCTGATCAGTAATATGACCCTTTACATTTACACCCAATCCATCAGCACCAACGGCCTTAATTCCAACTTTTGATTTAACTCCGCTAATAAGATTACCACCTTCTGGAAAGAATTGTATATCGACATCACTCGAGGTGGCCTTAACCGGGAAATTTTTGCTGACTATAACTTTGTCATTTATTTTTAGTAAAGTATTTATCCTGCCCGACTTTAAAATAAACGGCTGGGTATTTACAAATGATAGCTGGATATTCCCATTGGTATCAGTGGTGGATTTCCCTTTTAAAATGTTTCTGAAGTCTAACTGAACATCATAATTAACATCTTTATTTACAACAGGATTACCATCCAGATCTGTATACCGGATATTAGCTATTACTTTTTCTGAATTACCAATTTTAGAAAATGTATAGGATACGTCACTGATATAATTAGTTGATATAGAGTTACCTATTGAAATAGTCTTATCGAAGAAATAACCTTCTCCAAAATTCCGCATCCAGGTAGTGTACGCACGGATCCGATAATTACCTTCACGCAGAGAGTCGGAGAGTACAAAATCACCCCATGCCATACCTGCTGTCAAGGGTAAGCGCAGGGATTGTTTTATTGAATCCTTCTCATTAATAAGATCAACGTATAAAATTTTGCTCAGGTTAGACAGTTGATTGCTTTCTGCATTTACAACATACGCTTTGAGCCAGATATTATCACCTATTGCGTAATAAGGTTTATCCATATGGATATGAACTTTCTCCTTAGCATATTCAACTCTGTATTTTTGCAGCTTCTGGGCTATATTTATCAGAGGATCGTCATCAGCCATAAATCCAAATAAGGCGATAGCTGAAATTGTTAATGGAATATACAGGAACGGAGGAAATTTCATACTTAAAAAGTAAACCTCAATTTACTAAAAATTAAGGCTTTTCTACTAAAATCACTCAATGATTATATTAAAATGTATTCTTCCACATCATGCTCTCCACAGGGCGTGTGGTTTTATTGTTATACTTGGCATTCGCTTTAGTATTATACATAGTTTCAATATCTCCTTCCACACAAAAATAAATTAACTGGCCAATGGGCATGCCCGCATATATTTTTACTGGCTGGGCTACAGATATTTCCAACGTCCATGTATTGCAAAAACCCACATCACCCTTACCAGCAGTTGCATGAATATCTATCCCTAAGCGACCTGTACTAGATTTTCCTTCCAGAAAAGGTACATGGCTATGGGTTTCCGTATATTCCATGGTAACTCCCAGGTATAATGTATTCGGTTGTAAAACAAACCCATCCTCTGATATTTCGAAATGATCTATTTCATTATGTGCTTTTGCATCCAGCACACGATTACGGTAGGTTGCAAGGTATTTGCCAAGATGTACATCATATGAATTGGTACCCAGGCATTGGCGTTGAAACGGCTCAATAATAATTGTTCCTTTTTCAATTTCTTCTAAAATAAGCTTATCAGAAAGTATCATTAATAAGAATGAGTTTGGTCTAAATTATGATTAATTTAAGATAATTTATCTGCAATTTTACATTTTATATGGGGCTCGTACATCGAAAGCAGATTGATGAAAAAACATCGTTTGCTATATGGAAAATTGAAGAAACAGCTGACGAACTTTATAGCCAGCTGCAGCTGGATTGCCAGGAAAAGGAATATCTTGAAACCCTGAATACTGGGAAACGCGATCTTCACTGGCTTGGCACTCGTGTTTTGTTACGCAAAATGTTAAATACAGACCGGTATATTGACATGGAAGTTGATGAACATGGCAAGCCCCATGTAAAAAATTTTCCACATCACATTTCTCTTAGTCATTCATATGATTATGCTGCAGTTATGATTAGCGAAGATAAACCGGTGGGTATAGATATAGAGATCGTTAAAGACAAAATAGAGCGTGTTGCAAAAAAGTTTCTTTGTCAAGCGGAAATGGACTTTATTGATAAAACAAACAAAGTTGAACAATTATATATATGCTGGTGCGCCAAGGAAGCGATATACAAACTCCAGGGTAAGCGAAACGTTTCTTTCCTGAACGACATCAGGCTTTATCCTTTTGAATGTTGTGAAGGGGGAAGCATCGGTGCGAAATTATTTGTTGAAGGAGCTGAGAAGTCGTTTGTTGTATATTACGAGAAATATGAAAACTATATGCTTGGTTATGTGGTAGATAGGGTACAAGTGTGAAAAATAGGAGCATTATAGTTCAGGATTGGGGTTTAACAGATTATAAGGAAGCCTGGCGCAGACAGGAAGAGCTATTTCTGAAAACAGTTGAATTAAAAACCAGTAACCGCCATGCGGAAATTGAACTGCCCACACCTAATTATCTTGTTTTTGTTGAGCATCCGCATGTTTACACATCAGGCAAAAGCGGTAAGGTTGAAAATCTTTTGCTGAATGAAGAAGCGCTTAATAGTAAAGCAGCTACATTTCATCAGATCAATCGGGGAGGTGATATTACCTACCACGGTCCTGGCCAGCTGGTCGGATACCCTATCCTTGACCTTGATAATTTTTTTACAGATATCCATTTATACCTGCGTACCCTGGAAGAAGCAGTGATAATGACCCTTAAAGAATATGGTATTACGGCAGGACGCTTTCCCGGTCTTACAGGTGTATGGTTAGATGCAGATAACTTAAACGCAAGGAAAATATGTGCATTAGGAGTTAGATGCAGCAGATGGGTAACCATGCATGGATTTGCTTTAAATGTAAATACAGATCTTGAATACTTTAAAAATATTGTGCCTTGCGGTATTCAGGATAAAGGTGTTACATCTATGCAAAAGGAACTGGGGAGAGAAGTAGATATAAATGAAACTAAATGGATTTTGCTAGGACATATTGTTACGTTGTTCGGGATAGAAATACCTGACGAGTATTTATAGAAATTCTATTCAGCTAATACCTTGTATTGTTGCAATATTATAAGTGGGTATGCAGAAACTCTGCTGAACATTTTTACGTATTTAAGAGAGGCTTAATTTTAAGTATGAGATCTCTGATCATTATATTTTCTGCTTTTTTGTTTACAACTTGTCAGAAGGGAAATAAGAATATTTTCATTCCTAAAGACGTGATAAAGCCTGCTATAGAGTCTAAAGGCAATTACAACTACCTTGCATTAGGCGATTCCTATACGATAGGACAAGGAGTTTCTCTGGCAGAATCCTTCCCTTACCAATTAGCTAATACACTTACAAAAGCAGGATATACTATACCGGCTCCAAAAATAATTGCAACCACCGGATGGACTACCGATCAGTTAATTCAAGCGATCAAAAAAGAAAACATTACTTCCAGGTACGATATAGTAACCCTGTTAATTGGAGTAAATAACCAGTACCAGGGGTATTCTGAGGTTACTTATAGAAAGGAATTTATTGAATTATTAAATATTGCATCAGCATATGCTAAAGGAAAGGAACATGTGTTTGTGCTTTCCATACCAGACTGGGGCGTAACCCCTTATGCAGGGAATGGATTAAGTTCCTCCATCAGTATTGAAATTGACAGGTTTAATGCAATTAACAAAGAGGAAGCATTAAAAGCGGGTATCGCTTACATAGATATTACTCCCATTTCCAGAGCTGCCGCTACAGATCCTTTATTAATTGCGTCAGATGGTTTACATCCTTCCGGAAAAATGTACAGTATGTGGGTTGATCTTCTTGCGCCTTTGGTTCAAAACAAAATTAAATAGTGTTACTGAAGCAGGCGTTTAGGCGATAATCATTTATAGTGTAAGGGTATATTTTACCATTCTGGTCATTAGGTTTTCAAAAATACCTTCTTTTCATCTGATGCCTGCCGGGTCCCGGGCGGATTTGTTCTATTTCGGCCATCCTTCAAATCATAAAACAGCCCTGCAAAATCCAATAAAAAAAATCTTTGATTAAATGGGGATCAAAATTTTCATTGCCGTGGCCCACCGGCCACTTTGCAGCCGGCTTCAATTATCTGGGATATTTTAATTCATATTTAAACGCTTTTCTGCGTTTTATTTTTTTTGGCAGAGGCTTGCCGGAGTGGTAATCTGTCAGCACGGTTAACAGCTTTTTACGGTTAAACACCAGCCATTTGATTTGACCATCAATCAAGGTAGCTGCAGAGCCATATATTGTTACCACCGCCGACAATCCGACCAGAAGGTAACCCCCTCCTGTGTCTTCTTTAACATTAGCTGCATGATTTAATATTAAATTAAGCAGCAAAAGAGAAACACCTGCTGCAACAGGCGGAACAACCGTTTCATAAAATGCCTCTTTTCTCTTTTTAAAAAAATAATTGATCAAGGCCCTGGTTGAGTCGTCCTTGCCATAATTATCTAAAAAATATTGTTTAGACTGTTTATAAGAGGATTTATTGACAGAAGTGTCAGCGTAATTTACTGGGGCTGCTAAGGTATCAATACAATTCAAAAAGTAGAACAGAGAAAAAAATAGAAAACACTTCATCATATTTAATTTAGTCAACAATGATCAAGATTATTTAAAGTTAAGCTAATCAATATCGATTAGAAAATCTTAACCAAGTATCTAACATCAGTAAACTTTAAAACAATATGTATTTGTAAGTTCTAAGCCTTCTATTTTGTATCCCGGCCTGTTGTTTTGATATAAGTATAAATGCTGTCTGGTATTTTCAAAATTAATGAAGTACTTGGCTTTGGTACATTTATCAGAATTACGAAAGACATTCTGAGGATTTCCAACACTTAAAATGTAAACGCCCTTTCTCTGAGGGATGATTCCTACTTTTAAACAATACTGATTATTATTTTCAATAAATGAATATTCTTTGATCCTATCGGGCAGGATATAATTTTCTATTATTTTACCTTTTGATAGAACATATTTAAATTCATTAGCAGCTTGAATAGTTCCAGGATCACTGATGCTACCCCCTGTAAATTTGTCTAATGATATAACTGTTCCTAAATTACCGGCGCCACTATAATCAATTAGCTTTTTTGTTATAATATCACTCAATGAAGCAGGTATATTTGATTCAAACCAAATGGTATCCCCTATACCAATACTATCCTTGTCAGGGTAGGCTTTTACCGATGCTTGAAAAGTATAGACATTATTAACGCAATCCAATCCTAACTTTCCACAACTATTACAGATCTAAATACATAAAATCCAATAAATGTAATTACCCATTTAATCTTAGTATCCATATCTAAAGAATAAGTCTGTAACCTCTGTAGGTTGATTACTCGTCTGTTGTATTAACTTTAATCGATAATCTTGTAAATCATAAATATTCGATTGAAATGCATTGAACATTTGTTGATTGGTATAACCTGACACTTGGTCTACCACGGGCGTATTTTCGTTTCTGGTATCCTTCAAATCATAAAACACACCCTGCGGTATCCAATAAAAGGGATCATCAATTCGGTAAGGACTAAAATCTTCCAGTAAATTTAAATGGCTGCTCAGGCCAGATACAGGATTATTATTGGTGTAACCAAAACCTTGTTCTACAGCTAAACCACTGTTAAATCCGTATTGCTTGTCCGCTAAATAATGCCCCATGTAATACGCCCAGCTTTCGCCTAAGGCTATTATTGGAGAATTAGAACCGGATTTCTGGCCGTATGGTGAATAGGTACCACCAAAATTGCCAATAATTTCAGAAACTTCAGCATCTACAAAAGAATTGTACCAGCTATTGCCTAAGGCTTCATAATGTGCGGCATGTGTGAGCTCATGAAAAAGCGTTTCTTTTAGCCTATCAGAAGTCGTATTTTGGTAACTAACTGCTATATCGATCTGATGTTTAAGTACTAATACTAACGCATTTAAGCCTCCTACAACTAAGCCATATGGAGATATTAAAAACTGCTTAACAAATTCTTCGGGCAAAAGGTCTAAAGTCCTTTTATTCCACATAGGAGTTGCCGCTCCGCTGACCAGGCGGGTCAATATTATTTTTATTCCTGTGGGAGGTAGACCAATGCCTTCCTGAGGTGCATATTCCCGATAATCCTGCACTGCATTATGGGTTGTTGCGCCTGCCCAATACTTGTTGCCTTTTGAGCCCGGATCAGTAAATAAAGGAAAGGTATAATTAATATTATTTTTAACGTTATCGCCGTTAAAAATTCCCAGTGTTTTTTTGATTGGGAAAAGCATTTGCCATAACCGTATACCTCTCATGCCCCGCACTTCTGCATCGGAATTTTTAAATTTAATGTTGACCCTGACTTTATTTTTGAAACGTTTGGTCATCTGATAGTGGCCGGTGTTATCCGTATAACTTCTTTCTATTTTAAACCATCGCCGTGCAACGATCGTCGCTTTACGTACGGGCCTGTTAGTTCCCGTCTGGGTGTCGTAGACTAATATATTACCTGCCGGCACCCCGGCATCAGATGCGGGTGCGGGTGCGGGTGGCTGTTCTTCATAAGGAACACATTCCCGCAATATATGGTCCCATTTATATCCGGGTCCGCAGTCCAGAACCTGAGGTCTGATCCTGCCACTTTTCGAAGCAGTGTTTGAGCTCGGCGCACTATTATTAGAATTTTGCAGTGCAGCCAGTCTTTCTGCTTCTGTTTCTACCGCGGTATAATCATCCTCTGGAATATGTATTTGAGCCAGGGTTTCGTAGGGTATGCCTGCCGGAAACTGAAATTGGCGGAACTACAGCATATTGCCAGGTTGTTTCTTCTTCGGGTATAGAAGGATCTTGGTAGTAATCTCCTTCGTAAGTCACTAAAAAATCAACAGGGGTATCAAATAACTCCAGATTCTGCGCTTCCATTGTGGAATTTAAAACATCCAGCTGATTAATATCTGAAGGTTTAAAACGAACATATAAATTTGTTATATTAACAGTTACATTAGTAATGCCCAGGTTTGAATAGGCCTGCTGCATGTTAGGGATTAAATAGGGATTAGTAAGCTGGCCACCCAGAACAGTCTGCCTTTCTATAGAATCATCATCGTGGTTTTCAAAGATTGCACTTGTTGATGCCAAAGCAGATTTAGAATTAGCTGATCCATCAAATAATTCATCTGGTAATTCATTTTTTCTGCAGGAACTTGACAAAAACAGGATGATTATAAATCCTAAATAGTAAAAGTTGCTTTTCATAAATTTGGTTTAAAATTTGAGTTAAATTAACTTTTGTGCAATGTATTAATTGTACGCGATAAATCATTATTTTGTTACGATTTATTTTATGGAATTACGCACTATGATCGATAATATTCATCCCCATGCCTACAGACAAATGGGCGGGATATGAGGGATTGGAAAAAGATTTCCCATATACCGTGAAAAATAGGAGAAGAAAGGGATGAACTTCCCTTAATTGCACTGAACTATAATGATGTTCAAAGTCTGGTTGAGAGGAATGCATCACTCCGTACTGATTTACAGGCGTACATGGATGAGTATACCTACCGTTTAGCAAAGAAGGGATATTAGAAAACCTGAAGGGACGTATGGTTGTCAAACCACCTTTTACATGCCAAATGATTATTAGTCAATATCCCAATTAGGTATTGTTAAACAAAAAAACCCTCTCCAATCAGGAAAGGGTTTTTT
The DNA here is from genome assembly GCA_035575925.1 of Sphingobacteriaceae bacterium. Lineage (GTDB taxonomy): Bacteria > Bacteroidota > Bacteroidia > Sphingobacteriales > Sphingobacteriaceae > DASWTL01. The sequence continues at coordinate 115,569 of DATLXK010000028.1, forward strand.
TATTTAAAGCAGGTGGTATGATTACATCATTCCGCCCATGCCACCACCACCCATTGGAGGCATACCGCCATGACCTTTATCATCTTCAGGATCATCGGCTAATACACACTCGGTAGTTAATAGCATAGCTGCAATAGAAGCTGCATTCTCAAGTGCTACACGTCCAACTTTAGTTGGATCAATAACTCCTGCACCGATTAAATTCTCATACACATCTGTACGTGCATTGTATCCGAAATCAGCTGTACCTTCTTTTACTTTCTGTACTACTATAGAACCTTCAATACCTGCATTTTCACAGATCTGACGCAACGGCTCTTCAATAGCACGTTTTACTATCTGGATACCGGTTGTTTCATCTTCATTTGCACCTTTCAAGCCTTCTAAAGCTTCAATAGCACGAATAAAAGCAACACCACCACCTGCTACAATTCCTTCTTCAACTGCAGCACGGGTTGCGTGTAAAGCATCGTCAACACGGTCTTTTTTCTCTTTCATTTCTACCTCAGTAGCAGCACCTACATAAAGAACAGCAACACCGCCTGATAATTTTGCAAGACGTTCCTGTAATTTTTCTTTATCGTAATCTGATGTTGTAGATTCTACCTGAGCTTTAATTTGGTTTACACGGCCTTTAATATCATCTGACTGACCACCACCGTTTATCACAATAGTATTGTCTTTATCAACAAGAACTTTCTCAGCCTGGCCTAAGTAACTAAGCTCAGCATTTTCAAGCTTAAAGCCTCTTTCCTCAGAAATTACAGTTCCGCCGGTTAGTATAGCTATATCTTCCAGCATTGCTTTACGACGATCGCCAAATCCTGGCGCTTTAACAGCAACTACTTTCAGTGAACCACGAATTTTATTAACTACAAGGGTAGCAAGAGCTTCGCCATCAAGATCTTCAGCAATAATCAATAATGGTTTGCCCGTTTGTACTTGTTTTTCTAAAACAGGAAGCAATTCTTTCATCGAAGAGATCTTTTTATCGTAGATCAGGATGTAAGGATTTTCCAATTCTGCTTCCATTTTTTCAGTATTGGTTACAAAGTATGGAGATAAATATCCACGATCAAACTGCATACCTTCCACAGTTTTCATTTCTGTTTCAGTGCCTTTTGCTTCTTCAACAGTGATTACACCATCTTTGCCAACTTTGGCCATTGCATCAGCTATCAGTGTTCCAATAATTTCATCATTATTGGCGGAGATAGATGCAACTTGCTTGATTTTGTTATTGTCTTCGCCAACAGTTTGAGACTGTGATTTAAGGTTACCAACAACAGCCAAAACCGCTTTATCAATACCGCGTTTCAAATCCATCGGATTTGCACCAGCCGCTACATTTTTAATACCTGCTGTAACAATTGCCTGAGCAAGAACAGTAGCAGTGGTAGTTCCATCACCTGCAATATCGGCAGTTTTAGAGGCTACTTCTTTTACCATTTGAGCACCCATATTTTCCAACGGGTCTTTTAGTTCAATTTCTTTAGCAACAGTTACACCATCCTTCGTGATAGATGGCGAACCGAATTTTTTATCAATAATTACATTACGACCCTTTGGACCTAAAGTTACCTTTACCGCATTGGCAAGTATGTCGACACCTCTTTTAAGGGCATCACGCGCTTCAACATTGTATTTTACTTGTTTTGACATTTTTAATGTTTTTTGAATGAATGAGTGGGTTTAATGTGATAAAGAGAGATGACAAAATAAAGTTTACTCTCTTAAATGGAAGTTTACAGTGCTCCGAAAATATCAGATTCACGCATAATCAGATACTCTTCGCCATCGATAGGGATTTCAGTACCTGCATATTTACCATAATAAACCTGATCTCCAACTTTGTAAGCCATAGGAATCAGGTTGCCGGTCATGTCTGCATATTTGCCCGGACCAACTGCAACTATAGTACCTTTCATAGGTTTTTCTTTCGCTGTATCAGGAATATAAAGACCTGAAGCCGTTTTTTCTTCAGCAGGAGCAGCTTCAATTACTACTCTGTCTGCGCTTGGTTTAAAGTTCAATGCCATAATATTTATGTAATTTATTGTTTGCTTTTATTGCTCATTTTTTATGCCAACTGGCTCTTATTTTGAAAAGAAAAAGGTTTCTTGTCAAAATTTCACATTTATGATCTAACATAGAATTTATAAACCGCATCCGTGCCACGATGTCAGGATATGTCAGAAAAGATTAAAGCTTCCAATTCGGAAGCTTTATAAATTTATCTTTTTGATGTGTCTGTTGGTTTAGGTTGAGTGCCGGGTGCGGGTCCGAATTGTGATGGGGAACCGGCAGGTTTCTGAATTTGCTTTTGAATTTCAGTAGCATCCTGATTTAATGTGCCGCCTTTTGGAATAGTAACATTTATTAACAGCGAGAGAACTAAAAGAGTAATGGCTAATGCCCATGTACCTTTTTCAAGAACGTCACCAGTACGTTGAACACCCATAATGTTGTTTGAACCCGAAAAGCCTGATGCAAGGCCTCCGCCTTTTGGATTTTGTACCAGAATGATTAAAGCTAATAAGACACAAACAATTATGGCCAGGACTACTAATGCGGTATACATATTTTATACTAACTAATTGGTGATTTCTAATTTGCGAATTTGGTCGGCAAAGTAAGTGCTTTTTTCCGGGAATTTCAAACTTAATTTTCTGTACGTATCAATAGCTTTATGAAACAGCATTTGCTCGATATATATTATAGCAAGTGTTTCAGACACCATATCATATGAATCTTCAGAACTTTTCCGGGCCTTGTTTTCATTATCTAACTTTTCTGGTCGGGGCGGTCGTATTTGAGGCTCCTCGCGAATAAACCGTTCAATCCGTTCATCTTTCCGTCTTATATTAAACTTTCCGGTTTTTGTTGGCTCCTCTGCTTTAATATTTTCCAGCGGAGATTGAAGATGAAATATGTTCTCTATAATTTGCTGATTAAAGTCTTCTACTGAGTTTTTTTTAATATCCTGCGTAGTGTCAAGCTTGAAACTTACATATGGCTGATAGGTGGCTGAATGCTCATTTCTGGTTTTATTTAACCACCAAAGAAACGTAAAGGGCATTTTATCATCATCATACTTAGAAACTCCTTGTCCGGAGTTTAAAGCAGAGGCATTGATTGGTTCACTTTCATCAGAAAGTTCATCTGAACGTTCATTGCTCACGCTTGCCTGTGAGATTAATTGGTCGTCTAGTTTTTCTTCAAATCTGAAAAAATCTGACGCAGCTATATTGCCAATAATTAATTTTTCAGTTTCATCTATTGGTTCTGTACGAAAATTATTTTCAGTCTGATCATCTAAGGCCGGCACATCTGCATGTGTTTCATCTGCCGGTTCGTTCTCTTCAGTTATGGAAATTGCCTGCCCATCCTGAAAATCGGCATCATTACTTCGTGAATCCATATCTGAAACTGAGCCAGGGGTTATTTCATCACCTGTAATTTTAAATTGTTCAGCATCTATATATTCTTCTGCTTCTTTTTCATCAGGATCAGAGATAGCAATTATCCCTGCTTGTGGATTAGTAGTATCAGCCTGTTCATTATTCGCGTCATCAACTGCAACTATAGCTTCTTCATTAAAATCAGGCTGATGAGCCAGAGCCGGTAATTCTTCAACTATATTTTTACTGAAATTCCCGGGGTTATGGATTATATCGTAAAGGATATTTCGGTCAGGAATATACAAAGCAGCCTTTGACAGGTGATCATCATACTCGTTTTCTTCTTTATAGCATTTAGCCTGGAATGCATGAAGCATCTGGGCATATGGGAATTTTTGGATGAGCGCTTGTATTGTTTTCTCACCAGATAAATCAATTCCTTTCGGATCCCGAAGAAATCCGGAGAACGCCTGATTATTTGTTGCCGTATTATTTGAATTCTCCACAGTTAGATATTGGGATGAAGCTACTAAAACCTTACCAATTGGCAAAAGACCTGTTAAAAATATCTTCGGTCAATTGACGTGTTATATCTCTTATTAACAAAGGTTCCTGGCTTTGGATTGATGCTGAGGCACTTGAAAACTCTCTTGATACACTAAAAGATTGTTCGAAGCTGTCTTTGGTTTTGATTACATTAGTATATTTTACATTAATAGTTATAGTAAGGCGGTTTAAACCTGCCCGTGCATTTCCCTGTATGCCCGTCGGGGTAATACTATAATCAGAAATTCTGCCTTCAAAAGTTGCGTGGCCTTCCGTCCTTACCACGCTTAAACTCGACTGGTTCCGGATACGATCTTTTAATGCTTCAGTAAATTGTGTGCTTAAATAGGGTACGACTATCTGCGCATTATTTTCAAAAAACTGCACTGTAACCGTTTTCATTTCCGGAGGAATGGATCCGCCCGTAAAGTTATACATGCCGCATGATTGTAAAAAGGTAATACATACTATTATGGAATAGAATACAATCTTTTTCATCAGTATTGGTATTTGGATATGTAATTTATTCATCGGCTACAGATCTAATTCTTTAATTTTCCTGTAAAGCGTCCGTTCTGATATTCCAAGTTCATTGGCGGCAAGTTTTCGCTTACCGCGATGTTTTTTCAATGCTTTTTTTATCAGATCAGATTCTTTATCTATTAGAGATAACGATTCTTCGACCTCTTCAGCATCATGGGCAATCGAATAATTATTATTTTCGGTGTGCGGATTGTGAATAGTTAGTTTATGTTGCTGATCAGTATTATTGGGCACATCGATATCTCTGTATAACTGATTAAGAAGTTGTGGATTAGCGGCTATTTCAGAAGTTCCACCATTCTGGATGATTTCTGCCACTAGTTTTTTTAGTTCCAGCATATCTTTCTTCATATCAAATAATACTTTATAAAGAATATCCCGTTCTGAAAAATCATCCTTCTTACTGTCAATACGCATGGGCAATGTTCTGCCGCTTTCAACCGGGATATATTGCAACAGGTTTTGTGCAGTTACCGTACGCTCTTTTTCCAGCACTGCAATTTGTTCGGCAATATTTTTTAACTGGCGTACATTTCCGGGCCAGCTATAATTAGTAAGCATAGTTTGTGCTTCAGGATCAAGCTGTAAATTAGGGCTGCGATATTTATCTGTAAAATCAGCAATAAACTTTCTGAATAAAAGATAAATATCCTCCTTCCTTTCTCTTAAAGCAGGTATTTTTAAAGGAACAGTATTTAATCGATAATAAAGATCTTCACGAAATTTCGCACTCCTCACTGCATCAAAAACATCCACATTGGTGGCTGCTATAACGCGGACATCGGTTTTTTGAACCTTTGAGGAACCTACCCGGATATATTCACCGGTTTCCAGCACACGTAATAAGCGTGCCTGTGTGCCTACAGGAAGCTCGGCTACCTCATCCATAAATATAGTGCCACCATCTACTACCTCAAAATACCCTTTCCGGGCTTCGTGAGCCCCGGTAAAAGATCCTTTTTCATGACCGAAAAGCTCTGAGTCTATAGTGCCTTCAGGAATTGCACCGCAGTTAACTGCAATAAAAGGCCCATGCTTGCGGGCACTTAATGAGTGAATGATATGAGAAAAGACTTCCTTGCCACTACCGCTTTCGCCTGTAATTAATACTGATATATCTGTAGGGGCTACCTGCCTTGCAATATCTATTGCCCGATTTAACAGCGGGGAGCTTCCAATTATTCCAAAACGGTTTTTTATATCCTGAACATCCATAGTTTAGTACTGAGATTTTAGTATTGAGTATTGAGATTGAATCGCAGTACGAATACGTTTTACACAATTCTGCCAATCAAAGTAGCAGTTGTACACCTTTCGGCAATTACATTTACATATTGTCCCGGCTTATAACGGCTATCCACCGGGAAAATAACCATAGCATTCTGATCGCTTCGTCCGGCGAAATCTTTGTCTGATTTTTTGGAATAGCCTTCAATTAATACTTTCTGTACCTTTCCTATTTGCTTCAGCATACAATGGTGAGAATGTTCCTGCTGGCGCTGAACAATTTCTGACAGCCGGCACTGCTTTACATCTTCCGGAATATCATCAGGATAACGCTTGGCCGCTAAAGTACCAGGGCGTTCCGAATATTTAAACATGTATGCAAAATCATATTTTACATAATCCATCATACTTAACGTATCCTGGTGCTCTTCTTCAGTTTCACTGCAAAAACCGGTAATCACATCAGTAGATACAGCACATTGGGGAATTATGCGGCGTATAGCATCAATACGATCCATATACCAGTTACGGTCGTACGTTCTGTTCATTAAATCAAGAACTCTTGAATTTCCTGATTGTACCGGAAGATGAATGTAATTACAAATATTTTCGTAACGGGCTATGGTATGCAGCACCTCATCCGTAATATCTTTAGGATGTGATGTTGAAAACCGTACCCTGAGTTTAGGGCTTACTTTAGCAACTAATTCAAGCAGACGGGCGAAATTTATAGCTTCTCCCAAATCTTCTCCAGAAGAGAGGGAGCTGGTAGTTTCTGTGGTGGAACTCCATTTATATGAATCCACATTTTGCCCTAATAAAGTTACTTCGCGGTAACCCCGGGCAAATAGATCTTCTGCTTCTTTAATTATTGAAAACGCGTCACGGCTGCGCTCGCGCCCGCGGGTGAAGGGAACAACACAAAATGAACACATATTATCGCAGCCGCGCATGATAGAGATAAATGCGCTGATACCATTTGTGTTGAGGCGTATCGGGCTGATATCTGCGTAGGTTTCTTCCCGTGATAAAAGCACATTAACTGCTTTTTTACCCTCATCCACAGTGTCTATCAGATTAGGCAGATCCCGATAAGAATCGGGCCCAATTACGATATCGACCAATTTTTCTTCTTCCAGAAATTTAGCCTTTAACCGCTCGGCCATGCAACCCAGAACACCGACCATTAACCCGGGATTTTTTGCTTTCACAGCACGAAACTCTTTTAAACGGTTTCGCACTCTTTGTTCGGCATTCTCACGAATTGAACAGGTGTTTATAAAAATAACATGAGCTTCTTTATAATCCGAAGTAGTTGAAAAGCCCATGTCCAGCATAATGGATGCAACTATTTCACTATCTGAAAAGTTCATTGCACATCCATAGCTTTCTATATACAGCTTCCTGCCCAGGTGTTTTTCAGTCCCGTTTTTCAATACCAATGCCTCGCCCTGACGGGTTTCATCATGTGTATTTGACTGAGTAGGCCGGGAAGGCTCCATCAAAATATTTTCCGGATCTAACATTTATTCCTATTTAGGAATGCAAAAATACGATTTTTTTAAATACAATGACAATTTGTCAGAGCAATAATCTGATAATTATATATCAATTCCCAGGTATAAAAAAACCCTCTGATGAGGGTTTAGAAGAAATGTAATTTGCCTAATCTATAGTATAATTCCACTTAAACTCATCATCTGTGAAGCCATAACGCATATCATTCAATATTTTAAGGGCTTTATTTGAAAACTCCGCCTTTTCCAGTGCCGGCAGTGTGTAAAGTTCCCCTTCATGGCCAATACTTGCAATAGGAGCAATTGTAGCAGCAGTGCCTACACCGAATGCTTCAGTAAGTTTATCGTTCTTTAAACCGTCTACTATCTCTGCAACAGAAACTCTTCGCTCTTCAACCGGTATTCCCCATTTCCGGGCAAGGGTTAGTACACTATCCCGTGTAATACCTTTTAATATAGTATCGCGTGTGGATGGGGTTATTAATGTGCCGTCAATCATAAACATTACATTTGCAGCACCCAGTTCTTCCACATAAGCATGATCACGACTGTCTGTCCATATCAATTGGTCATAGCCCTCTTTTAGTGCTTCCCTTCCCGGGAGCATGGAACCACCGTAATTTCCGGCAGCCTTTGCATAGCCAAATCCTCCCTCACTTGCACGCGAATATTTTGTCTCGATTTTAACTTTTAGCGGTTTTGTAAAATATGCACCAACGGGACAGGTTAAGACTATAAATTTGTAAGTGGCTGAAGGTTGAACTCCTAAATAAGGGTCACTGGCAAACATAAAAGGACGAATATACAACGAATGATTAGCCGCAGTTGGGATCCAATCCCTATCCAGATTAACCAATGCAGCTATACTTTGCACAAAAATTTCCTCAGGAAGTACGGGCATACATAACCGCTCTGCCGATAAGTTAAATCGCTCCGCATTTTTATAAGGTCTGAAAATGGAAATTTTCCCATCGGGATGTCGGTATGCTTTTAATCCCTCAAACAATGCCTGCCCATAATGTAATGATGAAATCGCAGGACTTAAGGACAAGTCGCCATAAGGAACAATCTCAAACTTACCCCAATTTCCATCTGCATATTCAGCAGTAAACATATGATCAGAAAAATTTTTCCCGAAAGGTAAATTACTAAAGTCTGTTTCTTTCAGTCTGGAGGAATTCGATTTGGTTGTTTTTATATCAAGTGTATCTGTCACGGTATCTCTTCTTAGTAACGCAAAGATACAAAAAATGAATTTCCAACGATAAGTCAGAAAGGGTTTAAAAAAATTTAGCGACAGTAATGCCCAGATAAAGAGCACAAATGCTTAAAACCAAATTTAAAAGTATATTGGAAAATGCCAATGCAGTTTGGCCGGTTTTAAATAGTTCTACAGTCTCAAAAGTGAAGGCAGAATACGTGCTAAATCCCCCACAAAATCCTGTTATGATCAATAATTTTAATGGCAGGGTTAAATTAATCTTCTCTACTCCAAGTATTAAAACAAGCCCGAAAACAAAACAGCTTAGAAAGTTTGCAGTTAACGTAGCAATCGGAAAGTTTAGTTGGTTTGAAACCCATATCTTACCAACAAAAAAGCGGGCTACACTTCCCAAACCTCCACCAGCAAAAACCAGGAAAATTTCCTTCATATTCTATTATTAGTACAACACCCGAAATTTTATTGTATGATCAATTTTCTTTAATGCCTTTAAAAGCTGTTTGTCATACTCTGAATTTACATCTGTAATGGCGTAACCAATGGCTGCGTTAGTCATTAAAAATTGCCCCACGATATTAATATTATGATCTGCAAATACGTTATTGATCTGCGCCATTATCCCGGGAACATTCTCATGAATATGAATTAAACGATGAGCACTTTGTCCCGAAGGATAAGCTGATTTTCTGGGTAACTGCAGATTAGGAAAATTGCTGCTTAAATAGGTGTCGCCTTTATTAATAAAATCAATCATTCTTTTGGGAACAAAGGCTGCATTCCGGGGATTGCTTTTTAGATCATCAAAAACAACAATCCCCATTCTGGTACATATTTCATGAGAGATTTTTGATTTGCCGGATCCTAAATAACCGATAGTTTTTAGCTTTATAGCACGTCCCAATTTTTCATTTTCTAACTGTTCGCCGTTGGCAAGCAGCATCATTCCGACATCAGAAACATACTTTTCTTCGAAACTGGTTTTATGACGGATTGAAAAACCATCTTTTTTTAATAACTGTATAGATTCCTGAGAAACATCGCCAATAATAAGGCACAGAATACGATTTTTAGGATAAGATATGGCTCTTGGAAGATTGTTGACATACAAGAACTCATCAAAGCTGGGGGTTACATGATCTGCTTTTTCAGAAACGGCTTTACGCTCTATATTTTCGGTATATGCAAAAAATTTCTTAATCATACCGTACTCTTTCAGCTGAAAATCGGAGTGGCCGTCGCCTATGCCATAAATATCTCCATCGAGTTTCAAATCTCTGAGCAGTTTTACTTTCCCCCCTTCCTCAGATAATGGGTTTTTATCATCATAGCCTATAATTTCATCATCATCATTAAATACAAATGTGTTGGCATAAATATTTTCTCTTTTTATATGGTATGATGTGACAACAGGGGTAATAAATTCTTTAAATCCTCCCGAAACAATCAGTACATCGTCGGCATGTTTTTTAAAGAACGTACGGTTGCGTGAAAATGAAGAGGATACTTTTTTCTTAAGACGTACTACCAGCTGTTTTAAATGTTCCCGGTTAGCTTCCAATAATAACACACGCCCGGTTAAGCTTTCACGGAAAGATAATTTTCCGTCCATTGCGGCATTGGTAAGATCCTCTATTTTTTGATAAATACGTTCCCTATCCGGATGATTTTTTAATGAGATACGGGCAAGTTCGTCCAGGGCTTCAACCTGTGTAAATGTGCTGTCGAAATCGATAATATAAAATTGTTTATTCACTTTTCCTGGTTTTGGCAAACTTCGGCAATAGTTTGTTTAATAAGTTTGAATTCTAAGCCGGTGGCGTCTTTTATTTTTCGATTATTATATGCACTCTTATTAAAAGCACTTCGGGCAGTATCTGCGGTTAGGCCGTAATTTTTTCCGGTAAAAACAGATAATGCCCTGGTAATAACAACTCCCAGATTTAACATCCATGGCTTGGCCTCTAAAGTTGGAGGTTTAAGACCAAATTGCAATGCAATTTCTTTAAATAGATCTGTATAAGTCCAGTTTTCGGCAGTTACAATGAATCGTTCACCTGCTATTTCACTGTTCATCAAAACGATCATATTCTTAGCAACATCTTCAACATCCACAAATCCCTGGCTTCCCGAAGAATAAAATTTTAGTTCTTTTTTTGCTAATACAAAAAATCGGTCACCCATACTATAGGCACCATTCTTACCAATAATAATCGAAGGATTTACTATAATGGCATTCAGGCCTTCTGAAATACCACGCCAAACTTCCATTTCACTTTCATATTTAGAAATAGCATACCCGGTTTCCCGGGAAGAATACTGCCAGTGATCTTTCTCAGAAGTCAGTCCATTCTTCCCTTTTCCTATGGCTGCAACAGAACTGACATGTACAAGGCGAATATTTTTGTCCAGGCAAATATTTACAATATTAGCAGTGCCTTCAATATTGTTCCGGATCATTTTTTTCTTTTCCGAAGGCTTGAAAGAAACAATTGCAGCGCAGTGATACACTTGTTTTATCCCTTCAAAAGCCTCTTCCAGATCAAAATAGTTCAGAAGATCAGCATTCTTCCATTCAACAGCCGCATTTTGTATTATTTCAGGAATTGTTGACGAATCTCTTTTTAATGCGCGAACGGTATTTGACTTCTCAAGCTGCCGTACAACTTCAGAGCCTAAAAAACCTGTTGCCCCTGTAACCAAAATCATTCGGTGGAAATTTTTAAAATGCTTTCAAAAGTAATTGAATAAAGTGGATATTTGGTGCAAGTGCCTGCGGTCTAAAGTGAAATACCAGGCCTTAAGCAACAACCCCTGTTACAGAATAATAATTGCATGTCATTAGCTGATTTTTTTTCTCCCGTTGATCTGAAAAAATTTACTCCCGTTCAGGGGTTTTTTACCAGCCAGCTGGGATCTGTTGCAGAAATTTACACTTCAGATTTTCCGGACCTGGAAAGTGGTAATTTTCATATTGCTTTAATCGGCGTGCAGGAAGATCGGAATGCAGTTAATAATCAGGGATGTGCTTTAGGGCCTGATTATATCCGCGAAAAGTTTTATGCTTTAAACCAGGGAACTTATAATGCAAAAATTGCCGATCTTGGAAATATAAAAGCCGGGGCCAACGTAACTGATACCTATATTGCTCTAAGAAACACTGTTACAGAACTGGTGAAAAATAATATTCTGCCCGTTATTTTAGGCGGAGGTCAGGATCTGACGTATGCACAATACATAGCTTATGAAAAGCTGGAGCAGAAAGTTGATCTTCTTGTCATAGATCCAAAATTTGACCTGGAAGAAAATACAAAAAATACAGTTGAAACTCATTCTTTAGCTTATCTGAATAAAATCTTTTTACACGAACCTAACTTCTTGTTTAATTTCAGCAATATTGGATATCAAACCTATTTTGTTAATCAGGAAAGCTTACGCCTTATGGAAAAGCTGTATTTTGATACACATCGGTTAGGTGATCTGTATGGAAAAACCAGTGTTGCCGAGCCAATTATTCGCAATGCAAATATGATAAGCTTTGATGTCTCATCAATCAGGTCATCAGATGCCGGAGGAAATGCCAATGCAAATCCAAATGGGTTTTATGGCGAAGAGGCTTGCCAGTTATGCCGGTATGCCGGTTTAAATGATAAATTATCATCTATAGGGTTTTATGAGTTTAATCCGGCCTTTGATAAGAACGGGCAAACCGCCGCACTTCTTTCGCAAATGCTCTGGTATTTTATTGATGGTTTTTATCACCGTAAAAATGACATTCCTTTACAACCAAAATCGCAGTACTTAACTTACCGGACTAATTTAAAGGATAATTCACATGAACTTATTTTTGTAAAAAGTAAAAAGACAGACCGTTGGTGGATGCAGGTGCCTTATCCATCGGGCATTTCCAAAAATGAGCGCTATCATTTAGTACCCTGTCGGTATGAAGATTACCAGGTAGCTGTTAGCGGTGAAATGCCTGACTTGTGGTGGCGAACCTATCAGAAATTAATTTAGATAAAACCCAATTCCGGTAACATTTTAATTGCTACACCGTTTTATATCCCAAATAGAATTATTTAAGTGTTTTTCACCTGCTATTTTATGAAGAATTTTTTCCTTGTTTTACTACTGTTATTCTCTGTAACTGCATTCTCGCAAAGTGCAAACTTCGGCCTGAAAGGCAAAATAGGAACTGTAAAATCACCGGCTAAAGCGTATTTAATGTACCGAAAGGGAGCTGTTGTTGTAGTAGACTCTGCCGGGGTTAAAAACGGAATATTTGAATTCAAAGGAATAATTACAGATCCCGTAAGGGCAACGTTCGTGTTGGATCATAAAGGTATCGGTTTAAATAAATTACGGAATGAAAAAAGTGATGCCCTTGGCTTTTACCTTGAAAAAGGCAATACTGAATTTAACAGCTCCGATTCTATATCCAAAGCAAAGATTAAAGGATCAAGGTTAAACGAGGACAACGCCCGGTTTTTAGGAGGATTTAAATCGATTAATAATAAGCTTCAGCAGCTCGTTAAGGAATTTGCTGCCGCCACTAAGGAACAGCAACAATCGCCTGTCTTCAGGGAAGGTTTTCAAAAAAGAGCGGAAGTTATAGAAAAAGAACAAAAAGCATTTAGTAAAGAGTTTATCTTAAAAAACCCGGGTTCGTTTGTCAGTCTTGATGTTTTAACCAACTACGGCGGCGATTATCCCGAATACGGTGAGATTTCGCCATTGTTTTCCTCATTGGATCCGTCAATTCGCTCGAGTGAAACCGGAAAAGTGTATTGGGAAACATTGGAACGATTTAAAGCAACTTCTATAGGGGCCATGGCGCCTGAGTTTACCCAAAATGATCCTGATGGAAAACCAGTAAAAATCTCTGATTTTAGAGGTAAATATGTGCTGTTGGATTTTTGGGCGGCCTGGTGCGGCCCTTGTCGCCAGGAAAATCCGAATGTTGTATATAATTATAATAAGTACAAGGACAAAAACTTTACAGTTCTCGGAGTGTCATTAGACCGGATTAAAGAAAAGGACAAATGGATTAAAGCTATAAACGATGATAAGCTTGCATGGACACATGTTTCCGATTTAAACCACTTTCAGAATGCTGTTGCAGTTCAATACGGCATCAATTCAATACCTCAGAATTTTCTAATAGACCCTGAGGGAAAAATTGTAGCAAAAAACTTACGTGGCGAAGAGCTTGGAATTAAGTTAGAACAGATTTTAAATAATTCTACAAAATAGACTTACAAAAGATCAAATCCTATATCGTTTCTAAAGTATCGCCCATCGTAATAAATCCTTCCGGCATCAGCAACGGCATGTTGCAATGCGTTGAAAAGATCGTCCTGCACTGAAGTAATAGCAATAACTCTTCCGCCAGAGGTTTTAACTATATCATCTTCTTTCTCTGTTCCGGCATGGAAAACTAAAGAATCCCGTACGTTATCAAGTCCTGATATTGCCCTGCCTTTTAAATATTCTCCCGGGTATCCCCCAGCAACAAGCATAACTGTAGCTGCGCTTTTTGCTGAAACTACAAGCTGTATATTTTCCAGAGATCCATTCCCGGTAGCGACTAAAAGTTCAACAATGTCATTCTCAATTCGTGGTAAAACACTTTCCGTTTCAGGATCGCCCATTCTTACATTGTATTCAATTACATAAGGTTCCCCCTCAACGCTCATCAGGCCTACAAATATAAAACCTGTGTAGGGAATGTTATCAGCTTTTAGCCCATTTACTGTCGGAATAATTATACGTTGCTCCACCTTTTGCATAAACCCGGGAGTAGCAAAAGGAACCGGAGATATAGAGCCCATTCCACCCGTATTTAAACCGGTATCTCCTTCACCAATCCGTTTATAATCTTTTGCTTCAGGTAAAATTTTGTATGAATTACCATCAGTCAAAACAAAAACGGAAAGCTCAATACCTTTCAGAAATTGCTCTATAACTACTGTGTTACTTGCCTCCCCAAATTTGCTGTCCACAAGCATTGCTTTCAGTTCAGTTTTTGCATCTTCCAGGGTTTCACAGATTAATACTCCCTTACCCCCAGCCAGACCATCCGCCTTTAAAACGATAGGAAGGGTTTGGGTTTCAAGATAATTTAACCCTTCTTCCAGTGTTTGAACAGTAAATGAACGTGATGCCGCTGTAGGAATATTATGCCGGTTCATAAATTGCTTGGAGAAATCCTTGCTGCCTTCCAGCATTGCACCCTGTTGCTGCGGCCCAATTACCGGTATATGCTTAATATCTGGGTTATTCAGGAAAAAGTCATGTATGCCTTTTACAAGTGGATCTTCCGGCCCTACAATCACTAAACCAATTTTATGTTCAATTACAAATAATCTGATAGCATCAAAATCAGTAGGACTGATATTTACATTTTTCCCGTAATTGTCTGTGCCGGCATTCCCAGGTGCAATATATAACTGTGTGCATTTAGCACTTTGAGAAATTTTCCATGCAAAAGCACTTTCTCTGCCACCAGAACCAAGTAAGAGGATATTCATGGGGCAAATGTAGCGAATAACTCTTTTAAGGAAAGTTGAAAGTTGAAATGTTGGATGGATACTCCAAACAACCTTGTTCCTATTTCACTTATTTGCTGTAATTTCGCAAACTATTTATGTCAAATTGGCTTGAAGCCTTTGGTGGCGTAATTGTTGAAACAGATGGTTTTATTAGAGAAATAACATGTTAGGATTTTTAAATAAGCTCTTCGGAAGCAAATCAGATCGCGATATAAAAGTAATTCAACCCATGGCTGAAGACGTTAAGGTTGAATACGCGAAGCTTCCTGGTCTTTCACATGATGAGTTGCGTCAGAAAACGATCGGTTTTAAAACCAGAATAAGCGAGTATCTTTCAGATATAGATAAGCAGATTGTAGGGCTGACTGAACAGGCAGAAGCTGCAGATATAGACATGGGTTCAAAAACTGCTTTTTACGAGCAGATAGACGATCTGAATAAAGAGCGTGATAAACAGCTGGAAAAAGTTTTGCTTGAGATTCTGCCTGAAGCCTTTGCAGTAATGCGCGAAACCGCCCGGCGCTTTACAGAAAATAAAACTATTGAAGTTACCGCTACAGATTTTGACCGTGAACTTGCTGCCCGGAAATCTAATGTAGAAATTCAGGGGAATAAAGCCATACATCATAATACCTGGCTCGCAGCAGGGGTTCCGGTAACCTGGAATATGGTTCATTACGATGTTCAGCTTATAGGCGGTGTTGTATTGCACCAGGGAAAGATATCTGAAATGGCTACGGGTGAAGGTAAAACATTGGTTGGAACGTTACCGGCCTATTTGAATGCATTAGCAGGGCAGGGAGTACATATTGTTACCGTGAATGATTATCTGGCACGTCGTGACTCGGAATGGAATGGTCCCATATTCGAATTTCATGGCTTAAGTGTTGATTGTATTGATAAGCATCAGCCAAATTCAGAAGATCGCCGTAAGGCTTATCTTGCTGATATTACTTTTGGAACAAATAACGAATTTGGTTTCGATTACCTGCGTGATAATATGACCCAGGCGCCCGAAAGTCTGGTTCAGCGTAAGTTGCATTATGCTATGGTGGATGAGGTCGATTCCGTTTTAATTGATGATGCCCGTACCCCGCTGATCATTTCCGGCCCTATTCCAAGAGGTGATGAACATGAATTTTATGATCTTAAGCCACGTATCGAGCGGTTAGTTAACCATCAGAAAAGTTACATAACAGGGGCTCTTAACGATGCTAAAAAAGCTATAAATAATGGCGATAAAAGTACCGATGGCGGCGGATTAGCATTGCTGCGCGCACACCGCGGATTACCAAAGAATAAAGCGTTAATTAAGTTTTTAAGCGAAAGCGGCGTAAAGCAGGTGTTGAATAAGTCCGAAAACTATTACATGCAGGATCAGGGCAAAGAAATGCCCAAGGTAGATGCTGAACTGTTTTTTGTTATTGATGAAAAGAACAACCAAGTAGAGCTTACAGAAAAAGGTATTGAATTGATCACCTCATCGGGTGAAGATGCAAGTTTCTTTATCATGCCGGATGTGGGTACAGAGATAGCAGACCTCGAAAAATCTACTTTATCCAATGAAGAAAAAATAGCTAAAAAAGATGAGTTAATGCGTGATTTTTCAATTAAATCTGAGCGTATTCACTCTGTGAACCAATTGTTAAAAGCGTATACCTTATTTGAGAAAGATGTAGAATATATTATTGACGAAGGAAAGATAAAACTAGTTGATGAACAAACAGGCCGTATTATGGATGGCCGCCGATACTCGGATGGGTTGCACCAGGCAATTGAAGCCAAAGAGAATGTTAAAGTAGAGGATGCTACACAAACCTATGCAACCATTACACTGCAGAATTATTTCAGGATGTATCATAAGCTTGCTGGGATGACGGGAACCGCAACTACGGAAGCAGGCGAATTCTGGCAGATATATAAACTGGATGTTGTTGAAATCCCAACCAACGTTTCCACTCAGCGTAAAGATTTGGAAGATAAGGTGTTTCGAACGATGCGTGAAAAATATAATGCGGTGGCGGATGAAATAGTTGCACTTTCCCAGGCTGGCCGTCCGGTTCTCGTAGGTACTACTTCCGTAGAAATCTCGGAACTGCTTAGCCGTATGCTTAAGCTGCGTGGAATAAAACATAATGTATTAAACGCAAAGCTTCACCAGCGTGAAGCAGATATAGTTGCAGAGGCAGGTCAATCAGGCACCGTAACTATTGCAACCAACATGGCCGGTCGCGGTACCGATATAAAGCTTGGTGAAGGCGTAAAAGACGCGGGCGGTCTGGCTATAGTAGGTACTGAGCGGCATGAATCCCGCCGTGTAGACAGACAGTTACGTGGCCGGGCAGGAAGGCAGGGCGACCCTGGCTCATCACAATTCTTCGTTTCATTGGAAGATGATCTGATGCGTTTATTTGGATCGGAGCGTATTTCTAATATTATGCTGCGCATGGGTATTGAAGAAGGCGAAGTGATCCAGCATTCTATGATCACCAAATCTATTGAAAGAGCCCAGCGTAAAGTGGAGGAAAATAACTTCGGTATTCGTAAGCGATTGCTGGAGTATGATGATGTGATGAACTCGCAGCGGACAGTAGTTTATTCAAAACGGAAGAGCGCCTTATTCGGTGAACGTTTGGATGTAGATCTGAACAATACCTTTTATGATGTGGTTGAGGATATTGTCACTGAATATAAGGAAGCAGGCAATTTTGAAGGCTTTCAGTTAGAGATCATTCGTATCTTCTCTGTAGATCCTGAAGTAGCGGAGAAAGAATTTTCTGATACGTCTATAAATAATCTGACTGAAAAAGTATTTCAAACCATAGCTGACTTTTATCACAGGAAGTCGGAGGCTATTGCAAAACAAACTTACCCGGTATTAAAAGACGTTCTTCAGGAACGTGGCAACTATATTGAAAACATTGTAGTGCCTTTTACTGATGGCATCAGGGGTGTACAGGTTGCCACGAATCTTCGAAAAGCAGTGGAGAGTAAAGGTTATGAAGTGTTTAAAGCTTTCGAGAAAAATGTTGTTTTAGCATTGATCGATGAAATCTGGAAAGAGCATTTACGCGAGATGGATGAACTGAAGCAATCGGTACAAAATGCTGTTTATGAGCAAAAGGATCCGTTAGTGGTTTATAAAATGGAAGCTTATAACCTGTTTAAACAAATGCTGATCGCTGTAAATAAAGATGTGGTGAGTTTTCTGTTTAAAGGTGGTATTCCTAACCAGGATCCGGAAGATGTTCGTGAAGCCAGACCACAACCACGCCAGGATCTCAGCAAGTTAAGAACTTCGAAGGCTGAAATTGCTCAATCAGGAAATGGGTTGCCTGTTGATGATACACGTGAGCTTCAAAAAAGCCAGCCCATACGTGTGGAGAATAAAATAGGCCGAAATGATCAATGCCCTTGCGGAAGTGGAAAGAAATATAAGAATTGCCACGGTGTGGGCGTTAACTAAGAAACGGTTAAAAATACTTTTTTAAGTTATTCGGTTAATACACCAACTGCGGCAGTGCACTCTGTTGGTAGTTAAGCGTCCGTAATTGGAAATATATTATTCACAGTATGAAAAAAATGGCGAAGGTGAATCTTAACATACTAATGTTTATCATTTCTATGCTATGTTTTATATCTCCTGCCCAAGCTCAGGAAACCGGAACAGTAACCATTATAAAAGATCCAAAGATTGATGTGCTGATTGCCCGGAGACTTAAACTGGAGCGTGAGGCTATAGGAACCTCACGGATTACAGCAGAAGGGTATAGGGTTCAGCTGTTTTCAGGTTCTAACCGTGCGCAAACTTATGACGAACAAGCCAGATTTAAAGCGCTGTACCCATCACTCAATACTTACATTAGCTATTCACAACCAAATTATAAGATCCGCGCGGGAGATTTCAGAACACGTTTAGAGGCGGAGAAATTTATGAGCCAGGCAAGAAGAGCTTATTCTTCCCTTTTTATTTTACCGGAGCGAATTAATCTTTCAAGATAAGCCATGTTAAAGAACAGAATTCAGGATCTTGCAGAAGATATATTTAAAGATGTTGTGGGCAACCGCCGGCATTTACATTCCAATCCCGAACTTTCGTTTCACGAGTATGAAACAGCGGCATTTGTTGCAGCCAGGCTTGATGAACTAAAAATACCATACCAGAAAATGGCTGATACAGGTTTGGTAGCCTTGATTAAAGGGAATATAGAATCTGATAAAGTGGTGGCATTGCGGGCTGATATGGATGCTTTACCAATTGATGAAGCTAACGATGTGATTTATAAATCGAAGAATGAAGGTGTAATGCATGCCTGCGGACATGACGTTCACACCTCTTCATTGCTGGGAACAGCAAAGATTCTACAGGAGCTAAAAAATGAATTTGGGGGAACTGTAAAACTGATCTTCCAGCCGGCAGAGGAGAAACTTCCGGGCGGAGCAAGCCTCATGATTAAAGATGGCGTTTTAGAGAATCCTAAACCAGGGGCAGTAATCGGACAGCACGTAATGCCAATGATTGATACGGGTAAAGTTGGTTTTCGGGCAGGCAAATACATGGCCTCTGCAGATGAGATTTACGTAACTGTTAAAGGCAAGGGAGGGCATGCTGCCCAGCCACAGCAAAATATTGATTCGGTTTTAATTACTTCACATTTAATTGTTGCCTTACAGCAGGTTGTGAGCCGAATGAATGACCCTAAACTACCCTGTGTTCTTTCGTTCGGTAAAGTGATTGCAAATGGAGCAACCAATGTAATCCCGAATGAAGTTTATCTGGAAGGTACTTTCCGAACTATGGATGAGGTGTGGAGAAAAGAGGCGCACGTGCGGATGAAAAAATTAGCTGAAGGTCTTGCTGAAAGTATGGGCGGCAGTTGTGATTTTAATATTGTGACAGGATATCCGTTCCTTGTGAATGAGGAAAGATTGACAGCACAAGTGAGAGGATTCGCTGAGGCTTACCTTGGGAATGAGAATGTGGTAGACCTTGATATCTGGATGGCTGCGGAGGATTTCGCATATTATTCCCAGGTTGTGGATTCTTGTTTTTATCGGTTGGGAACACGCAACGAAAGCCGTGGCATAACGTCTTCTGTACATACGCCCACTTTTGATGTAGATGAAGACGCATTAAAAATCAGCACGGGGCTGATGGCTTATATTGCTTTGAAAAGGCTTGGCAATTAGTCGTATTAAATATTTTCAGCGACATAATTTTTATATAAAATGAACAAAGTTTTATTATTCTTTATATTTCTATTTTTCGTATCAACAGGATATGCCCAGCAAATCCCACGTTACAACCCAGATACGCTTCTTACAGTTAATATTGACTCTGCGGTAACTATTAAATCAACCCGTTTATCAGTTCAAACTTTTATAGATGAGATAGTTAACGATACCAGTTTTTATGCTGCATTCAGAAATATGAAAAAATACAGCTTCACTGCAGAGAACAGGATATTCACGTATGATAAAAAAAATAAGGTAGAAGGAAAGATCTATAGAAAGATATTTCATAATAATTCCGGACCATACAAAATGAAGTTCCTGGAAAAAAAAGATGAGGGAAAGGTATTCAAAAAGAATGGCAAGTATGAGCTCTACACCGTTGAAATGTTTGACTACATATTTATGAATGCTTATAATTCTGACTTTAAACCCACTGAACCAATTAGCGGCAAAAAGGGTGAAAGTAACGAGTCATATAAAGACAAGCTCAAAACATTAATTTTTAGTCCCGGGAAACCTGTAAAAGGAATTCCGTTCATTTCAAATAAAACCCAAATATTTAGTCCAAATATGCGGCAGTATTATGATTATGCATTTTTCAGTGCTACTTATCTGGATTCAATACCCGTTTATCGTTTTAAGATCACAGTTAAACCGGGCTTATCAAACTGGACTAAAGATGGCTTAATGATAAAAGAATTAACCACCATTTTTGATAAACGTGATCTTCAGATCCTGGGCCGTTATGTGGATATGAAATATGATAATCTCGCGTTCGATTTTGATGTGCAAATGAACATTGAATTAGGATATTTTGATAATAATGAGGCTCTTTTGCCAACTAAAATTACTTATCAGGGTAACTGGGATATACCTCTAAAACGCGAAGAGCGTGCAAGCTTTTTAATACTTCACAAAGGGTATAAATAGTATAAACCGATAGTTCACATCCCAAATGTGATTTAATACCCTATAGTTATGCTATAGAAATAATCTAGTTATGAATGTAACCCGCGATGTGGTTATCTCTGCATCGGTTTGTCGGCATAAATTATTATTAACCTGAGTTCGATTATAAAAACAAGCTAACCTGCGAAGTTTGCTCTGCCTCAAACTTGATAGCAGGTTTTTTAGGAAAGAAGCTATAAGCGATTAAGCCTGAAAGCATGTTGGTGATGAAGTTTCCAAAAGAACGATGCCTGGAGTGCTCTACCTGACACATGTTTTTCAGTTCATCATTAATGGTTTCAATAACAGATCGCTTTCTCAGCAGGATTTTATCTTTTAATTCCATTAAGCAATTCTTCATATTGTTACGGATGTTAGTGATCAGGTGTAACCCATCCACAAACAGCATATTGGTCAATTCTTTAGACAAGTACCCTTTATCGCCATATAGTTTACCCTTTATGGATTGAATAAAGCGTTCATTTTTAAGTGGTTCTCTATCATCTACATTTCCTTGAGTAATTACAAAATTGAGGATCTCACCTTTATCGTTAACCATTAAATGCAGCTTAAACCCGAAGAAATAGCCCATCGTTGATTTACCTACATTGGCTGTATCTTTAAATACCCGATTACGTTTGATCCGTTTATTTTTACATACTCTGATAGGGGTAGAATCAATAAAAGAGATACCTGTACACTCACCCAGGCAGCATGTTTTCAGGAAAACAGTCATGGGTAAAACAGATGATTGCATCAGTTCGGTAAAACGGTTATAGGATACGGTAGTTGGAAATTCTGATTGCAGATGTTTTTGTACATAGTGCTGATAAAAATGCTTCATATTTCTAAAACCGCTTGAATGAAAGAGGGTC